>NZ_CP080545.1:2087500-2695000 GCF_019550795.1 Paenibacillus sp. sptzw28
ACAGCTTGAAGTCAGTAACAACATCATTCCTGCAGGCAACAAATGCCAAAGGATGGGATAACGTCGCCAGTTCCTTGAATAAACTGCTGGATCAGGCGAAAGCGAAGGCTGCTGCCGGCCAGACCGCTGCGGCGAAGGATATCATGGCCGACTATATTGGCAAAGTAACGGATCAGACCGGCAAATCGTTCACCAAAGAACAATCGGAAATTCTGATCCGGTGGGCTGGTATCGTGATCTAGCTCAAACGAAAATATCTCGGGCGTCATCTGTAAGGCGAATAAGGAGCAGTAAATTGCCGCGGCAGTGAATGAACTAGCGGAAGTCCGGAACATGAACGCGATGTTCCGGACCTTCCGACATGATTCCGATATTTCTGCTTCCTTATCGAACATGTTCCGGTATTCGGCTGAAAGTGGCGATTTCGCGGGAGGTGATGCATGGAAAAAAGGAGAGTAAAGGGATACAGACCATAAAGAATGCTTGAACAGCACAATAATCAAGGAGGATCGCCATTATGTATTTAGGTAACAAGAAAGCAGCCTGGACCATGCGCACCTTGGCCGTCTGTCTGGCGGCAGCCATGCTGTTGCAATTGCTCGTCCCCGCGGTGAATAATCGTGTATTCGCGGCTAATGAAGATCCGCAGCTTGAATCTGCACAGTCTGAACCTGCTTACGGTATTTTGGATAAGATCGATTTCGGCAATGCCGATTCCGAAAGCGCTCACAATTTCAGGGGTGAATTTACAAGCGTGATCACCGGTTTTATGGGGGAGAATGCCAGAGTATCTGAGCCGCGTATTCCTGCTTCAGATACAGGAGGTTTTTTAACCTTTTCCATGAAAGTGGATCCGTATCTGCAAAATTACTTTACGGTGAAGTTTTCAGGAAATGAGACGATGCCTCCGGGAGCTCGAGCGCAAATTGTGATCAATGGCGAACAGATCGGATATTTCAGAGGGGGGGATTATGGTGCTCTGTTTGGTGGCGAACGAGCACCGAATCAATTTATATACAGCACCATTGTGCTTCCTCTGGAGTCAACGAGAGGGAAAGAAATAGTAGAAATTACAATTAATACAACGAATCCCCCGGGTAAGGTAGAACAACCATCAAGGGGGTACTATACCGGTTATTCCCATACCCAGGCTTATATTGATGTGGATGACGAAGTGCAGGGGTATAAGTTTAAAGAAAATCAGGGACCGGAGACCGTACTGCAATCTGGTGATACCTATGAGGAAATTGAAGCAAGAATTGAACAGTTAAGACAAGAACCAATTAACACCTTTAATAATCTGTATAACCATCTCGGCAATAATCCGAATAACACGTTAAATATCGCGAAATACACAAATCAACTTCGGTATTATGCCATGGTCTTGAAACAGGACATATCTCCAATGAAAACCCCGGAAGCGAAACGTGAAGCGTTAATGCGTATGTTTCAGGCCATTGATGTTCATACGAAAAACTATTATGGAAATACAAGACTGGTGCTTCGCGGAGGACACCAGGGGGATTGGGGCGGCTTTCACGGCGAATTAGGTGAGGCGTTGTATCTTGCGGAAACCCTGATCTTTGATGAAGATGTGTTAGGAGAAGAAGCCTATAATGACTTTCTGGATCAACCCTTTGATACAGGAACGGTTGAAGGAGAATTTTCCCTCGCCAGCGCAGGGTGGAATGGTGAATCATTAACCCGTCGAATGGCATGGGAACGGGTACTGAAAGCGAATTTTGATTTTGCCCGTTCCAGACAATCTTATATTACGAATCAGGTGTTCTATACGTACGAAGGCGCATGGAAAGCTCATGAAGGGCTCAGGATGGTAGGGTCCAAATTTTATGAAGGGAAAGCGCGCAGTCATCAAATTGTATTAGAAATGTTTGGAGTAAGACCATGGTTAGGAGAAGAAGTATTGGTTGGTCCTAACGGGGAAGAATTAGATCTCTATCATTCTTTGTTTGCGCATGATAATTCAGCTGTCTTTACAGATGACTATGTACACATTGTCGGAAAAGGGCTTGCAAAAAGCAAATTGGATGAAGAGGGTCATGTTGTACGGCGTAATCCTTATGGAGAACATTATACAAATCTAACCAAAGCCGGGTTGACAAGAGAAAATCACTATGTGGGAATTTATGGGGAAGTAGCCAATTATATTTTGGATTACTTCTATAAAACCTTGGATCAGCCTGGGGATGAACAACTCAATGATGAACTTCTGAAACAAGCTCTTCACAACTTTTATGCTCGTGTGTGGACTCGAATCCAAGACCTGGATGATGAGGGCAAACGACTCATAGCGATGAATGCCACTGTAGATGCACGAAATGGGGGTATGCCTTCCAGAACTCCTGCTTATGGCGCCAGAATGCTCGGATATGGCACGTCCTATGCTTATTTGGAAAAACATATGGCGGATCATGAAGAACGATATAGCGGTCCGGAATGGGAGCGGTATTGGGACTATGCCAAATATACCGTAGGGGCCGTACAGCAGATGAAGATGGATAATCGCTTAATGGGTGATTTGTCTTCGAGGGATTTCCATCTGCCTGAGACCTATGAGTATATATTCAAAACCCGGAAGGACTATGCAAGATTTAATGATGTAAAGGCCGGGGTTGTCATTCCTCAGACCGATTTTGATTATTATACAGAAGAAGAGATTGCTGCATTAGGTGTGAATCCGGAGGATTATGAACAGTTTGCATGGATCGATGTAGATAATGCATTCATCTCCATGCGAGATGGGAACTTTAGAATGTTCGGGGCTTTAGCATGGCTGAATTTGGGAGTTTCGGCCACTGGCAGGCTTCATATTGTTACCCCTAAGTATGTGGGAACGGTACAAGTTGCTCACAATAATCAATTTCAATATACAGATTACTACATCAGACCTCATGATGTGGATCTATTTTACCAGCGATCAGATCCGGCAACCAAAGGGTTTGCGCCTCAGTCCCTGGCTGGTGAAATATTACCCACTGCTTATCAGCCGGGGGTTGGTACAGTGGTGCGAGACAATCTTGAAGTCGATCACCCCTATTCATCTTTGTCGGATTTAAGGGTTGCAAGATATGGGGAGTATTTCATCCTCATGAATACCACTCGTGCTGAATACGAGAATGAAAGATCCTTTGAGGTGGAGCTGCCTTCCGATTATACAGGAAATGAGATCTTCGATCTTGTTTCAAAAGCCAATATTCCGGTAATCAATGGAAAAGTAACCATTGGACCTGAAAAAGGAATGGTTCTTAAATTATCGTCCAAATTTGATCCAACGCCAAAGCCAAGTCATGTGGATTTTGCCAAAGCGGTTGAAGGCAATGGATTTGTAGATGTGATTTGGAAAACCACTGCCGGAGGAAAGACGTACACCATCAAACGTTCGGAAGTAGAACATGGTCCGTATGCCGTGATTGCAGAAGGGTTAACGGGCAGTCACTATAAAGATACCGATGTAGTCAATGGGAAAGTTTACTACTATAAAGTGGCAGCCGTTAATGAACACGGATCAGGCTGGGAGTCATGGCGCGCAAAAGCAGATCTGAGCGATGCCGGATCCAAAAATCTGGCTTCCCCATGGCAGCAGGATCTCATAGGTACCACCAAAGGCAGCGCAACGATTAACGGTGATGTGATTACAATTCAGAATGTAGATGGAAAAGGCCTGGGTGAAGGGGATGATTTTAATATCTATAAAAGAGATATTAATGACTCCTTCCACTTTGTCCATCAGACAGCCGTTGGAAATAGCTCTATCAGTGCCAGAATTGATCAGAATAGCGGCGCTCTCAGCGGTATTATGTTAAGGGAAAAGCTTTCTGAAAATTCCCGTTATCTTTATTTCGGCGCGGATGACCAAGGGAACCTGGTATTGCAAGATCGTAATCGAGTATCCTTTGTGGTATGGAATGGCGGTAAAGCTGTAAGTCCGTTAAATCATGGAATTAAAGGGTATCATATCAATGACTATCCTTATATCAAGCTATTGTGGCATCATAATTCACAGATCGCCTACGCATTTGTATCGAAAGATGGAGTCGATTGGGAATACGTCGCCAAGACAGAAAGTTTATTCCCATATGCATATTATACAGGACTCATATCGACTCAAGAGGCAGCATTCAGTGAAGTAACCGTATCGGAAATGCCGAGAGAGAGTCTGATTCCGTTTGTTGAAAAAGAAAAAGATCAAATCACTTTGCATTGGACTAAACCGAAGCAAGCCTCCTGGTTCAACGTATACCGCACCTATGATGAAGAGGCGAGCTTGATCGATCCGGTATTCAAGGCAGGCACGACTGAACTGGAAGACGGCTCCCCCTGGGAGGAGGTTCTCACAGGTACAAGAGCGAAGCCATTCCAGGACGTCTTACGGTATGGCAGTGTGTATTATAAGGTGCTGGCCGTTCATGACGACGGTTCCCCGCAACCGTTCTCGGCCACTGTTTCCGCTGATGCGGATCCGATTTCGGTGGTGCTGGAGGATGCGAAGAGCTTGCCGGCCTACGACTATACGAAGGCGAGCTTCTATCTGTACCATAAGGAATTGGATCGTATTAAAGCGGAGATGATGAGGCCTGAATTTGAAGAGGCGCAGCTGATTGACGAAATCTACGATGCGAAGAAGCTGCTCGTTTCGGTTCGGACGCTGCTGACGAAAATTCAGATGGATCCATCGATGGCCAGGGCCTCTGAGAAGTTTTGGCAGAATGATAACATCTCCGAGGAACAGAACGCATGGTATTTATTTGATGAAAATCCCGACACGATTGCCCACACCAGGTCTAAAGAGAGCTGGGTTGACGTGGACTTTGGCGCAGGAAACGAAAAAGTGGTGGATACGTTCCGCTACCTGCCGAGGAGGAATGCTACCCACCGAGTCAACGACACCGTCTTCAAGGGTTCGAAAGACGGCGTGAACTGGACTGATCTGCATCGCATTAAAGGGGTAGGCGTATATGAATGGTATTCCGTCATCAATCCAGACAGGACGCCATACCGTTATATTCGCATTTACGACGACCATTTCGGCTTCGTAAACTTTGAAGAAATCGAGTTCCTTAAAATCGGCATTGACAAGACGCTGCTCGCGCACTTGCTGGATGAAGCGGCGGCAGCGCAAGAAGCCGGCATCTATACGGAAGAAAGTTTGCAGTCGGTCGTGCAGCACGCTGCTGCGGCAGCTGCGGTACACGATAACCCGGATGCGACTCAGGAAGAGATTGATATCGCGGATAGCAATCTGCTGGCTGCATTCAAAGGACTGAAATATATTCCGGGCATGCCGGTTCTTCAATCCCTTGCAGACAAGACTGTCATTGCAGAAAACACGCTAACATTCAAGGTTCAAGCAGTCAATGCGGTTACGGATGTCGTATATGGGGTGAACGGTCTGCCCGAAGGAGCATCCTTTGATGCGGCCGCTCAAACGTTCGTCTGGACGCCGGGCAAAGAACAGAGCGGCGTGCATACCGTAACCTTTACTGCGACGGCCGGTGAAATGTCTTCTTCCAAAACGATTAAAATCACAGTCAAAGGACAGCCGGTTATTGGTCCCGATACTACGGTGGAGCTGACGGCAAAGAAGGACTTCAGCTATCAGGTTCCGGCATCCGATCCGACTGGCGAGCAGCTGGTTTACAGCGCCGCGAATTTGCCCGCAGGGGCAGCGTTCAACGCGGCGACCGGCGTATTCAGCTGGAAGCCGGGCCAGGCCGATTACGGCAGCCATTCAGTAACCTTCACCGTGAGCAACGCCAATTATTCGGTCAGCCAGACGGTGGCGTTCAAGGTGAAGCTGGGTATCCTCTCGGCTGAAGGCTATACGAAGGGCAGCTACTACCTTTATCTGAAGGAAGTTGCACGTATCGAAGCGGAGATGGCGAAACCGGGTGCCGACAAGGCGCAGCTTGCCGCTCAGCTTGACCAAGCGGGGAAGTCGCTTGTTCCCGTCCCTCTTTCGCTCTACGCGTTTGAAGGAAATGCGAACAATTCGTACGGCTCGTCCGCATCCGGCGGGGCCGTATTCGGACCTCCGGTTTACACGGAAGGAAAGGTCGGCCAGGCCATCAATCTGAACGGCACGGATAACTACGTCAAACTGCCTTCGACGCATGCTCTAGCCGGGTACAATGAGATCACCCTGGCAACCTGGGTCTACTGGAAGGGCGGCAACCAGTGGCAGCGAATCTTCGACTTCGGCAACAATACGAATCAGTTTATGTTCCTTACGCCGAGATCGGGCAACAATACGCTGCGTTTCGCGATCAAGAACGGCGGCGGCGAACAAATCGTACAAACGTCGCAGCTTGCCGTTAATCAATGGGTTCACGTCGCGGTGACGCTAGGAAGTGGTTCGGCGAAGCTGTATGTGAACGGCGAGCTGAAGGCGACGAATACCAATACGACCATCAAGCCGAGCGATTTTAAGCCGGGCGTCAATTACATTGGCAAAAGCCAGTTTAACGATCCGTTGTTCAATGGGATGATCGACGAATTCCGCGTCTACAACTACGTCCTGAACGCGGACGAGATCAAGGCCACCATGAATAATACGGCGAACTGGATTGACAAAACGTTAATTCCGATCCTGCTGGAAGAAGCAGCGAAGGTCAATGCCGAGCTCTACACAGAGGAGAGCGTACAAGCGCTTCAAGCGGAAGTATCGAATGCACAATCGGTCTACAATAATGCAGCTGCAAACCAGGCCGAGATCGATGCCGCATCCGCAGGGCTGCTTGCCGCACTTAAAGGACTGCAGTGGAAGGATGTAACGGCGTCCGCAGATCCTGCAGCTCCAAACGGCAAGAACGGCTGGTATACGTCATCGGTCACGGTGACACTGTCTCCGGCGGCAATCGCGGAATACAGCCTGGACAAGGGCGTCACCTGGGCTGTCTATAGTGCGAATGTAACCCTGGATCAAGAGGGAACGCATCCGTTTATGTACCGCCGTTCCGTCGAACCGGGAGAAGCTCAAACGCTGGAGATCAAGATCGACCGCAGCGCACCCGTAGTTCAGATAACGGGCGAGTCATCGTACACGGTCGACCAGACGGTGATCATTACATGCAGCGCGACCGATGTCGTCTCGAGTGTATACGGTACGCCATGTACCGCACCGCTGGTTCAAGCGAAGGCGTACACGCTGCCTGCGGGCCAGAACACGATATCGGTTACGGCAGAGGATATGGCAGGCCATCAAACAACGGTCACCCACACCTTTACGGTGACGGTCACGTTTGACAGCTTGAAGACCGTGACGAACACCTTTATGCAAACGACCGGCTATAAGGGTTGGGAAACTGTTGCTAAGTCGTACCATCAAAAACTCGATCAGGCCAAAGCTGCAGCCTCCAGAGGTAAAATAGACGCGGCCAGGAGCATGATGGCCGACTATATCAAACAGGTAACGGACCAAACCGGGAAATATTTCACGCAAGAGCAAGCGGATATTCTGATCCGCTGGGCACAGATCGTGATCTAGCTCAAACGGAATTTCTCGGGTGTCATCTGTCGAAAGCATGACCAGAGGCCCCAATCTCGATTTTGAGGTTAGGGGCCTCTCATCATTAAGCTTTAAGAGCTATGTGGGAGGTTATCAGAAACACAGGTTATGAATGTTCAAAAAAGGAGGAAAATGAAATGGGTTTATCGCAAGTGAGATCGCTTACAAGAAGGTTGTTTCCAGTATCCTTTGTATTACGACAGCCGTTACCTTTACAGGTTTTGGAGGCATTGAATCGGCGAATGCGGCTGTTTCGCCGCTGATTACTTCTTACAAACATTGCCATAACGCTGGCCGATCTGGACAATATGCGCGACCATGTGAGAGCAGGAGACGAGCCGTGGAATACGGCGTTTCTTACGTTTGCCGCCGACCCGCAATCCAGACCGAATCCACGTAAGCAGTTATGTTCTTTATATCAATCATACGCACCAATCCGTACTAAGGGTCATTCATCCGGACCGAAGCAGCCAGGTTCTTACAAGTCAAGCAAGCTTTAATTCATCCGACCCGGCTGTGTGGGCGCTACCGCGACTTCGTACTTCTTGCCTTTAAAGCTGCTTGCATCGCAGCTATATCCGATGCAGCGTTTTGTAAGCCTTCGGTGTCATGCCTGTAATAAGCTTGAATTTATGATAAAAGTACGACTCGCTCTCCATCCCGCATTTTTCACATATGGTTTTGATGCTGTCATCCGTACGTACCAGCAGTTCTTTCGCCAGCATGACTCGCTTGACCACGACATATTCCGTAACGTTCATACCGGTCAGTTGTTTGAACACCCTGGAGAAGTGTGACGGTGTGATCGCAGCCCTTTTGGACAGTGCGGAAAGTGTCATGTTAGGATCGCCGATATTGGTATCCATGTATGATAAGGTTTCCCGCATCCATAAAGGCTCAAGCATTGAATCCCCCTTGGCTGAGGTGCCTGGCAAAGAAATACGGTTTAACGTCAGCAGCAGGTCGCAGACCCGGATTTGAACAGCGGTTTGATAATATGCCATCATTTTACCGAGCTCTTCATGGATGGAAGCAACGAAGGATGTAATAGAAGCACGTTCCGATTGCGGTGTTTCTAATTTGTACTGCTTGTTTCGCCTTGCATTCTCGAGACAGCGGAGAATGGAGCCCTGTTCCCCCAACTCCAGCGGCTGGATCAAGGCTGGGCTGAAGAAGAGGGCGCTCGATGTTACAGGGTTGTATTCGTCGGGAAAAGCGCGGTGTACGGTATTGCCGGGAATGAGAAACAGGTCGCCTTCGTTCATCTCGTAAAAAGTGTGGTTGACCAGCAGAGTACCTTTTCCGGAATATACATAGATGATTTCATGCCAGTCGTGCAGATGGTGGGGAAGTTCCATCTGGGGAGTCTTGGTATCCTTGTAAACAAGGACCACAGGGATTTTATTTCCCTCGCTTAATCTTTTGTGAATTGCTTTCATTTCGAATCCCCTCCTCGACACTATAATTGATGATAGCAAATAAGAGCATAAATACACAATAATCTTATATTTTATTGTTTTATTATGCTGTTATTATTGGGGTAAAGAACGATCACATTTTAATCGTTGAGAGGGAAGGTATATATGAAATACAGGAAGCTCGGGAATACCGGAATGGACGTTTCCATCCTAAGCTTTGGCGCATCGTCGCTTGGATCCGTGTTTCGCGACATTGATGATGCAGAAGGCATCCGCACGGTTCATGAGGCGCTTGACGCCGGGATCAATTATATCGACGTAGCTCCTTACTACGGGTTAACGAAAGCGGAGTCCGTGCTTGGGAAGGCAATCCGGGAAGTTCCGCGCAGCCGCTATTATCTGTCTTCCAAAGCAGGCAGGTATGGACCTGATACCTTCGATTTTTCCGGTCGGCGGATCGTCGCAAGTGTGGAAGAAAGCCTTGCAAGACTTCATACCGATTATCTCGATATTCTATTTCTCCACGATATCGAGTTTGTTGAGCCTGGAATCTTGTATGAGGAGGCTTTCCCCGCACTTGATAGGCTTAAGCGGGAAGGCAAAATCCGCAATACGGGAATCTGCGGCCTGCCGATCCGTCTCTTCGAGACATTCCTCCCTCATGTTCAGGCGGATGCGATAATCTCCTATTGTCACTACTCCCTGAGCGACACAACGCTGCTGAGGCTTCTGCCGCTCATCGAGGAGAAAGGGGTCGGTCTTGTGAATGCATCCCCGCTCTCGATGGGACTGCTAGGCACGCGCGGTACACCGGACTGGCATCCGGCAGGCGATGAAATCAAGCGGATTTGCCGACAGGCTGCGGAGTATTGCGCGGAGCAAGGCGAAGATATTTCCAGACTCGCTATACAATTCTCAACCATGAACGAACGAATTCCAACTACGCTCGTCAGCACGGCCAATCCGGCCAATATTCGCAAGAATGCGGCATGGGTCACGGAGCCGATTGACCATGAATTGCTCCACGAAGTGCTGGGGATATTGGAGCCTATCAAAGATAAAACCTGGTCCAGCGGTATCCAGGCATACAATACTGATATTAATCTTTAGTACCAAAAGGAGAGAATAAAAACTGTGAAAGCTATCGTCTGCGAACAAGTCGGGCAGTTTAAACGGATCGAACTTCCAGAACCGTCCCCCGTTACCGGGGAAGGGATCGTGCGGATCAAACGTATCGGCATTTGTGGAACCGACATTCATGCTTTTAAAGGGAATCAACCCTTCTTCACGTATCCGCGAATTCTTGGACATGAGCTGTCCGGCATCATCGAGTGGATCGGGGACAATGATGCGGGTTTGCATGCCGGTGATCAAGTCAGTATTATTCCTTATCTGCATTGTGGGATCTGCATCGCTTGCAGGAACGGAAAGACGAACTGCTGCACATCCATGCGGGTACTTGGTGTCCATACCGACGGCGGTATGAAGGAGCTGCTCTCCGTGCCGGTTACACATCTGCTGAAGGCCAATTCGCTAACGCTCGATCAGGCTGCAATCGTCGAACCGCTGAGTATCGGGGCCCATGCCGTGCGCAGGTCGGCATTGCAGTCAGGAGAGACTGCATTAGTCATTGGCGGAGGTCCGATCGGTCTTGGCGTCATGGCGATCGCAAAACTTCAAGGCGCCAAGGTAATCGCAATGGATATCGACAAGGAGAGGCTTTCTTTCTGCAAAGCTTGGGCACATGTTGACGGAACGGTACATGCGACGGAAAACCCTGCCTCAACAATCGAAGAACTGACAAACGGGGAATATCCGACCGTTGTGTTCGATGCGACCGGCAATGCCCGCTCCATGTCGGAAGCCGTTCGTTACATGGCACACGGCGGCCGATTGGTTTATGTCGGCCTTGTTAAAGGGGAAATTCCCCTGGACGATCCGGAGTTCCACAAACGGGAGGCCACGCTGCTCGGCAGCAGAAATGCAACACGTGAGGACTTCCTGTACGTGATCGATCTGATCCAGGAAGGCCGACTTCAGACAGATGCTTATATGACGCATAACGCGCCATTCGAACAGATGATGGACAGGTTTCAAGATTGGCTGAATCCGGCATCCAAGGTTATCAAAGCGATCGTTACACTGTAAATGAATCAGGGGGATTTCCATGAAGCTGCAATACAGTTTGCCCGCCGTATACTGGACGGAAGCGCTGCCGGTAGGTAACGGCAGATTGGGAGCGATGGTCTTCGGGGGCGTGGAATGCGAACGCATTCAACTGAATGAAGATACGCTGTGGTCCGGTTATCCGAAAGACGGTACGAATCCGCGGGCTATTCAGGTTTTGCCTGAAGTGCGAAAACAAATTGAGGAAGGCAACTATGCAGAGGCTGACCGGCTCTGCAAAGAAATGATGGGGCCGTATACGCAGTCCTACCTGCCGTTTGGAGATCTGAGGCTCGTGATGGAGCACGGCGACGTGTACAGGGACTATAGAAGGCAGCTGGATTTGGAACGGGGGCTGTCGCTGGTTGAATACTCCATCGGCGATGTTCGTTATTCGCGCGAGGTGTTTGCTTCATTTCCCGATCAAGTCATTGCGATACGTCTTCGGTCCAGCAAACAGGGAAGTCTCAGTTTTCACGCCCGGCTGGACAGCCCGCTGCGCTTTCGGTCTGAGGTTTCCGAGGGGGATTTTGTCATCGAAGGAATCGCTCCGGAGCATGTATGGCCCAATTATTACCCAAGCGACAATCCGATACAATACGGAGATGCCGAGGAACAGAAGTCGCTTAAGTTTCATGGCCGGCTGTATGTTGCGTGTGAAGGTGGCAAGCTGAGCGTCGACCATGACGGGTATCACGTTACCGGGGCCACGAACGCAACCTTGCTTTTCAGCGCTGCCACCAATTACGACGGGAAAAGCGGCGCGCCGGACAAGGAGCGGAATCCTGGGGCCTTCGCCAAATCCGTCCTCGATAAAGTCAAAGACGGAGACTACGGGCGGCTTCGGGACAAGCATGCTGCCGACCATGGACTGCTTTTCAATCGGGTCACCTTGAAACTGGGGGAAAGTATCGCACCGCCGGACATGCCGACGGATAAGCGGATTGCGCAGTTTGGCGCGAGCGATCCCGGACTTGTGGAGCTGCTGTTTCATTACGGGCGCTATCTGATGATCGCCAGTTCCCGGCCGGGGACGCAGCCTGCGAACCTGCAGGGAATCTGGAATGACCAGACGCGCGCACCGTGGAGCAGCAATTACACGCTGAACATCAATGCGGAAATGAACTACTGGCCTGCCGAGACGTGCAATTTGGCAGAGTGTCACGGGCCGTTGTTTGATTATATCGAACGGCTCGCATTAAGTGGCAGCCAAACCGCGGCGGTCAATTATGGGGCCGAGGGATGGGTGGCGCACCATAATTCGGACATATGGGCCCATTCTGCTCCGGTAGGCGATTACGGCGACGGTGATCCGGTGTGGGCGTACTGGCCGATGGGGGGCGTATGGCTGGCACAGCATTTGTGGGAGCACTTCGCGTTCGCTCAGAACCGTGTATTCCTTCGAGATAAGGCCTACCCTTTAATGAAGGGAGCCGCCATGTTCTGTCTCGATTGGCTGTACGAAGACGATCAGGGTTATTTGCAAACCGCGCCTTCGACCTCGCCCGAACATAAATTCGTCATAGACGGCAAGCATTATGCGGTAAGCCGTTCGGCAACGATGGACATTTCGCTCATCTGGGATTTATTTACGAATTGCATCGAAGCGTCTGAAATTCTCGGTACGGATGAAGCTTTCCGGTCGAAATTAGCCGATGCGCGCGCGAAGCTTCAGCCGCTCCAAATCGGCAAACACGGACAGCTGCAGGAATGGTATAAGGACTTTGAGGATGAAGACGTTCATCATCGGCATGTGTCCCATCTGTTTGGCGTTTACCCCGGCAGACAGCTAACGGAAACAGAGACGCCTCGTCTGTTCGTTGCCGCAAGAAAGTCGCTTGAAATAAGAGGAGATGGCGGCACAGGCTGGAGCCTCGGATGGAAAGTAGGACTGTGGGCTAGATTCAAGGATGGCAACCGTGCGCACCGTCTGTTATCCAACCTGCTGACGCTCGTGAAGGAAGACGAGCCGGGCAATCATGCTGGCGGAGGAGTTTACGCCAATCTCTTCGATGCGCATCCACCGTTCCAGATTGACGGCAATTTCGCGGCGACTGCCGGGATCGCAGAGCTGCTGGTGCAATCGCACCAGGGAGAAATCCAGCTGCTGCCGGCATTGCCGGATGCCTGGAACAGCGGCTATATCAAGGGACTGAGAGGGCGAGGAGGATTCGGGATCGACCTGGCCTGGGAGAACGGGGAACTCACCCATGCCGAGATCCGCTCTTCCATAACCCGGACATGCAGAATTCAGGTTGGGCGACCGGTCCGCATCCTGGAGAACAATCAGCCTGTTCTGACGAATCTGACTGCAAGCGGACGATATGAGTTCGAGGCAGTCGAAGGAAAAAGTTACACCATCATACCGGAGTAACCGGGTAAGAGCCCCAATCGTACGGATTCCGATGTCCGAAATTGTTCATCCTGTTCATTAATGTGAAAGCGTTTATAGTCGGGTGGGGAACAGGTTGTGTTGAAAGCGGTAATATTTTAACAACCCTAAACGCGGAGCGACAGGCGATACCGTGACCATGGCGCAGCTGCCGTTTGACGAGACAAGCAGTACGACGAGGGCAATTGATGCAACTGGAAATGGTTGGAATTGAATATTGGTTGGCGGCGCGAGTCGGGTTGCCGGCAAAAGCGCAATGCCGTAGAAATAGCGGCTGTAATGAACGAATAGTTTGCAGCGTCACTGAATGACCAGCGGATGTCCGGAACATGATGGCTTGTTCCGGATTTTCCGAATTTAAAAACCCAAATTTTAGAATGGAATGGATGACTCGGTTCTGGAGGATTAGAACCGTTCACAATGCGGCAACCGTAAAAATAGAGATCGGCGGCATGGCAGACGGGCAGGAAGCGGGGCTTTGCCATTTTGCGCAAACCTATTGCACAATTGGTTTACAACAACTGAATGGGAGAAGGGTTCTAAAGTTCAACAGCTCAAGACGCGCTAAGAGCTAAAAGAGGAGTGGAAAATGAATGAAATCGCCATTGTTTAGGGATCCCATCTATGACGGTGCGGCAGATCCTGTAGTAATTTGGAATCGGCAGGCCAAGGAATGGTGGATGATCTATACGAACCGCCGCGCAACGCAGGAAGGTCCGAAATTCGGATGGGTGCATGGCACCGATCTCGGTGTTGCTTCTTCATCGGATGGCGGATCAACCTGGTTATACCGGGGAACCCTGGAAGGTCTCCAAACAGGCTGGGGCAGAAATACGTTCTGGGCGCCTGAAATCATTTGGCATGATGGGCTATACCATATGTATGTCACTTACGTCCACGGCGTACCGGAAGATTGGACGGGCAAGGCTAGTATCAGGCATTATACAAGCCCCGACCTTATTCGTTGGGAGTTCCAGTCCACACTTGGAATTAGTGAGGAGAACGTGATTGATGCCTGTGTGTACCGGCTGCCGAACGGCACGTTTCGAATGTGGTTTAAACAGTGGAATCATACCTACGCTGCCGAGAGCAAGGATCTGTATGATTGGCAGCCGATTGGTCCGGTGATAACCGAAAGAAACCACGAAGGACCGAATGTGTTTCACTTAAAAGGATATTATTGGCTTATCATAGATGAATGGAGAGGACAGGGTGTTTTCCGTTCCGATGACCTTCAGACATGGGAACGAAACGGAATCATTCTCGACCAACCTGGCATGCGTAAGGATGACGGGACGATCGGCCTTCACGCAGATGTGGTCGTACAAGGAGAAGAGGGGTATATTTTCTATTTCACTCATCCTGGCCGTGTTAATGGGCATAATGAAGATTTGAACTATGAAACACGTCGCTCGTCCATTCAGGTGGCCAAGCTGGAAGTTGTGGACGGTGTGCTGATCTGTGATCGCAACAAGGAGTTTGAGTTAAATCTTAGAGCTGAAGATTGATAGGGATGCTTGTTTTCAGGTGCGGCGCAGTATAAGTTGATGACAGCAAATTAAATACACAATAATCTAATATTTTATTGTTAGATTATGCTGTTATTATTGGGTTAAAGACCGACTAGTTTTGGACAAGGGCTAAAAACTTGAGATAAGACAAAAATGGTTTAACAGCTGATGCCGAATAGGTAAATTGCGAATAAAGTACTCATTTTGACGAAAATAGAAAAAACCGCATTCAATTTAAGTATAGCCGCTTTGAAGGCGAGCTTACCCTGTCCGTTATTTTCAGCATCAGACTCAAAAATCACTTCAAGGGTGATTGCAAATGAGTCAAAATTGGAGTCACCAAAACAGCTTTGCAGTACACTGAGGGGATTTGATTAATTATGATTAAACTGGAAAGTTCTACAACGGAATTATTCGATAAAGGCTCGTATCAAGGCAATTGGGGAGATCAAGGCGATGGAACTTACAATAATCCTGTGCTTGCTGGAGATTATTCTGATCCTGATATCATTAGGGTCGGACAAGATTACTTTTTAATCAGCTCGACGTTTCAACTATCTCCGGGACTTGTGGTCCTGCATTCGAGCGATCTGATAAATTGGACAATAATAAATCATGCAGTAAGGGATCTAACACAAATCAATCCACGGTTTAATTGGGATAAAATGGATGGGTATTCCAGAGGCATATGGGCTCCTTGCATAACCTACAATAAAATTAACAGTACATTTTTCATACATTTCGGAACTCCTGATGAAGGATTCTTCATGGTAAAGACAAAGAATCCTTTTGGACAATGGAGTGATGTGTATGAAGTGAAGAAACAGGATGGAAGCAGCTTTAAATTTGGCTGGGATGATTGCACAGTGCTATGGGATGATGATGGACAAGGGTATTTTATAGGCACAAATTTTGCTAATAATTATAAGTCGTGGCTATTCAAACTTTCTGAGGATGGCATCATGCTGCAGGATGATGGGGTACTTGTACATTGTTCTAATGATGAATATAATCCTTTGGAATGCGTACCGGAGGCAAATAAGATTTTCAAAAAGAACGGTAAATATTATTTTTTGCATAACGGCTGTTATATTATTGACGGCAGACATGTGAGAATGGCTTGGATTATGAAATCAAGCTGTATTTATGGAACACACAATGATGGTAGCGCAGGAAGTTTTGAAAATCCCGGCAAATATGAGCATATACCTTTTCCGATTGTTGAAGGCTATCGGGAACCTTGCCAGGGAAATTTAATAGATGCAATCACACCGGAGGGGCATAAGTGGTATTTCTTCACGCACCATGGCCAGAATGATGTTGATGGACGCCCATGCAGCCTGTTGCCCATTGTATGGGAGGACGAATGGCCTTTAGTCAAGAGCGAACAAAGTGAGGGAAGGATGATATGGCAGGACTTAAAAAAACCATTCCCTGAAACAGCAAGGGTAGTTCCCGAAACAAGTGATGATTTTAACAAAAACGAGCTGGGGCTTCAATGGATGTGGAATTTCCAACCGAGAAGTGATATGTGGTCCTTACAGGAGCGTCCGGGTTACCTGCGACTCTATGCTTTCAAACCTCTAGTAGTGGACAAGATAGAGACGGCTGGAAATACTCTCTTGCAAAGGAACTATAGGTATGAAAAAAATACTGCAATAACAAAGTTTGATTTATCAGGTATGGAAGAGGGCCAAAACTCAGGAATGCTTCATGCTGCCGGGGGATCTTTTGCCTCGGTTGGAGTTTCTATAGAAGACGGGAAACGAACGATTAGGTTTATGACAAATGAAATAGCAGAGGTTATTTGCGTAATGCAGCCAGGATGTAACCATATATGGTTTAAATCGGAGTGGGATTTTGACTATATCAATATTTTTTCATATAGCTTTGATGGAGTAAACTTTGCCGCTGCAGGGGATAAAATCAGGCTTAAAGGCAAGGATTACAGGGGCGATTATATTGGTTTTTTCAACTATAACAACAAATCTGACAATGGATATGTAGATATTGACTACATTCACATAGAGGGTATATGTCGGAAATGGGAAACTGATTTTTGAGTTTAACGGAGAAACGTTGCAAATTGAAGCCTGGGGGGATAACAGTTTACGTATCCGCTCCCGAATGATGGGTGAAATAATGGATACGGACTTTGCCTTGCTGCCTGTGAACGGCGGTGCGGAGGCTGTCATTGAGATCGATCGCGATACTCAAACGGCTTCCATTCAGAACGGCAAGATAACGGCAGTGGTCAGACAATCATGGTGGGATACGCCGGGACGCATTCTTTTTACAATGATAAAGGTGAATTATTGCTTCAGGAAATAGGCGGCGGCGGTGCTTTGAAGCTTCGGTCAAGAGCATTCAAGCCGATTATCGGAGGGGATCATCAATTAACGGTTTCCTTCGCCGGGAATGACGGTGAGAGAATCTACGGAATGGGTCAATACCAACAGGAAACCTTTGATTTGAAAGGCTCCACGCTTGAATTGGCCCATCGTAATTCCCAAGCCAGCGTTCCGTTCTTTATTCCAGTAAAGGGTACGGCTTCTTATGGCATAATCCGGCGATCGGAAAAGTGAACTTCGCGAATAATCGGACGGAATGGGTTGCGGAAAGCACCTGAAGCAGAACCGGAATACGATGTGTATGACTTTGATAATTACCGCTACGTATGGGACCGAATGTTCAAATCGGAAATATATATCCGCAGCACTACTCCAGAACCTTTTATGACGGCATGCAGGCGGAGGGACAGGATAATATCGTAAACCTGGTCCGATGCGCTTGGGCAGGCAGCCAACGCTATGGCGCATTAGTATGGTCGGGAGATATTCATTCTTCCTATGAAGATTTCAGAAAACAAATCGTGGCAGGACTTCATATGGGAATGGCGGGGACGACGGATATCGGAGGTTTCGCAGGAGGCAACCCGGAATGTTGAAGCTCCTCTAAGCACGATTCCGGTATTTTTGCGGGACGGAAAACAAGAGTATCTTATCGGCAAAATATAATATTCTATCGGGTTTCATGGAGAAGCAGGATGAATGCCTGCTTCTCTTTCGAGCAAGGCGTATCTCTGGTTACGTGAGGAGTTCCAGCACATGCAAAAGTGAGGGAGCTAAGATATGAGATTCTGTTTGTACAATGAACAAAAGGCATCTGTTCTTTCCGTCATGGACGAATTTAAGGATGCAATCAAGAAAATGGCACAAGAACGCGCGAATAAGAGCGCGAGAATTTATCCCCTGCTTACTCGTGAGGAGTATGAAGCTTACCCACAATCATTTCGCGGGGTTGTGAATGGACCTTATTATCTGCTGTACTCTTTAAACGAAGACATGGAGAGCAAGCTAGAATTGTTTGAGAGGAATGGGAGGCGAAGGAAACATTGGCTTCCCGTTCCAAGGCAAGTAACCTAGGTAAGCAGCAGCAGCCAAATTCCCGCGTCTCGACCTGAATCTTATACCGAAACCGGCTACTCTGTAGTTATTATTTTTGAATGGTATATTCATCTCTCCCCAACTTCCGGAATTGATCCGGTGTGATCCCTTGAGACTCTCGAAATTTGCGGATAAAGTATGAGCTCTGTGAAAAACCGAGCCATTCCGAGATACGCTTCATGGTCCAATCTGTGGAAGCCAACAGATGTTTCGCTTGAACGATTCGGCATTCCAATAAATACTCTACGGGACTTACCCCCATTACCCGATGAAATTCCCTGCTTACATAATATTCGCTGTAACCGGATATTTCCGCCATGTCTTTCAAGGTTATGGTTCCGCGGCAATTCGCATGTATCCAGTCGGCCGTCTGCAGCATCTTCTGCCGAAGCAGCGATGTCCTGCCTGCATGCAAACTTTCACTTTCGTGTATCAGCTCTACAATGATTTCATAAAGCAAAACGGAAATACGTCTCTCATACTCGTGTACAAAATCGTTGCCGTAAGCCAGCAGTTCGTCCAGCAGCTCAGGCAAGCGTTTTGTCCCTTTCCACGAAAACAACCAAACCTCATCTCTATCCGCGTTGTTAAACAGGGAACTAATGCCCGCTCCTTCAAAGTGTACCCACCGAAATTCCCATGGGTCTTCCGGATCTGCTTCGTAGCGCTGGGGCATATGAGGGTAATAAAGGAAGCCCGTACCCGCCCCCAAAGCCGTCTTCCGATCCCCTTGAATCACATACCCCTTGCCTTTTGTTATTAAATGCAGATTCCAGACAGGGCATTGATCGGCCGAACGATTCTCCCTATGATTCGGCTCGTCATAGTAATGCCCGAAGGAATCCGGGTAACATGCGTAGCCGTTAACGCGAGGCCTAGGCAAATAATGGTAAACCCTCATTCTTACCTCCCTGCAATCACAAATTATTCATATTCATATTGCAAAATCTTGTGATTTACATCGTATTTTCTAGAGAATATAATTGGCTCTATCGAATGCTTTACACAAAATAATAGCATATATCGAATGGAAAAAGGAGATGAGATGACCGACGACCAAAAAAATTAAGATTCAATGCTATATAGCACTACCTATTCCGAAATGAAAATATAACATTATGAAATTGGGGGAGTGATGCAGGTTTGTCTTCGACTTCGATACCAGTGCAACACGACAGATCTGTAAAGAAGAGAGGATTTTGGCATGTCCTGCTTCGGCAGAAATATCTCTATTTCTTGTCCGTACCGTTTGTCATTTGGGCATTTATATTCAGTTATTTGCCGATTTGGGGATGGACGATGGCGTTCCAGAAGTTTAGGGTAGGACGTTCCTTCTTTGAACAGCAATGGGTCGGTCTTGATAACTTTCGTCTTTTGTTTCAGGACGATCAGTTCTATAACGCACTCAAGAATACGATGGCCATGAGTGTGATGGGGCTAATTGCGGGGTTCGTGTTCCCGATCTTCTTTGCCATTATCTTGAATGAAGTACGCGTTTCTGTCTTTAAGCGTTTTGTGCAAACGGTTTCTTATTTGCCTCACTTTGTTTCCTGGGTAGTCGTTGCGGGAATTGTAACCAAGATGCTCGCTACGGACGGCGTTGTCAACGATCTTCTGGTCGGTTGGCACATTATCGATGAACGCATACAGTTCATGGCCAACGAGAATCTGTTCTGGTACGTCGTCACCAGCTCGGATGTCTGGAAAGAGACGGGCTGGAACGCGATCATTTATCTCGCTGCCATAACAGGCGTCGGCGCCGATTTATACGAAGCGGCTCGTGTAGACGGGGCCAGCCGGATTCGGCAAATCTGGCACATTACGCTGCCGGGGATTCGTTCGACCATCATTATATTGCTGATCATGTCGATTGGTAACTTACTTAGCATCGGCTTCGAGAAACAGTTTCTCCTCGGAAACAGCCTGGTCAGGGAAAAATCCGAGGTGCTCGATCTGTACGCATTAAATTACGGTCTCGGTATGGGACGCTACTCGTTCGGCACCGCGATCAATATTTTCAACTCCGTTATCAGTTTAATCTTGCTCTTTGTATCAAACGGCATTTTTAAGAAATTGACGAAAGAAAGCATCATGTAAGGAGAATATAGATGGACAAACAGACCCGCTTGAGAGCGAACTTGCCGGACCGATTTTTCGATATTTTTGTCTATACGGTCATCCTCCTGGCGACAATTTGCACGCTCTATCCGTTTCTGAACGTGCTGGCCATTTCATTGAACGATTCGACGGACACGGTGAAGGGAGGCATCACGATATTTCCCCGCCACCTGACGTTTGAGAATTACTCGCTGATCTTTTCGTTCCCGGGGCTCCTAACCGGTCTGAAAATCTCGATTCTGCGAACCTTGGTCGGAACGCTTCTGGGACTGATCAGCGCATCCATGCTGGCATACGCGCTGAGCCGGAGGGACTTTCAAGGACGCAAATTCATCTCGACCTACCTGGCGCTTACGATGTATATCTCCGGAGGGTTGATTCCATTCTACCTCCTGATGAGAGATCTTCATCTGCTCGGGACGTTTGCAGTGTACGTGCTTCCGGGCATAGTAAGCGCTTTCAATGTGTTCATCGTCCGATCCTTCATTGACGGGCTTCCATTCGAGATGCAAGAATCGGCCATGATTGACGGAGCCAACGATTTCACGATATACTGGCGAATTATTCTGCCGCTTACGAAACCGGCGCTTGCAACGATCGCGCTGTTCCTCGCGGTCGGCCAATGGAATTCATGGTTCGACACCTACCTGTATAACGGTTCTAGTGAACATTTGACTACGCTGCAATTCGAGCTAATGAAGGTTTTGCAGAGCACGCAGCTCGGCTCCGGCGGCGACCCTAACGCGCAGACGATGAGTCAAGTCATGAACCGGATATCGCCGGATTCCGTCAAAATGGCCATTACAATCGTTGTTACAGTTCCGATTCTGCTCGTTTACCCGTTTGTGCAAAGATACTTCGTCAGGGGCATGACGCTCGGCGCTGTAAAGAGTTAGATGATCTCGTATCCGGTATCGACAGGGCTGCCTGTTTATACAATATCAAACGAAATTCAAAAGGGGAGAGTAAGAATGACAACAAAGATTAGTAGAAGTGCGAAAGTGGTTACGGTGTTGGCTCTTACGCTTGGCCTGCTGGCAGGCTGCGGTGGAAACACGACTAACAAGCCTGAGGATACTGGTCAGCCTGCAGCTTCGACGAACGATAACGATTTGAGCCCGGTCACGTTCTCCTTCTTCGGTGCCGATCCTAATCCGAACTGGAACAAGATGCAGGACGATGTCGGCAAAGAAATCACAAAGCTCACGGGCGTTACGCTTGATGCCGAATTCCCGGTAGGAGATGCTTCGCAAAAGGTGGCTCTGATCGCAACGAGCGGCCAATACCCGGATCTGATCAGTCCCAAGGCGGAACTGAACAAGTTGGTAGACGCAGGGGCCATGCTTGATCTTACCGATCTCATCGACAAACACGCCCCCAACATCAAAAAGATGTTAGGCGATCAAATCAAGCGTCTGCGCTACAGCAACGATGACAAATCGATCTATGTTATTCCGACTTACTCTGCCGTCGATCAAGTTAACTTCGTCGCAGCCGGCGGATTCAGTCTCCAGCACCGCGCGGTAAAGGAAGCCGGCTACCCGCCGATAAAGACGCTGCAAGATTACGAGAATGTCATCAAATCCTACCTGGATAAGCATCCCACAAATGAAAACGGGGACCCAAACATCGGTCTGACGCTCAATGCTGATGATTGGCATACGTACATCTCCGTTACGAACCCGGCTGCAGATTCGACGGGGAAGGCCGGCGACGGCGAATGGTATATCGATCCGAAAACCTATGAAGCAACCTATCACTACCGCACGGAAGGTGAAAAGGACTATTTCAAGTGGTTGAACCATATGTTTAACACCGGGCTGCTCGACAAGGATACTTTCGTTCAGAAGAGCGACCAATATAATGCAAAGATTGCTTCGGGACGGGTGATCGGGTTGATCGATGCCGACTGGAGTTTCGGAGATGGTTTGAAGTCGCTTAAGAAAGACGGCAAATTCGATCAAACTTATGGGTATTTTCCCGTGATGCTGTCCGACAAATATAAGGACAACCGTCTACAGTCGACAGGCTTTATGGCCGGCTGGGGGGTAGGCATTACGACGAGCTGCAAGGACCCGGTCCGCGCTATCAAGTTCCTGGATTTCCTTGCTTCCGAGAAGGGTCAAATCCTGAACAACTGGGGTGTTGAAGGAAAACAATACATCATGGAGAACGGCAAACGGGTGGTTCCGGCTGATGTGCAGAATCGCATCAACAACGACAACACGGCGTTCAGCAAGGAATCCGGCATTGGTTTTTATGGATACAGCCTTAAATACGGCGACGGCGTCAAGGATTCTACCGGCAATTACTATACGAAGAATTTCCCGGAACTAATCGTTCAAGGCTACTCCGATACCGATAAGCAAACCCTGCAGGCATACGGCGCCAAGACTTATGCGGATCTGTTTACACCTATGCAAGAATTGCCGGTGAAGCCTTGGGGCGCCGCTTGGAACTTGTCAGTACCGGCGGACGACGAGGTCTCAATCCTGCAAAACAAGATGAAGGACATTACCTGGAAGCGGATCCCTCAAGCCATTATGGCCAAACCGGATCAGTTCGATAAGATCTGGGACGATTACCAACAGGATTTGATCAAAGCCGGCGTGGAAAAAATGGAGAAAGGATTTACGAAATACGTTCAGGATCGCGTCAAGCTTTG
Source organism: Paenibacillus sp. sptzw28 (assembly GCF_019550795.1). Lineage (NCBI taxonomy): Bacteria > Bacillati > Bacillota > Bacilli > Caryophanales > Paenibacillaceae > Paenibacillus > Paenibacillus sp. sptzw28. Next base: position 2,110,742 of record NZ_CP080545.1, read on the forward strand.
GAACGAATAGGAGTGTACCTTTGTGCAGTATAGCAATCCGGTTATTCCCGGTTTTTATCCCGACCCGAGCATCTGCCGGGTCGGGGATGATTATTATCTGGTGACAAGCTCTTTCGAATATTTTCCCGGTGTCCCCCTATTTCACAGCAAGGATCTTGTCAATTGGCGCCAAATCGGACATTGTCTTATGACCGAGCGGCAGCTGCCGCTGGCAAACGCGGGGAGCTCGGGAGGGATCTATGCCCCGACAATCCGTCATCACGACGGCTGGTTCTATGTGGTGACGACGAATGTGAGCGGGATCGGCAACTTCTATGTCCGCAGCGAGCAGCCCGAGGGTCCCTGGTCCGATCCGGTACCTGTCATGCAGGAAGGCATCGATCCTTCTCTGTTCTTCGATGAGGACGGCCGCGTATACTTTCAATACGCTTGTTACGGCAGTATCTACCAATGCGAGATCGATATTTCAACCGGAAGCATGCTGACGGAGAGCACTCTGATCTGGGAGGGTACCGGCGGGGCTTATCCGGAAGCCCCTCATCTTTACAAGGTTAACGGTCTTTATTACTTGATGATATCCGAGGGCGGGACGGAGTACGGCCATATGGCGACAATAGCGAGAAGCGATTCTCCCTATGGTCCTTATTCACCGTGTCCCCATAATCCGATCTTGTCTCACAGAAGCTTGAACAGCAGCATACACGCCACCGGGCATGCGGATCTGGTACAGGCACATGACGGAAGCTGGTGGGCGGTATTCCTGGGCATCAGACCTGTTTCCTATCCCTTCCGGCATCATCTGGGCAGAGAGACTTTCCTGGCACCCGTGTCGTGGACAGCCGACGGGTGGCCGATCATCGGTGAAGGCGGGCGCATCGAGCCCCTTATGGAGGCTCCGAAGCTGCCGGAAGTCCGTTGGCCGCTGAAGGCAACCAGGGATGATTTCGACGAACCAACGATGGGTTTCGACTGGATCTTCATGCGAAATCCGGCGCCGGAAAGCTGGTCGCTTCACGAAAGTCCGGGGAATCTTGTGCTGCGCGGGAATAAGACGTCGCTTGACGACGCCGGCGCTCCCGCTTTTGTGGGCCGCAGGCTGTGCCACCTGTCATGCAGCATAGCTGCCTTGCTGAATTACGAGCCGGAAAGAGACGGTGAAGAAGCCGGACTTACCGTATATATGAACGCAAGGTATCACTACGACCTGGCCGTCAAGCTCAAGGAAGGCCGCAAGGTGATCGTATTCAGGCGAACCGTAGGATCACTGAGAACGGAAAGTGTGTTAGATTGCCCGGCGGGCTCTGTCATACTGAAGTTAGAGGCTCGGCCGGAATGGTTCGCCTTCTCCGTCCAGCCGGATCAATCCGATGAACTTGAATTAGGCTCGGGAGAATCGCATTTGCTCTCAACGGAGGTAGCAGGCGGCTTTACGGGCGTAATCGTTGCGATGTATGCGTTGTGCGAAACGGGACATGGCTCGCCGGCACGCTTTGATTGGTTCGATTATAATCCAGTGTTTTAGGATATACGGCGATCCTAACAAGTTGGCTAGCCGTGGGACTCACCGCCGACATTGTCATTCTATCGAGCGGATATACTCGAGGAGAACGGCTTCCCGAGCGATCCGAAGGAGCTTGCTTTCTATATGTCCAAGCCGGAACAATTCCTGGACATGGCGCAAGCGCTCAAGGCGAAGGGCATCTATCTGCTCGAATTCAACAGGACGTGGATATCTCTACTCTCGGCGAAGGCTTCTTTGATTGAAACCTGAACTTTATCCGAAATACAGACAAATATGTGGAAGGTCTGAAGCTTGCCGAGCGGGTGAAGCAATTGGGGCTTGCGCTTAATAACAGCGCGTTCTGGAGCGATCCGGGTAAACAAGCGGTAGCATCCGGTAAATTGGCGATGGTTTATTACGGCTAGTGGATCGCGGGCAAACATTCAGGAGGCGGCTCCGGATTCGGTCGGCAAATGGAGAGTGACTCACCTGCCGCTCGGGCAGGCGGTTGCGGCAGCGGATCGACGTTAGCTATCCTGTCGCAAAGCAAGAACAAGGAGCTTGCCTGGGAATTCATCAAGTTCCTGCTCGCATCGGACGAAGGCCAGAAGGCTTGGGTAGAAGGCGGCGGAGCTCCGGGCTACAAGCCGGCATGGTCGTTCCCTAAATTCAAGGACTTCACGACTCCGCTGACAGGCGAACAGAAATAAATGAAATCGGCGCGGAAGCTATGGAGAATTCAACAGATACGTCTATCGCAACCCCGCTGGACGCCAAAGCGTCGGAAATCTGGAATAAAGGCATCGACGAAGCGATTGAGAAGAACAAGGACCCGAAAGCGGCGATTCAACAAATCGCCGATGACATCGAAAAGGCCGTAAAGGCTGACAAGGACAAGCTGAAAGCGGACTTGGGCATCCAGTAATTTAGATTGTCGTACCGGGTCCGTTTCGAAGGAGCCGTCGCGCTTGGCGGCTCCTTCGAAACGCACCGCTTCCAGGTTCTGTGTGTGAAATATGGAGGACGCAGCCCAATCGATGGCGTGGGAGCGCCCTTTACTTTTCTTCGGTCTGAAGGAGAGGGGGATTCTCATTGCATAAGGTCATTCTCGTTGATCATGAAGAGGGAATACGCCATCAATTGCAAGAGACGGTTGATTGGGAACGTCACGGTTTCGAAGTCATCGGTGAAGCAGGTAATGGCAGGGAGGCGTTGCTCTTGCATGATGAATTACGGCCTGATCTGATCGTCGTCGAAATTAGCATCCCTGTGATGGATGGCTTGCAAGTGATGGAAGAAATTCGAAAGACAGATTCGGATTGCCATATAGTCATCTTAAGTCGTCTTTCAGACTTCTACTATGCCAAGACTGCGATTTCACTAGGGGTAACCTCTTATTTGTTGAAACCGGCAGAAGGAATTGAAATCGAGAAGGAATTGATGCGAATCGGAAAACGGATGCAAAAGAAGTCTGATTTCGAAGTCGCAGTGCTGCAAAAGAAAGAGCTTTTGTACTGGGGGGGGAGGGGAAATAACGACAACAGAGCGAATATGATGCGGCAGGAGGCGCCTGATATCGGTACATTATCGGACAAACTGTGCTACGCCATCGATATAGGGAATCGATCCTTGCTCTGTCGCGTGCTTGAGGAAGGACTGAATTCAATCGCGCAATACGACGGAGCCGAGCAGGCTGTCAAAACGGCGACCTCACAGTGGATCTCGCTCACGCTCACCAAGCTGTCGAAAACCAATGAAATTGCATACGTCGTTGTACAAGACGCTTTATCTGTGATTTCTCATATTTATGAGCAGCCCGATTACAAGACACTACAGCGGATGCTCGAAGACAGGCTGATGCTTCTTCTCGATCGGATAGGATCGGACTGCAGGGAATCGGTTATCAAGCAAGTATTGGACTTTGTAGAACGTCATTACGACGAGAATTTGAAGTTGGAAACGCTTGGAGAGCTGTTTCATTATAATAGCGGATACTTGGGCAGATTATTTAGAAATGCCACAGGCGACGCTTTCCGCACTTATCTAGATAAGGTGCGAATACGAAATGCCAAAATTTTTCTTGAGAGCGGTCTCAAGGTTCACCAGGTTGCTTCCCGGGTAGGAATCTCCAACGTCGACTATTTCAATAGGAAATTCAAAAAATATATAGGGGAAAAACCGTCCCTATACAAAAGAAAAACCGTCTCGTTTCAAGGCGAAATCGCTCAAAATGAATGACAGTTCGCTAACCATCAGGAGGTTGTTTTCGTGAAAATGGGAGTCGATTACTATCCCGAGCATTGGGAGCGCACCATGTGGGAGCAGGACGCGAATTTGATGCGCGAGACAGGCGTAAGCCTTGTTCGGGTAGCCGAGTTTGCTTGGTCACGCCTGGAGCCGGAAGAAGGAGGCTATGATTTCTCGTGGCTAGATGATGCGATAGACGTCTTTGATCGCCAGGGGATCAAGGTCGTCATCGGCACGCCGACTTGTACGCCGCCGAATTGGCTCGTGAACCGGTTTCCCGATGTGCTGCCTGTAGATGCCGTGCTTCATCCGCGCTATCCCGGGATACGCGGACACCGCTGCTATAATAGTCCGTCCATGCGATTATATGCAGAGCGAATTGTAGAGAAGCTTGCCAGGCACTATTCCAATCATCCGGCCGTTATCGGCTGGCAGGTTGACAACGAGTTCAGCCTGAACGAATGCCATTGCGAGAGCTGCAATAAGCAATTCCGTCGATGGCTTTCGAACAAATATGGTTCGCTTGATGCCATCAACGAGGCCTGGGGGACGGTCGTGTGGAGCGGCGAATACAGCAGCTGGGACCAGATTACGACCCCGCTTGGCGGTACGGCATACAAGAATCCATCGTATCTGCTCGACTATAAACGGTTCGAAACCGACTCCGTCGTCGAATTCCAACAGCTGCAGGTAAATATATTGCGGCGTTATTGTCCGGAACATTTTGTTACCCATAATATATGGAGCTATCCGATGTCGCTGGATTATTACAAGCTTTGTGAGACGCTGGATTTCGCCTCTCTCGATTATTACCCGAACACGAGTCCGGAGAAAGCAGTTTCGAGCGGTTACAGCGGCGCGTTGACACTTGATTTGACACGGGGTATCAAGAGAAGCCCTTTCTGGATCATGGAGACGATCAGCGGCCCGCCCGGCTGCTGGTTTCCGATGTGGCGGACGCCTCATCCGGGGCTCATTCGCGCGTATGCATGGCAGTGCATTTCCCGCGGAGCGGACGCACTCGTGCATTTCAGATGGAGAAGCGCTCCGATTGGCGCCGAGCAATTCTGGCACGGGTTAATCGACCATAGCAATGTGCCCGGCCGGCGCTTCGAGGAATATCGTGTGTTGTGCGAAGAAGTCAACCGGCTTTCTGAGGTGCTGGGCGGGTCTGTGGTGCTGAGCGAAGCAGCCGTGCTGCATTCGCACGACCTCTACAATGCGTTTGGAATACAGCCCCAAGTGGAAGGAATGCATTATTTCGATCATTTGAAGCTGTATCACCGGGCTCTGACCAAGCTGGGCATTGTGGCCGATGTGGTCAATATGACCGAGGATTTGGGCGGCTATCGGATGATTATAGCCCCATCCCTCTTTCTAACGGACCAGAGTCTTGCCGACCATCTGGAAACCTGCGTTAAGAACGGGGCTACTCTTATTTTGACGGCACGTTCCGGAGTCAAAAACATGAACAACGTATGCTGGATGAGTCCGCTGCCCGGTCCTTTGGCCGATGTTGCGGGAACGACCGTCGCGGAATACGATCCGGTCGGGAACGATATTCACGCGATCAGGACGAAAAGCGGTAAAACATATTCGTGCAGTCAGTGGTGCGATATTCTTGAGCCTGCGGGCGCGGAGACGATCGCCTGGTACGAAGACGACTTCTTTGCCGGTAAAGCGGCAGCTACGGTACGCGAACTAGGGAAAGGCAAAGTTTATTATTTGGGCACGATTGCCGAGGAGAGCTTCTATCTGGATCTTTTCCGAGAGGTGGTTCGCGAGGCCGGGGTAAACCGTCTCCCCGGACTGCCGGAAGGCGTGCAAATTTCTGTGCGGAGTAAAGGTACCACACTTTACATGTTTATTATGAATCTTACGCGGAAACGGCAGATCGTTTCTATTGGCGGCGAATTTTCGAGTCTCCTTCTTCGCAAGACGGTCGGGCCGGAGCTGGATTTGGACCCGTACGGAGTAGAAATCGTGAAGATGGAACAATAAGTGTCTCAATCCAAGACAAATCAATAACTTATTCAACAACGAAAGGAAATCGAACATGAATCAAGGACGGCAAACCATTCTGTTTCAGGGAGATTCCATAACCGATGGCAACCGGTGCCGCAATGAGGATCCTAATCACATTTTGGGACACGGCTACGCTTTTATCATTGCCAGCAAGCTCGGCTTCGAGTTGGCGCGCAGCCAGCCGCATTTCATCAACCGGGGCGTCAGCGGTAACCGGGTTTCGGATTTATACGCCCGCTGGGACGAAGACGCGATCAGATTAAAACCGGGCTTGATCAGTATCCTGATCGGCGTCAACGACGTTTGGCGGATTATGTCAGGTTGTTCGGGCGACCGTTTCGAAAGAGCGTACCGGCATTTGCTGGCGGAAACGAAGGAGACGCTGCCTTCCGCTGGAATTGTGCTCTGCGAGCCGTTTATATTGAAAGTCGGGGTGACTGAGGAGAAATGGGACGAGTGGCGAATACGGATCGATGACTACAGTCGTATCGTTCGCCAGTTGGCCGAGGAATACGATGCGGTATTCGTTCCCTTACAGGCGGCGTTCGACAAGGCCTCGTCCGGCATGGATCCCGCCTATTGGATATGGGACGGCGTTCACCCGACGGCTGCCGGCCATGAGCTCATTGCCCGAGAATGGCTGTCCGTCGTTCAGAACAGCCCGTTAGTCATTCGCTGAAACGAAGCCGAACTAAGAGCTCTGTGCCTGTTGTCTTCCAAATCGAGATGGAATAGGAAAAGGATTGTGGTTACTTGAACCTGAAGGTTATCGAGATATAACCGGATCAATTGCTGCCCGGTATTGTCCATGGATAATCACCGAATAAGTAAATGTAGATAATTTTATACAAAAGGTAGTTAGGATTCTATATTCATGTGTCTACAATAATACTGCTAGCTGTTAAACTGCAGCAATAAAACAGGAAGCTTTGCTGGCATGGTTAAGGCGCAAATCGCCAAGGGTCCTTTCGAACCCGCATTTGAATCGCTCAGGAACTTCAAGTGTCCGGATTGGTTCCGGGATGCCAAGCTCGGTATCTGGTCGCACTGGGGCGCACAATCGGTTCCCATGTACGGGGACTGGTATGCCCGAAATATGTATTACGAAGGTTCCGAACAGTATCGGTACCATATTCGCCATTACGGACATCCGTCTACATTCGGCTACAAAGATATCGTACAGCTGTGGAAAGCGGAAAAATTCGATCCTGAATCGCTGATGGACTTGTACGTGGCCGCTGCGCCAAGTATTTCGTTGCGCAAGCTATGCACCACGACAACTTCTTCAACTATGATTCGAAAATCCACTGCTATGAAAATCGAATTTTTAGTGATTTTTTAGATGGTTTTTTTATGTATTATTAGGAATGTCTTGCAGTTACAATAAAATAGAACCGCTTACATTCCACTAAGTGGGTGCATGATAACCACATCGAACCGCAGTCGCAAGTGCGCTGTAGGCTGGTTCGTTTCGTGACACTGCTGTGCCGCATTTATGGAAAGGATATTCATCCAAATTTTTTACTGTCAATTATGATGCTGCTCATATGCAGGGTCAGTAAATCTATGAAACCAAAGGAGAATTTCAGTGAACACAAAGAGATCGTATTTATCCGTAGTCATGGCCGTTTCCTTGCTGCTTTCGCTTTTCTCGCCCCTCAGTCCGGCCGCAGCTTCCGAGAAAGAAACCCCGATGCAGTCCTATGTCAGCGCGATGCAGCCGGGATGGAACCTGGGCAATACATTGGATGCATTTAACCCGAATGATCCGGAGACAGAAGGTGACGAGACGGCTTGGGGCAACCCGCGCGTCACCAAAGAATTTATTAAGGAAATTAAGAAGCAGGGGTTCAAAAGCATTCGTATTCCGATTACATGGGATAAACGGATGGGCGGCGCACCGGACTATACAATTAATCCGGATTGGATGAACCGGGTTCAGCAAGTTGTCGATTGGTCGCTCCAAGAGGGTCTGTATGTCATGATCAACGTTCACCACGACGCTTGGAAGTGGCTCAGAACGATGCCGGCGAATCATGATGAAGTAATGGCTCGGTATACCGCCATTTGGACGCAAATTGCCGACCGCTTCAAGAATCATTCCAACAAACTGATGTTCGAAAGCATCAACGAACCGGAATTTTTAAACGTCGATACAACGACGCAGCTCGCACTTATTGATGAGATCAACACAACCTTCGTCCATCTTGTAAGACAGACGGGTGGCAACAATGACGTTCGTCCGCTTGTGCTGCCGACATTATATTGCAATGCCGAGAAATTGCGTGTGGATTCTCTTGCAAATACGATTGCCAAGCTGAACGATCCGAATTTGATCGCTACAGTACACTACTACGGCTTATGGCATTTCGGTGTGAACATTGCGAACTACACGAAGTTTGAAGGCGACGCGATTAAGGATGTCGATACAACGATTAGCAATGTATACGATGCGTTCGTATCGAAAGGAATTCCCGTTATTGTAGGCGAATACGGACTGCTCGGCTGGGATGCAGCTGACGGTGTGCCCCAGCATGGCGAGATGTTGAAGTTTATCGAGTATTTCACCTCTAAATCCGTAGAGAACAAAATTACCCTTATGCTGTGGGACAACGGCGGGCGTTTTGACCGCAGAGCGCTTCAGTGGAGAGATCAGGAGCTTTACAATTTGATCATGGCCAGCTTGAAGGGCCGCTCTTCCACCGGCGAATCCGATTTGATCTTTGTCAGGAAAGACGCGCCGGCTCAGGACACTGTAATGCCCTTGAACTTGAACGGCAATGTGCTGACCAGCATCAAAAACGGAGACTACGAATTGATTAAAGGCACTGATTATGTGTTGAACGGCGAAGACCTGATCTTCAAAGCTAGTTTTCTTGCCAAGCTGACCGAATCGGCCGAACTCGGTGAGGTTGCCTTATTGACGACCCGATTCAACAATGGTGCCGATTGGACCTTCCATGTACAATACAATGACACGCCGGTCCTGCAAAACGCGGAAGGTACAACCGGAAGCTTTGCGATTCCAACAGCCTTCAACGGTGACCGTCTTGCCACGATGGAGGCCATGTACGCTGCGGGGGGCAACGCCGGTCCGCATAACTGGACTTCGTTCAAGGAGTACGGCCGGAATTACTTACCTTCTTATGCAACGAATGAAATCAAACTTACAAGCGGTTTCTTCAAAGAAGTAAGCGATGGTGAGGTCATTCTGAAGTTCCACTTCTGGAGCGGCGCAATTATCGAGTATAAGATTACGAAGAACGGCACGAGCATCACAGGCACAGCTTTGTAATAGCCGGAATTGGATGAATGGAGCGGGAGGCGAAAGGACGATTTCGCTTTTCGCTCCAAATGGGTAACAGCGCGATAGTTCAAGCTCCAATGGTTATTTTAGAAACCATGCTTTAATCAGATTTTTTTTCAGTGTGGAAGTTTGCGCAAATGTTGATGCATTGCCGGTTTTGTTAAAAAAGTGCTTGCTATTGGCTTTCCGATAAGTCAATGGCAAGCACTTTTTTGTGCTTCCGGCTCTTGTTTGGATCATCATACAAAGATGCATAAATATACATCATTGCTCTTGGCGGATATTCTTATCAATGACGAAAACCAGCCTGTCACATCGCTTTTTAGGCAAGTGTCTTTCTCGGGCGAACGCTATGATCTTTTTTGCCTATGAGCGGCGTAAGATTTTTGTTGAGTCAAGTCAGAGGAGTCTTTGAAGTTTGGAAGGCTCCAATATAGGGAAACTAAGCGGGCCTTCCTTGGACCAAAGCAAGGGCGGAAGGCCTGGGAGCAAAAGCACTTGACGATGGATTCGGTAAATATATTGCGGCGAAACATTCAATTTTGCAGTGAATTTATGATTAATTAGTATGGTTGTTCAGAGGGCGCAGAACAGGTAATATAGGTTAACAATCGCTTTGTGAAAGGATGACTATCTTGATTCGACAAAAAGGGGATTTAAAAGACGGCACTTTTCTGAACCCGATACTATCCGGCGATTATGCGGATCCTTCAGTCCTGCGCAGTGGTGATAATTATTATATGACGCATTCGAGTTTCACGTTTGCTCCCGGTTTATTGATATGGCATTCCAAAGATCTTGTTAACTGGAGACCGGTCACAAGAGTGCTGAAGCAATACCTGGGCGACGTATGGGCCCCGGAATTTATAGAGCATGAAGGAACATTCTATATTTATGCCCCAATCAATGGAAGAATCATCGCTTTTACCGCACCATCTCCTGAAGGACCTTGGAGCGAGCCTGTCGATATCGGATTACAAGCAATTGACCCTGGTCATGTTGTGGATAATGAGGGAAACCGTTATCTGCATACGGGTGGGGGCTTCATGACCCCATTAACGCCTGACGGGTTATCTATCCAGGGAGAAACGACTAAAGTATATAGCGGATGGACTTTTCCGGAAGAATGGATTGTGGAAGGCAACTTCCTGGAATCACCGAAGATCACCTATCATAATGGATATTACTACTTAACGTCTGCACAAGGCGGGTCTTCAGGTCCCGCTACCAGTCATATGGTAGTCTCTGCAAGATCCAGAACGCCTTGGGGGCCATTTGAAAACTCCCCCTATAATCCAATTGTTCGCACCCAAAGCAGAAATGAACGCTGGAGTTCAAAAGGTCACGGAACTCTTGTTGATACGCCTGAAGGAAATTGGTGGATTATTTACCACGCCTATGAGAAAGAATATTACACATTAGGGAGACAAACCTTGCTTGAACCCGTTGTTTGGACGGAGGATGGGTGGTTCCGCATCCCTGAGCAGGTCGCAGCGGACAAACCGATAAACAAGCCGCCGGGTTCTGAAGTTCCTCATGGTTTTAATCTCAGTGATGATTTTTCCGGTCCTGACCTTGGTTTACAGTGGAGTTTTTATAAAAAGGCTGAACATCGGAATTTCCAGCTTGAGAACAATAAGCTCGTACTTGACGCGGCTGCACACACCTCACCGCTTGTATGTATGCCTGAACATCATGCTTATGAGGCTTCAGTGAAGATCACGGTCGAACCCGGGAGTCAGGGCAGGCTGCTGCTTTTTTACAATGATTCCGTCTACAGCGGGATGGGTATATCAGACGAAGGAGTCTATGGGATTATCAGAGGATGGCAGACTCCTGCTGTTCCCAGTGCGGGAAGCACAATGTTCATGCGGATGCGAAATGAGCATCACGAAGTCGTCTTCTACTATAGCCATGACCGGCAAACCTGGACGAAACTGCAGCATTCATTTGAGACATCAGGTTTACATCACAATGCTTTAGGCGGGTTTCTCGCTTTACGAATTGGTCTTGATGCGATTGGACAAGGATCTGTTTTATTTGAAAACTTTGAATACAAAATAATCGAATAGTGGCATCAAGCATCAACCGGTCCTCACCTTGTTATTAAGGGAGCTGCATTCTTGCAGCCCCTTTTTTCCGCTTTCTAGGCCGCTTAAGGCCTTCTTATATTGACAGCAACGTCCAGTTTTGCGGGAAAGGTTCTCCAAGTACCCAATAGGATCGTAGGAGCTCCATTATAATTTTATTACGCGGGATGACCGATGCAGCGTAATCCAGCACCTGACGGACATGCGGAATAGGCGACACCTAGCGTTTTCAAGGGTACTGTCGCATAATATCCGATGTAATTATGACTTGACGAAAAAACCCGATCATTACTACAATTCAATTAATTAATTGAATAATCAAAGGGGAATGGGAATATGAATAACGAGCAACCTGATCGTGGTTTCAAAGAGGACTTGTTCCGACAATTCGCTCGAATTGGGAAATGCTTGTCCAGCGATAAACGGCTGGAACTCTTGCATCTATTATCCCAAGGGCCCAAGCCTGTGGAAAAATTGGCACAGGTAACGGATATGAGCGTGGCAAACGTTTCACGTCATCTCCAGATATTGCTTGACTCCAACTTGGTGAAGTTTAGCAAGAAGGGGACTTATGTCATTTATACGTTGGCTAGCCCTGAAATTGCGGAATTCTTAACCTCTCTATGGCGAATATGTGAGAAGCAGCTGGCAGACATTGCACGTCTAAAAACGGACTTTATGAGTCAGTATGAGGATTACCATACCCTCTCGCTGGAGGAAGTGCTAAGCAAAATGGAGGAAGGAAGTATTATCTTGCTAGATGTGCGACCTGCTGATGAATTTGAGGCCGACCACATTTCGGGTGCCATTTCCGTCCCGATGGAGGAACTGCATCACTACCTGCAAAGTCTTCCAAAAGATATTCAGATCGCCGCTTATTGCCGCGGGCCTTATTGTGTATATGCAACCAGAGCGGTGGAGAATATGCGTCGGGAAGGATTTTCAGCATACCGTTTGGAAGAAGGTGTTTATGAGTGGCGCGAGTACTTAGTACAGAGGAAACATTAAGCCAGGCAGTATCCAAACTCGTTTCATCAAACGAAATAGAAAAGAACCCTACGGTTTGAGCTATACCGATGCGTATGGCTTTTTAAATGCCCAATAATTAATTATTCAATTGATTCGTTAAATAGAAGGAGAATAAATATGTCAGAGTATCCCTTGCAGGTTGGAGATAAAATAAAAAGCCTCCCGAGTCAACTGAATGACTACGTAGAATCACCTGAGAAGCAGCGTCATTTGTATAAAAGGACTATGATAATCGTAATCGCTTCTCAAATTTTTGGCGGGGCCGGATTGGCTGCAGGCATTACGGTGGGGGCGCTGCTTGCACAAGACATGCTTGGAACAGACAGCTATGCTGGAGTTCCCGCTGCATTAACTACGTTAGGTTCCGCTGCTGCGGCGCTTTTAGTCGGTCGCCTTTCCCAGCGTTTGGGCCGCCGAACCGGGTTAGCGACGGGCTTCTTAGCGGGCGGGCTAGGAGCTGTAGGCGTCGTCCTCGCTGCCCTCTTCAATAACTTACCGATGCTCTTTCTTTCATTGTTGATTTATGGGGCTGGTTCGGCCACAAATTTGCAGGCGCGATATGCCGGCACAGATTTGGCGCAGCCAACACAGCGGGCAAAAGCGATTAGTACTGCCCTTGTCTTCACGACATTTGGCGCGGTCGCCGGTCCGAATCTCGTAAACATCACAGGTCGAGCGGCCGCTTCGATAGGTGCTCCTGCATTATCTGGGCCCTTTATGCTGGCAGCCTCGGCGTATATTTTAGCCGGTTTGGTGCTCCTCATTTTCCTTCGACCTGATCCTTTCATCGTTGCCAAAATCATAGCGGAAGCGAAGCATGCCAAAGAAAGCCATAACGGTACGGAGATAACCAGTGCTTCTAAAGTGAGTGTTCATAAACCGGGCCTCATCGTCGGCGCAACGGTGATGGTACTAACCCAAATTGTAATGGTCGCCATTATGACCATGACTCCCGTTCACATGATGCATCACGGACACGGGCTGGGGGAGGTTGGTGTTGTCATCGGCATCCATGTTGCTGCGATGTATCTTCCATCTTTGATTACCGGTGTACTCGTTGATAAGTATGGGCGAAGAATGATGTCCTATGCCTCCGGTGTTACTTTGCTCCTGGCAGGCCTGCTGGCTGCATTTGCGCCCGGTGATTCAACGTTACTTCTCGTTCTTGCGCTTGCGCTGCTTGGGTTGGGCTGGAATTTTGGCTTAATAAGCGGGACTGCAGCCATTGTCGATGCGACACCGCCGCAGGTTCGGGCAAAGACGCAAGGCACGGTGGATGTTCTAATCGCTTTGGCCGGGGCCTCCGGAGGTGCCCTATCTGGAGTGGTTGTGGCCCAGTCCAGCTATTCCACGCTTTCCTTGGCAGGAGGATTCCTATCCTTGGTTCTTATTCCGGTTATCGTTTGGGCGCAGAAGAAGCGGAAGGCATGATGCGTTATTCTTTAGTTTATGTGTATACAGCGGTTTATGGAAGACAGAAGAAAAGTAAGGTTGGATCGGCCGCTCCCAATTCTCCAACAACCCTTATCTGAACGTATTGGTGGAAGACTTCCGCATCTATAACAATCCATTAACCGCTGCGCAAATTACTCAGGTTATGAATCAGTAATCTGTGTTTAGGATATGAATGAAACAGAAAAAGTCCGGGACATGAACGTCATGTCCCGGACTGTTGCTTTGGCCGGTTTACCCGAAAATTGGATTCGACTATTGGGATATCCTAACTAAAATGTGTATGTTTCACCGTCATCCGGAACCAAAATGGTGGAGGAAATTCCCTTTTCATCAATAAAGCTTTTTAATTCTTCCCTTGATAATGTCCAGTGATTTACAGCCTCCATATGACTGGAAATTATTATCGCGTCAGGGGCAGTCTTATATACTTCATAGATATCATCTTTCCCCATGATTAAAGAACCGCTTCCAAAAAATTGATTATCGCCGCCATTAACAATGATGACCTCAGGCTTATGAGTATCGAGCGTTTCTTGAACAGCTTCATACCAAACCGTATCACCGGCTACATATAACGTTTTTTCGTTGGGGTGGTTGAAGACAACGCCGCACACGTTTCCGGCCAGTTTTAATATTTCGCCTCTTCCGTGCTGGCCTTTCGTTTTCCTTAACCGGATCCCCTCGAAGACTGTATCTTCTTGCAAAACCTCAACATTTTGGAACCCGGCATTTCGAACTTCCTTTGCATCCTCTTCATTTTGTACAAATATCTTGATCTCTTTCGGCAACACTTCTTTTGCTGCATCATCAAAGTGGTCCGGATGCAGATGAGTGATGATTACAGCATCTGCATAAATAAGATCTTCAATGGATAAGGGCAAGCTGACTAAAGGATTAAACTGATCTTGTCTTAAAGAATTGGGGAAAGGCGGGTAAGTACCCTTCTCCGCCAGAATCGGGTCAATTAAAAATTTTTTACCTGCATAATCAACGACTAAAGTTGCGTTTCTGATTTGTTGAATTTTCATGATTGAATCCCCTCATATCATAAGGTTTGTATAGCTAGATAAAACAGTCATACATCTGTAACCGGAAAAATCGCCCCAGAGTGCGGCTATCGCGGAGTCTGCGGTGACTTTAGTAATGGGTCAGCTGTTTACGTTCTCCCCGGCGGCAGGTGCGAAAAATCCATGCTGTGCAGCTTGTTTGACCCACTCCACGAGCGGAGTGCCAGGTGCAGCAGTACGCAACTCGTCAATGACTTGGTCTGGCTTGGGCAGTAAGTTCGTATTTAATCCAATCCATTTGTACGAATCGGCCAAGCCGGCTGCAGTTTCCTTGCCTAATACTGGAGCTAACGCTTCTTCGAACGCTTCCACAGGGAGAGAGAAAAACTGTATCTCACGGTCCAATGCAGCACTGAATTTCTCAGCCAGTTGATTGCCGGTCAGCAACTCAGGCCCTACGATAGGCAATGCCTGCCCTGCCAGCTCTGGATGGTTAAGCGCATATACACCGTAAGCAGCCGCATCTTCCATGCTGATCCAGGTGATTGCAGAATCGGCTGGTATAGGATAAGCCAGTGTTTGGTTGCCTACAACTCCGGGGATTAGGAAGTTTTCCATATAAAATGTAGGTTGAAGGATGATAGATGGAATGCCGCTTTGCTTCACATAAGCAATCAATTCTCTCTTAATATCATAGGCAGTGACACCTGTAATATCATCCGGAACGAAACCGCTGGTATTAAAAACGAGAAGCTTAACATTGGCATGTTTGGCGGCATCTACGGTATTGTGGATGAATTGGCGATTACGCTCCAGGTCATAGTCCACCGGTAACAGCAGGAACACTTTGCTGACGCCATCATGAGCTGAGGTGAGACTGTCTGCATCGGACAGATCGCCAACAAAGGCAGTAATGCCTCGCTTTCGAAGCTCGGCGGCCTTGTCCGAACTTCTTACGATCGTATGAACGGTGTCTCCTTCATTCAAAAGCTTACGAGCGACTGCACCTCCTTGTACGCCGCCAGCTCCATAAATCAATACTTTATCCTTAGTTGCCATTGATCATCATCCTTTCGTTTACTAAAAGTAATTTACTGATTATAGTTAAATCATATAGGTTTAAATCTAAAGATATAAGTACGCACATTAAGGATATAGAGTATCTTTGAGGATACCTTAAATAAGGAGGGAAACAGAGTGGATGAACAATACTCACAGTGCTCACCATGTCCGGTTGAATTTACGGTCAATATGGTTGGAGGCAAGTATAAGCTTGTCATTTTGCACAAGCTTTCGATTCATGGGGTGAGACGGTTCAATGAATTAAGAAAAGATTTTCCTAATATTACACACCGTACACTCACTCGCCAGCTGCGTGAGCTCGAAAGCGATAGGCTGATTAACCGACGAGTGTATTCTGAAATTCCACCCAAGGTAGAGTATTCACTATCAGAGACTGGTAAGAGCCTTTATCCTATATTTCTCCAAATAGAGAAATGGGGCCTGGACTATATGCAAAATATCCAAAATAGTGTCAGGCAGTAACAAGTACGTACCGGTACGAGTGGCGGCAGGAGGTTCTCGAAGATCACCGCGGATCGGCGGAGAAAGCAGTCAGTTTCATGCGATGGACCGCAGACGGGGTAAGATGGCCAGCCGATCATCTTGACGGATATAGAATGCTTAACATTGACTTTTGACATATCAATGTTAAGCATTTTTTGTACTGGATATTGAAGCAAATAGAGAATGCATAAATATGCATTTGCATTCCGCGGATAATCTCATCAACCATGAAAATCATTCCTTTTCGAGTATTTTAGCTAAAGCCTTTCTCACTAATAATGAAAACGCTCCCCGATTAATCACGTTTTTCAACGCCGCTTTTTCAATAATTCTGACGCCACTCAGTCAATGTGTATCCAGACTCTTTATTCGATTATCCTTTCTTCATGAGCCTCTTGGCGATCTGTGTGTCATTGGTCGCAACCCTCCACAATCTCGGTAGAATGACCTTTAAAATGGACACAGGTTTATTGCAAATGAACCGTTTTCACGACTAATTTGGTAGTCCTATAATAGGAATCAAGAAAGAGAGAAAGCGCTTCCTGAGGAGGGGGATTACCATTCAAAAGCAGCAGCTATTGCTCAAGCAGCTTCACAAGCAATTCCCATTTCACGTATTTGTATGGCTTGGGATATTGTTTCTACTTATTTTTAGCTACATTCCCATGTTCGGCATTATTATCGCATTTAAAAACTATAAAATTTCAACCGGTATTGAGGGAATATTCACAAGCTCATGGGCAGGTTTAACACATTTTAAGGCACTGATCGACGATTATAATTTCCCGAATCTGGTTAGGAATACACTCATTCTAAGCATTCTGAAGGTTGTTTTTTCTTACCCGGTCCCGATCCTGTTTGCCATAATACTCAGTGAGGTCAAGAATGTCGCATTCAAGAGGTTCGTACAAACCGTCAGTTATTTGCCGCATTTTATATCATGGGTTGTTGTAACGGGGATTGCATACGCTTTCTTTTCCACCGGTTATGGGATCTTTAACGAGCTGCTGCTTTCGCTCGGCATATTGAAAGAGCCGGTCGATGTTCTGACGGATCCTGACTCGTTCTATGGCTTAGCCGTAGCCTCCGCGATCTGGAAAGAAGCGGGCTGGTGGACGATCATATTCCTTGCTGCTCTTGCCGGTATTGATCCTTCGCTATATGAAGCGGCCGAGATGGATGGCGCCGGCAGAATTAAACGCATCTTGTATATCACTCTGCCCGAATTAAAAAGCGCAAGCATCGTTGTCCTTATACTGTCCGTCGGCAGCATGCTTGGCGGGGGACTAGTCGGCTCGAACTTCGAGCAGTCGATGCTGCTTGGCAACTCGCTTAACAGCGAGAAGTCGCAAATTATTCAGACTTATGCATTTAACATCGGGCTGGCGCAGGGCAGATTCTCGTTCGCGGCGGCTATCGATCTCATGCAATCGGTCATTTCCCTGTTCCTGATCTATACGAGCAATGCGATTGCCAAGCGGGTATCGGGAACAGGTTTATTTTAAAAAAGAATAGGGGGTGGCATACTCGTGCAGCGAAGAAAGACGTTGGAAGACCGGTGCCTTGACTCGTTCATCATGGTCGTATTGGTGCTCATTGTTTTTATGACTTTATATCCCTTTTATTACATTCTGGTTATTACCTTCAATTCCGGTACGGATACCACACTCGGAGGGATGTACTTATGGCCCAGGGATTTTACATTCGGAAACTATATTTACTTTCTTAAAGACCCGAAATGGCTCAGCGCGCTTGGGATGTCGCTGCTTCGAACCGTCGTTGGAACGTCGCTTGGGGTTTTGTTTACCGCGATGGTTGCTTACGGTCTTGCAAGACGTGACCTGCTCTTCCGGAAAAGCTATTTCTTTATCATCGTCTTTGCCATGAATTTCTCCGGCGGACTGATCGCCTACTATGTCGTGCTGAAAAGCTTGGGACTTATCAACACGTTCGGCGTGTACGTGATTCCTGGCATGCTCAATTTGTTTTTCCTGCTCATCGCCATCTCGTTCTTCAACGACATTCCTGAAGAGCTCGGTGAATCGGCACGAATGGACGGCGCGAGCGAGCTTCGCATTTTTGCGCGCATCATACTTCCGGTATCCATGCCACTTGTTGCGACAATGAGCCTGTTCATGGGTTCTGGCCATTGGAATGCATGGCTGGATTCCGCCTATTTCGTACAGAATGAGGGACTTCGGACGTTGACTTACCGCATGATGCAGGTGATCAACCAGTCTATGATACCAACTGGAGACGCGGCATCTGCTGCAATGTCAAGATCGAAAGTGACTCCTTTCTCCATCCAGGCTACTGCAATGGTCGTATCGATTGTCCCGATTCTCGGGGTGTACCCGTTTTTGCAAAAGCATTTCGTCTCCGGTATGATGCTCGGGTCTGTCAAGGGCTGACGTGTGGTTTTATAGCATCCCGGTATTAAGGGCACCGGGAATGCTTAAAATAAAAATGATTAATCGGGGGGATAAAAATGGCTAAACGCTTCAATAGCATCACCATGCTCATGGCTCTTCTGCTTCTGCTTGGCAGTATACTGGCGGCATGCAGCAAGAGCGAAAATAACGGCGGAGCCGCAAATGGCAATGGAACTGCTGCAGACTCCAACAAAGAAGGTAACGGCGGCAGCGAACAAGGCGACTGCACGAAACCGGTAGAACTCAGCATGTTCGTCGATGCCACCTGGTATCCGTTTCAGGAATGGTCCGGTGAAATTCCAGAATTTATTACAAAGGCAACCTGCATAAAGCCGAAGGTAACGGTGGCAACCGATGACAAGCAGCTTGCTTTGATGGTTGCTTCCGGCGATCTGCCCGACCTCATCCTTTCTTTCAACTTCAAGCTGATGTCGGATGCTAATGTGAGCCTTCCCTACAATGAAATATTTCCGAAGTACGCGCCCGACGTCAAATTCGACCCGGTGAAAGAATTCGTCAACACCGTCAGCGACGGCAATTATTACGCGATCCGGAATGATTTCTCGACCGAAGCGGAATGGAAAGCGAATCCCTACGCGCATATGATGGTTCCGGGCCTCTCCTTGCGCAAAGATATTTTGCAGGAGCTTGGGAACCCTTCGATCAGTTCGCTTTCCGATCTGGATAAAGTGTTCGCCGATGTCAAGAGGAAGCATCCGGACATTACGCCGCTTATTATAAATCCGAACTGGCAGAGACCTTATTTTGATGTGCAATACGGCGCTCAGGGAGGGTTCGCGGATGAGAACGGAAAGCTCATCTACTACCTGAAGCAGGACGCCTTGCGTAAGTCGGTTCTGTATATGAACAGCTTGTACCGCAATGATTTTGTGACATCGGAGAATTATGCCTATAAGAATGAAACCGAGACCGAGCAAATGATGCTTGCCGGCAAAGGATTCGCTTATACGTGGACATACTCCGGGGCAGAGCGCCTCAATGCGGACGCCAAGGGTAAGTACGAGTTCGTGCAGCTTGCAGAACCGCTCAGCCCGGATGCGAAAATCGTAAGTACCGGAACCGGCGGTTTGGGCGCTTATGTCACGAAGAACAATAAGAACGTAGAAGCTACCGTGAAATTCCTGAAGTATATGTACTCCGAAGAAGGTTGGAGACTTGGCGAATGGGGCGTCGAAGGAAAGGATTGGACCTGGAATCCGGCCGGCTATCCGGAATTCAATTATGACGTCAACGACCTGGAAACGCTGAAGAAGAAAGGCGTATACTGGTGGGGCGTACCATGGGAAACGGGCGTCGGAATGGCCTTAACGTCCTATAAGGAGGGTTCGGAAACGACCCGGCAAGGAGAGCAGTATTCCAAAATTATCACATTAAACCCGGCAATCGGCATGATTAACCCGGATACGGATTCGCCCGAACAGATTATTAAAGCGAATATCGATAATATGGTAAAAACGGAAATGACGAAGGTTTATCTGGCGCCAAGCCAGGACGAGGCAAACAAAGCTTATGATGAGATTCTCAAAAAAGCGGAGAAGATGGGATTAGAGAAGCTGGAAGCATGGGCGAATTCGCAATACGGCCCGTTGAAGGAAAAATACGACAGTTTGACGAAATGAACGCCTTCCCTATAGAATGAACGAAGAAGCATACGGAATGTAAGGTCTTTCATCAGGCTTTACATTCCGTATGCGTCTTTTGTCAGCACACTTCATTCAGGCACGGAGGAATGGATCGTATGCGCATCAGTACGAAAATGATCATCGGGTATGTTCTGCTCATTGTACTTCCATTTCTTCTGTTTACCGTCTTTGTTTATATGCAGCTGTACGATAAATTGTTGACGCAGTACCAGCTGTCCAACCAGCAAAATATTGAGCAGCTGGCCGGCAACCTGGATTCGACACTGGGCAAGATTGAATCCCTGCAATCGATTTATCAGAATAATGCAGCCCTGATCGATTATTTACGCGATGAATATACCGATGACCGGGATCTTATTTATTTCTATTTGAGGGAAATCAGTCCGGCCATATCGTTTGCAACCTTGGCGGAGCCGTCGGTGCAATCGCTTACAATATACCCGAAGTCGCAGAAGAGGCTGCTTACGGTAACTGGTTTTCGCCCGTTCTACAACATTTACGATAAGCTCTCACGGGACGAAATAAACGCCTTGCGCCCTTCGCAAGGACTTTGGAAAAAGTCGGTAAGCGCGAAAGAAATTTCACTCACTTACTACCAAAAAATATACAACGATACTTTCACAAGAGATCTTGGCATTATTGAATTGTCAGTCGAGCCCAAACTGCTTGGTGACTTCATGCAGAATATTCGTGACGTCCATCGCGATAATGCGATTCTCCTTATGGACAAGCAGGGGAATTCGGTCGATACTCCTTTCCAGTCGAATATCCCGCAGAGTCAAATCTCAAATATAATGGCAGACATTCACAGCGGCGCTTCCAAATCGTTTCTCGCCTGGCATGACCAATTGCTTGTAAATTCCGTGAGCATTCCAAGACTCGGCCTGACCGTTATTGAAATCAACAAGCAAAACGTGTTATTTGAATTCCTGCGGGTCAAACAGCTGTGGGTAGCTGGAGGGTTCTTACTTCTTGGCTTGCTGTCCGTCAGCTATTATTTGATTGTTTCGTCACTTACTAAGCGAATCGTGATGTTATCCCGTCATATGAGGAAAGTCGGACAAGACTCGCTCGGCAAGCATTTTGCAGGCCATACCGGCAGGGATGAAATCGGCTTTCTGATTACAAGCTACAATGCGATGATCACCCGGATTGATGAACTCGTCTATCGTGTCCAGAAGGTGGAGCTGCTTAAGAAAGAGGCTGACTTCAAAATGCTGCAGGCACAAATTCAGCCCCATTTCCTATACAATACGCTGGAAACGATGCGAATGCTTGCAAGATCCAATCAGGGCCGGGTCGTCGCGGAAATGGCATTCTCGCTCGGGAATCTTCTCCGCTACAGCTTATCCAAAAATACGGATACGATTCTGAAGGAAGAACTGGAGCAGATTCGTTCCTATATGTCCATCCATCAAATCCGCATGAAGGATTTGATATTCGATTTGGATGTGGAAGAAAGTGTCCTGACGGTTTCTTGTCCGCGATTTATACTTCAGCCTCTCGTGGAAAACAGCATGATTCACGGATTATCAAGGAAGAGAGGCGTTAAACGGATCGGCGTAAGCATAAAGAAAGAGGTTGACCGAATGATGATCGAAGTGGAGGACAACGGCGCGGGAATAGAGCCTGACAAGCTGGTTGTTTTGAAGCGAATCCTCAATGGTGACATAGGGGACGGTGTCATCGAAACGCAAGGTACGGGAATTGGGCTGAGCAATGTGGCGGAGAGAGTCAGAGCTTATTTCGGCCCGAATTCAGAGATTAATATTATAAATACTCCAGGAAAGGGTACGCGATGTACCCTTAAACTCACGATGAAGGAGAATGGCCATGCTCAAGCTGATGATCGTGGACGATGAACCGATTATTTTGACCGGGATCCGGGACATGGTGGAGAAAGCGAACACGGCTTTTACGAGAATCGCAACGGCCGGCGATAGTATAGAAGCGTTGGAAATGATCGCGTATTTCCAGCCCGATCTCGTTATTACGGACATCCAAATGCCCGAAATGAGTGGTCTGGAATTCATTCGCAGAGCTAAGGCCAGGAATGTCAGACGGTTTATCATTCTCTCAGGGTTTGATTTATTTGAATATGCACAGCATGCGGTCCGCTTGCAGGTAAGCGAATATTTGCTTAAGCCGGTTGATGAAGCGCAGCTGGCGGAATTATTGAAGCGAATGGCTATCGAGGTGATGGATCAGCGGCGCCGGGAGAATGAAGCCGGCAGCGCAGAAGATGAGACCTGCCAGTCCTTCAGCGATCATATAAAGATGTTGATCGATTATATTCATAACAATTACATGAAGGATATTTCATTGTCTGATGCGGCGGCCTATCTCGATCTGCACCCGGTATACATTGGCAAACTGTTCAAGAACGAAACCGGCGATTCATTCGTCCATTACCTCAATCAAACCCGGATCGGGAAAGCGAAAGAGCTGCTGACCGGCGGACAGAATATATCGCTTGATAGAATCGCCGGTTGTGTCGGTTTCGAGAACCGCCGCACCTTCTATAAGGTGTTCCGCAAATATGCAGAACAGACACCGGGACAATATCGGGATAGCATAAAAGAGCCGAAACCATGAGCCGCCGGCTCTTTTTTTTTATTGTATTCAACAACGTGCTGTTCTCCTGAAACCGGGCTGCCTGCACAATTGCGACATGTTTGCAATCTATTGTGTCGCGTTGAACGATTCACTGATCCTTCTTCCGCCCGATATAATTAAAGCCATAAGCCGGGCGTTTATTTGATAACGCTGTCAAATCAGGACCTTTTTTATTTCAGATTAGGAGAGTAATAAAATGACTAAAGTATCGGAAGTCAAACGCATGTACCAAAAAGGAAATTACGCCAGCACGTACACAGAAGTGCCAGCCTCAAATCCAGGATTGGCATGGCGGGAAGGCATGATCAGCGGAAACGGCGAAAACGGTTATATTACGTCAGGGTCGCCGTATACGGACAGTTTTATATTTCAATATATGTGGTTCAACTATCCGTCCCGAGATCCAAGAGTGATTCCGGAAGAATTAACGGGACAGCTTGCTGATGCCAGATGGAATGTTTTTAACCTGAATGATGGATGGAAGATTACCCATGCGGACGGTAAAACAAGGAAAAGAACTTTTTTTTACAGCTATCATCCGGGACACCAGCTCAGACTTGGCATGACTTCCAAGGGGACCGTATCCGGTTATGAAAGATGGACGAATTATGAAACGGCGGAAACCGGCGTTCGTTATACCGATGAATGTGGCGAGTGGATCCGAACCTCATTTACATCCAGAGAAGACAATGTTTCGATTACGAAAATCGAACAATCCTCCGCCGGTGCAAAAATCAACATGATCATCTCCATTGATGACGTTTCGAGCATGTATAAGGCACGCGATGGTCACACCGAGCTTAGTGCACTTCAATATAAAAAGCTGGTCGATCCAAATGCGGAATATATCGCACAGGTTGCACATTATCCTGCTTACCCAGGCAGCGAACTGATCAATGGGGGATATGCCGGACTGACACAGGTTATTGTTGTTAACGGAACCAAGAAACAGGTGCAGCTCGCTGACACGAATGAACAGATCAACGTTGGGACGCTGCAGAATCCGGCCATTCAAGTGACCGACGCCGACGCCGTATATTTAATAACGCAATCGAACAGGACATTTGATATGGGCAAAATTGAAGATTTTACCCGTATGACGCAATATGCTCTTGTAGACTATCTTTATAAAAACACGAATGCTGCAGCGGAAAAGTATAAAGATCCTTCCGGTACATTCGATTATAACGCTGCCCTTGAGCCGCATAGCGACAAACAGTCCGCAGAATTTAACGCTGTATGTTTTACGCTTAAAGGCGACGAGAAATTCAAGAGCGCGGACAACTTGACGCTTATCAACGCGCAAAAGGAATCGACAACGAGGATCAATCATGCTTTCATGGAGCAGGTGTACAATCAGGGACGATATGCCTTGATATGCTGCAGCGGTTCAAGCGCGCCGCGATTGTATGGGATGTGGACCGGGGAGTGGAATCCTGGCTGGCGTGGCATCTATACCCTTGACGCCAACGTGAATTTACAGGTTTCCCCCATGAATACAAGCCATTTAACAGAGGCGCAGCTTGGGTATATCATATTCTTCTTGAGAAACACGCCCGACTTCGAATACAATGCGCGAATGGCTTACGGGATGCATGATGCGCTGCAGGTGTCGGTCAACTCGGACATCGACCGCGCAATGCATGTGGAATACGACAATGACTATCCGTTTGAATATTGGAATGCCGGGGCAAGCTGGTGCCTGCTTCCTATCTTTGAGTATTGGCAGTGTTACGGCAACCGAAAGATTCCAATCCACGACAACATGAGAATCCATGATCTCAAACCGCTTCTCAGTGTAGAGGACGGAGGGCTGTCGGATGAAGAATTCAGACAATTGACAGATAAGGGATATTTGGATTTAGAACAGGATATTCTGCTTCCGCTGCTTACCAAACAGGCGAACTTCTGGGAACAGTTATGCACTCCGGAATACTATACGGATATTAATGGCAACGCGAGTTATGAGAAAGGTAAAACGGCGTTAAATCCGGGCGAGAAATATATGCTAATCCCTACCTATTCACCGGAAAATAACCCGATCGGGTACAACAGTACGATTACGGCAAATGCCACGATGGATATTGCTGCGGCGCGGGATGGACTGCATATGGTCATAGCCATCGAAAATGCAGTGAAACGCGACGGATATGAAGTCGCAATCGTCAAATGGGAAGCGTTGCTGAGGCTGCTGCCGGATTATAAGGTTGATAAGGACGGCGCTTTACGCGAATGGGCGATGAATGAATACGCCGAAAACAACAACCACCGCCATTTGAGCCATCTCTATCCGGCATGGCCTGCGTATGAAACGCAGAACAATATGGAGTTGACTAAAGCTGCCAATATCGCTGTTGAGAACAGAAATAAATACAATACAGGGGACGCGACGGCAGGGCACGGCTGGATGCACAAGGCTCTGGTCTACGCCAGATTAAAAAACGGCGACGGGGTCATCTCTTCTCTTCTGCCGATGATGACGGAGTCCGGTTACTACACTTCCTTGATGACAGACCACGACACAAACAGAAGAAGCGACTGCTATTGCACGGATACATTATTTGGGACTGTGGGAGCAGTAAATGAAGCTCTATTATTTTCCAATACGGGTGAAATTGAAGTTCTTCCGGCACTGCCCACCGAATGGAAAGCGGGATCCATCAGCGGATTGATGGCAAGGACTCGGGTGGAGGTTAGAGAGTTATCATGGGACATGTTATCTAATATTGTAACTGTTACTTTTAAATCGGTCGCTGATCACAATCAGATCAAAATAAAAGCCGGCATTCCGTGGGCAAAAGCAACAGTTGACGGCCGTCAAGCAAAAGCGCTTTCCGATGGACTTGATAAACATATTCATTTAACGCTCAGTTCCGGTACAGATGTTACAGTCGTATTTTATTTGAATGAGGAGTAAATGGATGGTTCAGAAACACAAGTGTAAGAGTCTATTTCAAGGCGATTTGGTTGCGAAACTCGCTTGCCGGGACATTGTAGTATTTCTTAAATGCGGTACAAAAGGGTTCCAATGAAGAAAAACCGACTTGCTGCGCTATTTCGCTAATTGAAATTGTGGTCGTAGTAAGAAGGTGAGCGGCAGCCGTCATTCTTGCCTTTGTCTTTTTTTGCGTAAACGACATGCCATAATACTGTTGAATTGTTCTCTCCGTCTGTCTGACGCTTAACCCCAGTTTTTGAGCGAGCTTCTGTATCGTTAAATCATGAAAGTTTGTCAGAAAGCTGTTCTCAATGATAACAACTCTCTTGTCATCCAAGGTTTTAAGCGGCATAGCGGCGGATGCCGGATAATTATTTGTGTAGTTTCTGATCAGCTTGATCACGATCTGCTCGATAATATTTTGAACGGTCGGGTAGTAGCCGATATACCGGTGGGTTGTTTCAAAGGAGAGCTGCTCGAATAATTGCATCAAATTTTGCTTGTCCTGACCGAACCAGAAGGTTGTTTGAACGAACTGGTCTGCAAGGAAGGAGAGCTCCGGATCATCGTTAACATGTTTGGCTAACACTTCAAAGCAAATGCAGTATTCTGCCATAGGGTCGGAGAGTTCGGTAATTTGCTCGTGCGCAATATCCGGGCCAGTCATGTAAAGCGTACCGGGAAGTATCGGATATTGGCGGCCGTTTGCTATCAGGATTCCCTGTCCCCGAGGAATATAATGCAGTTCGTAGCTTTTAATGCTATGGCTGTGTTCCAGAAAGGATTGGTAAAAGTACCCGAACCTGACATACAGAACGTTTAATAATAATCCGCCTAACGAAATCTTGACGTTCATATTTTCGACACTAACTTTTGGGAGCTCCACTAGGCTGAGTCCACCTTTCGAAGATCATGTACGCAGTTATTACCCGCTTCAAGGAAGAGGCATGATAACGATTTCTTATCCATCGTATCATAACTG
The DNA here is from genome assembly GCF_019550795.1 of Paenibacillus sp. sptzw28. Classification (NCBI taxonomy): domain Bacteria; kingdom Bacillati; phylum Bacillota; class Bacilli; order Caryophanales; family Paenibacillaceae; genus Paenibacillus; species Paenibacillus sp. sptzw28. The sequence goes on from NZ_CP080545.1 coordinate 2,137,601, forward strand.
TGCTTCAGTTTAACACTCCTTGACTTCGGAGCAGTTAGAAAGCAAGAGTACGCAGGGGGTTCTTCGGTCGCCTTAACATAGCTTAGACGGTTTCTGCCGTGAATGGGCGATTTGAATTTCAGCAAGCTGAAGGAAGATGCTGCGTCATAATGATAGAAGGCTCGGTCATTGCGATCGAGTTTTTTTGTTTTTCACTGCTTGTTTTCTCGACAATTCTGACACTGCACATCTCCCCCTCTTACTCCTTAAGAAACTGCGCAAAAAGCTTAAAAAAATGGCATATGCCGGCCATTTTCATGTGCTACGCTTAAGAAACGAGTAACAGAGAAGGATGGTGTATGTATTGAATACGGATGCTGTGAGAATCGACCTCATGGAATGGGATATTCTTTATGAAGATTTTAACAACATAACCTTTCAATATCCGGGCGTGCACGAGCCGAATAATTGGTATTTGCGCGGCTTTGAAGAGAAGAACGATTATAGCGCCGATCTGAGAGATTGGCACGGCCTGGAATTGGAAGTGGAGCTGCAGGCGGACGGACTGCTGGAACTGAAAGCGGAGGTCGGATTGCTCGTGAATAAAAGTCCTCTGCCGGAGAAGGTTGAGTTTGCGGCAGCCCAATGTCTGATTTCAGGACATGGCAGGCATTCCGTCACCATCCCGCTTCATCAGTTTGACGATAAGAAGTCCTTGTCCGGAAAATGGAAGTTTGTAAGGTCCATCCGGATATCCGGCGAATGGAAAGCAGATGTTTCTGCGGATGATGCCTTGAAAGAACCTTTCAAGCTGCTTCGAATGGAGCTGAGACGCAGGCAGGCTGTCCATATCAGCGCGCCTATCCGCTCTATCGCAGCACCTGGCGGGGGAAAGGCTGAATACGACGTCACGGTTCACAATTGTACGGGCCGTGAGCAACCGGTAAGCTTTAACTGCGAGAAATACGGGTGGGAAACGATGTCCGTCAAGCTGGACCCGCCCTTCCTGATACTAGAGCCTTGGGAATCGAAGAAGCTCCGGGTCAGCGTGAATGTTCCGGAGAAAGTCGCTCCGGGCGGCCATGAAAGGCAGAAAATTACGGCAGTCCCCGGCGGACTAGGAGCCGCCGCAGACGTTCTGGAGCTGTTCACTCTCCGCTCTCTTCCTCACCCGTATATCAAAATGACCGAACCGGAATGGAACGGGGTCCGGGAGAAGGTTCAAAGCCATGAGTGGGCCAGGGAGCTTCTGGCTATGTACGAGCAGCGGGCGGACCAATGGATGGTGCCTGAAATCCATATCGGCCCCTATATGTTCGAGACCCATAATTCGCACGAAGCCGAGAATGCGGCGATTGCCTGGAAGGTAACAGGCAGAGGGGAATTCGGGGAGAAAGCGGCACTGTTCCTGCGCAGGCTCGCCGACCCGGAGAAAGGGTATCCCGCAACGGGAAGAACCAGCCATCAGGAGCTCGTCCACGAAGGCGAATTGTTCAAGCATGCAGCGGTCGTCTACGATTTGATATACGATTCCGGATTGCTTTCGGAGGAAGACCATGCCAATGTGAAGCGGACCTTCCGTCTTTTTATCAAGCTGATCGACTTCGCGCTGTGCAAGGGCGGGACTTCCAATTGGACGCTCGCCGAAATGATCGGCGCTTTATACTGCAGCCAGTCGCTTCAGGATTATGAGTGGATGAACCGGTTCCTGTACGGAACAGGAGGCTTTACCGATCATCTGTCCAAAGGCACCTTGGACGACGGATGGTGGTATGAATGCTCGGTCGGCTACAACCTGATGGCGGCCGGGCTGTTCTCCGAGATCACGCAAAGCTGCAGGCCATGGGGCATCAATCTCTCCGATATGTGGGTTCCCGCCCATTATTATGATCAGGTTACCCCGGGGGCGAAACCGGATATTGACGGCCTCAGTCTCGATATATGGGGACCAAGCCGAATGAATTACCGTTCGATCAGCCAGCTGTGGGACAGCCTGCTGCCTTTCGCGGATTACCGCGGCGTTCTGTTCGGCATTAACGATTCCGCCGAGTCGAAGCTTCCGGGCATTTCGCCGAGAGGGTATATGGATGCCCGCTTCGATCTTGCTTATTATCTCTACCGCAGGCCGGAGTATGCCGACGTGCTGCTCACTTGCGAGCTTGCGGACAGGGACCTGCTGTATGCCGTCCCAGACCTTACGCAAAGCGAATCCAAACCGTATCTGTCTTCAGCATATGCGGACAATGCCGGTGTAGCCGTCCTTCGTTCGCAAACGGAGGGGAGGGCTCCGCGCGAACAGATTCAGGCCGTCGTGAAATACGGCTCCCACGGAGGGGCTCACGGTCACTACGACAGGGTCAGCCTGCTGTCCGTTATGAGGTATGGAAGAAGCTTCTATAATCCGGAAAATATTTGGTACCACTACCATACGTTTATGTATAAATTTTATGTGCAAAATTCTCTTACTCACAACATGGTCGTCGTGGATCAGAAGCTTCAGGATCCGGTAGAAGGAAGAAGGCTTCTGTTTCACAGCGGCCGGTTATTCCAAGCCTGCGCAGTGGAGAATAAAGCCCGCTGGTCACATCCCCCTTACGGAGGGTGGCGGGTCAACGGGGAAAAGACGTTTGCGGAGCGTGCCTGGAACGAGGGCCGTTATGTGCCCGTACCGGAAGAAGCTCCGGATTACTCGAAGCGAACCGCTTTTACCGAGCCTGTCCTGCAGCGGCGGATGACCGTTGTCACAGACGATTATGTGGTGCTTTTCGATTATTTGAACGGGGAGGAAGAGCATACCTATGACTCTTTGTTCCATTGCAAAGGCTTGATTGCTTTGGAAGCGGATGAGAAGCGGCACAGAGGGCATACGGAGCAGTGGAATCCCGATCCGCTGGGAAGCGCGCAATTCATCACCGATTGCGATTGGTATGACATGGCCGGACCGGTCAAGGCCGGCTTCGAGATGGGCTTCGGTGCCGAGTATGACAACAGGGCGAACCGGACCGCATTCAACGAGGACGGCCCGCTCAAGATCGATCACTATACGGTATGGCCGCCGCAGCTTACGATGATCGTCGGAACCGATCCGGAATATTTCCCTGTCCAGAAGCAGCTCTACTATACGGTTGAAGGAGACGGTCTCTCGCTTACCGAAGGCAAATTCGGGGCATGGATACTGGGAAGGGATGAACTAAACTTATCTATTGAAGGTGTCGGAACACTATCGCTGCGGGTCCGCACGGACGATGTAATGAACGAGCTTGGCGTGATGAACGAGCCGGAGAAGACGATTTTTTGGGGCGATCCGTACGTCGTTACGGCGGAAGGGGAAATCCGGTATTTGGCGGATTTGCCGCTAAGCTTCGAGAACACAGACCAAGGCCGCGGAATCGGGACGGATTACGAAGGCGGTCCGGTTAAGCTTGCAGGGAAGCGGTTCGACCGAGCGGTACCTGCCAACCCTGCCGATTCAGACCGGGAAGGCATTATCTCCGTAGACTTGTCAGGCTTGAATGCAGTGCGTTTCGTCGCTTCCATCGGGGGCGATTTCCCCTTGGGCGATGAGACGTACCGCCGCAAAATGCTGAGCGCCCGCGTTGTCGGCAAAAGCGCCCGATTTATTTCCGTCATTGAAACCTATGAACATACCGCACAAATAATCAGCGCTTCCGCAGCTTCGGCAGATGAGATAAGCGTGGAATTGTCGGACGGCAGACGGCAAATCATCAAGCTGAGCGGTTTTGAAGGGGATGGAGAAGCCATCTCCTTACAGATCCGGGAGATTGGCGAAGACGGAAGGACCGTCTGTGAAGAAGCGTCCGGGGATTTAAAATCATGGAGCCTGAGGTGATTGCCAATGGATAAAATAGCAAACGGTGTCTGGAGGCTCCGCGGGGGAGAGCCCGAGCGTCATACGCCAGTAAGCCTGCGGGAAACGGAGATTCGATACGAGGAGCTGGATCGTCTTGACTGCCCGGGAGTGTCTCCTGTTCCCGAATCGGAGATAAGCATTCATCATACCGCGCGCGGGGTGAAGATTGAGCTCCCGCTTCGGGCAGAGGAGCAGATCTACGGCTTCGGCCTGCAGCTGCACCGTGTCAATCATACCGGCCGGAAAAAGGTGATGCGCGTCAACAGCGATCCGGTTACGGATACGGGGGACAGCCATGCGCCCGTACCTTTCTATGTGTCGACCGGCGGCTACGGCGTCTATATTGACACGTCCAGGTATGCAGCCTTCTACTGCGGCACCAACTTGCGCAAAGGAGCTTCGGAGCATAAGAGTGCCGAACAGAAGGAGGTTGCCACCTCCGAGATTGAATTGTACGGCTATCAGGCCGCGGAGGGCGACCGCACGATGGTCATCGACGTGCCGGCGGCGCAAGGGATCGATATTTATCTGTTTGAAGGCCCGGACCTCAAAACGGCAGTACAGCGGTATAACTTGTTCTCCGGCGGCGGATGCCTGCCCCCGGTCTGGGGGCTCGGCGTCTGGTACCGCGCCTACAGCGCGGCGAAGAGGGAAGACGTTATGCGGCTCGCCGGACAGTTCCGGGAGGACCGGATGCCTGTCGACGTGTTCGGGTTTGAGCCCGGATGGCAGACGAAAGCCTATTCGTGTTCGTTCGTCTGGGACGAAGGCAGATTCTCGGGTCATGAGGACATGCTGAAGCAGCTGTATGGCATGAATTTCAGGATCAATCTGTGGGAGCATCTGTTCGTCCACCCGACATCGCCGATGTACCCGGAGCTTCTTCCCCATTCCGGTAATTACGAGGTTTGGGAAGGACTTGTACCCGATTTGTCCGTCAAGGAAGCCAAAGATGTATTCGCCGGCCATCACTTGAAGGAATTCGTCGAGAAGGGAATTTCGGGCTTCAAGCTGGATGAATGCGACAGCTCCGACTTCGTGCATTCCAACTGGTCCTTCCCTGATACGACGGAATTCCCCTCGGGCATGGACGGAGAGCAGATGCACAATCAGCTGGGCACGCTCTATCAGGCGGCCGTCCAGGCTCCGTTCGAGACAGCGGGGAGACGGACGTGGTCCCAGGTTCGCGCGTCAGGCGCTCTTGCTTCGCCTTACCCGTTCGTCCTGTACAGCGATCTGTACGACCATGAGGTGTTTATCCGGGGCGTGGTCAATGCCGGATTTTCAGGACTGTTGTGGACGCCGGAGGTGAGACAGGCCGAGTCGGCCGAGGATTTGATCAGGCGGATTCAGACGACGATCTTCTCCCCTCTCGCGCTGCTGAACTGCTGGCGGATTCTGAATCCGCCGTGGATGCAGGTTGACAGGGAAAAGAATGTGAAAGGCGAATTTCTGGACAACTATGAAGAGGTCCGTGACATATGCCGGAAGCTGTTTGAAACGCGCATGTCGCTGATCCCTTATTTGTATGCCAGCTTTGCGAGCTATTATTTCGACGGCATACCACCGTTCAGGGCGCTTGTGATGGATTATCCGGACGACCCCGGGACATATGGAATCGAGGACGCCTACATGATGGGAGACCGGATGCTGGTCGCGCCCCTGATTACGGGCAGGACGATGAGGTCCGTTTATTTGCCGCGAGGCTGCTGGCGCGATTTCTGGACGGGCGAGCTTTACGAAGGCGGGCGGACGTATACGGTAGAACCTGAGCTGGACCGCATTCCGGTCTATGTAAAGGAGAACAGCTTGCTGCCCTTGGCAAAGCCGATGGAGTTCGTCGCCGATAATGCCGTATTTGAGATAACGGTAAAAGCATATGGAAACGAGCCGCAGGATTTCGAGCTGTTCGAAGACGATGGAACGTCCTTTGCATACCGGGACGGCGGCTTCAACCGGGTTCGCCTTTCCTGGCAGCCGAACGGTGACGCAGCCGGTTCCTCATCCAGAAGCGGCGCTTACGAAGGCACTCAATACCGTATTATTGGTTGGGAGCACATCGTTTAAGATAAACGAACACGGTCATCGCCCGGACTAACGCCCAGCGATAAAATTCGCAGCGGAAGGATGGATGTCCGGGCCTTTGCACCGATGGGAGCAGAATAAAAAGTTGCCAGGCATAGAGCCACTCCGTTCGGCTAACGCTATAAGCGGGCCGTATTATCATGATAATGAAACGGAGGATGGGAAATGCAGCGCAAATGGGCAGTTCTTGCGGCAGCCGGCGCTTTGTTAAGTACAGTGATTGCCGGCTGCACCGAGAGGCAGGGTGACCTCGGTAATCGCGATATAAGGCCAAACTCTATCCGGTATGACATGGACGGCAACCTTATTATGAACAAACGTTTTGCGGATGACCAGTTGAACGAAATGAATCGAATGGAAGGCCGCAGATTGAACAGCAACAACATTATCGGTTCTCATGCCAATTACCGTCTGGAAATGGATGATGATATCGCGGACCGCGTGGCTGAATTAAAAGAGGTCAACAAAGCTTATGTGATGCTGACCGAATACAATGCTTATGTGGCGGTCTCCTTGAATCAAAGCAGAGCCAGAGCCGGCGCCGGTGGTGCCGGATTGCAAAGCCAAAGCGCGACGCCCGCGCCTTTGTTGGGCCGAACGCCCCAAAGCTATATGCGCCCATATATGAACGGCTATACCGGCATCAGAAACGGGAATACCGGCGGTAGTTACATGAACGCCGCTACCGCAAATGTATCGACGGATTTGCAAGCTCGGATAGCGGGCATTGTGCAGCGCATGTCGCCGCAAATCCAAAACGTATACGTATCGGCGAATCCGGATTTTGTAGCACGTATGACATCCTATATGGATGATGTAAGGCTTGGCCATCCGATTCAGAGCTTCGTCGCCGAATTCAATGCGATGGTTGAACGGATATTCCCCGCCGCGCCGCGAGGCGTCGGCTCCACGTTCCCCACAGACAGAGTACGTTAACGTTTGATTAAGAACAGCTGATCCGCTGATCAGTTGTTCTTTCTTTGCCTCGAGAAGGCCGCTACCCGCCCATTTTTAACAAGAACCGCACCACTACATATGCCCCATCATACTATAATTTGACTGTATCCCTTAACCTTGTTAAACCATAAAAACCCGAGCAAGGAGGGGTGACAAACATTGAAGGGTAGCGACCAGAAGAGCAAGTTTTTATTAACTCATCGTGAACGCGAGGTTTTTGAACTACTGGTACAGGATAAAACGACCAGGGATATCGCACAGCAGCTGTTTATCAGTGAAAAAACCGTGCGCAACCACATTTCTAATGTGATGCAGAAGTTGAATGTCAAAGGTCGTTCACAAGCGGTTGTCGAGCTGATCAAGCTTGGGGAATTAAAAATTTGACATGTTCCTGGCATACCTTGAGAGCCTTCTTGCCGGCTTCCGATTATGGAAGCGACGGTGGAAGGCTTTTTGATGGCCGCAGAGAGCCGTCAATTTATGTTAAATCGCGTGTTCCCGGACATTGGACATGCCTCCTGCCACATTATATTCCGCAAAATAAGCAATTTTATTCGATCTTTTTCTGAGTAAGTTTGCCATTGCACTGCAAAAAAAGTGACCCGCATCGCTGCGGGTCCAAGAAAATCTATATTAAAGGGGGGTCATTGATTAAATTATAGGCTCGGAACCTTAAATAAATATGAGTGACAGGTGACAGTTCCATTAAAAAAGATTTCAGATCCGCTAATTTATCTGTTTCTTTACTTACGGTTGGCGGCTGAATAGTGAATCATTACCTCTGAACCATTTCGTACATCGGGGAAACTAACAACGCCGACAAGCGCCAGCACCGCACGCCGGAGGCAGACCATCCGATGTTTAAACCTTTAGGCTGCCACAGAATCAACACCTATCTTCCCGATTAAATCATTTGCAAGTTGCAAATATTTAGATTATAATATGTCATGAGGTGAGACCTTAGTGGAAAACGTCCGAGAACTATTTCAAATCATGACACGGCGTTTTGGATTTCTGAATAAAAACTGCTGTTCGGCCGGTGGATGCGAGATATCCTTAGTCCAAAGCCATATTCTGTATGAGATTGACCATCAGCGTAATCCTTCCATGCAGCAGGTAGCTGAGGCATTAGGTACCGATGTCACGACCTTTAGCCGCCAAGTTCAATCGTTAATCAAAATGAGTTTAGTGAAAAAAGCGCCTGATCCCAGCGATCGGAGGGTGTATGTCCTTTCTTTAACGACAGAAGGAAAATATGTGGCGGCGACAATTGAGCAGCAAATGAACGCTTATTTAGCTGAAGTTTTCTCTCACATGAACGATTTTGAAAAAGAAACGGTCCTTCGCTCCATTAAGCTCTTGAACGAAGCCATGGCCAAATCGAGCCAATGCTGTTCCACCCCCATCGGGTGATTTTTTTCTCATATAGTTGCAAAATGCAAGTTTTATGAAGGTGGCGTCATTTGGCCATTTAATTCGGTAGGAGAGAGAGCGTGGATAAACATGTTGGATCCTGTGTTGACAAAGTTAATAGAAGATAACAGGTTGCAGAAAGACCTGTTTCGGGGGAAATTCGGACTTGAGAAAGAAAACAATCGCGTGGATAGTGAGGGACATCTTGCATTAACCCCTCATCCCGTAGCTTTTGGCAGCAAGCAAGAGAACCCTTATATCAAAGTGGATTTTTCGGAAAGCCAAATCGAAATGGTGACGCCTGTGCTGGATTCGATCGAGGACACCCACAACTTCCTTGAGACGCTTCACGATATTGTCTCCCTCGAGCTGCAGGGCGAGTATCTGTGGCCAAGCAGCAATCCGCCTGCACTTCCCAAAGACGAGGATATTCCGATCGCGCTGATGGACAATCCCGAGGAAGACCGGTACAGGCAGCAGTTGGCGGAAAAATACGGCCGGAAGAGACAACTTATAAGCGGGATCCATTACAATTTTTCATTCGATGAGGAGTTCATCAAGAAGTTGTATCGTGCACAAAACAGCGACGGCAGTTATAAGGATTTCAAGGATGGCTTGTATTTAAGAGTCGCTCGCAATGTACTGAAATACCGCTGGCTGCTGATCTATTTAACAGGAGCAAGTCCCGTATTCAATAAAACCTACAACGAGCAATGCGTGAAATGGAGCGATCATTTCGACGATGAAAGCCATTTCTTTTCTTCGATGAACTCACTTCGCAACAGCATCTGCGGATACCGCAACAGGAAACAACTGCATGTGTCCTATCAGTCTGTGAAAGAATACGTTCGGGATATCATGACTTTGGTGGATGCCAAGGAGTTAATCAGTGTGAGGGAGTATTATAGCCCTGTGCGCCTCAAACCAGCAGCTAAAAGTAACGACTTTTATCAAGAATTGCTTGGCAACGGCATCGGTTATTTGGAACTTCGGATGATCGACCTGAATCCGCTCAAGAAGATCGGAATCAGCCAGGAGACGATGCGATTCATCCATTTGTTCCTTGTCTATATGCTTCTCCTTGAAGATCAACCATTTGACGATGAAGCGCAAGCGAAAGCCGATCTCAACCACGATAGTGTGATTATCAACGGTCTTATGGGGATGTTTGAAAGTGACAAGGGCACAAGCTTTACATTCACTGGGCAGGCGGAAGCCATGTTCGGGGAGATGAAACAAATCGCGAGGACGTTCATTCCAAGCGATCAACGTTACATGGAAGTCTTGGAGCTTGAAATGCGGAAGATTCGCAATTCGGACCAAAACTTTGCATACATCGTAAAAGCCGAAATCCAGGAATCATCGTATCTTACTTATCATCTGTCCAAGGCGAAACAGTACGTCGTCGAAAGTCACGCTAACCGTTATAAATTCGTCGGTTACGAGGATCTGGAGCTCTCGACACAGCTGCTTCTCAAAGCGGCGATCAAACGCGGCATTGCTTTCACAATATTGGATCGCGACGATAATTTTGTCGTTCTGAAGAAAGGGGATCGGCTAGAGTACGTCAAACAAGCCACGAAAACATCGCTGGATTCATACAGCACCGTGCTCATTATGGAGAACAAAGTGGTGACGAAGAAAGTTCTCAATAAGCATGGCATTCGCGTGCCTAAGGGAAACGTTTATCGGAATATCGATGATGCGATGAACGACTTTGCGTGGCATCTGGGCAACTCCATCGTGATTAAGCCGAAGTCGACGAACTTTGGCCTTGGCATTACCATCTTTAAGGATTCCTATTCCCAAGAGGAGTATGCGCAAGCCTTGGAGATGGCGTTTTCTCATGATCAGTCGGTATTGATTGAGGAATTCGTATCCGGTAAGGAATATCGATTCCTTGTCATGGGGGATGAGGTTGTTGGTGTGCTTCATCGAGTGCCGGCCAATGTCATAGGGGATGGCATTCATACGATTGAGCAGCTTATTGAGAAGAAAAACCAAGACCCGTTAAGGGGGAAAGGGTATAAAACGCCCCTTGAACGCATCCATCTCGGTGATGTGGAAAGAATGTTTCTGAAGAATCAGTCAAGGAGTGTTACTAATATTCCGCAAGATGGCGAAGTCGTATTTCTCAGGGAGAACTCTAACATTAGCACAGGAGGAGACAGCATTGATTTCACAGACGATATTCCCGGCAGTTATAAGCAAATTGCCGTGCGATCAGCCCAAGCTGCCAGGGCAACATTTTGCGGCGTGGACATGATGATCAGTGATATCGGTGAAGAAGCCAATGAAACCAACTACAGCATTATTGAAATCAATTTCAATCCTGCGATTCATATTCATTGTTATCCTTACAAAGGCATCAATCGACAAGCTGAAGAAAAGATCCTGGAATTGTTGTTCGGCCGGTAGAATTGATTTAGGTCGACATACTGGCCCTTCATTTGGGAAAACTAAGGTCAACTTTAACAGGAGGTGATTTTTGTGGATGAAGCAACAAGTAAAGGCGTAGGTAATTTAGAGAAAACGGTAACGGCGGAAGAGTTGGCAATGGAGGACGCAACAGAAGGGATACCTGTCAAAAACGTGAAGTCTGAGAAGAGTCGTGACGAAAATACTCAGCGTTTTGACGATTGAGAGGTAAACACCGTATTTAACTGCGGTTTGTGGATGCTGCAGCCACATTCAAGCAGTAAGAGCCTTCTTGCCGGCATCCGTCTGTGGAATCCGGCAAGAAGGCTTTTGGCGGCTGCAAGAACATGTTTATTTCCAAACGTATGAAGTCCGGCTCTAATCCTGCGGAGTCCGATCAAGATAAAGACGGGTGACCTCCGTAATTTCACCGCGCCTTACTTCTTCTTCGCTCGGTTTTTCCTCCAGAGAATCATTTGTGTTCATCCCAGGAGCGATGTTCGGTTCTTGTTCATCGGTTTTATCTTTCGCCATTCCAAGACCGCCTTCCCTCTGTGGTTACAGGCCGCAAGACCCCGGATATCCGTCATTCTCTTGAAGCTCCTCAAGGTTATCGCGCATTTCTTGATCCTCAGGCATTTCAGCAACAATTTTTACTCTTTGCTCCGTTTGCGGAGTTGCATTATCTTGTTCATTCCTTTGATTATGCTCGGGCATTGGACATGCCTCCTTTCCACATTATATTCCGCAGAATAAGCTATTTTATTCGATTATAACGCTGAGTAAGTCTGCCATTGCACCGCAAAAAAAGTGACCCGCATCACTGCGGGTCTAAGAAAATCTATATTAAAGGGGGGTCATTGATTTGATTATAGGCTTGGAACCTTAAAAGCATATGAGTGACAGGTGACAGTTCCATTAAAAAAACATTTCAGGGCCGCTTCAAGCCTGGACGGTTGCAACGAATCACTCCTTTGGATACAATACGGAAGATCGGTAATCAACAGGCGATAATACCGGAACCTGCCCCATACTATTATTCATAGGGAGATTACATAAACTAATGATCAGAGGAGTGCTGAACAAATACTACGTTATAATATCGCTGCTGCTTATTTTGTCCCTGAAGGGCTCCTCGCACGAGCTGCCGGCTGCCGAGATGTTGAAGACAGCGTTTAACCCGCCCATTGTCAGGGGGTTCAATACGAGTGCCTTCGGTGATCTGCAAAGGGTGAAGGATGTATTCGGAGCCAATGTCGTCAGGCTGCAGCTGACACCCCGGACGGAGGCCGCCAATAGGGGAGTTTCCATCAAGGTTGCTTGGGAAAATCAACTGAATAATATGGAAATGGCTTTGACGGAAGCCGTTCGGGGAGGAATGTACGTCATTATCGATTTGCATGAGCCTCCAATAGCCGACGCAAGCCTGAAAACAACCTCGGATGCTTTTTGGAACAACGATGCCAATTTGCAAATCCTGATCGACAGTTGGAAAGAGATGGCACAGCGGTTCGAACCATATCGCGACAATATTTGGGGCTACGATCTCTTAAACGAGCCTTATAATGCTTCGGAGCTTCCACTGGGCGCGGTTAAATGGCCTGATTGGGCGCAGCAAATCGTCGATGGAATCCGAATATACGACAAGCAAACTCCGGTTATTTACGAAGCCAGTCCCGGCGCACTTACGAGAGCGTTCATCGAGAACCGGAAATGGCAGCGAAAGGGATATTTTCAGCTCCTTAACGATGACAAAGTGATTTATAGCGTTCATATGTATAACCCTCTGAGCTACACGCACCAAGGACTTTCAACCTTCAATAAGGCGCCGGTCACGACGGAATGGCCCGACAAATCCACCTATCCGGGCGTCATAAACGGTGAAAAATGGGATAAAAACAGGCTGCTTCGCGATTTACAGCCTGTAATTGATTTTCAGAACAAATATCACGTCCCGATTTACGTCGGGGAATTCAGCGCGATCCGCTGGGCTCCAGGCGCAGCACAATATACCCTCGACTTGATTGACATTTTCGAGCAGCACGGGTGGAGCTGGACCTATCATGCATATAAGGAATGGCACGGCTGGGATGTCGAATACAATGACGTCATGACCAGCGATGCGAACCGTGCAGCGGCGAAAGCGACGGAACCGACGGAACGGGAGCTCATTCTCAAAGCCAATTTCAGTAAGAACAAGTTTCTTCCGCCGAAGCAGTAACGGCGGTACTGCAAGAAACAATAATCACTACACCGAACACAGCAGCCTCTACGGGCGGCTGTGTTTTTCTTTTCCCTGACAAGGAATTCTTACTCTATAAGCATTATATCTAAATATTGGCATATATAGAGGTATTAGAGAGATCCGAACCTTGAGGGATGGGTACATGATGAGTATCGCTAAAATGAAAACTGATGCCTTGGAAGGTCAAGTCACGTCTAATAGTCTGATTTCATTTTGCTTTTTTATAGTGATTATGACGTTAATGGTTAATGGATCCATACCTCAGCTGCAAATGTTTCTTTTCAACGGCAGCATGGTCATACCCGTTTCGGTGGTAAAAGCTATTGCGGTTATCTTAGGCTTCGGCGGTCTGCTGCTGACACTAAGGCGTAAAATCGAGCTTTATACGCCGCTAATGCTATCCTGGCTTTTATTCACGGCATATATTATGGCTGAAACCGCCCTGCTGCCTTCCCCCGATACGATTGATTCCATAACCTTGGTCGCATCTATCCTCTCGGTTTATTTCTTCATCTTCACCATTCCGTTGGTCTTGCATTTACGCAACAGCTTACAAGAGAAACAAATTGCAGGAATACTGATATCTCTATTTGTAATTCTGGCGGCTCTGGGAATTGTACAATTTCTCTTAAATGAGCCGCTGCTCCCCGTCGTTTCAAATGACTCATCCTTTAAAGTATATTCGTCCAGCTTCCAAGGAAACCAACGGGCATTCTCTTTATTTGAATCGGGGTACTCCTTCGGTCATTATATAGCAGTTGCGGGGGCGCTTATTCTCCTGATGCCGATGCGAAAGTTCTGGAAATTCATTCTGATTGCGATTGTTATATTTGCGGGTTATTCAACGCTGACCCGAAATACTTATTTGGAGATAGGGTCCGCCTTGATAGCTGCCCTGATTTTATCTAAGAATAGAAGCAGCGGCTCAGCCGGTTACATCCTAATGGTTATTAATGCGCTTGCCGGTTTCGCTGTTATGAAATTGGCGCCGATTATATCAGGTTTATTCGGGCAGCTGGATATATTTGATATTTATACACATACATCGAGAGTCACCGAATGGGACGGAATCATGCGGAAATGGTTAAGCAGTGACATATATACGGCATTGTTCGGCACAGGACTTACGCAGGGGTTCGGTTTCAATTATGTGGACAACATGTATCTGGCTGTCGGGGCTCAATTCGGCATTCTTGGCTTAATTGTGTTTGGCTTGCTCTTTATCTCAATGACACAGTATGTTTTCAAGCAAGCAGCGATTCGCAAAACCCCTTTAGCGACAGCAATTGCTGCCTTTTGGACTACATTTCCGATAGTAAGCTTTTTCAACATATCGCTTCCACCATATGTTTTCGTGTTTATTATTCTGATAATTGGGAATAAGGGAAGTGAGAGAGCAAGACGGGCTGCAACGAATTTTATGAGCGGGAAAATGAAAGCGGTAACTTCTGTTCTGTCTGCAGCCGTTATAATAGGTTCGGTTTTATTTGCAGAACTACTGGCGGAAATCTTAAGATAAAAAGGAATTTCCTTTGCTGCGTCGAAAGAGGTTTTTGGGAGGTGATGAGGTGAAGAAATTTAATGTATGGTTTAAATTCGTTGGTGGCGATTCGGAATCGTTTGATATTGAAGCCGAGGAATATACAGACATTACCACTCAAATCACTGAAGCTGACAATGGATGGTTCGGTATTAAGGGCAAGTTGATCAATTTGAATAATGTAACACGAGTTGAAATAACCGAGGCAAATAAAGAGACGTACAAGTCGATCGGCTTCAGTTAAAACAAGCACCCTCCGGGGTGTTTTTTTTGTGCGGACAAACCATTATTCAGATCTGACCTTTCTTTCTATCGGATATTGTTAGATTCATTAGTACATTAGTCATAAAAGTAGACTTGAAATGATACTAAATGTATCATATTATTTCCTTATAATGAAAACATATGGCTTAAATTGGATTCTTCGCAACGAAAAATAGGAATTCGACAACTTAATGGATAATTCCGCGGCTTTTGTCGATAAATGAGCATGGTTCAAAAGTAACGAAAAAGACTTGCAATGTTACATAAAGTATCATATTATTTCCTCATATGAAAATATATGTTTAATACGGATGCTGTAAGGGATGTGTATGCATTTTAAATAGGAATTTAGTTTTAAGGTGTAAATAACCGTTGAGCGTAAATTAGCGACAAAAGTCTTACAAATAAATTCAAATTAATCGCATCAGACGTTAATGAGAGGAAGGGCTGAATCCATCATGATAAACGAGTCCTGCGATTCTGAAGATACTTTCAAATGCCCAAAGTGTAAGACGCTTTGGCGAGTTAAAAGAGATCAGGATGACGAAAATTTTGCTGTTATTATGGGAACTACTGTTGAGTCGGACGATCATTATTGTCCTTCGGGATGCATTAACTTCTTTGGCTTCAAATTAAAAGGCAAACTTCAACATGTGACTTAAAATTTCCACGAAGGAGGGAGTAATATGGCAAAAACAATTGAAAGCTGTCTTGTTGATCGAAGGAAAAACAATTTTGATTTTATTAGGCTTATGGCCGCTTCATTGGTTATTTTTTCTCATTGTTTTCCATTAACTTTACCATCTGAGAATGCTGAAGAGCCTTTAATGATTCTATCTGGTGGACAGATTACACTGGGGAATTTGTCCGTTATGATCTTTTTTGTCGTAAGCGGTTTTTTAATCACTCAAAGCTTTGTATATAGTCAGAACCTTAGAAAATTCCTGATTGCACGCGTATTAAGGATATTTCCTGCGTTACTTTTTCTCATATTGGCGACTGTGTTTATTTTGGGGCCGATTGTTTCCACCGGCTCGGTACAAGCTTACTTCTCAAATCCTGAGACATACACATATCTGACCACCATTTTTCTGCACCAATTTGGTGATACCCCCGGATTGCCTTCTGTATTTGAGACTAATGTTCATGAGGGTGTGGTCAATGGTTCTTTATGGACGCTTGAATATGAATTTATATGTTATCTGGTTGTAGCTTTTATGGGTGTTCTGAAAATATTGAATAAACCGTTCGCGCTTCTATTGCTTATCGCCTCCATAATAATCTACAATATTCCGCTGGGATTTACGCTCGGGATAGACCTCATTAAGCACACCGCCTACTTCTTGCAATACTTTTCGGCCGGTATGTTATGTTTTTTATTCAGGGACAAAATTGCAATTAATCATTACTATGCATCGATATCATTTGTCATATTGGCGGTGTTGACGTTTACTGGCGGAGTCAAAGATGGGCTAATTGTATTTGGAACTTATTTAATTATTTACCTGGTGTTCAATCCAAGCATCAAATTAAACAACTCATCTAAGTATGGAGATTTTTCTTATGGCCTGTATATATTTGCCTTTCCAATCCAACAAACAATCACTATGTATTTATATCCTAATATCAATCCGTACACCGAATTTTTATTAGCCTTACCATTGACACTGCTATGCTCGATTTTCTCATGGCATGTACTTGAAAAGAACGCCTTGAAGCTCAAACCGGGGAAAGCAAATAATCCTCCGAAGATTCGGGAAGTAAATTTGAAAGTATCGGTTTAGAGAAATATAGAGCAATTTGGGCAGGGGGTTATATATTTGCAATTTGGAGGGTATTTAGTTTTAAAACGCTCTACTACCTTGATGTTGACTTTAGCAATTATAGTCGTTTCATATGCGATCACCTTCAACTGGTTACTTGCTCCGATTGCGGCTTGCGGAATTGTTTTATTGTACTTGATCAGCAATTTTAAGATAACGCTTGTTTTTGTGCTTTTCGCATCTACTATGAATGGATTAAATATAGCATCACCGCTCTTAAAGCTGGAAAACGCATCGATATTATTGAGTATTGCAGCAATTTTCCTGTTTGTTACATATAAACGCGGGAAAATGTTTTTAAGCAGCGAAGTGGCCTGCTTTATTATATTCATAGCTTATAGCTACTATGTATCATCTCGATATAGCCCAGTTTTTGACCAATCCGTGCACGGAATGATACAAATCACCATTGCTTTTCTCGGACTTGTTGTAATGCTGCAGCTTAGAAATTACGACTTTCAATCCCAATTAAGTCTGATTAAAGTATATGTGCTCATCAGTGTACTGCAAACTATTTACGGTCTGGCCAGTTTTACGGCGTATCGGTTAAACGGTTCGATTCTCGGCGGGCTAATGTTTGGCCAAGGTGCGGAATCCGTCACTTTGAAGGGCACATTCATTGAAGCGAATCTATTTGGCGCTTTTGTTGCGGTCGGTCTCATTCTTTGCCTTGCCCTGCTCATCAATAAGATGGTTGCTCATGTTAGGCTATGGTACTTGGCTTCAATTATTTTATTCGTCGGACTGGTTTTTAGTTGGACGAGGTCGGCTTGGATCGGTTTTGCTCTTGCGTTGGCGGTGATGGCAGTCTATAACTTTAGGAGCTTCTTAAACCCCAAAACAGTCGTTCGCTTAGCAGTAACTTTAACGCTTATCGTTGTACCGTCGTTTCTTCTTATTCAGAATCAGTTTGATCATGTTTCGGGAGAAAACGGTCTGTTCATCTCAAAGTTAAGTCATCTATTTGACCATACCAGCGGCACCGGAGGATATCGCGTCCAACAATTCAACTCTGCCCTGGATGATGTTCAAGGTCATGAGCTGCTGGGTAAAGGTTACTATTCGATTAAGGTATACGGTAGCACGGCATGGATCTCGAACATGTATTTGTTTATTTACCACGACACCGGGATAGTAGGCTGCATCATATTCTTCCTAGTCATCTTGAGCATCATGATAAAGGGGGTACGTGGCATTAAAAGAACCCGGGACAAGCAAAGAAAAATTATGATTACAGCTTTGCTGTCCGGGGCCTTGTTATATTTATTCAGTTTCAATTTCACGCCCGGCCATACCCTATCGATGTTTTGGATCCATTTAGGTTTACTCCTTGCAGTTGCAGGAAACAGCAGAGAAGAAGAGATGCCGGACAAACCGGTCATAAGAGTCAAGGAAGAGATGTGAATGTAAAGGAAAAGAAAGAAATGAGGCGCAGCTCATTCTGCGCCTCATTCGAAATAATACGTGATGCCGTTAATTATGCGGATTCATAGCTGGTACGAGTAATTTTTCGATTGGATTTTTTTGATTTTATTGTATTCACTCTGCCGACGATGTACTTTCCAAAACTGAATTTATTCAATAACCATGAAGACCATATTGATAAAACGGTACTTGCTACAAATAGGGCTGCAATGATTGTGAAGTTAGTTATTTTAAAGCGAGCGCATAGATCAGTTAGAACAACGACATAAAAAACGTGAAGAAAATATATACTGAACGAATAGTTGTTAATGACTAACCAAATTCTTGATGCTTTACGGTCTTTGAACAGATATAAAAGGGCCAGGATCATACTAAGTGTAAAGGGTATCATATCGATTCTTTTGGAACTGTTAAGCGTAATCACGTCAAAGTTGTACAGACATGCGACCAGTGCGCCGGTGATAATGGGTGCCGTCAGAACCGCAATTTTATGACTCACAAGAAAACGTTGGATTTGCTCATAATTATTTCCCATCCATACCGCTACAGCAAAATAGGCAAGCCATCCGGGAAAAGGTATCCATGATAATCTGTACCACAGCAAATCACCTGATATATCTAAAAATGGAGTGAATTTCGGCGAATCAACGAGATTGAAAACTGCGAGATACAAAATATTAATGAGGAATGAGAAAGACAAAAGCTTCTTGTAACCAATTGGATATTTGGTCCACAGCCAATACAGTGCGAAGAACTGAAAGATGATTAAAAGAAAATAACCGTGATACCCTCCATAGAACAAATTATGAAATGTGTAAGACTTCACCGATCTATTCTCCGTACCATAAATATGGAAAACGATACCGAAGAAAAATGCCATTGATACATAGGGTATAAGTATGTACTTTATTCTTTTTTGAAAAAAACCGACCGGAAGCGACTTTTTATAATTATACGCAAGCAGAAATATCGAAATAAAGACAAAAGCCGGGGTGCCAAACTTCAGAATAACAACTATTGTTTCAGCAAGAGTTTTATAATTGTCAATGTCGGATACTCTTTTTCTGAACTCTTCAATAGAATGCAGCAGAACAATGCTTAAACAGGCTATCACTCTTATAAAAATCATTTCTTCCGATCTTTTTTCGCTCATGGGCTCCCCCTCTTATATCATTCTAAAATAAATAATATTCCATCTTCCTCCCCAAAGTTAGCCAATACACATTTCTGGATGACTAGTGAAATAATATGATACATTTTGTATCATTACAAGTGAAATTGGAACTATTCCATTCCTTTGATTTACAATCGTGGAACTCAAGTCATGTAATGTTTAATGGTCTGCATCGGGTTCATCCGCCATTTCGTTTTCCGGCTGTGTATATGCAACCAGTACAATATTTTTACCTGTGTCAGTTGACAAATCTTGCTCATACTGCCGAAGCTGCTTTAAAGCCTCTGAAGAGAGGTCGGCTGTTTTGTATTCCATTTAATCACCCTCTATTTTTGATTTATTTTTGTTTTGAACCGGAATTAGTATCGGTACATTTATGAATAAAAATACATAAGGTGGATATGTATGTCCGGAAAATTATCATCGGGACAACAAAAAAGCTCCCGTGTACGGGAACTTGTA
Source organism: Paenibacillus sp. sptzw28 (assembly GCF_019550795.1). Classification (NCBI taxonomy): domain Bacteria; kingdom Bacillati; phylum Bacillota; class Bacilli; order Caryophanales; family Paenibacillaceae; genus Paenibacillus; species Paenibacillus sp. sptzw28. The sequence goes on from NZ_CP080545.1 coordinate 2,157,257, forward strand.
TTCAAGCTGACGCTATTCAACTCAGCAGAGACCTGGCTGTTATCGCTTTAACTTCTACCAGCGTCGCAGGCCATTTACTCCGAACGCAACTCCTGCCACCGTCAGCGCCAAGCCTATTATTTTGTTCAGGAATATGATGTCGATCACGCCAAAGATGATAAAAAAGACCCCAACTACGCATAGTAATAGCGGATTTTGTTGTTTCAAGAGGCACCTCGTCCATTAGGTTATATATACCCGCAAATCGTACCACAGCTTGTCCCGAAAATATACCGTCTCTTATGGCCGAATCGTAACGCGTGTTCGAATAGGCACCAGGTTCGCGAGAGTTACAACATCGTTATTGTACATCCGGACACAGCCCCGTGAAACCCGCCTTCCGATCGAGGAAGGATCGTTTGTACCGTGAATGCCATAATGAGGTTTTGATAATCCCAGCCAGAACGCCCCGTACGGCCCCCCTGGATTCTCCTGCTTGTTGATGATAGTGAATTCGCCGGAGGGCGTCTGTGTGAGCATTTTGCCGATGCCGACCGGGAAGCCGCGCACAACAGTGTTGCCATCCAGTAAATATAATTGTTTGTCTGAGAGATCGACAATGATTCGGTACTTGGGCATGATGTTCACTCCTTTATATATGGTATGTGAAATAGTGCCGCTGTTTCAATATATGGGCTCATATTCCCCTCACAATGAATTAATATTAATAAAACAAGATATATGTTGTGTATTAAATATTAAATATGATACATTATTTGTAGAAGAAGGTAGTTTTACTACATAAGGGAGTGGTTTTCATTACATTGTCTGAACGACAGATGGAGATTTTGAAGCTAGTAAAGATACATGCTCCGATAACGGGTGATCAGCTTGCCGAAATGATGGGAACAGGTAAGCCGACGCTAAGAGCAGATCTGTCGCTGCTCGTCATGCTTCGGCTTCTGGAGGCGAAGCCTAAAGTCGGGTATTTTCCAGGGGAAGGGGGATCCGGCAGGGAGCTTGCGCTTAAACGGTGGGAGGGCGCATTTGTTAAAGATGTGCAGGGTATGCCTGTCAACGTTTCGGAGACAGTATCCGTCCATGATGCCGTCATTACCCTGTTTATCGGGAACACGGAGGCGCTGACCGTTATTGACGAGAATCAGCGTTTTGTCGGTGTCGTAACCCCGAAGGATCTTCTGAAGGTGACGCTCGGCAACCCGAACGCTGCCGCCATTCCGGTGAGCATGGCGATGAACCGGCTGCCCGCAATCGCAGCCGTCTTGCCCGAGCAGCCTCTGCTGGAGGCGGTTAACAAAATGTTAATTCATGAGTTGGACGGTCTTCCTGTCGTTTCGAAGCCGGAAAATAAGTCAGAACGAGTTGAAGTGATAGGCTGGATCAGCAAAACGAACATCCTCCGCTGGATGACGGAATCGGATGCTTGAATGGCAGGTTAGGAGGAGCTTATAAATTGGAGAAGATAGGGAACGGGCCGCATAATATATACATTTGCTCCGATGCGGTAGGGGAAACGGCCGAGGCGGTCGTGAGAGCGACAATGCGGCAATTTGCCGCCGAGCAGGTGAAGCTGAAACGGTTCAGTCAAATTAAAACGGAGGATGAAGTCGGGCAAATCGTGGGTGAAGCAGCGGCAAGCAGAGGTTTTATCGCTTATACGCTCGTACAGCCGGACCTTCGCGAGGCGATGAAGGAAGAAGCACTTCGCAAGGGCGTTCGGGCCATCGATGTTCTTGGGCCGATGATGCAAGCGTTCATTGATACGTTCAATGATTCCCCGAAGCGTCAGCCCGGGCTGCTGCATACGCTCGACGAGGATTATTTCCGCCGGATTGACGCCATCGAGTTCGCGGTGAAATATGATGACGGGAAAGATACGCGTGGTCTGCTTCTCGCACAAGTCGTATTGGTCGGCGTGTCGCGCACCTCAAAAACACCGCTCAGCATTTATTTGGCTCATAAAGGAATACGAGTCGCCAATTTACCGCTCATGCCGGAGGTGAAAATTCCGCAGGAGCTGCAAAAGGCGGCAAGCCTGGTAGTCGGTTTGACGATGAAGCCGGAGAAGCTGTCCGCGATTCGCACGGAACGGCTGAAGGCGATGGGGCTTCCTTTCTCAGCGCAATATGCATCGATGGAACGGATACATACGGAGCTTGAGTTCGCGGATACCGTTCTCAAGTCGCTGCGCTGTCCCGTTATTGATGTCACTGAGAAAGCCATCGAAGAAACGGCAGGGACGATTATTCAGTGGCTGCAGAACATGTCCTGATTACAAGAACCTGAGGAGGAGATCGGTATGGAACGGGAATTGGCATTGGAAATTGTAAGGGTGACGGAGCTTGCCGCGTTGGCCGCAGCGCCGTGGATGGGCCGGGGAGACAAGCATCATGCCGATGAAGCCGCCACTAATGCAATGCGGGGTATGCTCGATTCGGTATCGATACGGGGAACGGTTGTCATTGGCGAGGGCGAGATGGACGAAGCGCCGATGCTCTATATCGGCGAATCAGTCGGGAGCATGCAGGGGCCCGAAGTCGATGTAGCCGTCGACCCGCTTGAAGGAACGGAACTGGTAGCCAAAGGGCTGAACAATGCGCTGGCCGTAATAGCAGTCGCACCGAAAGGTCATCTCCTCCACGCACCGGACATGTATATGGAAAAACTGGCCGTTGGGCCGTCTCTTGTAGGAAAGCTCAGCATCAATGACCCGATCAGCACGACAATGGAGAAAGCCGCGCTCGCGCTGAGCAAGAAGATTTCGGACTTGACCGTTATCATTCTTGACCGCGAACGTCACCAAGATACCATTCGTACTCTGCGCGAGGTCGGTGTTCGGATCAAATTACTGTCCGACGGGGACGTTGCCGGGGCGATTGCACCGGCCTTTGCCGAGGCCGGCATTGACCTGTACGTCGGTTCCGGGGGCGCTCCTGAGGGTGTCCTCGCGGCTGCGGCGCTGAAATGCCTTGGTGGCGAAATACAGGGCAGATTAATGCCTGAGAATGAGGAGCAAGCCCAGCGCTGTGTCGAAATGGGGCTCACCGATCCGCGGAAGCTGCTTCGAATGGAAGATATGATCGGTACCGGGGACGTCATCTTTGCAGCCACCGGTATTACGCCAGGCGAATTTCTTGGGGGAGTGCGCTTGCTGCCCGATCAGCGTGCAGAGACGGATTCAATCGTCATGCGGGCCAAAACCCGGACGATCCGGTATATCAAATCGCTGCATTACTTGCCGAACAAACCGCTTTTGTCGGAACTTAAACGTTAGCCGAAGCGGATAGCGTCGCATATGCGGGAAAGGGGTAAATGACAATGGAACAGACATTTATCATGGTGAAGCCGGACGGGGTGCAGCGTAATTTAATCGGTATGATCGTCTCAAGATTCGAGCATAAAGGACTTAAGCTGGCCCATGCTGAGTTAAGAGCGCTCGACAGGAATCTGGCTGAGCAGCATTACCGGGAGCATCTTGAGAAGCCTTTCTTCGGCGAGCTTGTGGAATTCATTACGTCCGGTCCGGTATTTGCAATGGTATGGGAAGGCCCGAACGCCGTTCAGATCGCAAGAGCTTTAATCGGCAAGACCAATCCTGTGGATGCAGCCGCAGGAACAATTCGGGGCGACTTCGCATGCGATGTGGCAAGCAATATAATTCACGGCTCGGATTCAAGTGAGAGTGCTGCGCGCGAAATTGAATTGTTTTTCGGTCAATCGTCGAAACAGATCGCCAGCTGATGGCACAATGACTTTGCAGGAATATAGGGAGGACAATGCATATGAAATTTTTTCTTGATACCGCAAATGTGGAGGAAATCAAAAGGGTCGCGCGCCTTGGGCTTGTCGACGGAATTACGACAAATCCGTCGCTGATTGCCAAGGAAGGCCGTAATTTCAAGGAAGTGATCCAGGAAATCTGCACGATCGTAAGTGGTCCGGTCAGCGCGGAGGTTATCGGAACGAAGGCCGAGGACATGCTCAAGGAAGCGGTAGAACTGGCCGCTTGGGCGCCTAATGTGGTCGTTAAGCTGCCGATGACCGAGGACGGCTTGTATGCTTGCAATGAACTGTATAACAAAGGCATCAAAACGAACGTGACGCTTATTTTCTCCGCGGCCCAAGGATTGATGGCGGCCAAAGCGGGCGCAACCTTCATCAGTCCGTTTATCGGACGATTGGACGATATCGGAGCAGACGGTATGCAGCTCGTACGCGATTTGCGGACCATTCTGGATAACTACGGATTTACGACGGAAATTATTGCGGCCAGCATCCGCCATATCGGACATGCGGAGAAAGCGGCTCTCGCCGGCTCTCATATCGCAACCATTCCGGGTTCGCTTCTTCCGCAGCTGTGGAAGCATCCCCTTACCGACATCGGTATCGAGAAGTTTCTAAGCGATTGGAATAAAGGACAGTCGAAATAACGGCATTTTCTGATTCATTCGCCTTCGGGAAAGTTAAGTAATATATGTGACATAAAACTTCAGGTTAAGCTTTCGAGGCGGGTTCTTCGCTTGCCATGAAGGTTAACCCGGAAGTCTCGAAGAAAACTGAGTTTATGCTTACGAAGCCAGTTTTGCGAAAGCAGAACTCTTAGGAGGCGAATCGAATGTCAGAACAATATCATGCTGTTCTTAAAGACGGTGAGTTGCAAACGGAGAAAATCGCGGATGTGATGGACAGGCTGGATTCAAGCGACAAAGATAAAATCCTTCAGGATTTCGAGGGCTTCCGCTCTTATCTTGCCAGACGGATCAGAATGGCCGAAGCGATAGGGTTGAACGAAGAACAGATGGCCATAACCGCTCAGAAGGTTGCCGATTATCTTGCCCGGCATGAGGAACCGCGCAATGCGGAGGAGCAGCTGCTGCGCGAGCTGTGGAAGGTAGGCCGTGAAGACGAGAGACATAAACTCGCTCACATGCTTGTGCGGATAGCGCAAAGGAAAGAGCACTAATATGAGACATGGGACGGTTAAAGAGCTGCCGGCAATTTCGCTTCAGGGCGAGTTTGCAGGCAGCTCTTTTGTTTTGCACCGAATGAGATTCTGGATAGAGGAATAATCAGAATATCGACCAATCGAAGGCTGAGGACATTGTCTCAAGCAAATGAACTCCGCCTGTACTGTTACCTTTGCTGCCAAGTGCCGGGCCGACTACGCCAATGCCAAACCGTCCCGGCACGAGAGCGAGGATGCCTCCGGAAACGCCGCTCTTGGCCGGAATGCCGGCGCGAATCGCGAACTCGCCGGAAGCATTATACATTCCGCACGTAATCATGAACGTCTTGGCAATCTGCACATAACGGCGGGGAATCAGCTCCTTCCCGGTCAGCGGATCAGTACCGTCGAAAGCCAGTAAAAGCGCCATTCGCGCAAGCTGCCCGCAAGTAACTTCCACGGCGCATTGCTTGAAATAAACATCGAGAACATCCTCGACATCGATTTCTTCGCCAAGCACCTCATTGTCCTTCAGAAAATAAGCCAGAGACCGGTTGCGATGCGCTGTCGCAGATTCCGACCGGTATACGGCTTCGTTGTAGCCGAGCCGTTCACCGCCGGCCGCTTCACCAAAAAAACGCAAAATTCGTTCCGTCTTCTCCGAAGAGGTAGAACCGTGTATAAGTGATGCCACTGCGATGGCTCCGGCATTGATGAGAGGGTTGAACGGCTTTCCCGGCTCGACGAGCTCGAGCTTGAGCATCGAATTGAAATCATCACCCGTCGGCTCCATGCCGACCTTCGCAAATACGCCTTCCTCACCGTTATCCATAAAAGCCAGCAGCAGTGTGAAAACCTTTGAGATGCTCTGCATCGTAAAGGGCAGAGAGGTTTCCCCGGCTGACACCATTTCGCCGTCCGGGCCGATCACGGTCACCCCAAGCGCTTCGGCAGGCGCTTTTGCCAGCTCTGGTATATAGGCCGCCACACGGCCTTCTTTCGCTTTTAACCTGCTTGCTTCAACCCATCCCGGCAGTTCCTGCCGCAATTGTTCCATCTTCGAACTCACCATCCGTTCCCAGGCGCTTTCATTCCATTGTAAGTCTTAACCAAGACAGGAAGCAAACAAGGACTTGCACCGGTTAAAAAGAGATGATTCCGATGCCGGTTTGGTGTACAATAATTGAAGTATTTATATTAAACAACGAAGATGATACAGCAGGAGGCACTATGTTTAAAATATTAGGTTTCCTTCTACTTTGGCGGCTCCTCGGCAATCCTTTTCTGGCAATAATCGTGATACTGGTGCTGTTCTATGTGCTTGACCGCAGGTTTGTCGGTATTACACCTAGCTTCGTCAAGCCTCTCAAACGGCTCGGCGCAATCAGGCGCCTTAGGCAGCAGGTGTATATGAATCCGAATGACATACCAGCCAAATATGAGCTGGCGAGATTGCTTATCGAGCGGAAGCGGTATAGAGAAGCGAAAGAATGGCTTATGCCGCTGCAGGACCCGCTTGAGAACTCGGCCGAATTCTGGGATGACTTAGGCAACTGTCTGGCCCACTTACACGAGCATGATGCGGCGGAAGCCGCCATCAACAACGCGCTGTCGATCAATCCGCGGGTTAAATACGGAACACCGTATTTGCGCCTGGCATCACTGAATGCCCGGAACAATCCGCAGGCCGCGATCGCGCATTTGGAATCATTTCGCGCTATACAATCGTCTTCTTGTGAAGCCTATTACAGGCTGGCGCAAACGTACACGCAGCTTGGCCGCACAGCGGAAGCCCGAAACGCGCTGACGGAGTGCGGCTCGATATACCGCTCGCTTCCGCGGTATAAGAAGCGTCAAGAGCGCAAATGGGCGCTGCTCGCGTTTCTGAAACGCATTAAATCGTAGCCTGCTGAATGCACGCTACCATCCATGCCGCCCTCGTTCAAGGGGGCGGCTATTCGTTTCGGTGATTTCCATATAATGTCTATCATTGTCCTGTGGTCATAATTCATTCATAATTACAGTAAATTCGGACGAGCAATCTATTGAGATGTGTACAAGGAAATGGGAGCGGGGAGTATAACGGAATGCGGCGAAATGTCTGGCTGTTGGCAATCGTATTGGTTGCCGCCTTACTCGGTGTGAACAACACCATATATTACTTTACAACAAAAAAAACGCTTGAGGACCGCCTGCGGCATGAGCTCCAATCGGTGGCAAAACAGATTGAAATATCCATAGAGTTATCCAGAAACGGAGCGGAAAAGTATCAGGAGCAAATCGGGCGTGAGCTTCGCGCAGCGTCAATTGCAACCCAGTTTGCCCTGAATCCCGATATCGAGAAAGTCACCAATCCTCAACTGGTAGAGCTCAGAGAGAAGCTCGATATGGTAGATATTACGCTGCTAAAGCGGACAGAGGATAATATTGTGCTGTATAAATCATCGGATCCGAAGGAACTTGGTTATAAAACAAGCTCTTGGAAGCCTTGGTACCAAGCGTTCAATCAGCTCTTCGACGAGAAAAATGTAACGGTGAAGTGGGGACAATCGCTCACCAATTTCTGGACCGGCCCGTTTGAATTTGCCTCGACCGACACAAGCAAAATTAATAAGTGGGGCTATTACTATGACGGGGCAACCAATTATATTATCGATCCTTACATCAGCTACGAAAGCAGGCAGCGTGCATATGATGAAGTAACGGGCGTGAACCGGGTCATTTCGCAAACGCTGAAATCCAACCATTCGCTGCTGGAAATCGCTGTCATTAACCCCAATACGTTCCCGGTCGGATCGCAGACGACCATAACCGATAACGGCGACAAGCTCAAGCATATTACCCAGGAACCCATTATTAACGGGTCGAATATGTATAAACAGGATGACGATAAGGCGAATGTGAAGCTGGCCAACGAATCGAATCAAGATGTGTGGATCAACACCACCATAAACGGCAAGCACGTGTTCAAGCTGTTTATTCCGGTGTCGGTCGAAAATAAAGTTGCGAGTATGGTTGACGAGAACGGCAATCCGATTAACCGTTATGTTCTGACGCTCGTCGCAGATTACCAAACCATTCAGGACACCATGGACAAGCAATTTTACAACATCGTCATAATCGTCGCATTTGTAACGCTTCTAAGCTTCATCATTGTTTATTTGACGATGACGGGATATCGCAAGTCCCGGGATAAATTGGTGGGTAACGCCCAGGAGACCTATGTCGAAGAAATCAATCAGCTGTTTCACTCCATTCGGGCGCAGCGGCACGATTTCATGAATCATGTCCAAACGATACATTCGCTGGCGGAGCTTGGCAAGCTGGACGGGCTTAAAGCATATACCGCCGAATTGACCGGCGAAATCAGGGAGATGAACGATATCATAAATATCGGAAACCCTGCGATTGCGGCGCTGATCCGTTCCAAAATATCTCAGGCGGAATCGATGAAAATCCAGTTTGAGACCAGATTCAGCGATATTAACCAGCTTGCGCTTGGCGTGAAATCACTCGACTTGACGAGAATGCTCGGTAATTTGATTGACAATGCGTTTGATGAAGTGATGAATTACCCGGAAGACAAACGTAAAGTCACCGTCACGATCGGGCAGCATTCAGGGTTTCTGGAGTTTTCAGTCAACAACATGTGCAGCGATCTGAAGGCGCTGGAAGGAAAACCGCTCTTCGAGTCGGGATACAGCACAAAGGATGCGAAGCATTCAGGGCTTGGGCTTGCTATTGTCAAGTCGCTTGTCGATCGGTATAAAGGGATTATCAGAATGACGCTTGACGAGCCGGACTCGGTTACGTTTGTGATCAAAATTCCGCATTGACAAGAGATCGATTATTGTCTAAGAAGATATGGCTCTTTGCCGAACGTTCTGTTCGCGCAAGGAGCTTTTTAATTGTGGTATAATAGATGGATGCAGAAAAGTTGAACGGAGGGACGCGGGATGAGCGGATTTTTCCAGCTTGATGAGCAGAAGCTGCAGGCGATGGAATCAAAGCTTGCCGGCGTCATGCCTTTATCCATGCTCGAGAGGGGATGGGATTATTACCGCCGCGAAAAGGTGTTAAGCGTTCAGGTGATGGACGGAAACGCTATCTACGCGGCGGTGCGCGGTACCGATGTTTATGCCGTCACGCTGGATGCCGACGATTTTGCCTTCAGCACCTGCACATGCCCTTACAACGGGTACTGCAAGCATATGGCGGCTGTTTATTACGCTTATTGCAATTATATTGGCGCAAGTCCCGACGAGGTACACAACAGGCTGCTTTATGGCGGCGAGTTGTTTACGGAAGAGGGTGAGAAGGCTGGCTCCAGGGAAGGCGAAAGAAATGCGGCGGGCGCCGTGGAAGCTGAACCCCCTGCCGCCGAGTGGATTCCTGATATGGAGCGGAAGCACGGCGATGTTTGGCGCCAGTGCCGTCACTCGCTTCATCCGCTGCAGTCGGTGCTTTCCTCTTTGAAAGGGACGTCGAAGACGTGGGACGAAGGGCTGCGCCGACTCCATTGGCTGCACGCGATTCTCTTTGTGATCGAGCAGGCCGAGAGAGCCTATTCGGCGACGGACAGCTACAGCCGTTATTATTACGAAATGGCATTTGCGCGCATGACCGAGCCGTGGATCAATCATTACCACGAGATGGCAGCGGCCCTCGAACCGGGAAGGATGGAAGAGAGGGAAAAGCAAGGTCTGCGGAGCTTGCTCGCGATTTTTCATGAACGGGATATGGACCGGGAGCATCAGCTTCACAGGTGGGAGACGCTCTATTTCTCCCTTTGGGAGAAGCTTGTCGCTTTTCCGGATTGGAGGAGCCTTGAGGAACGATGGCTTGAAGGGAAGCTGGAAGAAACGAAGCGTTCGGGGAGGACCGGTTCGTTCTATCCGATGTCGCTTGCTTTTCTCGCTTTTGCTGAGCGGCGCGATGAACAGGCGGTCGAATTGCTGGCGGAAACAGCGTTCAACCGGACCGCTTTACTGGCCTGCGACTGTGCGCTGCAGCGGCTCGAGGAAGACGATTGGAGCAAGCTGGAGGGGTGGATAGGCTATTTGTACGGAGGCTTGGCGGTGGAACGGAAATCAAGGGCATTCGGTCCGTTTCTGAACATGTGCCGGCTCGCCGACATCCGTCAGCCTGAGAATCCGGCATGGCAGCGGTATCTGGTTTCCTTTCTGCCTTATTCGTATTCGGCCTTGACAGAGCATTGGCTGGATCGCAGGCAGTATACGGAATGGGCCGACCTGCAGCTGCTGCTTGGCATTGCGCCGGATGAAATCGACGCACAAGCAGTGCGTGAAATTGCGAAAGCTGCGCCGTCCGTGCTTATTCCACTTTACCATCAAGCGATTGACGGGTCGATCCGGGCCCGTAATCGGCAGGGCTACAAGCAGGCAGTCAAGCTGATGAAGAAACTGGAACGGCTGTATAAGGCTGAGAAGCAGCAGGAGAAATGGAGCCGTTTTGTAGATGGTATCGTACGCAAGCATCAACGGCTGCGTGCGCTGCAGGAAGAGCTCTGGAGGGGAAAAATCATCACATGAGAGGCTACACTGGCGCTGAAACGATCATTGTGGACGGATACTGGAAAGAGGGCGAAGGAGTTGTGCTGACGGCCGGTCATGCCGCCGGTTTGACGATGCGGCTGCGCCATCTGCTGTTTGCCTGGCACGAAGCCTCATGGTACGGTGCAGACATCGATGAACGGACCGATGAGCGCTCTAAGCTGACGGAACTGTATTTATCGCCGCTTGTGGCGATGGATTACCTGGCATCCCCGGATTCCGTCCGGCTGCTGCGGGTGGAGTGGACGGAGCGGGCGTCGAAGCTGCGGGAATACGCCCGTCTGCTGCGGGAGGCGCTGCTTAACGGCTGGTACACGCCTGATTGGTCGAATTGGTCGGCCGAGTCAAGAGCGTGGAAGCTGGAGGTGCCGGCTGCGCAGCTTGAGCATGGAACAGTTGTGAACCGTCTGGTGATGGAATTGGATGAGCAGGGTGACCGCAGTGCCGCGCGGATGTGGCTTGGCGGCATCATAGAAGAGCTTCTTGCCGGCAATGGCGTTGTGGCTGCAAGTTGGCGCGCCGCATCTGAAGGAGCGGGCGAAGGCGCTCTTATGATGAAAGCGGGAGACGAAGACGATTGGCTCGTATCGATCGGCTTAAAGCAGGACAACGTGCCGTTTCGGACGGCGCTGCAGCTGCTGGAGCCGGATGACGAAGCCGGATGGAGGCTCCGTCCTGCCGTACAAAACCGTGGGGAAGGCGGACGCTGGAAGACGCTGGAGCGCACGGCCGCGGGTTGGCGAAAGCCGGCAGGAGACGGTTCGGACGCAGCCGCTGCGGATTCGCTCCGTTTCCGGCTGCCAGACGATACTCCGCCGGAGTGGCAGCTTTACTTCCATCAGCGAATGAGCAAGGAAGAGGCGAAATGGGCTGAAGCCCTTCCCGAGTGGACAGATCCCGTGCCCGCTGAATCGGAGGATGGCACAGTCTTCATCAAGACGGAGCTTACAGACGCCGAAGCTTGGCTGTTTCTGGAGGAAGCGAGCGTACGGCTGCTCGCCGCAGGCTGCTCCGTTCTGCTGCCGGGATGGTGGGAAACCGTCCGCAGCCGCAAGCTTCGTCTGAGAGCTAAGGTTAAATCGTCTGTCGGCTCATCCGAGCAGTCGATGTTCGGCTTGCAGCAGATCGTAGATTTTGATTGGAAGCTCGCAGTAGGCAATGTGGATATGAGCGAAGCGGAATTTATGCGGCTGGCGCAGGAGAACCGCCGGCTCATGCGAATTGGCGGGGAATGGGTCCATTTGGATCCTGATGACATGGAGCGGCTTCGTAAATGGCTGCGCAAGAGCGGCGGCAAACGAGGCTTTACGATGCGCGATGTATTGGAAATGCATTTGCGCGGCGGTACCGAGCTTGAGGCGGAGGACGAGGACCGGGAGGCGCTCGAGGCCGAGGTTGAACTGAATGAGCATTTGGCGGCGTGGATCGGCAAGCTCAATGAATCAACGGAGCTGCCGATGGTCGAGAAGCCTGCCGCTTTTCAAGGAGAACTGCGGCATTATCAGCTGCAGGGCGTCTCGTGGCTCGTATTTCTGCGGCGGTTCGGGCTCGGCGGTTGTCTGGCCGACGATATGGGGCTTGGCAAAACGATTCAGTTTACGGCGTACCTGCAGCATGTTATGGAGCACGGGGGACTTGGTCCGTCGCTGCTGATCTGTCCTACCTCGGTTATCGGCAATTGGGAGAAGGAACTGGAGCGTTTCGCGCCTGGCATCCGTGTGCATGTGCATTACGGACCCCGGCGGTCGCGGGGAGAGGAATTTGCGGCTGCGGCGTCAGCGGCCGATCTCGTCATTTCCTCATATGCGCTCGCGCCGATCGATGAAGAAGATTTTTCCTCGGTGCAGTGGGATGTCGTATGTCTGGATGAAGCGCAAAACATTAAAAATTACTATACGAAGCAATCCTCCGCGATCAGGCAGCTGTCCGCGCAGCATCGGATTGCGCTTACCGGAACTCCGATGGAAAACCGTCTGACCGAGCTCTGGTCGATTTATGATTTTACGAATCCCGGGTATCTCGGTACGTTGGGCGAATTTCGCAAAACGGTCGTGCTTCCCATCGAGCGGGACCGCGATGAAGCGCTCATTGCCGAGCTGCAGCGCTGGGTCAAGCCGTTCATGCTGCGCCGCGTGAAGAAAGATCCGGCCATCCAGTTGGCCCTTCCGGAGAAGAATGAGATGCAAACATATCTCTCTTTAACCGTGGAACAGGGAGCATTGTACGAAAATATCGTTTCCGACCTGCTTGGCAAGCTGGAATCGGCAGGCGCCATGCAGCGCCGCGGCCTCATTCTGTCGGCTCTTACCCGGCTGAAGCAGGTGTGCGATCATCCGAATCTCCTGCTGAAGGAGGATGAAGCAGCCTCCCTCACTGCATGGGATCCAGAGCGTTCGAACAAGGTGCTCAGGCTGCTTGAAATGGTTGAGGAAATCGCCTCCGAAGGCGAACGCTGCCTGATATTCACCCAATATGTGCAGATGGGGGCCATGCTGAAACGACTGCTCGAACAAAGGCTTGAGCTGCCAACGCCGTATTTGTACGGGGGGGTGCCGAAGGCGGCGCGGGATGAAATGATCGAATCCTTCCAGGACCAGCAATCGCCTGGCTGCGCTTTCGTTCTTTCACTCAAGGCGGGCGGGACCGGTCTAAACCTGACGGCCGCTAACCATGTCATTCATTTCGACAGATGGTGGAACCCGGCGGTTGAGAACCAGGCGACAGACCGCGCATTCCGCATTGGCCAGACACGAAATGTCCAGGTTCACAAATATGTAACGCTCGGTACGCTCGAGGAGCGGATCGACGACATGATTAAGCGCAAGCAGCTGCTTAACGACCAAGTGGTCGGACAGTCGGAGAACTGGATCACGGAGCTGTCGACAGATGAGCTTCGAGACTTGTTCTCGCTGAGGAAGCAGAGGCTGAAAGGCTGATAAGCACGAAAGCGAGGTGGGCCCGTAATGGTGGAACAAGATAAACGAAGCGAAGAAGAGGTCCATTCCAATCACAATGGCCAGACCAGCGCAGCAGACCAGACCAAGGCAGAAGGTCAAACCAACGTATCAGGCCAAACCGTTGCAGAAGGCCAAGCCGTTAAGAAGCTTCGCCCCCGACAGCCGGGTTCGCTTCAATTAAACGATCCTCACGATGAACCGCCTGCCACCGGTGAGAAAATAATCGGCCCGGTTGAAGCGGCTCCGCACTGGCAGTCGTTCTACCGCGCTGTCAGTGATGCAATCGCGGCGATGCGGCCGAACACGTAAAGGTTAAGCGGCGAATCCCTCAGCTTATGTACAATATAATCTCCGGACGCTTGAGTATAGCAACGAAGTCGGAATAAACCCTTTGGAACGGCCGTTCCAAAGGGCTTATTTCTCTTCGCGTTAGCAGCTTTTGCCGCTGCCGTTATCCTTCTTCATCGGCTTCGTGCCGGTGTCCCGGGCGAGCTTGTCGCCGAACTGATCGAGCCGGTCGGGGCTTGATGCCGGTCCGTCGTTGTCCGGCTTATTGTTTCTGCCTGTCATGGTTGTCACCTCCGACGTTCATAACATGAGCGGCCGAGGGGAATTTCATACTTGCTGTCGTTCCACGTCCGGCAATTACTGCTTTTCAGACATCGTCATAAACATAGTAAATCAGTTGAAAATGACAACTACAGGGGGACAACACTATACTGAAGGTAACCAACTTCACATAAAGTACGTACTTAACAGGCTGGAGCGATTACTCTATCATATATAGTGGACCATAAAGTGAAGGAGGATGTATTAATTTTATGAAGTACACGTATATGGGACGTTCAGGATTAAAGGTGAGCCGTCTTTGCTTGGGCACGATGAATTTCGGTGTGGATACGGACGAGCAGGAATCATTTCGTATAATGGATGCTGCACTGGATGCAGGCATTAATTTCTTTGATACCGCGAATATTTACGGCTGGGGCGAAAATGCCGGCAGGACTGAAGAGATTATCGGCCGCTGGTTCAGCCAGGGCGGCGGACGCCGCGAGCGCACGGTCATCGCGACGAAAATGTACGGCGATATGAGTGATGCGAATGACGGACCGAATGGATCATCGGGGTTGTCGGCCTACAAAATCCGCCGCCACCTCGAGGGTTCTTTGCACCGCCTTCAGACCGATCATATCGAGCTTTACCAAATGCATCATGTGGACCGCAATGTCACTTGGGACGAGCTCTGGGGTGCCTTTCAAACGGCCGTAAACCAAGGCAAAATCGGTTATGTCGGCTCCAGTAACTTTGCGGGATGGGATATTGCGGTAGCCCAAGGCGAAGCGAAGGCGCGGGGATTAATCGGACTCATATCGGAGCAGCATAAATATAATTTATTGTGCCGCTTGCCGGAGCTTGAAGTGCTGCCCGCTTCAAAAAGCCTTGGACTAGGCGTCATTCCATGGAGTCCGCTGGACGGCGGCCTGCTGGCCGGGAATGCGCTGCGCGGCGGAGCAGGAAAGCGCAGCGGCGACATGAAGCGTGTTGAGAAGCACCGTTCACAGCTCGAAGCCTATAAAGGGCTGTGCGATGAGCTGGGCGAACGCGAGGATGTCGTATCGCTCGCATGGCTGCTTGCCAATCCTGCGGTTACTGCGCCGATTATCGGCGTCCGTACGCTGGAGCAGTTCGAACGCTCGCTGCGTGCGGTTGAGCTTGAGCTGGATGAAGCTGCGATGAAGCGTATCGATGAGATTTTCCCGGGACCCGGCGGCGACGCTCCGCGCGCATACGCTTGGTAGTCGGTTTTTGTAATATTCCGTGACATGATGGATATTTTTATCTGAATGTAAGCGCCGCCCACAGGAGATAAACCTCCTGTGGGTGGTTTATTTTCACCCCATAGCTTACACTATTTTATAAGGGTGTTTTAGGAAATACACGGGGCGGAATCCTACGGATATCGCGCCGCGCTTCAAGGCGGCGAGGCGGGGCTGCCCACGGAACAATAATGAATGCATAGGTTAAACGGCCGCAAATATCAATTTGGAAGAAGAGGTGCAGCATTTATGACAGAGCAGTGGCGCAGCTGGAGCCTGCGGGAGAAAATCGGTCAATTGTTCGTGTTTGGTTTTCACGGGCAGGAGCCGTCTGAAGATATATTGGAGTTAATCGAGCGATACGGTGTTGGCGGCATTATCTATTTCAGCCGCAATATCGCAGATGCGCGGCAGGTTCATACGCTGTCGTCGACCCTTAATGAGGCGGCTCGGCGAGCTGGACGCCCGCCGATGTTTATCGCGGTGGACCAGGAGGGTGGCATGGTCGCCCGCCTCGTAAAGGGCGTTACGCTCATGCCCGGAAATATGGCGCTTGGTGCAGCAGGTTCGGCGGAGGGAGCTTACGCCACGTCTCACATCTGCGGCAGGCAGCTGCGGGCGGTCGGTATTAATGTTAATTATGCTCCTTGTATCGATGTGAACAACAATCCGGACAATCCGGTCATCAATGTGCGGTCATACAGCGATCGGCCGGGCCGGGCCGGCGAGCTTGGCCTCGCCGCGGTACGCGGCTATCAAGATGCGGGAGTTGCGGCAACAGTTAAGCATTTTCCCGGCCATGGCGATACGAGCGTGGATTCGCACCGGGATCTGCCGGTGCTGACGCATGACCGTGAACGGCTGGAATCGGTGGAGCTGGTTCCATTCCGTATGACAGCCTCCGAAGCGGATTTGATCATGACGGCGCATGTGTGCCTGCCTGCGCTCGACCCGTCAGGCGTGCCGTCCACGCTGTCGAAGCCGGTACTGACCGGACTGCTGCGGGGCGAGCTCGGCTACGAGGGGGTCATCACGACGGATTGCCTCGAGATGAACGCAATCGACAAGTTCTACGGACCTGAACGCGGCGCCGTCATGGCGCTGCAAGCCGGAGCGGACATGGTGCTTGTCAGCCACACACCGTCGAAGCAGCGGGCTGCGCTTGAAGCGGTGGCGGCCGCAGTGGAGCGAGGCGAGCTGTCGGAACAGCGCATTGACGCCTCCGTGGAGCGGATCATGCGGCTCAAGAAGAAGCGCGGCTTCGATGAGCCGCTTAAGCCGTGGGACAGCGTGGAGCCGGAGCTCGATACACCGGAGCAGCAGGGAGTCGCACGCCGCTGGAGCGAAGCGTCGGTTACGCTTGTCAAGAATGAAGGCGGCCTTCTGCCGCTCAAGCGGGAAGCGAGAACGCTCATCCTCTGGCCTCAGATCGTTACCGTATCGGATGCTGATGAACTGCTTACCGATGACGGCACGCTTGGGGCCTGTCTCTCCGAATATATGGAGAATGTGACGGAGCGGCCGATGAACGAAGAAGGTGCGTTAAGCGGGTTGGACGAGTTCGAACAAATCGTGTTTGTGAGCTATGATGCGGTCAAGCATGCGCTTGAACGGGATGTCGCGGCGAAGCTGCTTGCCGAGGCAGGTGAGCGTACAGTGGCGGTATCCGTCCGCAATCCACTTGATCTGCTTGTATACCCTGAGGTGCGGGCTTACCTTGCTGTCTATGAATGCCGTCCGCTCGCGCTGGAGTCTGCCGCAAAGGCGCTCGTAGGGCAGATCACGCCCGAGGGACGGCTGCCGTTGACAATATCGGAGACCTATCCCTTCGGCTGGCGATCGGAGTAGTAGCGGAATTCAATCCGGAAAAGAAGAAAAAAACCGGCGAGCACCGGCCGCACATTTGCGTGACGGCCGCTCTCCGGCTTTTTGGCTGTTCGTTTAACAAATGGAGCAAATCTTCTTCGCTGAAAACACCGCGCAGCAGTATTTGCTTAGCTGCCGCGTTATTCCTGCTCTGAAAGCTCATCCAGCGTCTTGCTGAAGCTTGGAGCCATATGCGCGAGAAACCAGTCGATCTCGGGCATCTTGAGCAGGGCGAGCGCCTGTTCCGTTTGACCTTTGGCTACCGCAAATTCGCGGTTGCCCGATGACAGCTCGGAGAGACATTTGATATAGGCGTCGAGCAGGTCGGCTGCCTTCAGCATTTTCAGCAGCTCGCGGTCAGCCTCATCGATTGGCGGGGCGCCCGCATCCAAAGCAAGCTCGGAAGCGACGCCGGGTTCCGTGGTCGATGCGGCTTCCGGCGCAGTAACCGAAGCGGCAGCTCCGGATACCATGCCCGGCGCGTCGCCCCGGGCTGTGCCGGATGCGTCGGCGGGTGCAGCCGGAGCGGCGCCGGGCGAAGGCGCGGCCGTGCCGCTGACGAGCGGCGCATAAGCCGCCTTGAGCGCCGGCGGCACCATCCCGAGCAGCCGCTCTGCCGCCATTGCCTCAAGCTCGCGGAAATTCGCGAGCATCCTGGGGTTGTGATGCTTCACCGGCGTGGGAATATCGCCGGTGAACACCTCCGTAGCGTCATGGAACAAGGCCATTGACGCCGCTCTGTCCGCATTCAGCGACCGGCCGAATATACGGTTGCCGATTTCACACAGCATATGGGCCAGCAGCGCGACGTGGTACGAATGCTCGGCGACATTTTCGCGGGTGGTGTTGCGCATGAGGCTCCAGCGTTCTATATATCTCAGCCTGTACATATAAGCGATAAAATGGCTTTCCATGGCACGAATTCTCCTTCGTTGTGATGAGTGGCGAGGCTCCGCTGTATCGGATCTTCCGGGCTCTTTTTAACCGACAAACGGGATGCCCCGAGTGGCTGTATATGCTATTATATAGTTAATTGACAAATGCGACTAGAGAGAGGAGCCAGCACTACTTTATGCAACAGTTTGAAGAAAGCGTCTATAAACTTATCGTAGAAACCTCCACGAACCTGCCCGGCGACGTCCGGAAAGTCATCCAGGCGGCCCAAGAGGCGGAGGACCGTGCAACCCGTGCAGGCCTGTCGCTCTCCACGATCGCCACCAACATTGAGATGGCCGAATGCAATGTCTCGCCGATCTGCCAGGACACGGGCATGCCTACTTTTATTGTTCATACTCCGGTCGGAGCCAACCAGATCATTATGAAGCGGCAAATTAAAAATGCGATCGCGCGCGCCACGAAGGACGGCAAGCTACGTACAAACTCCGTTGATTCACTGACGGGAGCCAATACGGGCGACAACCTCGGACCCGGCACGCCGGTTATACATTTCGAGCAATGGGAACAAGATGATATCGACGTCCGTCTCATTCTTAAAGGCGGCGGTTGTGAAAATAAAAACATCCAGTACAGCCTCCCGACCGAGCTCGAAGGACTCGGCAAAGCCGGACGGGACCTCGACGGTATCCGTAAATGCGTTATGCATGCCGTCTATCAGGCGCAGGGACAAGGCTGCAGCGCCGGGTTCATAGGCGTCGGCATCGGCGGCGACCGGACGACCGGCTATGAACTGGCCAAACAGCAGCTGTTCCGCAGCGTCGACGATACGAATCCGAATCCGGAACTCCGGCAGCTCGAAGAATATGTGATGGAGAACGCCAACAAGCTCGGAATCGGTACGATGGGCTTCGGCGGACAAGTGACGCTGCTCGGCTGCAAAGCGGGCGTGATGAACCGGCTGCCGGCCAGCTTCTTCGTCTCTGTCGCTTATAACTGCTGGGCTTACCGCCGTCAAGGCGTATTGTTGAATGCGGAGTCCGGCGAGATTAAAGAATGGATTTATCCCGGCGGTTCGGACACCCCGATGAAATCCCGGGCTGCCGACGCTGCTGCCGAGGCGGTAGCGGAGCAGGCGGAACGCCGCGAGGTAGTGCTGAATACACCATTTACAGAGGAACAGGTTCGCAGCCTGAAGGTCGGCGACATCGTCATTATCAATGGCGAGATGCATACAGGTCGCGACGCTCTGCACAAGTATTTGATGGATCACGACGCACCGATCGATTTGAACGGAGCGGTTATATACCACTGCGGCCCTGTTATGCTGAAGGACGAGGAAGGCTGGCACGTAAAGGCTGCAGGCCCGACCACAAGTATTCGCGAGGAGCCTTATCAAGGCGACATTATGAAGAAATTCGGTATCAGGGCTGTTATCGGCAAAGGCGGCATGGGTCCCAAAACGCTCGCCGCACTGCAGGAGCACGGGGCGGTTTACTTGAACGCCATCGGCGGCGCCGCGCAGTATTACGCTGAATGCTTCAAGAAAGTGAACGGAGTCGACTTCATGGAATTCGGCATTCCGGAAGCGATGTGGCACCTTAAGACGGAAGGGTTTGCGGCAATTGTCACGATGGATGCGCATGGAAACAGTTTGCATGCCGACGTGGAACAGGACTCATTCGCCAAGCTGGCGCAGTTTAAAGAACCTGTTTTCAAGTAGAAATGAGGGATGCGTTACGCGCAGTTTCGGACTTGCCTTCAATAGACGTTTTGAACAATGGATGTTTCTTATTGTCCCCGGATCACTCATCCTGGGATTTCTTTTTTCATCGCCGCTGCACCGATTTGTGCCCGCCGTCCCGTATCTGTTCGCCTTTGTGACGCTGACGATGGCAATCGGGTGCGGTCTCGCTCAGCTGCGCGCCGTCGTGCGCAGACCCGGTATCATGGTGTGGACATTCGTTCTGGCACATGTGGTGTCGCCGCTCATTGCCTACGGTTTGGGTACGCTGGTGTTCGGACATGATTCGCCCTACGTCGTCGGTCTGGTCTTATTCACGATCATACCGCTCGGAGTCTCCACGGTCTTATGGGTGGGCATGTCGTCAGGCAGTGTCCCGCTCATGCTCGCGATGGTTGTTCTTGACTCGGCGCTCAGCCCGTTCGTCGTCCCGACCGGAATACATCTGCTGTTCAAGACGGCGGTCGATACGGATACGGCATCTATGGTAGCGGACCTTCTGCTGATCATTGTCGTCCCGACGGCTCTTGGGGTGCTGCTGCACGAAGCGACCAAAGGGCGAATTCAGAAAACCGTCCATCCATATGCGGCGCCGGTCTCCAAGCTTTGCTTCGTTGCTGTCGTCGCCCTTAATGCGGCGGCGATCGCTCCTTATACCGAAACGCTGAGGGGCGATCTGCTCCGCCTTGTGCCGCTGGCCGTCGTGATGGTCGGACTGTGTTATGCAGTCGGCTTCATCGGGGCTGCGCCGTACCGCAGCCGGGAGCTGCAAACGACCGTTTCGTATGCAACCGGGATGCGCAATATTTCGCTTGGAATCGTGCTGGCGCTCGGCTACTTCAGCCCGCTTGCAGCCGTACCCGTGGTACTTTCGATACTGATCCAGCAGCCGCTCGCAACACTCCATCATTACATTTTACAAAAGATTTACAATCGAAGGACTGGCGTACAAACTCCCGGGCAGGTACGATAGGGAGCGAAAGAAACGGTGGAGGTATAACAGCATGATCAGTTTTCGTACGCGGCTGACAATTATATTGATTGCATTGATCGGCTTATCGGTATTGGCAGCCGGTCTGTTTATGGGCAAGACGTTTAAAAACAATCATCTGGACGCTCTGCAGGACAATATGGTTCGCGAAATGCGAATTATTTTGGATCAAATGGACTGGCCTAAGGGGCAGATTAGCGGTCTGTACGGCTACTATACGCAGGAGGCGCAGAAGCTCAAGAAGATCACCGGATCCAGGGTTACGTTTATCCGCGGGGACGGTGTTGTGCTGGGAGACTCGGATCACGATCCCAAGACGATGGACAACCACCTGCAAAGGGCGGAGGTCCAGGAAGCGGAGCACAATGGAGTCGGCAGGGCAATCCGTCACAGCGACACCATCAACGAGAATTTGTTGTATGTCGCGATGCTCGTTCATCCAGGCAGCCCGAACTCGGATATTATTCGGCTCTCGCTAAGTCTTCAGGAAGTGGATGACAGCCTTCGGCGCATATGGATGACGCTATTGATCGGTTTGCTGATTCTGTTAGTTGCGGCAGCGCTGATCAGCTACCGCATCGCCAGAGGGCTGACCAGGCCTCTTGAGCAAATCACCCGTGTCGCCAAGCGAATCAAGAACATGGATTACCGCGCGCGTGTCACGGTGAAGAGCAGCGACGAAATCGGCGAGCTCGGCATTGCAATCAATGCGATGGCCGACAGCCTTCAGGTTCAGATGGCTCGTATTCATCAGAACGAAAGCCAGCTGTCGAGCGTTCTCGATAATATGATTGATGGTGTCGTCATGATCGATGGAAACGGCCGCATCGTACTGCTCAACCGCTGTGCGGAGGAAGTGCTGGGATTCTCGGCCAGAGAGCTTGTCGGACGGCATTATGCGGAAGCTAAACAGCAGTATGAGCTTTCTCAGATTATTCAGGACGGTCTTGATCGCAGGGAGCATCTCCGCGAGGAAATCACGTTCTACTATCCGGAGGAACGCCTGCTTGACCTGAACCTTGTGCCGATTTTTCAAGATGATGAATTCGGCGGCGTACTGCTTGTGCTGCAGGATGTCTCGGCGATAAGACGGCTGGAGCGGATGCGCAGCGAGTTTGTTGCAAACGTCTCGCATGAGCTTAAGACGCCGGTTACGGCGGTGAAAGGGTTCGCCGAGACGCTGCTTGGCGGAGCGGTGAACGATCCGGAAACGGCCCGGTCCTTCCTGCAGATCATCTACGATGAGAGCGACAGGCTTAACCGCTTGATCGGCGATATCCTTGAGCTGTCGAAGATCGAGTCGCGCCGGGTGCCGCTGCAGTTCTCTCCGATCGAGCTGTCTGCATTTATCGGCAAGACGGTCGAGCTCATGTCGGCGGAAGCGGAGCGTAAAAATATAAGGATTGCGATGAAAGCGGAGCCAGGCATCTATGTCGAGGCGGACGAGGACCGGCTGCGGCAAATCGTGATGAATTTGCTGGCCAATGGCATCAGCTATACGCAAGGTGGCGGTCTCGTTACGATTGAGGTGGAGCCGGTATCGTCTGTGTCCGATCAAGCTGGCGCCGATATATCCGATTACGAGCATATACGCATCACGATTTCCGATACCGGCATTGGCATACCCAAGAAGGATCTGCCTCGTATCTTTGAACGATTCTACCGGGTAGATAAGGCGAGATCCCGCAGTTCAGGCGGAACCGGACTCGGTCTGTCGATCGTAAAGCATCTGGTCGAGCTGCATAAGGGCTCGATTTCTGTCGACAGCCAGGTCGGGATCGGCTCGACGTTTACGATCGAATTGCCTGTGCTGCAATAATAGACTTACAGATTGTACCGCAGCTAAAGATGGCGCTGGACGTTACTTCCGGCGCAATGATATGATAAGTTTGTAAATGTTCATGCAAATCGGCGTATGCAATACGCGCGGAAGCTGGGGGTCGAAATGTCACAAAAAATATTGGTCATCGAAGACGAACCGACACTGGCGAGGCTGCTTTCCTATAATCTGACTCAGGAGGGTTACGATACGACAGTAATCGACCACGGAGCGGAAGGGTTGCAGACAGCGCTTCAGCGTTCGTTTGAACTAATTATTCTGGATATTATGCTGCCGGGTATGAACGGCTTCGAAATATTATCGCGGCTGAGGCAGAGCGGCAACAGTACGCCGGTTATCGTGCTGACTGCCCGCAATGCCGAGGAAGAAGTTGTACAGGGTCTGAAGCGCGGTGCGGACGATTATATTACGAAACCGTTTGGCGTCGCCGAGCTTCTGGCGCGCGTGTCTGCAGTTCTGCGCCGTACAAGCCAGGAAGAAGGAAAGCAGACCGAATCCACGGAGAAGGTCATTACTGCGGGCGAGCTGTCCATATATCCGGAGAAATATGAGGTCGTGCTGTGCGGCGAAACGGTTCCGCTTCGACCGAAGGAATTTGAAGTACTGCTCTATTTGGTGCAGCGGCCCGGAATGGTAATCACCCGCGACGATCTGATGAACGTCGTATGGGGCTTCGATTATATAGGCGGACAGCGGACGGTGGATGTTCATGTCAGTTCGCTGCGCAAGAAGCTGGAGCTCGGCCAGCAGTCGGTTCAGATCGAATCCATTCGCGGTGTCGGCTACAAATTTGTTATGCCAAAAAAGCTTGGAACGCCGAAATGAACGGCGGACCAAGCTTTATTTTCTGATCAAACGGCAGCAGCCTGTCTTACCTGTGCTCCGGTTCTATTGACGGTTCCAGTCGAGCATCCGTTTCTGGAACTGCTTCGGCGAGCATTCGTTGTACTTTTTGAACATTTTGTAGAAGTGGGCCATGTTAGGCATGCCGATCCGGTCTCCTACCTCGGATACGCTCAGGTCCTTAGTCAGCAGTATTCGTTCCGCCCATTTGATTTTTCGGTAGTTGACGTATTCCGTGAAGGATAATCCGATCGCTTTTTTGAAAAACTTAACAAAGTAGTAATAGCTCATATTAGCCATCTTGCAAACGTCCTCCACCTGGATGCGGTCATTCAGATTCTCCTCAACAAAATCGAGGACACCCCGCAAGCGGGCACGATCGAAATCCTCCCGTTCGGCTAGCATTTTCTTCGAATCGCTGCGGATTAGCAGAAGCAGCAGCTTCTTGATGATCATACTGACCGCGAGCTCATAGCCGGTCTGCTTATTGGTTACTTCCTGCAGAATCGCGCGTATGCAATCGGCCGCTTCCTTATTGGCGGTTTTATTATCCTGGAAAATATAATTAGCCCGGCTGAGAGGGTTTTTTGTTTCGGAAAAAAAACGCATATAAGGCATGGTGCTGTGATCGAAAAATTGCTGCAGGTCGAACTGCAGTACGATATAGTCCATAGGAGTGCCGAGGCTTCGGTCCCGATGAAGCTGGCTGGCCCCGATTATCGCCACGTCTCCCGCTTCCAGTCGAACCACCTCTTCATCAATGTACACGTCAAGCACACCTTCATTGACGAGCAGCAGTTCAATTTCCCGATGGTAATGCCAGTTAATGAAAAAGTCGTGGGTTCGTTGCGCTTGAAATACTTTGATCGACAAAAGAGGGTTTTCATAGGCTACTTTTTCATTAAAGAACTCCACATTATCCTCCCTCAGATACCAAAATCACATAAAAGCATCGCCATTTAGAAGCTGTTTTTTTGGAATCGGTATCGACTATACTTATTCTAGTGTTTGTCGTGCAATGAAACAAGCACGCAATTGAAAATAATACGATTATTTCGTTCTGGAGGTAGAACTCAATGTCCAAAGTTCGGGTAGGCATTATCGGCTGCGGC
This sequence comes from Paenibacillus sp. sptzw28, assembly GCF_019550795.1. NCBI lineage: Bacteria > Bacillati > Bacillota > Bacilli > Caryophanales > Paenibacillaceae > Paenibacillus > Paenibacillus sp. sptzw28. The sequence goes on from NZ_CP080545.1 coordinate 2,181,839, forward strand.
GGTATTGCCAACGGAAAGCACATGCCAAGCCTTGCGAAGGTACAAGACGCGGAAATGGTGGCGTTCTGTGATATCGTGATCGAACGTGCTGAAGAAGCGAAATTGAAATACGGCAATCCGGAAGCGAAAGTATATAGCGATTATCACCAGCTGCTCAGCGACGGCTCGATTGATGTCGTTCATGTTTGTACGCCGAACGACTCTCATGCGGAGATTTCGATCGCGGCTCTTGAAGCGGATAAGCATGTGCTATGCGAGAAACCGATGGCAAAAACGGCCGAAGCCGCCCGCCGCATGCTTGAAGCTGCTAAGCGCACCGGCAAGAAGCTCAGCATCGGATACAACAACCGTTTTCGTTCCGACAGCCGCTATTTGAAGGAAGTTTGCGCTGCGGGCGATCTGGGCGAGATTTACTATGCCAAAGCCCACGCGATTCGCCGTCGCGCCGTTCCTACGTGGGGCGTATTCCTTGATGAAGAAAAACAAGGCGGCGGCCCGCTCATCGATATCGGCACGCACGCTCTTGACCTTGTCCTTTGGATGATGGATAACTATAAACCGAAAGCCGTTCTCGGGCGCGCATACCACAAGCTGTCCCAAACCGAAAACGCGGCCAACGCTTGGGGTCCATGGGATCCGAAGGAGTTTACGGTGGAAGATTCGGCCTTCGCCATGATTACGATGGAGAATGGCGCATCGATCGTGCTGGAGTCCAGCTGGGCGCTTAACTCGCTTGAGGTGGATGAGGCGAAAGTAACGCTGTGCGGCACCAAAGCCGGCGCGGACATGAAGAAAGGCTTACGCATTAACGGAGAGAACAACAGTCGTCTGTATGTCAATGAAATCGAACTGAACAGCGGCGGTGTGGCATTCTACGACGGTGCAAGCGAAGATCCGGCCGAGCTTGAAATGCGCACCTGGATCGATGCGGTGCTAAGCGATAAAGATGTGCTCGTTAAACCGGAGCAGGCGCTGGTCGTTTCGGAAATTCTTGAAGCGATCTACGAATCGTCCCGTACGGGCAAAGCGGTTTATTTCGAATAAAGCGTAACGCAGGAATGTGAAGGTTGGGGTATGGATTAACCATGCACCAGCCTTTTTCATGTCAGCGGCTTAACACCGGAAAGGAAACAGCTTATGCGGAAGGACCGCAATATGCGGAACAGATGGTTTTATTGGCTGGTTGCAAATAATAAAAAAACGAACCTCTAGAATCGCTTCGTTTTATTTCACTTTTACGATCCGAGCGGTAATAAGCTTCAGGCGCATTGGTGAATCGGATTCGTAACCGGGTGGTAGTGGCTACCGCCCTTTAGGCTGTTATTTCGTATACACGTCGTAAGATTTGTACGGCGTATTCGTTGTGATTTCTTTATCGAGTTTCAGTAATTCCTTATCAGACTTGACAGCAACTCTGATTAATTCTTTTGAGAGCGATATTACTTCAGGATTTGACAGTGCGGATGGAATAGGTGCAAACTGTAAATCCGCAATCTCATTAACGTCCATAGCCTTTGGAATACCTGAGACGTAATCCATTTGAAATACGACATAAATGCTTGTTTCGTATCTTTTTTCAATTTGTATCACCCCGCAGCGTATACCGAGGATACTGTGAGGAATAGTATCTAGTCCTGTCTCTTCTCTAATTTCCCTCGTAACCGCCTGTTCCAATGATTCCCCCTCTCCAACGAAGCCGCCGGGAATCATCCACTGCCCCTTATTGGTTCCGTAATTCACTCGAACAAGTAGGACTTTGCCGTCTTTTATGAGGACTCCGCCGGTTGACATCGTTTGCCTTATTGACATCATTAACACCGCTTTCACTTTTTCCACTATCTTAACTCATTCAGCTTTGCTGGAAAAATATATAAAATCAATGAGATTAATAGTTAATAACTATTGGGGAAAATGAGAATAGCGGAGCCGCAAGGTTATATAAATAGCAATTGATAAGAAATGTAATATTGATTTGGATGATATGATAAGGAACGAACATGAAGAAATTGTCTAGTGTGAAATACAGGGCAATCAAGAAGAAAGGAGTATCTGACTTTGACAGATGAAGAAATGATTGAAAGTTATAAAAACTGCTTGCAAGCTTATTCATTGGAGCAGCTAAGGTATATAAGCGCGCAAGGGGTTTGGTCTCTCAGCCAAATGTACAACCATATGATACTCACTGCTCTTGACTATTTGGTTCATGTGGAAATTTGTGCGGCAGCTGGTGAAGAGCAAACGCTCGGGAAGACAGAAGGTGGCGAGCTTTTGTTCAAACGCGGCGGATTTCCGCCTATTAAAATCAAGCTGCCGGACGGGCCTGAGAATTCTCCGAGCAATTCGGATAGTAAAGAAGACCTTATGAGCGGACTTGATCAAGTGCTGCTCAAGTTGAAAGAATGGAAAAGTAAAGTTGATATTGTAAACCCAAACTACAAAGCTAATCACGATGGCTTTGGATGGCTGAACGCGCGGGAGTGGTTGGGCCTTGTCGGCATGCATTTCCGCCACCATCTGAATCAGAAGCGTGAACTCGAACAGAAGCTTGTATATCGATAATTGATCATGGAGGGAATAACTTGAAGATATCACATTTACGCTTATTGGTGCCCAATGTTAACGAATGTTTTTTGTTTTACAGGGATATCCTGGGACTCAAAGTTCTCCATGGAAATGAAGATACTCCGTATGCGGAATTTCAAACGGGAGACATTAACATTGCGCTGGAGCCTCTGCTGATGAATGAACATACTGAAGTTCTGCGTGAACGGGATGACTTCAGTGCAAGTGACCGGGTTGCGATCATATTCGAAGCTGATGACGTCGACGCGACTTGCCATCAATTAAAGAGCAGAGGTGTAGCATTCGTGAAGGAGCCGCATGATACACCGGAATGGGGTCACCGTGTAGCGTATTTCCGTGATCCCGCCGGGAATTTGATTGAAATTAATGCAGGAATTTAGGAATATTTCAATCAAAGAACCCAGCAGGTGCGATACAGAATAAACTGCGGCTCTAATTTTTTTTAAAGGGCTGACGATTCTATGTTACAAATAATCGTTATATTGAAGTATGAGATCATACTTTGAGAACTGTAAGAACCCAGAAAATCAGTTACTGCTTCTTCGGCGCTCGTGCCCCCCACCAGAACAAAAGGCCGACGGCAAACGCGACAACAAGAAACGGCGCCACAAAAATCAAGAAATCTTTCATGTTTTAAACCCTCCTAAGGCGTTTTCGGAGAAAACGCGGCATCGTAAGCATAAGCTAAGGCGTTTTCGGAGAAAACGCGGCATCGTAAGCATAAGCTAAGGCGTTTTGGGAGAAAACGCGGCATCGTAAGCATAAGCTAAGGCGTTTTGGGAGAAAACGCGGCATCGTAAGCATAAGCTGACGTTTTATTTGGCCCTCTTGCCCTGTACATATTTGGCATCGAACAGAAACAGCCGCATGAGCAGGTACAACGACGGGATAAGCAGCAGCAGACCGAGTATAAACACCGATATGAGCGCTATCGCCATAGGCTGGCTTGTAAAGTTGTCATGAATCGTCAAGTACGGGTACAAAATATAAGGTAGATGCGCCGCCCCGTAGCCGAAGAAGGCAAAGCCGAACTGCAGCATGACGAATATGAAAGCAAGCCCTAATCGTTTACGGGTCCAAACCAGATAGACTGCCATTAAAAAACAGGCGAACGAAGCGACGAACATCCACGCATGTGATTGCAGCTTGGCAAAATGCTCCGCGTTGTGGCCGCGGATCGCAAAGAATACCAGCAGGCTGCTGAGGATCGTCGGCGCGCTCCAAGCCAGCGCATATCTGCGGACGACCTCAAATGCGGAGCGGTCATTCGCTCGTTTGGCGTAATAGCTGAGAAACATGGCCGATATATAAAGTACACTCACGAGCGCGAGCAATACAACCGACCACGAGTAGGTGCTCGTGAACAGTTTGGCGTACAGGAAGGTTACTTTTCCGGCAGGATCCACATCAATATACCCGCCTTCGGAAATGGTCATGACCGTCGACAGGGAGGCAGGAATAAGCAGCCCGCTTGCCCCGTAAAGCAGTATATAAATGCTGTTGTTCTTCTTCGAGCCGTAAGCGTTGAACGCGTAATACGAACCGCGAATCGCGAGCAAAACAACAGCTACGCTGCCCGGAACCAGCAAGGCGGTGCCGTAATAGTAAGCGGTGTCGGGGAAGAACCCGACGATCCCGACGAAGAAGAACACAAGAAAGACGTTCGTCACCTCCCACACCGGGGACAGATAACGTTCGATAATGTTGTGAATCAGATGGCGTTTGCCGGTTATCGTGCTGTAATAACTGAAGAAGCCGGCTCCAAAGTCGATCGAAGCCACGATCAAATATCCGAACAGGAACACCCAAAGTACGGTAATACCCAGAACCTCGTAGCTCATTGCTCCTCGCCTCCTTCAATGCCTCTTGCTTTGATCTCGTCTTCCGCCCGGTTGCTGCTGAACATCTTAATAAGCACGCGAACCGCGGTAACTCCAAGAACGAGATACAAAAGTGCAAAGACAACCAGCATTGTATCGACATGACCGGAAGCAGTGGCGCCTTCCGAGGTTTTCATAATACCGTGAAGAATCCACGGTTGACGGCCGACCTCCGAGAAGATCCAGCCATGCTCGATCGTAAGCATAGCGACCGGTGCGGCGAGGATAACTGCGCGCAGCAGCCATTTGGAAGTATAGGCTAAGCTGCGTTTACGCCACAGAACGAGCATGAACACAGACGATATAAGGGTCATCAGCGCGACGAGCGCCATTTTCATATCGAAAAGGTAATGAATCCAGAGCGGCGGATGTTCATCTGCCGGTATATCGTTCAGTCCGGTAACTTCGGCATTAGGCGTGCCGTGGGCGAGAATACTGAGCGCATAAGGAATCGTCAGCCCGTACTTGATTTCATTGTCCTTCGTAAGCACTCCGCCAAGCACCAGCGGCGCTTGCTTCGATGTCTCAAAGTGCCATTCCATCGCGGCCAGCTTCTCCGGTTGGTAGTTGGCCAGATATTTGCCCGAGAGGTCGCCGATTATTGCGCTTCCGATCAGGAATACAAATGCGGAAACCATCGTAAGCTTGAGCGCTTTCTTGTAATACACATGCTGCCGGCCTTTAAGCAGCGACCATGCCGAGATAGCCGCGAGTACAAAGGCGCATGTCGCATATGCGGTAATAAGAACGTGAGAAACCTTAGTCGGCATAGCGGGACTAAGCATTGCGCCGAACGGAGAAATGTCGATAATTTTACCGTCCTTGACGGTGACGCCAGCCGGGGCGTTCATAAAAGCATTCACAACCGTGATGAAGAAGGCGGAAGCCGAAGAGCCGATAACGACCGGAATAAGCAGCCAGAAGTGAACCATCCTGCTTCTGAACCGGTCCCATGTATATAGATAAATGCCAAGGAAAATTGCTTCGAAGAAGAAAGCGAACGTCTCCATAAAGAGCGGCAGCGCGATCGATTGTCCGGCAACGCGCATGAAGCTGGGCCAAAGCAGACTGAGCTGCAGTCCGATAGCTGTCCCGGTTACGACACCGACTGCGACGGTAATAACGAAACCGCGCGCCCATCGCCGGGCCATGAGCAGGTAATGCTCGTCATTTCGTTTCAGGCCGATCCACTCGGCAAGAGCGATCATGAGCGGCACCCCGACACCGATAGTTGCGAAAATGATGTGAAAAGCGAGTGTGAGTGATGTAAGTATTCGACTGTAGACGACTGGATCATATCCGCTGAGCAGCATAACAATTCCCTCCCGATAGGTAGCAACTTGCTTGTATTTGTAATATTACCTGTATGGCCGCTATTTGAATAAATAACGGGACAGGGACAGCAGCATAATGACCGCTACTGCAATGCACAGGATGATGAGCCGTTTTTCCTGCTTGTTGATCCGATTATCATTTTCGTCACGGGCCACCCGGAATCCCTTCTTTCCTATGTTCGTATGTCCTTAATTGTATTATAAACTTAATTGTGATTATTTTCACAATAAATTGTGAGCAGCAGTTGACTAAATAGTGTCAAGTTATTGAACCTCTGGAGAAAGACGCAGATTACGGAGTAAAAATCATGTCATACACTACTCGCAAGCATGTTTATATCAGTCAAATCCAGTCGATAATTTAAAAGACAGAATATTCATATTTATCAGATAATTTAAAAATGTTATAATATAGATATAGATAAAAGTTTGCTGTACTGTCTTCCGCTGGGCAGTTTTCGATTTGCGGGTCGGCAGCAATATGCTGGATAAGGAGATCTGCGACTGTGTTGTGGCGATCTGGTTGTGAATGCCGAGGAATGCTTTCGAAGCCGGTTTTTGCTCACGCAAAACACTGAGGAGGGGACGATATGTTATTTTTGGACAAGCTGGCGGATTATCGTGAAAGTGAGAACAAGCTTCATTGGGAAGGGACATTTGTCGAATATTTGGACCTTGTCCGGGAGCGTCCTGAAATTGCGGGACTTGGACACGACCGCATCTATCGCATGATTGAAGCGGCGGGAATTAACGATTTGGAAGAGGGCCGGCGCGAGTACAAGTTTTTCAGTTCCGAATTATTTGGGCTCGAGGACGATTTGCAGATATTGGTCGAGGAATATTTTCGCCCGGCGGCACAGAGGCTGGACGTCCGCAAACGGTTATTGCTCTTAATGGGCCCTGTCAGCGGGGGCAAATCGACTCTTGTGGCCCTGCTCAAGAAAGGGCTGGAGAAGTATTCGCGAACCGATGCCGGCGCAGTTTATGCAATCAAGGGCTGTCCTATGCAGGAGGAACCGCTTCACTTGGTGCCGCTAGAGCTCCGTCCGGATTTTTACCGCGAATACGGAGTCAAGATTGAAGGGGATTTATGCCCTGTTTGCCGGCTGCGCCTGGAGACGGAATTCGACGGCCGCATGGAAAATATGCCTGTGGCGCGCGTGCTGTTCTCGGAGGCGAAACGTGTAGGTATAGGCACATTCGCCCCATCCGATCCAAAGTCGCAGGATATCGCCGATTTGACTGGCAGCATCGATTTCTCCACCATCTCGCAATATGGGTCCGAATCCGACCCGAGGGCATACCGTTTCGATGGAGAGCTGAACAAGGCGAACAGAGGGCTGATGGAATTTCAGGAAATGCTCAAATGCGACGAGAAGTTTCTGTGGAATTTGTTGTCCCTTACCCAGGAGGGTAATTTCAAAGCGGGGCGGTTTGCGCTGATCTCGGCCGATGAATTAATAGTAGCGCATACGAATGAAACGGAATACCGCTCTTTCATCTCCAACAAGAAGAATGAGGCGCTGCATTCCAGGATGATCGTCATGCGTATTCCCTATAACCTTAAGGTCACCCAGGAAGAAAGAATCTATTCCAAGCTGATTGATCAGTCCAACATTCACGGTGTTCATCTGGCTCCGGCTACATTATGGACCGCCGCCGTGTTTAGTGTGCTCTCGCGGCTCAAGGAATCGAAGAAGCCCGGCATGGACCCGATCAAAAAAATGTATCTATACGACGGGGTCGAAGTGGACGGCGCGAAAAGCGGCGACGCCCAGGAGCTGAAGAAGGAATTCAACGACGAAGGCATGTCCGGAGTCGACCCCCGCTATGTGATCAACCGGATTTCAAGTGCGCTCATTAAGGGCGACAAATCATGTATTAATGCGCTTGATGTGCTGAAATCGCTCAAGGAAGGCCTCGATCAGCACGCCTCGATTATGAAGGAAGAGAGGGAACGGCTGCTTAACCTTATTACGCTTGCCCGTAAAGAATACGACCACAAGGCGCGAACCGAAGTACAGAGAGCTTTCGTCTACTCGTTCGAGGACTCGGCACGCACGCTCATGAACAATTATTTGGACAATGTGGAGGCTTATTGCAACGGCTTCAAAATGAAGGACCCGATCACGGAAGAGGAGCGGGAGCCGGACGAGAAGCTCATGCGGTCCATTGAAGAGCAGATCGGAGTCACGGAAAACCAGAAGAAAGCGTTCCGCGAGGAAATTCTGATCAAGATTTCGACAATGGCCCGGCGCGGCCGAAAATTCGATTACACTTCGCATGAAAAGCTGAAGGAAGCAATCGAGAAGAAGCTGTTCGAGGACCTGAAGGATGTCGTGAAAATAACGACATCGGTCAAAAATCCGGATGAAAATCAACTCAAACGGATTAACGACGTTTCTGCGCGGCTGATCGAGCACCACGGTTACTGCGCTGTTTGCGCTAACGAGCTGATGAAGTACGTAGGCAGTCTGTTGAACCGATAACTAAATAGCGGGGTGAGTCCGATGTTTGAACCTTTGTTTGTATTGTCACAAGATGATTGGTCGCTTCATCGCAAAGGAGAGCTTGATCAGCAGCGGCATTCCCGTAAGATAAAAGAAGCAATCCGGAATAACCTGGCCGATCTTGTGAGCGAGGAGTCGATTATAACGTCGCAAGGCGATCGTATATTGAAGGTGCCGATCCGCGGGATGGACGAGCCGAGGTTTCGCTACGATCACGCAGGCAAGAACCAAGTCGGGCAAGGCAGTGGAGGCACGAAGGTAGGAGACGTAATCGGCCAGGCTTCCCAAGACGGGGAGAAAAGCGGACCGGGAAAGGGCGGACAAGCAGGCGATCAGCCAGGCATCGATTATTATGAGGCGGAAATCACCGTCGACGAGCTGGCAGAGCTGATCTTCGAGGACCTTCAGCTCCCGCGGTTAAAACCGAAAAGCGCCGCCGATCTGACCGTTGACGATATCCGCTTCAACGATATCCGCCGCAAAGGCATGATGGGCAACATCGATAAACGGCGTACACTGATGGAATCGATGAAGCGCAGGGCCCTGTCCGGCTATTCCGGCGGGGAGCCGGAGACGGCAGCTGCAAGTCAGCATATGCCCCGGGAATTAGGGACGGCGGCATCGGGTGCTCAGGCTGGAATAATCCGCAATGAGGATATGCGCTTCAAAACATGGGAGGATTTTCGTAAGCCGCAAAGCTCGGCAGTCGTACTGGCAATGATGGATACGTCCGGTTCGATGGGAACATTCGAGAAATACATCGCGCGCAGTTTCTTTTTCTGGATGGTCCGGTTTCTGCGGACTAAGCATGAACAGGTACAGGTATGCTTTCTTGCCCATAATACCGAAGCGAAGCAGGTTGATGAGGAATCGTTCTTTACGAAAGGGGAAAGCGGCGGCACGAAATGCTCCTCGGTGTATGAATTGGCGCTGGAGCTGCTGGATACCCAGTTTCCGCCGCAGTATTACAATGCATACGCGTTCCATTTCTCGGACGGCGACAACCTTGATGCGGACAATCCTGCCACGGCAGCACTGGTGAAGAGGCTGCTTGAGCAGATCAACATGCTCGGGTACGGCGAGATTCGCAGGTACGGGCAAGGTGGAAGGCTGTGGGACGCAATGTCCGATGTCCGGCATGAAGGCTTTATCCGCTCGGTGCTGAAGGAAAAAGGCGATGTGTACCGTACATTGAAGGACTTTTTCGGTAACGCCGCCGCAGGCTGACGAAGGGGGGACATCCAGTGAAACAAACGGATTACGAGCAGCTTGAACAGGCGATCGGGCACATTACCGAATTGGCTGCACGGGAAGGGCTGGATTTCTATTCGATGCGTTACGAAATATGCCCGGCTGAGGTGCTGTATTCGATAGGCGCTTATGGGATGCCGACTCGATTCACCCACTGGAGCTTCGGCAAAGCTTATCAACGAATGAAATCCGAGTATGATTACGGCCTCAGCCGGATATACGAGCTGGTCATAAATTCTGACCCCTGCTACGCCTTTCTCCTGGACCGCAACACACTGCTGCAAAACAAATTGATCGTCGCCCATGTACTGGGGCACAGCGATTTTTTCAAGAATAATGCCATGTTCTCGGGTACCGACCGCAAAATGGTTGACCGTATGGCGGCGTTTGCCGGGCGAATGAGAGAATTCGAGCAGGAATACGGTGCCGATGAGGTTGAGCTCATTCTGGACGCCGGTATCTCCATTCAAGAGCATATCGATCCCCACCACCGGTTCGGGCGCAAAGAAGGCTTCAGTGAAACGGAGGGCGGGAGCAAGGACGTCATGGGCTTTATTGCCGGCGGCAGCAGGACGCTGCAGGACTGGCAGCGAGAGATTGTGTATATGCTGCGCGAAGAAATGCTCTATTTCTGGCCGCAAATGGAAACGAAAATCTTAAACGAAGGCTGGGCAAGCTTCTGGCATCTGCGCCTTGTGCGGGAGCTCGAACTGACCGACCCGGAAATTCTGGAATTCGCCAAAATGAACGCCGGTGTGATTCAACCGGGGACAGGCGGCGTGAACCCATATTATTTGGGGCTGCGGATGCTTGAATACATCGAGCGAAAAGAAGGAAGGGACGCATTGTTCGAGATTCGCGAGACAGAATCGGATGTGTCGTTCCTGCGCAACTACTTAAACCGGGAATTGGTGGAAGAAATGGACCTGTTTCTGTTTGAGCGGGATCATGACGTATACAGGGTGACGGAGAAGGATGTCGCTCAAGTGCGTGAAGCGCTGATCCTCCAGCGTACCAATGGCGGCTTCCCTTATATAACGGCGATGGATGACGATTATCATGGACGAGGCGAGCTGCTGCTTAAACACCGGTACGAAGGGCTCGAGCTCGACAGCAAATATGTCGAGAGAACGCTGCCGCTCGTATACCGGCTGTGGGGACGTCCCGTTCATTTGGAGACGCGGAATGAAGACAATCTCACACTAAAGTACAGTTATGACGGTCTTCAGATGTTCGCGAAGGGGAATCACTGATTGTGAAGGTAACATCACGATTGAAGGATGGCATGAATGCCGGAATTGGGCAAATTAGGCAGGCGCGCACGTGCCTGCTTGTTTTGTTGGATGGAAGAATTTGCAGCAGCAGTTGACAAGATCCAATAAATATTATATCTTAAATTTAAGATAAATAATTTAAAGATATTTACAGAGCTTTAGAAACAAAGTTTTATCAATTAATATAACTTAAGGAGGAATATTTATGTCTTTACAATCGGCCGGCATCCATCATATTACCGCTTTTGCCAGAAATCCGCAGGAAAATGTCGACTTTTACGCAGGTGTGCTCGGTCTTCGACTGGTCAAAAAGACGATTAACTTCGATGCTCCTGAGGTATATCATTTATACTTCGGCAATGAAGCCGGCAGCCCGGGAACCATTATTACTTTCTTCCCATGGCCGGATTCGCGCAAAGGGAGTGTCGGGGGAGGTCAAGTCGGGATCACGACTTATGCCGTACCGCCGGGCTCGCTCGGTTTTTGGGAAAACCGGTTGAAAAGCTTTGGCATTTCCACTCACAGAGTAAACCGGTTTTCCGAGGAATATCTTCAATTCGCGGATAAAGAAGGCATGCAGCTGGAACTGGTAGAACGTGAAGAGGGTCAGGAAAGCAAATGGTTATTCGGCGGAATTCCGGAGGGCAGAGCAATCAAGGGCTTCGGGGGCGCTGTGTTATTCAGTACCAATGCCGGCAAAACAATGGATGTGCTTGAAAACATCCTTGGCTTGGCTAAAACCGCCGAGGACGCAGAGTATGTTCGTTATCGCGCTGCTGGGGATATCGGCAACGTGATTGACGTTCCGAAAGCCAATATGGAGTGGGGCGGGGGCGGTGCCGGTACTGTTCACCATATTGCATGGCGGGCGAAAGATTATCATGAGCATGAAGAATGGCAGCGTTCAGTCGCGCAACACGGCTATCAACCGACCCAGATCATCGATCGCCAATATTTCAATGCGATATATTTCCGTGAGGGCGGCGGCATATTGTTTGAAATCGCAACGGATCCGCCGGGATTCGCCCGTGATGAGCAAGCAGATGCTTTAGGGGAAAAGTTGATGCTGCCTGAATGGTTTGAGCCGAAGCGCTCGCAAATCGAAGCGAAGCTGCTGCCCATCCAGGTAAGGGAATTGGAGGGAGGCGAGATATGAAACACATTTTCGAAAAGGGCAGTGCTCCTGAAGCGCCGACTCTTGTTCTCTTTCACGGAACCGGTGGAACCGAGAGGTATTTACTGCCGCTGGCCAAACGTATTTCACCGTCGTCTTCGGTGCTTAGTGTCCGGGGAAATGTACTGGAGAACGGGATGCCCCGTTTCTTCAGACGTTTGGCGGAAGGCGTATTCGATGAAGAAGATTTGATCTTCCGGACAACGGAAGTAAACGAGTTTCTGGATCAGGCCGCCGAGCAATACGGATTCGACCGCGGCAACCTGGTGGCCGTCGGTTACTCCAACGGAGCCAATATCGCGGGCAGCCTTCTGTTCCACTATAAGAATTCATTGAAAGGCGCCGTTCTCCATCATCCCATGGTGCCTCGCCGAGGCATACAACTGCCGGAGTTAAGCGGAACTCCAATCTTTATCGGTGCCGGGACCAATGATCCGATTTGTTCACCGCGGGAAACGGAAGAGCTTCAGGAGCTGCTCAGCGGAGCAGGCGCTTCCGTTACCGTACATTGGGAGAATTTCGGCCACCAGCTGACCGGTGCTGAAGCAGATGCCGCCGCTGAGTGGTTCGGTAATCATTTCGCCGAATAATACGATTTGCGAAAGGGGATAACCATGATTTCCATTGATCCGGCTGCGCAAACCGACCTGGAAAATTATAAGCTGCTTATTGGGAGTATTGTTCCAAGGCCGATCGCATTCGTTACGACGCTCTCCAAGGACGGAGTCTTGAATGCCGCACCGTTCAGCTACTTTTCCATCGTAGCGAATAAGCCTCCGCTGCTCTCGGTTTCCGTTCAGCGGAAACAAGGCGTGATGAAGGATACGGCAAGGAATGCGATCGACGCCGGAGCCTTTGTAATCCATATCACGGACGAATCCATCATTGTCAAGGTAAATCAGACGGCCGCCAGTTTGCCTCCAAGCGAAAGTGAAGTATCGATGGCAGGGTTCACGCCGGCAGCCAGCGACATGATTGCTGTTCCGGGAGTGGCGGAAGCCAAAATCCGAATGGAATGCCTGCTGGAACGGGCTGTACCGCTTGGAGGCTCAGAAGGAGACCCCGCCTGTGATTTGTTGATCGGGCGTGTCGTGCGCTTTCACATTGCGGATGAAGTCTATGAGGAAGGGCATATCAATCCTGCAAAACTTGCGCCGATAAGCCGAATGGCAGGCAGCAATTATTCGAAGCTGGGCGAGCTATTCTCCATAGCGCGCCCAGATTAGAAAGCGGGTTTAATGTAATCCAAAACGGCGCGGGTACAAAACGGGTTCGCGATTGCTACAAAAGAAACTGGGTCTGCTTGTTAGGTTAAATACGGCTGCCGGTGTTCGAGAGCCTAATTGGACCCATGGGTCTATTTGAAAAAACAACAGTATCAAACAAGTTTACGATTTAAGCCAGCCTGCGGTAATAGGCGTCGAGCAGAGCCTCGACGCTAATGCCGTCAATGGTCATCCCCTGAACACTGCAGCGTTCAATAGCGACCCCGCTTAAATCGCAATCGTGGATACTGCTGCCCTGAAGGTTGCAATTCTCGAGCCGAAGCGGACGCTGCGCGGCGCCTTCCACATAACCGGGATGGCCCTTCGGCGGCATACCGATGTTATGAATGTACGCACCGCCCAATTGAGCGCCATCGATTTCCAAATCGCTTAAATTGGCGTCGCTTATTTTTCCGTTGATTAAGTTGATGTTATGCAGACGGGTTCGGCGGAGATCGGCGCATTCGATCGATAAGCCCGGCATCGACACGTCGTGAAATTTGACATCCTCAGCTCGGCAGTTAACGAATATCGAATAGGCAAAGTTCGTGTTTTCTACCCGAAGCTTCTGATTCGGCTCCCGTTTGTGCTTGATTTCGAGACTTTCTGACCCGACTTTTGCCCGTTGGGCGGCGGCGGCCAGTTTCGGATTGTCCCAACCGTTCTCAGTATAAAGTACAATGATTTCATCGTCTTCGAGGGGCCGGTCATAGATTCGAATGTCATCGATTGCGCCTCGGAAGAAAAAGTAAGGCTCGTCCGTAGACTTTCGTCCGATATAGAGCGGTTCGTCGTCGTTCGGTTCGAAGCTTCCCTCCTTCACGGACATTAGAACCCCGTTTCGATACAGCTTGTGCTTGCTGCCGTCGTATACGGTCACATAGTGCTCCCAAAGCCCGGCGCCGACCGGCTCCTGAACGAACACTTCGTCAGACTGGAAAAACCGGTGCCAAGTGACATGCTGCTGATGGGTGCTGAGCTGAAAAACACGACGCCCATCATGGCCATCCTGAGAAACAATCGCGTTGTTCCACCCCAGCAGCTTGGCGTCACGTCCATACCGGACCCAAACGGAAAGCGAGAATGCTTCCTTATTGAGTTTTGGTGCGGGCTGCACTAGAATGTAATCGTCCAGTCCATCAAATTCGTAAGCGCTTTCAGGGTTGCCGAACCTGTCGGCGGTCAGAGTGGCTCCATGCAGCTGCCCATCATAACTACCGGCACTGCCGGTATCGCGGGCGCTACCTTGAAACAAATATTCGGCGATTAAACCATTACGCAATGAATCAGTCATCGGATGCCCAATCCTCCTTAATTGGAATATAATTGAATAATGTTATCATAACAAACAAATGTTCGTATGTATAGTAACTCTGGTAAATATTCTAATGTTGATAGCAAATGAGACCTGAAAATATGTCCACTTTAACTGGATATTGGACATTTTTTTTGTTTGTTTTACGGGATATCTTTCAGAAGTCAGCGTTCGTTCGTTAAAGCGATAACGCAATCGGACATTAAATAAAGAGAGGGATATTATGAGCGGAAGCGCACGAATCGGAACCTTGTGCTTTTATTGTCAATTTTGCTTATGTATTATTCCTTTTCGATTTGGGGAGACAGCAATCTTGAAATAGGCGTTGCGACTGGGGGCCGTCCTGAGGGTCCGCTTACGGATCACGGCGCTTTGTTCTCGAGCAACGAAATCGGGGTGGACAATTCCGTCGATCCTATGTATTTTAAAGACGATGCCGGTAAAGCAGGACGATTGGCCGCGCGTTAAGGATTCTCATCCTGGAAGCGGGAAGCAGAACGGCCCAGTAATCCGTTAGAAGCCGCGGCCGATTTACCGACTACTATTAAAAGGAGAAATCGTATGAATCCTCCAAGACCGGAATATCCTCGTCCGCAATTTGTCCGTGACCAGTGGATAAATTTGAACGGGACCTGGGATTTTTGCTTTGATGATCATAATGAAGGATTGAAACAAAAGTGGTATCACAGTTTCCCCGCCGAACGTCGAACGATTGAGGTTCCTTTTGCTTTTCAAACCAAGCTTAGCGGTATCCACGATACATCCTTCCACGATATGGTGTGGTACCGCCGGACCTTCACGGTGCCCTCCGATTGGGCGGGTCAGGAGGTCATTCTGCATTTTGGGGCGGTCGATTACCGCGCCTGGATTTATGTAAACGGCCAGATGTCGCACTACCACGAAGGAGGCCACGTCTCTTTCTCAGCCCGGATCACTCACCTTCTGAATGGAGCTGAGAATGAACTGGTGCTGCGTGTGGAAGACCCTTCCGAGGATCAATTGATTCCCCGTGGAAAGCAGTATTGGCATGAGCGTTCGGAGTCGATTTTTTACACCCGAACGACGGGGATTTGGCAGACGGTATGGCTGGAGGCAGTAAATGAATCACATATTGACAATATCAAGTTTACGCCGGATATTGACTCAGGAGATATCATTACAGAATACGATATCGAATGTACAAGTGAAGACGGTTCCCGGTACGAACTGCTTACAGAAATTTCTTTTCAGGGCGAGCTGCTCGTCTCCGATTCGTTTCAGGTATTTGAAGCATATACCAAACGTGCATACAATCTGCGTAACCGCTTCGCCCATCGAAGCAACATTCATGACAACGGCTGGTATTGGACGCCTGAAACACCGAACTTGTTCGATGTGAAATTTGTCTTGAAGAAAAACGGCAGCACTGTCGATCAGGTAGACAGTTACTTCGGTATGCGCAAGGTATCTGCTGACAACGGCAAGTTTCTGCTGAATAATAAGAAGTATTACCAGAAGCTCATATTGGACCAGGGATATTTTCCGGGCGGGCTGTTGACTGCGCCATCGGACGAGGCTTTGAAGAACGATATTGTATTGGCCAAACAAATGGGCTTTAATGGGGCCAGGAAACATCAGAAGGTGGAGGACCCGCGGTATCTTTATTGGGCGGACCGACTCGGATTTCTGGTCTGGGGGGAAACGGCCAACTGCGTGGAATTCGCTTCGCAGGCGGTAGAACGGCTCACGAAGGAATGGTTTGAAATTGTAAACCGCGACTACAATCACCCGTCGATTGTTGTCTGGGTGCCGATCAATGAAAGCTGGGGCGTTTCGCGTATCCAGCTGGAGGAACGACAGCAGAGGCATGCGACTGCCATGTACCAACTGGTCAAGTCGCTGGATTCTAGCCGCCTCGTCATTTCCAACGACGGCTGGGAGCATACTTTATCCGATCTGTGTACCATTCATAACTATCAAAGCGGTGAAAAAATGAAAGAAGCCTATGCTGCACTCGAATCGGCAGTGGCTACGGAGCCGGCAGGCAGGGCGATTTACGCGAACGGATATTCATACCGGGGCGAGCCGATTCTGATTACCGAATACGGCGGCATTGCCTTCAAAATGGATCAAACCGAGGGTTGGGGCTATTCCTCCGTGCAATCCGGAGAGATGCTGATCGAAGCTTATCGCGATGCGACGGCGGCATTAATGGAAAGCCCGGTTGTTCAGGGGTTTTGCTATACGCAATTGACGGACGTGGAGCAGGAAATTAACGGCTTATTGACCTACGACCGCAAGCCCAAGTGCGACTTCGCCAAAATAAAAGAGATCAATGATATGAAGCGGTAAAGGTTAAAGCCGGCAGAATAGGCATTGGAAAAACTGGGTATTTCAGCTTATGCTCGCCGCGAAAGCGAAGGGGCTCCAGACGGTCATCTGGGACGCGTTTGACGCCTTATGCCGCAACTCTATGAAGCCTAGAGTCTCAGCACGTCCCAGTGACAATCCAGACTGTACTTTTATATAAAGACGTCGCCACGAAAGCGGTGACGTCTTTACTTTGTACAGCCTCCAAGAACTCAACTACATACCTATTTCATCTTCCCGAAGTGTCGCCATGGGGTGCAGGAATTGATGTTCGAGACGGTTTAGAACGATTCCTTCCTTCACTTTATTCACCCAATCCGGATTCACTAATGCGCTTGTGCCAATCGCGGCTAACTCGGCTTCACCTGAGGCTAAAAGCTGTTCCGCCATTTCCGGGTCCCCGAGTTTGCCGTTTGCGATAACGGGCAGACCGCCGTAAGTCGCTGCGAGTTTGGCCAGCGTAGGCCCACCATTTGTGAATGCCGGCGCAAACGCCTTGTATTCGGTAGTATGAATGTAAGTTGGGCAAGCGGTACCGAGCTTTTCGAAGATGATTTTCGCATCGTTGATTCCGTTCGCCCATTTATGGTTGAAATCATTAACTTTGCCTTGCGATATGCGAACGCCTACCGTGTAATTTTGGCCCACAACGGATCGAATCCTATCCAGCAATTCCACGACGATTCGAATACGATTCTCCGTGGAACCGCCGTATTCATCGGTTCTTTGATTCGTGTATTTGGTAATAAATTGATCCAATAAATAACCGTTGGCGGCATGTAATTCGACCCCGTCGAATCCAACCTGTTTGGCGCGTTGTGCGGCATGTGCGAAGTTATCAATCACCTGCCGGATATCTGATTTGCTCATCGCGTCTGGAACGGAATATTCTCCGCTGCCTCCGTGTTCTTCCAGCATTGTACCGACCGGCTTGACGGCGGAAGGTGCTATCGGCTTAAATTCGTTATGCTGAACGAGGGCACCTGCGTGCATCAGTTGAGCGATTATTCGTCCGCCTTCACGATGTACGGCTTCTACAACCGGCCTCCAGGACTCGGCCTGCTCTTTATCCGCAAGGCCGGGCTGATTCTTATAGCTTTGACTGTTCACTGAGTCCGGATAGATCCCTTCCGTTATGATAAGACCGAACCCTCCCTTGGCGAACCTTGTATAATAACGGACCATAAGTTGGTTCGCAAGGCCATTGCACTCTGCGCTCGTACGTGTCATGGGCGAGAGTACCGCTCGATTGTGGAGACGTAAGGAGCCTAATTGAAATGCGGATAAAAGCTTGGAATACGTAATCATTTGATAGTCCTCCTCAAATATGGGTGTGCGGTCGTTGTTCCAGCCGATGGTAAGTTGTTGTGGAAATGATTGTAACCCGGGTTGAAACATACTGTAAAATGATTGATAATGATACATGTATTAAAAAAAATGATACCGAAGAATAAGGGGCACCTATGGAATTAACGGATTTGAAAATCGTAATCGTAATTATGGAGGAAGGAAGCATATCGAGAGCGGCAGAGAAGCTGGGTTACGTGCAATCGAACGTCACTGCGAGGATCCGCAAGCTGGAGACGGAGCTTGGTATTCATCTCTTCAGCAGACATCCGAAGGGTGTAACCCCCACCGAGAAAGGGCTCACCTTCAGCAAATATGCTTTGGAAATTCTTCGCAAGACGGAAGAAGCTGTGATGGCGGTGAAAGAGCCGGAATATCCATGCGGACCGCTTGCCATTGGAGTTGTGGAGACCATCGCATCCTCAGGTCCTTTTATCCAGGCGCTGTCGAAATTCCAACGACAATACCCCGAAGTTGCCTTATCGCTGGTTCCCGGAACATCACCGCAAAATTACGAGAATGTGCTGAGTCGTCAATTGGACGGCGCGTTCTTCACGGGGGACTTCGATACCTCCGCGCTGGAGGTAGAGGTTGAGATTCAAGATCAAGTTGTCTTGCTAACGGCAGCTGAGAATGAAACGTCAGAATACCCCAGTATCGAGGATGCCGCGTGGGTCGTATTCCCAAAGGGCTGCCCTTTCAGGACTGCAGTTGAGGAATGGCTTCGTAGCAGGGGGGCGTCGAATACGAACATAATTGAAATAAGTACAATGGAAACGATGCTGAGCTGCGTACGGGCAGGACTCGGCTTCGCACTAGTGCCCAAATCAGCTCTTGCCGGAGATAATGAATTGCTGCGTGTATATCCGGTTCCGGAACCGTATCAATACGCCACTACACGCCTGGTTCGTCGTAATGAGCAGTTCCGCAGCAAAGCATTCGCCGCTTTCGCGGAATGTGTGAGAACGACAGGGTTTTGAAATACTTAGGACGATTGTTCCGATCAATCCGGATGTTAGTCTGAACTAGTTTTGGATGTTTGAACAAAATCGTATTTTTCATGATTTAGCAGCCATTGTTTGCGTGAAATCCCTCCACCGTAACCACCCAAATCGCCATTGGAGTTGATGACGCGGTGACAAGGAATTACAATGGCAAGCTGATTTGCGCCGTTTGCTTGAGCTATAGCACGATAAGCGTTTGGTTTTCCAACCGCTGCTGCAATCTCGGCATAGGATAGCGTTTCTCCTGGAGGGATTTGTATTAACTGCTCCCAAACCTCCTTTTGAAAAGGCGATCCCAAAAGAAATAACGGTGTTTTGAATTCTGTTAACTCGCCGTTAAAATAGCCGCTCAACTCACTTTCAATCGAACGGATCGGTGCCGTGTAACCCGGAATAATGGCTGATTTTGTTCTTAGTCTAAGGCGTTCAACCTCACGCTCCAAACCACGGCGGTCAACAAATTCGAGCAGATAAAGCGCTGTTTCATCCGCGATCGCTATCATTGGGCCGAGCCGTGTATCGAGCCACGATGCTTTTAAGATATTATGATGACCAAGCAGGGTTGGCGCTGCTCCCATGATTCGTGAGAACGCATCCCTGAAGCCGCTGCTGGATTCATAACCGGTTGAAAGCTGGGCGTCGATTACGGGGTTTCCCGCTCTGATCTGTTTCAATGCGATTCCCATGCGCCGGGCTCGTGCATATTGAACAAATGTCATGCCAAAACGCTTTTTGAACTGGCGGCGCGCTGTTGCAGCATCGACGGACAGATTCCGAAAGTCTCTATCGGTCCATCGCTTTTCCGGATTCTCTTCGACGGCGCTAACAAGCTGCCGAACCAGCTCTGAAACGTGACCCGGATGAGAAAGCGGACGGCAGCGTTGACAAGGCCGGAACGAAGCCAGAAGTGCTTGCTCGGCAGTTTCATAAAACTCGCAATTCTCGAATTTTGGTTTTCTGGCGGGACATGTCGGGCGGCAGAACACGCCTGTTGTCTTGACCCCCACATAAAAGACACCTTCATATTCTGACTTCTTATCGATTAATGCCTGATAATATTCATGTTTGTTTTCGGTCGCAATCATTTTGTTCCTCCTTAACGAAACTTACTGAAATATTAGTCTTGAAGCTGTAGTGTGCTTCCTCCGGCCTTTTCCCGCATATCTGAGCGGAATAGCATCAAAGAACAAGCAATGGCTGCCACGATTCCAATAGACCCGACCCAGGTAACAGATGATAAGGAGACATACTGCGCCGCCGCACCCCCTATTGCTGCCCCCGCAGACATGGATAATTGCATCATCGACTGATTGAATCCAAGTATCACACCGGAAGATTCCGGCTTAAGACGGATCATATTATACTGATGTGCCGGGCCGGATGACCAGCACGCGAACGACCACGCCATAAGGATGGCGAAAATCGGAATGAAATTCTCCGCCGCAGTTGTAAATGAGAGGGCTATCAATGCCGCCAAATGAAGCAGCATCCCCCCGATTAACGTTGAAGGAACGCCCCATTTGTCCGTGCTGTAGCCCCCGAATTTGGAGCCGATCAAGCTGGCGAGACCGAAAGCGAGTAAAGCGGCACTAAGCATCCTTTCATTTAATCCCGTAACCGTGAGAAGATAAGGAGAGATGTAGGTATAAGCGACTGAGTATCCGCCGAGCCAAAAGAAGGTTATGGATAATCCAAGCGCTATTTTGGTGTTTTTCAGCAGTGCGACCTGCTTACGTAAAGGTATGGGTACATCCCCTTTTGACCGCGGGATGGCCAGGAATAGAACAATCATTGCAAGGATTCCGAGTATCGCAATAAGTCCGAAAACCGATTTCCATCCAAAGGCCGCAGCTGCAATTCGCCCGAGCGGGACACCGATTATTAACGAGGCCGTGAATCCCATAATAATAATTGCAATGGAGCTGGCCTGCTTGCCCGCAGGTGAAATTCTTGCTGCAATTCCTAATGCCGTTACAACAACCATTCCTGCACTTAAAGCCATGATAATGCGCGCGGCAACAAAAAGTCCAATCCCCGGCAGCGCATAAGAAAGGATATTGGCCAGCACGAATATTCCCAGTGAGTAAATGAGCAGCTTTTGCCTCTCTATGCTCGTAGTCAAAGCCATAAGAATGGGCGTTCCGACCGCATATACCAATGAAAATACAGTAATGAGTTGACCGGCAGCGGATATCGATATCTCCATCGTAACCGCAATTTTATCCAAAACACCCGAAATAATGTACTCGGAAGTCCCCACCAAAAAACTGACGACCGCCAAAAAGTAAATTCTCCATGTACTCGGCATGACCGCTCCGCTCCTATCCGCTTGTCAATTAACCAGCCTCATTCCGTTATCTGTCACTATTATATTTCTTTCATAAAATGACGCAGCCGAAAATCGTACATCGATTTTTTTTTCAACCGTTTTGTTGTTTGGATACCATCAACAAAAACAGGCTGCCGTCATTGGCAGCCTGCGCAGGTAAATTGAATCCAAATGCAAATCGTTATCCGTTAACCCGCGGAACATAATCAGGGTAATCGGTAATAATGCCGTCAACGCCAGCATCCAGAAGCGGCTGCACTTGCGACCGGTTCCGTACGGTCCAGGCCATGACGCCCATACCCAAGCGATGAACGCGTTCCACTAATTCGGCATTTACATAAGCCAGATTCGGATTAATATAATCGGCATAAGTGCTAAACTCGGTCAGCATGGCATCGGTCAAGTGGTGGTAGCCGGAAGTAAGTACACCGACAGGTATATCCGGAAGAAGAGCATGAAATTTTTTGACGGATTCGAATTCAAAGGACTGCACAATGATTTTTGCGTTATTCGGCTTATCCATGTCACGATCCCTGAGTGCTGCCGCTACCTTCTCTTCAATTCCCGGATAGAGATAAGATGCTTTAATCTCGATCAAAATACCGATTCGACCCCTGTATGCATCCAAAACCTCCTCCAAAGACGGGATCTTCTCGCCTTTAAATGCTTCAGAGAAGAAGCTGCCTGCATCAAGTTGTCTCAATTGGTCAAAGGTGAGGCTGCCGACCAGACCGGTGCCGTCAGTGGTACGGTCGACCGTCGTATCGTGAATAACGACAAGACGCCCGTCTTGGCTGAGCTGAACATCCAATTCCAAATAGTCCGCTTTCATCTCAACCGATTTCTCGAATGCAGCCATCGTGTTCTCCGGAGCGTACCCCGATGCCCCCCGATGGGCTACATTTACAAGCTTCTCTTCCTTCTGAATGGCTGCCGACGCTCCTCCTGCTTGGGCTGCCAGCATCCCCGCAGCAAGTAATGTCAAAACCGTTATTCTGCCTGGACGAATCATTATTAATCTCCTCCTTTGAATTGAAATCGAACTAATCTTAAAGGAGTTATGTTAACGCAGTATAAGGCTCATTTATTTTAAACATTAACGGGTAAGTGAATACATAGCGGTGGAAGAACAGTTGTACAAGACTTTCAACCCGGTCGTGGAAGTGCGCGGTAACCGGCCAAAGCCGGCTCAATTCATGTTAATAATTTGATTGCAATCGAATAAAGTAAAGGGTATAATAAATGCTGAAAGGTAAAGCGCTTACCCTACATATCGTTTCATATACGCGCACCATTTTAGGGGAGCTAATAATCTTTGCACGAAGAGAGTCATTTCTTGTTTATCTTCTAAAGTTGAAAATGAAAACGGTTGCTCATGATGGATGTTTTCGTATCTTCGTTTTAGCTGGCAAGAAGTAGTCCTCTTTTTATTTTATTGATGGGATAAGCGCTTACCCTAACTTATCGGGAGGAAATTATGACGACAATCCGATTAACGATGGCCCAGGCATTATTGAAGTTTCTTGATAACCAGTACATTGAGATTGACGGCGAGGAGCGCAAGTTCGTCAAAGGCGTAATGGGGATATTCGGCCATGGCAATGTGACCGGTATTGGAGAAGCGCTCGAGAACGATAAAGGGACGCTTCAGTTCATACAGGGAAAGAATGAGCAGGGCATGGCCCATGCCGCTATGGCGTTCGCAAAACAAAAGAACAGGCTTGAAATATTCGCATGCACTTCTTCAATAGGACCCGGTGCTTTAAATATGGTGACGGCTGCGGGAACTGCTACGGTCAACCGAATACCCGTGCTGTTTCTTCCGGGCGACATCTTCGCCTGCAGGCAGCCGGATCCCGTGCTGCAGCAGGTTGAGAACCCTGCCGACTATACGATCTCCGCGAACGATGCATTCAAGCCGGTAAGCAAATACTGGGACCGTATTTCGCGGCCGGAGCAGCTGATGACGGCAGCCCTGCAGGCGATGCGGGTATTGACCGATCCGGTGGATACAGGGGCCGTAACCTTGTCCCTCCCGCAGGACGTCCAATGCGAAGCCTTTGACTACCCGGCTGATTTCTTCGATAAACGGATCCATTATATCGACAGGCGGTCATTATCCGCCGGCGCTCTCCAGAGAGCCGTAGATGCTGTGAAAAACAAGAAAAAGCCGATCATGATTGTCGGCGGCGGCGTTCACTACTCGCTTGCGGTGAAGGAAATGATCGCATTCGCGGAAGAATTTCAAATTCCGGTGGTCGAGACGCAGGCCGGGAAGAGCGCCCTTCCTTGGACGCATCCGCTGAATATGGGCGGCATCGGAACAACCGGGTCGCTCGCGGCCAACAAGCTGGCGAGGGAAGCGGATTTGGTCATCTGCGCCGGAACGCGCATGGCGGATTTCCCGACGGCGTCGAAGAGCGCTTTTCAGAATCCGGATGTATCCTTCATCAACATTAATGTGAGTGCTTTCGATGCGATGAAGATGAATTCGCTTATGCTAGTAGCCGACGCGAAGGAGGCGTTCACCGCACTGCAGCAGGCTCTGCGCGGTGTTGATTACAAGAGCTCGCACGACATTAACCGGCTCGCGGCATTGAAGGAAGAATGGGACGCCGAGGTCGACCGTCTGTACGCAGTGGAACGGGAAGACGGGCTTGCACAAACCAAAGTTCTCGGAACAATCAATTCGTTCATCGGCAAGAACGACGTAATCGTATGCGCTGCCGGAAGCTTGCCCGGGGACCTTCACCGTCTGTGGAGATGCGAGAATCCGAACACCTACCATATGGAATACGGCTTCTCCTGCATGGGCTACGAGGTATCCGGGGCCTTCGGTGCGAAGCTGGCTGATCCTGGGCGCGAGGTGTATGCCGTAGTCGGAGACGGAAGCTTCCTGATGCTTCATTCCGAGCTGCTGACGAGCATTCAGGAAGGGCGTAAAATCACGGTCATTCTGCTCGACAACCACGGGTTTCAATGCATCCACAACCTTCAAAGAGGTCACGGCAGCAGCGGGTTCGGCAATGAATTCCGGTTCCGTTCGGGCGAGACGAACCGGCTCAGCGGGGACTTTCTGCCACTTGATTTCACCCTGATTGCGAAAGGGCTTGGGGTCAAGGCCTACACGGCAGGCACGATACAAGAGCTGCAGGCGGCGCTGGCCAATGCCAAGGACGATGCCCGGTCTGTGCTGATTGAGGTGAAGGTGGTGCCCGGAACGAATACGGACGGCTATGAATCGTGGTGGCGGGTCGGAGTGGCTGAAGTATCGGAGAGCACTAAAGTGACCGAGTCGTATCAAGCGGGATTGAAGAAGATTGAGACTGTCAAAAAATATTGATGATGAGAGAGGAGAGCAGACAATGAACACAGATAACCTGAAGCTGGGCATTTCCTCAATCAACTGGGTGAATGAGGATGTTCTTGAACTCGGTGACCACTATACGTTTGAGGATCTGGTATCGGATTTCTCGTCCCTTGGTTTTCGCGCCACGGAGAACTGCCGTAAATTCCCGAAGGACCCGGAGATTCTGCGCGCGGCTCTTGCAGAGAAAGGCATTCAATTGACCTCTCAGTGGAAAGGAGTGCTGTTCTCCGATCCCAGCCGCCGCGATGCCGAGCTCGAAGCATATAGACAGCATGTGCAGTTTCTCAAAAAAATGGGCAGCGCACACGTCGTTACCTGTGAGCTGGGAGGATCGATTATCGGCGATCCGCGGCGGGAGCCGCTCGCAGCGGATATAATCCCGCCGACGGACGAGGAATGGGACCATATGGTGGAAGGACTCCATCAAGCCGGAGAAATTTGCCGCGAGTACGGAATGAAGCTGATATATCACTATCATATCGGAACGATAGTCGAGAAGCCGGAGGAGATCGACCGTCTGATGCAGTCGACCGACCCGGAGCTGGTGCATCTGCTGTATGATACGGGCCACGCATACTACGGGGGTGCCGATCCGCTTGCCCTGTTGCAAAAATACCCGGATCGAATCCCTTATGTCCATTTGAAGGATATCAGGCAGGACGTGCTTGACCGCGTGAGACGCGAAGGCATTCGTTTCCAGGATGCGGTGATCCAGGGCGTATTCACGGTTCCCGGAGACGGCTGCATCGATTTTGGTCCGATATTCAGAGAGCTGCTGCTTAAACAAGGCTACGACGGATGGATGATTATCGAAGCCGAGCAGGATCCTTCCGTTGCTAACCCTTACGAATATGCCAAACTATCCAAACAGTACATCAATGGCCTTCTTTCGAATCTTAAAACGGATATAACGGGGTGAGTTTATGGCGAAATTGATTGTACCAAGCGGCAAGCAGGCGGATGAGCGGGGCAATGTCCTCACAATTACGCCGGAATCGGCCGGCTGGACCTATGTCGGATTTGAAGTGTACACGTTGAAAGCCGGTCAGAGCCTGAGGAAAGAAACCGGCGATCTGGAAATATGTCTAGTGCTGGTAACGGGGAAAGCGGATGTCCGCACCTCGGAGCTGGAGCTGGATAATATCGGACGCCGGATGTCGGTCTTCGAGAGGATTCCACCCTACAGCGTATATGTTCCGTCTGATGATTTCTACGAGGTAACGGCGGTAACCGAGCTGGAGCTGGCAGTATGCAGCGCACCGGGCAAAGGCGGTAACCCGGCCAGACTGATCGCTCCGGAGCAGGTCGGCATTGAAAAGCGCGGATACGGCAATATCGAACGCCGGATTCATAATATTTTGCCGGAGTCAGAGCCTGCGGACAGTCTTCTCGTAGTGGAGGTGTTTACTCCTAACGGCCATTGGTCGAGCTACCCTCCTCACAAGCATGACCAGGATAACCTGCCTCATGAATCGTACTTAGAGGAAACCTATTATCATAAAGTTAGCCCCGATACCGGCTTTGCTGTGCAGCGTGTTTATACCGATGACGGATCGCTGGATGAAACCATGGTCATCAAGAATGGAGACGCGGTTCTTGTCCCTAAGGGCTATCATCCGGTATCGGCTCCTCCGGGGTATGACGGCTACTATTTGAATGTTATGGCCGGACCGGTACGGACCTGGAAGTTTCATAACGATCCCGCGCATGAATGGTTAATGACGCAAAGCAAGCAATAAATATCCGTACGGGGAGGCTGGGTAACATGAGCGAAATCGAATTTCCGCAGGGCCGCAGGCTGGACTTTATCGGTCTGGGCAGAGCCTGCATCGATCTCAACGCCAATGAGATCAACCGTCCGATGGAAGAGACGCGGACGTTTACGAAATATGTGGGCGGATCGCCGGCTAATATAACGATCGCAATGGCGAGGCTGGGCATGAAGACCGGGTTTATCGGGCGGGTGGCCGACGATCAATTCGGACGCTTCATCACGAGTTATTTCAACAATGAGAATATCGACACGGGCAATTTGATTACGGACCGCCCGGGAAGCGTGACCGGGCTTGCTTTTACCGAGATCAAATCCCCTACCGACTGCAGCATATTGATGTATCGGGACAATACGGCCGATCTAAATCTCGAAACCGGAGATATCGATGAGGAATACATCAAGAATGCCAAAGCGCTGCTGATTTCCGGCACGGCATTGGCGAAGAGCCCGTCAAGGGAAGCGGTTTTCCTGGCGCTTCAGCATGCGCGCAAGCATGGCGTCGTCGTCTTCTTCGATATCGACTACCGGGGCTATACCTGGCAATCGAAAGAGGAGACAGCGGTCTATTGCAATCTGGTAGCCGAGAAATGCGATGTCATTATCGGTGGCCGGGAAGAGTTCGATATTATGGAGACGATCACGGGTCCTGCGGAGAAGAATGACCGGGCCACGGCGCGGAGATGGTTTGATCACTTTGCAAAGATGGTTGTCGTTAAGCATGGCGGCGAAGGATCCACCGTATTTATGAAAGACGGCAAAGAATCCGCAGCAGGAATTTTCCCGGCCGAGAATGTCATCAAGACCTTCGGCGCAGGCGATTCCTTCGCAGGCGCTTTCATTTACGGCTTAATGCAGGGCTGGCCGGTGGAGCGATGCCAAGAGTTCGGCAGCGCAGCGGCTTCGATCGTCGTATCCAGCCACAACTGCTCGGATGCAATGCCTACCGCTCCGCAGATTACCGAATTTATAGAACAGGCAAAGCAGAAACAGAATACCGGGTTATAAAGTCACCACACCTTGAAAGGATGAACAACCATGTCACAGAATTTAAGACAAATCCAGAACTATATCGGCGGACAATGGGTCGATGCGGCATCGGAGCGGACGGATATCGTAGTGAACCCCGCGACTGGAGAGGAGCTGGCGGCCGTACCCCTTTCCACCCGGGAAGACGTGGAACGCGCAGTATCGACGGCCAAAACCGCATTCAAGGAATGGAGCAGAGTGCCGGTTCCGCGGAGGGCCCGGATTATGTTCAAATACCAGCAGCTGCTCGTTGAGAACTGGGATGAGCTCGCGCGTCTGGTCACGCTGGAGAACGGTAAAAACTATGCCGAAGCCCACGGCGAAGTGCTGCGCGGCATCGAATGCGTTGAATTCGCCGCCGGTGCGCCGACATTGATGATGGGAAGCGTACTTCCCGACATTGCGACCGGTCTTGAATCGAATATGTACCGTTATCCGATCGGCGTTGTAGGCGGAATTACACCTTTCAACTTTCCGATGATGGTGCCGTGCTGGATGTTCCCGCTGGCGATCGCATGCGGCAATACGTTCGTGCTTAAGCCTTCCGAGCGTACGCCTATTCTTGCCTGCCGCCTTGCTGAGCTGCTCCAGGAAGCGGGGCTGCCGGACGGTGTGTTCAACATCGTACATGGCGCGCACGATGTGGTGAACGGTCTGCTGGAACACCGGGATATCAGCGCGATCTCATTCGTAGGCTCGCAGCCGGTGGCGGAATATGTGTACAAAACGGCCGCAGCGCATGGGAAAAGAGTGCAGGCACTAGGCGGAGCGAAGAACCACTCCATCGTGCTTCCGGACGCGGACATGAGCCTGGCAGTCAAGGAAATCGTCAACGCCGCTTTCGGTTCGGCGGGAGAACGGTGCATGGCTTGTTCCGTAGTGGTGGCCGTCGGAGAGACCGGTGACGAGTTGGTTGAGAAATTAGTGGAGACGGCCAAGCAGCTGACGATCGGGAACGGCATGGACAAGGAAAACTTCCTGGGCCCGGTTATACGCGACTCGCATAAAACGCGCACGATCGGCTACATCGGCAAGGGAGAAGCCGAGGGTGCGGTGCTTGCTTTGGACGGGCGGAAGTGCGAGTCGGCACCCGCTGACGGTTACTTTATCGGCCCGACGATATTCGATCATGCGAAGCCTGGGATGGAGATCTGGAACGATGAAATCTTTGCTCCCGTTCTGCAGGTTGTTCGTGCCGGCAGTCTTCAGGAAGCGATTGAGATTACCAATCAGTCGGAATTCGCAAACGGGGCTTGTTTATACACAAACAGCGCGAAAGCCGTCCGTGAGTTCAGGGACAACATCGATGCTGGAATGCTAGGCATCAATGTCGGCGTACCTGCGCCGATGGCCTTCTTTCCCTTCTCCGGCTACAAGAAGTCCTTCTACGGCGACCTGCATGCGAACGGCAAAGACGGCGTAGAGTTCTATACCCGCAAAAAAATGGTAGTGGCACGGTACTAATTCGCAAATGATGAAAGGACTAACACCTATGCGGAAAATAACATTGGGCATTATTGGAGCCGGACGAATCGGCAAGCTTCATGTCGAGAATCTGAAAGGCCTTCCTCAAGTGAAAATTAAATCGATATCCGATATCCTTGCCGATTCCATTCGGGATTGGGCGGCCGATAACGGTATACAGAACGTGACGAACAACTACAAAGACATCGTAAACGATCCCGAAATCGACGCTATCTTCATCTGCTCACCGACTGACACTCACATCGAGATTATTGAAGAGGCGGTAAAGGCAGGGAAACATATTTTCTGCGAGAAACCGATCAGCTTTAATCTTGGCGGAACGATTCAGGTATTGGAGTGGGTACGCAGCTCCGGCGTCAAATTCCAGACCGGCTTCAACAGACGGTTCGATCACAATATGAGCCGCGTGAAGGAGCTGATCAGGGAAGGCAAAGCGGGTGAGCCGCATATGCTGAAGGTTACATCGAGGGATCCCGCGCCGCCGCATAAGGAATATATTAAAAATTCAGGCGGGCTCTTCGTTGACATGGCGATCCATGATTTTGACATCGCAAGATTTCTGATGGACAGCGATGTTGAGGAAGTTTATGTACAGGGTGCGGTCCTGGTCGATCCTGTATTCGCCGAATTCCAGGATATCGATACGGCCATTATCACATTAAAGTTTGAAAATGGAGCTCTAGGCGTTATCCATAACAGCAGGCAGGCCCACTACTATGATCAGCGTGTCGAGTTCTTCGGCTCGGCAGGCTCAATCACGATCCAAAATGACAATCCGAATACCGCAGAGGTGTATACGCAGAACGGCGCATACAGGGACAATCCGCTTCATTTCTTCCTCGAACGGTACAAGGAAGCCTATGTGAAGGAAGTGCTTTCCTTTATCGATGCGGTCGTCAATGATACGCCGGTGCCTGTTGACGCCAATGACGGTTACCAGGCCGAGCTGATCGCGAGCGCTGCTGCCATTTCATTGCGGGAAAGACGTCCCGTGCGCATTGAAGAAGTCGTGAGCGGACTGAGGCAGAAGGTATAACTCACCGGTATCATACTTAACAGGATAAGTGTCCCGCATAGATATTGCTGGAATCGGACTCCAATATAATAAGGAATCGCCCTTTCTTGGCCGCTTGGCCAAGTGGAGGGCGATTTTTGTTATGTTCCGAATAATGAGGTTACCAAGCCTTTCGATTTTCAGGCTCCCTCTACATTCATATAATTTTCAGCCAACCTTCAACAAACGTTCAGCCGGGCTTCATTAACATTTAAGACTCGTTAGGGATAATGAGGACAAGCTTCAAATAGAAGCCGTAAGTATTCCAATAAAAAGGAGGTGCACAAATGAACGAATTGAAGAAAAAAGGATGGCTGTTTAAAGGCATCTTGATTCTTGCGGCCGTCGTCGTGCTGGCACTGGTGGTGAAATGGATCGGAATGCTCCTTCCGGGCCAACATGGATATGGATTCGACAGATCGCCGAGAATGTCCCCCGGCATTGCCGGGCCGTTCGGAAACGGTATGAGGCACGGTGCTCCAGGAGCCGGAGGCATGTTCGAACGCGGAATGTTCAAAGGACACGGAGGCTGGTTCCACGGCTTCGGAATCTGGCTCCTGCTGGTCAAGATTGGAGTAATTATGGCCGGCTTGCTGCTGTGGAGAAAGGCTCGAGACGGAGGCTTTGGAAAATGGGCAGGCGCTGCTCTCGTCCTGGGCGGCATCTGGTCGCTGCTTCCGGCTTTGCTGGCACTGCCGATTATCGTTCTGATCGCTTATCTGGCGTACAAAACGAGGAAGAAAGAAGAACGCCGCTATTCGGATATACCAATCCAGCAACCGACCGTTATTTCGAATTCCGATGTATTAGACCAATGGGAGCGAGACACCCTTAAGGAGGAAAAATAGATGGCCGTATTCAAGAGAATCAAGAACATATTGTCCGCGGATATTCACGATCTGCTTGACCGGGCGGAGGATCCTTCCAGCATGCTCAAGCTGTATGCGAGGGAACTGGAAGAACAAATGGGGAAAATACAGACCGCGCTGGGGAACCAGCTTTTTGCACAGCGGAAGCTCCAGGCGCTGATCGCCGAAACGGAGCCGGTCGTTTCCAGACGAGCCCGGCAAGCAGAGCTTGCAGTGCAGCGGGGAGAAGATAATATCGCCGAATTGGCGCTGCAGGAGCGGATATTGCAGGAGAAGAAGCTGGAAGCTTACCGTCTTGAGCTGGGGGCCGCCGAGACCCAGATAACAGTGCTGACGGAACAGTTTCGGCGACTGAAGGATACACATAGTCAGCTTCAATTTAAGCATTTCGTGTATGTTTCGCGATCGAGCGCCGCTCAAACCATTCGGGAAACAAATGATACTATTGGTCAATATGACACCGACCGTGTCTTGAAGGAATATTCGAAGCTTGAACAGAAGCTGTGGCGGGCTGAAGCCGAAGCGGAAGCCAGCCAAAAGGCGTACCAGATCCTGCACGGCGCCGTCCCGAAGCAAAACGATGAACTACAGAGTCAAGTACAGGAGGAATTGCGGCGCATGAAAGAAATGAAAGCCGCAACCTCATAATGGAGTGAAGCCATCAAATCCGCGATCGTATGCGGGGCTGGTGGCTTTTTTTATGGGAATTTAATATTAAATGTTGTGATTGAGGTTTTTCAATATTCATAGTATTATTAATTTGTTGGTAATAACATTAACAAAAACATTATTTGTAAGCGCTTTATAAACTAAAGCCGAATTGGGTGACAAGGAGGTATTATTGTTTTTTTTGAAGGCAGGAAATGAATGTATTCCATTAAAAGCTGGCAATGAGAGGAGAACAATGAATGAGAATGAGCAAAAGCTTGATGCGCAGATTTACACTTCTTTTCTTAATGTTTGTATTAATGATACCAAGTATCATAGTGGCAGAGGGGATGGAGAGTACGAGTAGTCAGCTTAGCGATAATAGTAACAAGCCCTATGTTGATGAGCAAGGCGCAGTTCCGGTATTTCAAAACGTTTCCGTTCACGACCCTTCGATTGTTAAAGACGGCGATACATTCTACGTCTTCGGTTCGCATATTGATGCTGCAAAGTCAACCGATTTGCAGAGCTGGACCCGGTTTACGAACGGTTACACTACGCCGGGCAATGTATTATACGGCGATCTTTCTTCCAATCTGGCGGGTTCTTTTGCCTGGGCCGGTGAGAATGATTCCGACAGTAAGGGCGGGTTTTCCGTTTGGGCTCCGGATGTTTTCTGGAATAAGGACTATATCAATAAAGATGGAACGATCGGCGCGTACATGATGTATTACTGCGCATCGTCCACATATATTCGATCCGCGATCGGCTATGCGGTATCCAAGAACATAGAAGGACCTTATACGTACGGCGATACTGTCGTATATTCCGGTTTTACGAGAGATCAGGCTTACGATAACAACAGCGTGATTAACAAGAAATGGTCGAATACGAACATTCAGGCGCTTATTGATAGCGGTACGCTTAAGGGAACAAGGCCGGAATGGTTTAATGCAAACGGATCTTATGCGAACAGCATGTATCCGAATGCGATCGATGCCAATCTGTTTTATGATGCGAATGGTAAGCTGTGGATGACTTACGGTTCGTGGTCCGGTGGTATTTTCCTGCTTGAAATCAATAAGACCACAGGTAAAGCGATATACCCGGGCGAAGACGGGACGACTGCCGACGGCAGACTGATCGACCGGTATTTCGGAACGAAAATTGCAGGCGGATACACGAAATCAGGGGAAGGTCCCTACGTCGTGTACGATAAGAATGCAGGCTATTACTACTTATACATGACTTATGGGTGGTTAGGCGCGGACGGCGGTTATAATATGAGACAGTTCCGCTCGACATCCCCTGAAGGTCCTTATGTTGATGCACAAGGATTGAATGCCGTCCTACCAGGCAACACGGATAATGCTCCTTATGGCAACAAACTGATGAGCAATTATTTATTTGATAGAAAAATCGGGGACCCCGGAACCGGAATCGGCGTCGGCTACGTTTCACCGGGTCATAATTCCGTATACCTTGATCCTAAAACAGGGCAGCAGTTCCTGGTTTTCCATACACGCTTCCCGCAAACCGGCGAATTCCACGAGGTTCGGGTTCATCAAATGTTTATGAACGAGAAGGGCTGGCCGGTGGTTGCTCCGTACCGATATGCCGGTGAGAAGCTTGACAAAGTGAACGAGCAGGATTTGATCGGGGAATATAAATTGATTAACCATGGAAAAGACAATTCCGCAGCGATCAGAAACTCGGTATTCATTCGTTTAAACAATGACTATACCATTTCCGGCGATGTGAACGGCACATGGAAGAAGACCAGCCATAACAAAGCGGAAATCACGGTCGATGGGAACACCTATTACGGCGTATTCGTGCGTCTGTGGGACCCAACCCTGGAACGCTATGTGATGACGTTCACAGCGATGTCGAATCAGGGTGTATCCG
Source organism: Paenibacillus sp. sptzw28 (assembly GCF_019550795.1). Classification (NCBI taxonomy): domain Bacteria; kingdom Bacillati; phylum Bacillota; class Bacilli; order Caryophanales; family Paenibacillaceae; genus Paenibacillus; species Paenibacillus sp. sptzw28. Next base: position 2,215,588 of record NZ_CP080545.1, read on the forward strand.
TGTGGGGAAGTAAGCAGCCGAATAAAACCGACCAGGAAATAGTCGCGGCTGTTCTGAATGATCTTAATCTCGGCGAGACGTCGAACGTCATTTCGAATTTGACGCTTCCCGCAGCAGGTACCCAAAACTCACAAATTACATGGCAGTCATCCGATTCCGGCGTTATAACGGACTCTGGAATCATCCATCGCCCGGAGGTCGGTTCGGATAGTGTAACGGCTGTGCTTACCGCAACCATCACCAAAGGTGAAGTAACCGCAACAAAGAGCTTTACAATTACGGTTTTGCCGTATCAGGCCGCCGGCCTCGCGGCTCATTATACATTTGACGATAACCTCAGCGATACGACTGAAAAATTCGGCACAGGAACGCCAACCGGTAATCGAATCGATAATTCAGGCGGCACAATAACTTATGCTGACGGTAAACTCGGTAAAGCTGCAGCCTTTGACGGAACTTCCGGTGTCCGTTTGCCGAACGGCCTGATCTCAAGCAATACGTATTCCGTATCACTGTGGTTAAAGCCTGAGCAGCTCACGATGTTTACAACGACTTTCTTCGGAGCCCGAGACAGCAGCAACTGGGTAAGCCTCGTTCCGAGCGGTCCCGTAGGCGGAAACACCATGGTCTGGTCCGGCTCGAGATGGTACGATGCTGTGGCTGGTATGACGATCAAAACGGGAGAATGGACCCATCTGGCTTTCTCCGTCGATAACGGGACAATCCATCTCTACGTTAACGGGGTAGAGAAGTTTACAGGGACGAATTTTCCGGATATCTTTACGGTTGCCGATGCCAGCTTCAGCTTGGGCGTGAACTGGTGGGATACTCCATATAAAGGCCTGATGGACGATTTGCGCATATATGAAGGGGCCCTTTCGCCGCAAGAAGTTGCAAATTTGGCCGGGATAAACGGATAACAGCTTAGATACACTTACGAAAGCAAATCGCCCTCCCTTAAGCCGTATCGGCCAGGTTGAGGGCGATTTTAGTTGATCATTGAAAAGCCAGCGGTTCGGCCGCGGCGCGGAGGACGGAGCAGGAATAAGCGAATTGTTCCTTCTCTTCCTGCGTGAGGTTTAGCTCAACCAGCTCCACGATGCCGCGCCGCGTCAATATCGCCGGCACGCCGGCACACAGACCGCTCACCCCGTACTCTCCTTCCAAAATGGCGGAGACCGCCGTTATCTTGTAATCGTCATTCAAGACGGACCTGACGATGTGCGCGATTGCATTGGCGATTCCGTAGTGTGTCGAGCCTTTTCGCTGCATGATTTCCCATCCGGCATTGCGTGTTTTGGCTGCGATTTCATCAAGCTTAATATGTCCGAAACGGTGGGGATGCTGGGCGAGAATATCCAGAATCGGCTTGCCCCCGATCGTTACGTGCGACCAGGCCGGGAATTGTGATTCACCATGCTCGCCGAGCACATATCCCTGAACGCTTCGGGGGTCGACAGGTAGAAACTCGCAGAGCAGCGTTTTTAGCCGCGATGAATCGATCGAAGTGCCTGTTCCGATTACTTGAGCGCGAGGGAGTCCGGATAGCTTCCATACCATGTACGTGACGATGTCAACCGGGTTCGCGGCAGCAACGAATATGCCGTTAAATCCGCTGTTCATAAGGAGCTGTCCAGCATACTAAGTCGGCTGTCGCTCGGATTCGGATTTGCGCCGGCGCATAGAACGACGATATCGGCATCGCTGCAATCCTCATAACCGCCCGCGTACACTTTCGTCCTGGTATGAGTGAAATCCATGCAGTGGGAAAGATCAAGCGCCTGAGCATAAGCACGTTCAGCCGTTCTGTCGATGAGCAGAATTTCGTCGCAAATCGACTGGTTCACCATTGAATAAGCGCAGCTTGCCCCGACAAAACCGACACCGACAACCGCCACTTTCCGTGTTTTGCTGCCCATTGCATGCTCCCTCGCTTTCCTGCTGACTCTGATTCCAGTATATGACCGGCCGCGGCTTCATTGTCACTATTATGTGAAAGAAATTAACATTGTAGAGACGAGTCTAATCAGCTTGTACCCGGGTAATACAGGCACTTAACCGAAGAAGAACTGATGGAAGGACAAACGATCGCGCCCATGCCGGAACTCGCTTGGCGAGCTGCCTGTCCATTTACGAAACACCTTCGTGAAATAACTGCCGCCTGCAAAGCCGACGGACCGCGCCACTTCATCTATATGAAGATCGGTCTCCCTGAGGAGCCGGATGGCATGTCCGATCCGAACCTTGGTCAAGTAGGTATTCGGACTTTGGCCGGTTACTTGAGTGAAACGGCGGACGAAATGATATTTGGACAGTTCCGCGTGTCCGCAAATCTCATCAATACCGATAATACGGTCATAATGCAGCTCAATCCACTCCGCGGCCTTCTTGATATTGGCCGGCCAATGATCCGCCGCTGTGCCTTGGCAGCTGAAACGAAGCAGCTCCATCGAGAATTGGTAGACGGTGGAGGAGGCATGGTAGGCATCGGAAATGACACCGTTTCTAGCATTCCGGTACATATACTGCAGCAGCTGGATAATCGGCTGGTCTTTTGGAATATGCGTGACCGAACCGAGCTGCCCTTTAATGTCGATCCAATAATCCAGAACCCCCGACGGCCGGATTAAGATAAACAGAAACTCCCACGATTGCCCGGAAGCCGGAAAGAAGTAACGGTGATCGCCTGGGATTTCGACCAGAAAGGCCGCGCCGGGACCGAGCTTGTGCGTCTGCTCGCCAATACGGATGCATCCGCTCCCTGCAAGCGTGTATTGAAAAAGCAGAAGGGGACCGTCAGTCCGTTTCAAGCCGTCCCAATTATAATCTGTTGATGTAATTCTTTCCTGGCCGATTGCAAATAATTCAAATAAGGGATGCGGGGGCTGTTCGGAAAAACGGAATCCGATGACCGAATAGTTGGAGGGTTGCTCCGTCATGCGAAAATCCTCCTTGGGACTCATTCATAATCTATTGTCTATGCAGATAGCGTATCAGAACAGCCGCCTTTTTTCATCCCGGCATACAGCAGGCCTGTCTCTTGTGGAGGAAGAGACAGGCCTGATTCTTGCACAGTGCAAATTTTTAAATCAATTTGTAAAGGGACGCTCCGTGAGGAGGGAGGTCTGCCTTCAGCGTATCCGTAACCGTACCGATATCCTTCCGGTTCCACAGATCCCTTGCCTGTTTCGGCGACCCTGCTCCTAATTGCTCGAGTGAAACGCTGACGGTCGCAGGTTCATCTCCGGCATTGAAAAGCGCAGCGTATATCGCCCCGTTATCATCTGAGGCAGTCCAAACGATACGCTCGCCGTCCCTATATACCTGCCGGGCACCGCTGCTGCTGCGGTGCATGGCCAGAACCTCTTCGTTCGTTAGCAGCGAAAGCGTCCATTCGTCATTGTCCCGCATCTCTCCGCCGAACATGAGCGGGGAACGGAAAATGCTCCAAAGCGTCATCATCGTGAGCTGCTCATCCTGCGTAAAGCGGGTCCAGCGGTCGGCGCCGCCGCCATCCACCGAACGGATGCCGAGATGCCCAAGCGGCAGCATGTCGCAATCCGGCCATTGTCCGGGGCCGACGTGCTCCGCCCACTTCTCGCACCGTTCGAACATGCCGTGCAGCAGCGGCCACAGATCCCAGAAATCGTCCGTCATCCGCCACATGTTGGCGCCAGCGATGAAGACGGAAGCGTATTCAAGCGGCGCCGGACCCGGAGAAAGACTTAACACCATCGGGCGGCCGCAGTTGTCGATTGCCTTGCGAATCAGACCGATTTCTTCTTTATGAATATGATAAAGGCGCGAAGCCGCGATATCGTCCACTTTGACGAAGTCTACGCCCCATTCGGCATACATCCGAAACAGGGAATCGTAGTAGGCCTGGGCTCCTTCTTTGGAAGCATCCACGCCGTACATATCCGTATTCCACGGACAGATCGAGTTCGTGTGGGCGATATCTCTGGCTGTAGCTGAAGTTCCCATTACAGGAGTGTCAGCGTGAACGGCTTGCCGCGGAATTCCGCGCATAATATGAATGCCGAATTTAAGCGATAGGCTGTGCACATAATCTGCGAGCGGCTTGAACCCAAGTCCGCCGGCTGCGGAGGGAAAACGGTTTGCGGCAGGTATAAGACGCGAGTATTCATCCATCTCCAGCGGAACAAAAGGCCGGTATTGGGAGGAAACCGCACCCGGCTCGTACCACTGAATATCGACCACGACGTACTCCCAGCCGTGCTGTTTCAAATGATTCGCCATATATTGCGCATTTCCTCTGATTTCCTCTTCACGTACAGCTGCTCCATAACAATCCCAACTGTTCCATCCCATCGGCGGTGTGAGAGCGATTTTCTGATGCTTCATGTCATCCATCCTTTATGCTAGAAGTTTTACTCCTTCAAGTGTAAAACAAGGAAGGCGACGTTTCCACCGTAATGTATTGCTCCAGCTTGTAAAATATTGCTGTCACACTCGGCAATGGATATATCTCCGGGCATTTTCGGATAACCTATCGGCTCTTCCGACACCACAAGCGTCAGCGTGCAGAGTAATACGAAAACGATACGCTCCCTTTTTAAACGGCGATTTATTTTGGGCCACTCATATAAGCCGATCAAAAAGAGAATAAAAGCAACAGACAATACCTTTGCCGTTACCAGCATTATTTCCCTCCATCCTTTTTTACAGCTAAAGGCGGCACGTATTCGCCTGGTCGTGCAATGTTCACATGGATATCATAATCGGTTTCGACCTGCCGGAACTGAGTGCCCCAGTTGTCCCGTGTCTGTTTCCAAATCTGAGGATATATTTGTTATAAAAAGCATCCGCATAGCCAAGAACGTCCGTATTGGTCTCTTTGTACCCGCGCAACCGTCTCCTTCGCCAATGGGGCAGAAATAAGCCCAGCCATTACCGCCGCTTCTCCGATAACAATCGCGCCGACAATACTCACCGCTGCCCCCACTTGCTTCGGGAGCCGTACTCCCGCTTCGCGAAGCGCCTCAAACGTCACTTCCATTATTAAAGCTTCGATAAGAGCCGGAAACGGCACCAATTCGTGGGCCGATGCGAAGCTAAGGATCAACTTTGTGGGCAGCATCTGTTGGTGAAAGGTCGTGATGGAGATATAAAAAGAAGGCAGGGTGAAAGCGGCAGTACCACAATGAACCATTGTTATAAACCGAAGAGATAATGAGATAGAGAGAGCGTTATAGAGTTCCTAAAAGATGTAAGCGCTGCAATCGATGCACGTGTGATGTAAAGGCAGTTTGCAGCATGTTAGTTATATTTACAAACCGACAGAGGAGGCGTAATATACGATTCATGAATTGAAATATTTTCATCAAATCGCTGAGTTTCCGTTAAGGAAAGCGGGGGAACCATGTAATGACGGCTTTCGATGTGAGAGTCGATAATCCGTCATTTGGGGTGAATCCTGGAGGAGCCAACTGACAAGGTTGCTTCTTCGGGTAGGGCTACTCTCACAGCCCGAATCCGGCAGCTAACCTCGTAAGTGTAGAAGGACAACATTCTGTTTCATTTCAGAATCTGGTTCTTCATTGTTGGGAGGATGATCTTGTGACTTTATCGGCCGCAGGGTAGATTCCCTATGCGGTTTTTTTTATTCAGCAAACGTCTTTTTCGCTGAATCCCTCTAATAAAGGAGGGAACGGGGGACCCGAACGGATTGTCTTATAATCCATGGGGTGAATCGCCCGGTTGCATGGCAACCAGGCGTAGGGCGACTCTCACGCCCGAATCCGGCAGCTAACCTCGTAAGCGTACCAGAGAGAGGCAACTTTTTAACGTGAATAGACACGGTTTTTTACTGTGCCTAGAAGCCGCGAGAAGAGTTCCTCTTCCAATGGCTTCTTTTTTGTTGCCTACTCCTGAAAACCAAGGAGGAGAAACGCGAATTGCAAGATTTGATTTTGGTTTCGGCGCCGAATATTCGAGGCGAAGACTTTATCAGGCAACTGAAAGACAAGCGTATTCCATTTGCTGTAATTACCCGCAATAAGGCGGAACATGAACGCATAATGACTCTTGGAGTAGAGCGCATCATAGCGGTAAATACAACCAAGGAAATTACATGGGCTGTTCCGGAGTTTCGGATCGGAAAGGTATATTTGTTTGAAAGCAGTCTTAACCTTTGCTGCCGGTATATACAAATATGCCGCAGCTGGACGACAAAGCCGATTTATGTCATAACGGACAGCTGCAATCCGAGGCTCGTATACAAAGGGCTTGGCGCCAATTATGTCATCCATACCAGCAGTAACGATATCTCTTTCCTTATAACCGATGATCTGTTGTCAGATGCGTAAAGGAGGCTTAATATGCTTGACCTATATATGATTTTGCTGCTTGGCGGCGCTTTTACATTATTCTACGGTTTTCTATCCTGGTGCAGCCAAGTCATTGATGAGGCAGGTGGAGAGCAATTATGATTGCAGTCTTGATTTTTACGTTATTTATTTTTCTTTATCTGGTTTATGCCTTGATTAATCCTGAAAAATTTTGATGATCAGACCGTTCTAAGGAGGTTGCCGGATGGGCATTTTGCAAATAGTGATCGTCTTGGCGGTGATTGTTTTACTAGTCAAACCGCTTGGGACGTACGTATATCATGTTTTTTCAAACGAGCCGAATCGCTTGGATAAACTATTCGGACCTTTCGAACGCATCCTGTATACGCTGATTGGCCTCAAGCAGCGAGCCGGCATGACATGGAAAAAGTATGCGCTCAGTTTTCTGCTAATGAATATCGTACTTGTTGCAGTCAGCTATGTGATTTTGCGTTTGCAGCAAGTGCTGCCGTTGAATCCTAACGGTATCGATAACATGGAGCAAACGCTGACGTTTAACACAGTCATCAGCTTCATGACGAATACAAACCTGCAGGATTACAGCGGCGAGACGGGGCTCTCTTACTTTTCACAGATGATCGTTATCATGATGATGATGTTCACATCGGCGGCGACGGGTTTCTCGGTTGCGATCGCTTTTGTTCGCGGTTTGACGAGCAAAGGGGAGACAATCGGCAACTTCTTCGAAGACTTCGTGAAGGCGCACACGCGGATTTTTATTCCGGCTGCCCTCATTCTCACGCTTGTAATGGTGGCGCTTCATGTGCCTCAGACGCTGGAACCGACGCTTAGCGTGACAACGCTTGAGGGCGCAGCGCAGCACATCGCGATCGGCCCGGTTGCATCGTTAGAGTCCATCAAGCATTTGGGCACGAACGGCGGCGGTTTCTTCGGAGTCAACTCGGCGCATCCTTTCGAAAACCCGAGTCCGCTGACGAATGTAATCGAAATTTTATCGATGTGGGCGCTGCCTGCCTCCTTGCCTTATACCTATGGTTTGTTTTCCAAAAACCGCAAGCAAGGCTGGGTCATATTCGGTGCAATGATGTCCATGTTTATCGTATTCCTTGTCATGATATATGCTGCAGAACTACGCGGCAACCCGGTGCTGAACAAGCTTGGCATCGACGCCTCACAAGGCAGTATGGAAGGGAAAGAGGTCCGTTTCGGCATTGCGCAATCGGCGCTATTCACGGCCGTTACGACCGCCGCAACAACCGGTTCGGTCGATAACATGCACGACACGCTCACGCCGATCGGCGGACTCGGAGCGCTTGCTCAAATGATGCTCAACTGCGTATTTGGCGGCAAAGGCGTCGGCCTTGTGAACATGCTGATGTATGCGATTTTGGGCGTGTTCCTTGCCGGGCTCATGGTTGGCCGGACGCCGGAGTTCCTGGGCCGTAAAATTGAGCCGCGAGAGATGAAGCTGATCGCCGTCGCGATTCTGACGCATCCGTTCATTATCCTTGTACCGACGGCTATCGCGTTCTTGACTGATCTCGGAAAAGGATCGATTACAAATCCCGGATTTCACGGCATTTCACAGGTGCTTTATCAGTATGCATCTTCCGGGGCGAACAACGGCTCCGGCTTCGAGGGGCTTGCCGATAACACGCCGTTTTGGAATATTTCAACCGGGATAGTCATGCTGCTTGGCCGGTATGTTTCCATGATCGCTATGCTGGCCGTGGCCGGTTCGCTAGTCCGCAAGCAGTGGGTGCCGGAGACGGTTGGGACGTTCCGGACGGACAATGGCTTGTTCATGGGTATCTTGATCGGAACAGTATTGATTATTGGAGCGCTGACGTTCTTGCCTGCTCTGGTCCTCGGGCCGATCGCAGAGCAATTGACACTTCGCTAACGGAACGGATGAGGTGAACCGACAATGAGCACGAATCGAAGACCGATGCTATCCTCTTCTATCGTACAGGGTGCGGTAAAAGACAGTTTTATCAAATTAAATCCGATCACGATGTTGAAAAATCCGGTCATGTTTGTAGTTGAAGTCGGTACGCTTGTCGTACTGTTGATGACCGTTTTTCCATCCTATTTCGGCACGGGACACAATGTCGGGTTTAATTTGACGGTATTTGTGATCCTTCTGTTTACGGTGTTGTTCGCCAATTTTGCCGAGGCACTCGCTGAAGGACGAGGTAAAGCGCAAGCAGATTCGCTGAAGAAATCGAAAAAAGAAATGACGGCCAATAAGCTGGCCTTGGGAAGCGTGAAAGTCGTGTCATCCACCGAGCTCCGCAAAGGAGACATCGTCATCGTCTCGCAAGGTGAAATGATACCTGGAGACGGAGAAGTAATCGAAGGTCTCGCTTCCGTTGACGAGTCGGCCATTACCGGCGAATCTGCCCCGGTCATCAAGGAGGCCGGCGGCGACTTTAGCTCCGTGACAGGCGGAACCCGCGTCGTCAGCGATCAAATCAAGGTGCGCATCTCAAGCGACCCCGGGGAATCGTTCATTGACAGGATGATCTCGCTGGTGGAAGGCGCCAAGCGGCAGAAAACGCCGAACGAGCTGGCGCTGAACACGCTGCTTACGAGCTTGACGCTCATTTTCCTGATTGTTGTCGTCACGCTCGCTCCGATTGCGAAGTATCTGAATATTGTACTTGATGTCCCTGTCCTTATCGCTTTGCTCGTCTGCCTTATCCCGACCACGATCGGCGGACTGCTGTCGGCGATCGGGATCGCCGGCATGGACCGCGTCACGCAGTTCAACGTACTCGCGATGTCCGGTAAAGCGGTCGAAGCCGCAGGCGACATCAACACGATGATTCTGGACAAGACGGGCACCATCACCTTCGGAAACCGGATGGCCGGCGAATTCATTCCGGTCGGCGGCGAAAGCGTCGAAACCGTAGCTGAATGGTCTGCCATCAGTTCAGTGAAGGACGAGACTCCGGAAGGCCGCTCTGTGCTGGAGCTGATGAAGAAACAAAATTTGAGCTTTCAGGAGTCGCTGGCATCTGGCGCGGAGTTTATCGAATTCAAAGCGGAAACCAGAATGAGCGGGGTCGATTTGGAGGGAGGCCGCAAGGTCCGCAAGGGCGCGGTCGATGCGGTGAAGAAATGGGTGTCGGCGCAGGGCGGTTCCATCCCGGGCGACCTCGACGACAAAGGTAACGCGGTTGCATCCGAGGGCGGGACACCGCTTGCCGTTGCCGTGGATAACCGCATCTTCGGCCTGATCTATTTGAAGGATACCGTAAAGCCGGGCATGCGAGAGCGGTTCGACCAGCTTCGCAAGATGGGCATCAAGACGATCATGTGTACCGGTGATAATCCGCTTACGGCTGCGACAATCGCGCGCGAAGCCGGGGTGGACGATTTTATCGCAGAAAGCAAACCGGAGGACAAAATCGCTGTCATCCGCCGCGAGCAGGCTGAAGGCAAACTCGTCGCGATGACCGGTGACGGCACGAATGACGCGCCGGCGCTGGCTCAGGCCGACGTCGGGCTTGCGATGAACAGCGGCACCGTCGCCGCGAAAGAAGCGGCCAACATGGTTGATCTGGATTCCGACCCGTCGAAAATCATCGAGGTCGTGTCCATTGGCAAGCAGCTGCTCATGACGCGCGGGGCGCTGACAACGTTCAGCATCGCCAACGATATCGCGAAGTATTTTGCGATCATCCCCGCCATGTTCACACTCGCGATCCCGCAGATGAACGCATTGAACGTGATGCATCTGGGCTCGCCGATGTCGGCCATCCTATCGGCGCTCATTTTCAACGCCGTTATTATACCGCTTCTCATTCCACTGGCGATGAAAGGTGTCAAATATAAACCGATGAGCGCCTCGAAGCTGCTTAGCCGGAACTTGTTTGTCTATGGTCTCGGCGGCGTGGTCGTACCGTTTATCGGTATCAAGCTCATTGATATGATCGTCCACCTTTGGGTTTAATCGGAAAGGAAGGAAATCTACGATGAATAAATCGGTAAGCCTGCCGGAACCGACCGGAGGTTCCTATGTAGTTGTTGCGGTAAGAGCAAGCATCGTGTTTATCGTACTCTGCGGCATTCTGTATCCGCTGGCGTGTACAGGTCTTGCTCAGCTGTTCATGCCTTACCAGGCGAACGGCAGCTTGATCAAGAACGCTGCAGGAGAGGTCGTCGGGTCCGAGCTCATCGGACAGAGCTTTACGGATCCGAAATATTTTCAGGGCCGCGTATCCAGCATCGGTTACAACGCGGGGGCGTCCGGTTCGAACAACTATGGGCCATCCAATCCGGATCTGCTCAAGCGAACGAAAGATTCGATCGAAGCTTGGAAGAAAGAGAACCCGGACGTCCCGGTAAGCAAGCTGCCAATCTCGCTCATAACAAACTCAGGTTCGGGGCTTGATCCGGACATCACGCCGGAATCTGCGAGCGTGCAAATTCCCCGGATCAGCAAACTGACGGGGATACCGGTACTGCGGCTGGAAGAGCTCGTCCGCAAGCAAACGGTTGGACGTGATTTGGTCATCTTTGGTGAACCCCGTGTAAACGTACTGAAATTGAATATCGAGCTGCAGCATTTAGTGGGTAAATAATAAAACCTGACCCTGCCTATACATCAATAGGCGGGGTACTTTCAGTTATGGGAGTGAGAAGCCGGGTGATTTTTGTATTTTTATTTATTTGTTCGTTCATGGTCCTGCAAATGTTGTTTCTTTTGTTTGGAAAAGGATTCGGAGCTCAGCGTAGCCTGGTTATAAAAAAGTGGATATTCTTCCTCGGCATTGCACTTATTCTTTCATCATTTATGAATTGGGTTCTGTTAAAAACAAGCGGATAACGGATTCAGGGGGCGCTCTTTGTGAAAAGCTACAGACGAAAAACGCCGGAGGAAATATTGCATTCGATCTCAAAGCTTCATTGCGGCAGACTAAAGATTTACATCGGTGCGGTGAGCGGTACAGGAAAGACCTATCATATGCTGCGGGAAGGTCAAACACTAAAGGACCAAGGCGTCGACGTCGTCGTATGTGCGGTTTCTACGATGAGGCGTCCCGAAACGGTCGAACAGCTCGGTACGCTTGAGCGCATACCGAGTATACATTGGTTCAAGGATAGCGTTGAAAAGAAAGATCTGAACGTGGAAGCGCTGGTTGAGCGTAATCCTGAAGTCGTTCTCGTTGACGGGCTTGCCCACCGTAACCGGCCGGAAGCGATGTTTCCGTCCCGGCTTGAAGATATTAAATACCTGCGGAGCCGGGGAATCAGCGTTATAACAACCGTCAATGTGTATGAGCTTGAGGGCGTGACGGAGCTTGCCCGGAATTTGACCGGGATTGAAGCGGAAGAGACGGTTCCGATTGAAACGCTGGAGCTTGCGGATGAAGTGCGGCTCATCGATGTGACACCGGAGACGATTTTGAAACGGATGAATGAAGGGAATTTAAGCAGCCTGAAGGATGCTTCTTTACTGAAGAGGGGAAACCTCGGGAAGCTTAGGGAGCTGGCGCTTCGTCTTGTGGCGGAGGGGGTCAACGATTCACTTGAGAAATACCGGGAGGAGCAGGGGCTGATCGGTCCATCCGGCGCTTCGGAACGAATTCTGGTATCCGTCCAATACCATTGGAACGGTTCGATATATATCCGTCGCGGGCAGCAGATAGCCAAACGGCTCAACGGCGAGCTGCTCGTTGTTTCTCTTGTCAAGCCGGGCCTCGCACTCGGCAAAGAGCAGATTACATTTAAACGTTCCATTCTCAAATTGACGGAAAAAATAGGGGCCCAGTTTGAGGAGCTTCTGCTAACCGGCAGACGCCATTTGCCGAAAACGCTAGTGAAGTATGCGATGGAGCGTGGCGTTACCCGCATCGTACTCGGCCATTCCAAGCACAGCCGCTGGCAGGAATTTTGGCAGGGCTCGATCGTGAACGGTATATTAAAGAAAATCAAGAACGTCGACGTCTTCTTCGTCGCCGACCGGGCGGAACAGGAGGGTGAGCGCATCCTTCCGACCAAAACCCGGATCGAGAAACCGATTCCTTATAAGCGGCTGAGCGAGAAAGAAGTGGAGCAAAAGATCGAACGTATCCGGCGCGGCACATTCAAAGTGTACATCGGCGCGGCGCCGGGCGTCGGTAAAACGTATACAATGCTCCGCGAAGGAAATGTGCTGCTGCGTAAAGGCATCGACGTGGTTATCGGTCTGCTCGAGACGCATGGGCGGAAGGAGACAGCCGCTCAAGTGGGGGAGCTGCACACGATACCGCGGGCCGTGATTGATTACAGGGGCACCTCACTCAATGAGATGGACGTTCCCGCAATACTCGAGCGGAATCCCGAGGTGGTGCTCATCGACGAGCTGGCGCATACGAACGTGCCGGGGAGCATGAACAAAAAGCGATATGAGGACGTGCTTCAAATACTGGATGCGGGCATCTCGGTCATCTCAACGATGAATGTCCAGCACTTGGAGAGCTTGAACGATGCTGTCGAGCAAATAACCGGCGTCCGCGTCCGGGAGACAGTCCCTGACAATATCCTCCGGCTCGCGGATGAGGTGGAGCTGATTGACGTCGCGCCGAAAGCGCTGCAGCAGCGCATGCAGGAAGGCAGGATCTACGCCCTTGACAAGGTAGAGCAGGCGCTCGGAAACTTTTTTAAGACAGGGAATCTGATCGCGCTGCGCGAACTGGCTCTGCGGGAAATTGCTGACGATGTTGACGAGCGACTCGAAGCCTGGGAACGAAATGGTTCCCTGCGCGGTCCATGGCGAAGGAGAGAGAGTATCTTTGTTGCGATTACGCTAAGCTCCAATGCCGACCGATTAATCAGGCGGGGTTTCCGGATCGCATATAGACTTAAAGCGGAATGGCATGTGATGTATGTCCATCCCGCCGCTGCGCTCCCGGATAGACTCAAGCAGAGAGTGTGCGTGGTCCGGGAATTGACGGAGCGGCTGGGCGGAAGCTTCGAGCTTGCGCATGCCGGGTCGCAGCGCGAAGTGCCGACAGTGCTCCTCGCCAAAGCCGACTCCCTCAAATGCACGCAAATGATTATAGGACAATCCACAAAGGGATTTTGGCAATCGCTCCTTCGAAAGTCCGTTGTCAAAACGATTTTACGGCTTGGTCGTCATATGGATGTGCTCGTTGTCGCTGATTTCGATCCGAATGTCCGTATTAATGAAGATTAGTTTCTGAAACTGTTGGTAATTGTTCGTAATAAGCCTGTGAGAGGTTGTGAATAATAAACCTTACCATCATCGGAAATTGCATCCAAAGGAGTCTATTATGAACCCCTTCTCATGGCTTGCCTCGGAATGGAAGACCGTTCTTCGTTCTCCCAAGACGTATTTATCCTTAATCGGCGTCATGTTCATTCCCGTTCTCTACAGCGGGGTATATCTCTGGGCGTTCTGGGATCCATATGCTCATATTGAGAGAATTCCCGTCGCTGTCGTTAACGAGGACCTTCCATTCTCCTATGAGGACAAGACATATGCGATTGGAAATGGGTTGGTTAATGAATTCAAGAGGGACCGCTCTTTTGCATGGGACTTCGTTGACCGTAAGCAGGCCGACCTTGGACTTGTTAACAATGACTACTATTTCAGCATCATGATTCCGGAGGACTTCTCCGAGCGGGCCGCGACGCTAACGGCCAATAGGCCGACGCCTCTGGAGTTGACCGTGAAGACGAATGAAGGCCTCAACTTTGCCGTTGCGAAAATCGGACAGACAGGGGTTGAACAAATTCGTCAGGAGCTATCGGACCGTCTAAGCAAGAATTACGCCGAGATGATCTTTCATGATCTGGAGCCGCTGAAGGAGGGTATGGAGCAGGCTAGTAAAGGCGCTAGCCAGCTGAATCAAGGACTGCACCGGCTTGAGACCGGCACGTCGCAGATGCTTGAAGGAGTGAAGGCTAAACAAGCTGCGCTCAGCCAGTTGGACCGTGGGGCAGCCGAACTGGATCTGGCAGTGGGGAAATTAGCAGCCGATTTTTCGAATTTAGCAGCAGGGTTATCGCAGACGGCGGCCGGGCTGAAGCCCTTGCTGGAATCCGCCGAATTCAGCGGCAGGCAGCTGGAACAGGGACTGAAGCAAATTTCAGTAACCTCTCAAAGCTTGAACGATGGGCTTATGCGGTATATTAGCGAGCACCCCGAAGCCGGGAATGACCGAAATTTTGCAGGGCTATCGTCCGATGCCCTGGCGGTTGCGAATGGTGCTGCCCAATTGAATCAGTCCACGGAAGGCTTGAACGCTGCAATCGCCGGAATACGCAATAAACCGGAGATGGAGTCTGGCATCGCTCAAATCGCCGATAGGCTGAAGCAGTTCCCCCAAGAAGCTGCCGAATTAAGTAGAGGAACCCATTCGCTCGCGTCAGCAGTCCATGAGTTAAGAGTAGGGTGGGATAGTCTCGTTGCAGGCCTTGAAGGCCTATCGGAAGGAGAAGCAAAGCTGGCTGCCGGAAGCGGCAGATTAAGCGATTCGCTAGCGGATGGAGCGGGCCGATTGAACCGGCTTCACGCTTCGCAAGCTCTGTACGATATGATAGCCAACCCCGTTCGGGTGAAGGAGGAGTGGGTAAACAAGCTGCCTAACTATGGTACGGGTATGGCCCCTTTTTTCCTCTCCGTTAGTCTCTATGTCGGAGCGCTGCTGCTCAGTACGGTTTATCCGCTTCGAACAACGGCAAGTCCGCCTCCTTCAGGAATTGTATGGGGCCTCTCCAAATACAGTGTGTTGGCTCTTGTTTCGACCGGACAAGTGCTTATCATGACTGTTATCGTCACTCAGGTAGTAGGTCTGGAGCCGACAAGTTTGCTGTATTTTGTGTTGTTCTCACTCTTCACCAGTCTCGTATTCATGTCGTTTATTCAGTTTCTGGTGACAGCCGGGGATAATGCGGGGAGGTTCGCTGCGGTCATTCTGCTTGTCCTGCAACTATCGGCCACCTCCGGCACTTTTCCCGTCGAGCTGGTGCCGCGTTCACTGCAAATGGTCCATGCGTTTCTGCCGATTACGTATACCATTGAAGGCTATCGCTCAATCATATCGACAGGCCGGTACGAGACGCTTGCTAATGATATCCGGGTTCTGTCCTTCTTTGGGGCGGCATCTATTATCCTGACTATGGTGCTTCTTACGCTCCGTCTTCGCAGGAAAAGTCACGGAGTCTGAAGGTGCAGATGTAAATTCATAATGTGGAGGTGCCATAGTATGAAATTTGAACTTGGCCGATGCTTGCTGGGCGAACGATTGCACGAATCCGGCATGACCAGTGAAGAACTGGCCCGGGCTTTATTATATAAGACGGAACGGATAACCGACTTCATGGAAAATAAAAGAGTCATGCCCCTTCAAGTTGCCATATCGATCGCCGATACCATCGGATGCGGTGTAAGAGACCTCTATGAATTAATTTCTCAAGAGTCCTGATCATCATAGGTCGTAAACGTCTGCGAATTGTAAATGCGGAATCTCGATTTCATGAAACATTAATAATAAGGTTCTGGGTAAAAAGTCTGCAGGTGCCGTACCTGCGGGCTTTTTTGCTGTTTTTCGACCTCTTTCTTGAAGTCGGAATTTCCACCAACTTGAAGAGTTGGTAAATGTATTTACCCCGGAAATCTTGTGTGCTAGCATGGTTTTCGGCAAGCAATTGTCCGAAATTGAGCAAATGATTAGTCTGACATACGAGGGAGGAGAGGGTGAGAATGGCGCATATTACCTTGAAAGGAATAAGCAAACAATACGGTTCCGACTTGGTTGTCCGCGACCTGAACCTGACGATCTTGGACGGCTCCTTTACGGTGCTCGTCGGACCTTCCGGCTGCGGAAAGTCGACGACCCTGCGTATGATTGCCGGACTGGAGACGCAGACGGAGGGTGAAATCCTTATCGGTGAAACCTCCATGAACGGGGTGGAGCCCGGCAAACGCAACGTTGCGATGGTCTTTCAAAATTATGCGCTTTATCCGACGATGACGGTCAGAGGAAATATCGAATTCGGCCTGATCAACCGTAAAGTGCCGAAAGCCGAGCGAAACCGGCTCATCGAGGAAATATCGGAAATTGTCGGTCTTACCTACTATTTGGACAAAAAACCTCAAACCTTATCGGGCGGGCAGCGGCAGAGGGTGGCGCTGGCGAGGGCGATGGTGAAGCAGCCGGCCGTTTTCCTGATGGACGAGCCGTTATCCAACCTGGATGCCAAGCTGCGCAATCAAATGCGCACGGAATTGGTCCAACTGCACGAACGTCTTGGTACGACGTTTGTCTACGTGACTCATGACCAGGTGGAAGCAATGTCCATGGGCGACCATATCGTTATTATGGACCGCGGTATGATTCAACAGTTCGATTCGCCGATGAGCATTTACGATAAACCGTCGAACCTGTTCTCCGCCCAGTTTATCGGTTCCCCTCCGATGAACGTGATGGGAAGGCATGCACTGCCGGAATTGCGTTTGATAAACGGCAGCGAGACTGGATTCGTCGGATTTCGGCCGGAACATGCTGTATTTGCGACAGATAAGAAATCAGACTGCCTCCATTTGACTGCTCAGATCGTATCGAGAGAAATGCTCGGTTCCGAAATCGTGTACAGATTACGGCATGCGGCAGGGACATTCTTTGTGAAAAGGTTTCTTGAGCCCGCTGAGCAAGCAGCCGACGTGCTGATAGCGGTTCCTTATTCCAAGCTGCATTATTTTAACAACCAAGGCGAGAGGACGGAAGCTTGGCCCGAACCGTCTGTGCCCGCACTCGTTGCGGGAGGAACGAAATAATGAGCTTTTACGCCCGGATTCGGCCTTATGCGATGGTTGCGCCTTCCGTTCTCATTTTCTTATTTTTCTTCATTTATCCGATTTTCTACATGATCTATCTAAGCATGCATAAGTGGAATTTTATTTCTCCGGACAAAACGTTCGTCGGTACGGACAATTTCAAGGATTTGTTCAGTGACAGCGAATTCCTGCAAGTAATTCGCAATACGTTCTCGTACACGCTGTTCACGGTTTCGCTGACGATTGCGCTGGCATTGCTGATTGCGCTATGGGTCAACCGGCAGGGAAGGCTGTACAGTATAATGCAGGGACTTATCTTCAGTCCGCATATCATATCGCTCGTTTCCGTATCGATGCTTTGGATGTGGCTGATGGATCCCCAATACGGTTTACTCAACTGGCTTCTTGGGAGCATCGGTTTGCCGGAGCTGCAATGGCTCGGTGATCCGAAGACATCACTCTTCTCGCTTGTAATCGTTGCGGTATGGAAGAGTGTCGGCTTTAACACTTTGGTGTTCATTGCCGGTTTACAGAGTATTTCCAGCCAAATCTATGAAGCGGCCGCTTTGGACGATGCCAGCAGGTGGAGAACGTTCTACAGGCTGACTCTTCCGATGCTATCACCGACATTGTTCTTCTTGATCATTACGAATCTCATCGGCTCGTTTCAGGTCTTTGAGACGATTGCAATTATGACGGGCGGGGGACCGGTTAATTCGACGAGCACCCTGGTGTTCTATATCTACGAATACGGCTTCCGGTTTTTCAAAATCGGTTACGCATCATCGGCAGGCGCTATTTTGCTTATTGTAGTAGGCTTGCTTACGATTCTCTATTTCAAACTGTTAAGCCGTAAAGTTCATTACAGATAGCGTATGCTTCCGATGTGAGTTTCCTGCGATCCTGCGCTGGAGCTTAGCATGGAAGTCGCAAAAAACTCTTAGGAGCTGTTGGCATGAACGTCAAACGGATATCGGTTCGAACGATTCACAGCGCCGGCCTGCTGCTCCTTCTGTCGGCCTTTGCGATTCCGTTCGTATGGATGGTGTCAACTTCAGTCAAATCGCTGTCGGAGACGAATGTATTCCCTCCCGTCTGGATACCGAAGGATTTTCAGTGGGGGAATTTCGCCGATGCATGGAATTCAGGGCCGTTTCTGCATTTTTTAACAAACAGTGTCGTCGTGTCGATCGGAATCTTGGTACTGCAGTTTCTGACGATCATTCCTGCCGCCTACGCCTTTGCGCGCTACAGGTTCCGCGGAGACGGCTTCCTGTTCGGACTGACGATGGTCACGCTAATGATCCCGTCTCAGCTCATCTTTCTGCCTGTTTATCTGATGCTCAGCAAGTGGGGGCTCATTAATACCCAGCTTGCGCTTATACTGCCGTTTGCCACGAGCGCGTTCGGAATTTTCCTCCTGCGGCAAACGTTCAGGCAGGTTCCCGAGGAGCTGCTTGAGGCGGCCAGGCTCGATCAGGCCGGGGAGTGGAAAATGATCTGGAAGCTGATGGTGCCGATGGCGAAGCCGACTCTCGTAACGTTCGCTTTGTTCAGCTTTATCGCGCATTGGAACGATTATTTCTGGCCGCTTGTCATGACCACATCGAACGAAGCGCGTACGCTGCCGATCGGCATTTATATGATCCGTGAGGTCGAAGGCGGAACGGCCTGGAATGTCGTGATGGCAGGGAATATGATCCTTGTGATCCCTATCCTGATCGTCTTCTTCTTCGCACAGCGGCAAATCATTCAAGCGTTTGTTTACTCCGGCGTCAAATAGCAGAAATATAAATTTGGAGGTTTTATTCTAATGAAGAAGCTTAAACCATTCATTCTCGTCTGCGCTGCAGCCTTGTCTTTGGCAGGATGCGGAGGCGGAAGCGGCGGCTCCGGGTCGGAAGCCGTGCAGGGCGGGGAGCCCGGCAGCGCCGCACCGGCACCGACGGCTGCGAATACCGACAAGAAGCCGGTCGAAATTCAGTATTGGTATGCGAACGGCGATAAAATCGCGGAAAACAACGAAAATTTGGTTAAGCAGTTCAACGAATCGCAGTCGGAAGTGCATGTCACGGCGGCGTTTCAAGGCAACTACAACGATCTTCACTCCAAAGTTCAAGCGGCATTCGCGGCAGGCAGCGCGCCTGAAGTCACGCAGAACGAAATCAGTACGGTCGCCTTGTTCGCGAGAAACGGCATGACGCAGGATATGACTGAGCTGGCAAAGCGGGATAATGTGGATCTGGGCGATTTTGTGCCGGGTTTGATGGGGAATTCTTATGTGGACGGCAAGCTTTATGCGCTTCCTTATTTGAGAAGCACACCGATTTTATACATCAATACGACAATTGCGAAGGAAGCGGGCCTCGACCCTGCAGGGCCGAAGAACTGGAAGGAATTCGAGGAATATGCGCGTAAAATGACTGTTCCCGGCAAGCGCGTCGGTATGACGATGACGAATGGATTGTGGTTCTATGAAGCTCTCGTCATTCAAAGCGGCGGGAAGCTGTTGTCCGATGACGGAACGAAGACTGCCTTCAATACGCCGGAAGCCATCGAACCGTTGAAGTTTTGGCTGAAAATGAAGGAAGAAGGCATTCTGAAGATTTTAACGACGGACGATGCAGGCCCGCAAGCCAGAACCGACTTTCAAAATCAGAGGTCAGGCATGTTTTTCAGTTCAACGGCCGATTTGACCAAATTGATGCAGATCGCCGAGGAATCCAGTTTTGAACTGAACAACACGTTCATGCCGGCGAACAAAAGTTACGGCGTGCCGACAGGCGGATGCAACCTGGTCATGATCAGCGGACTTTCCGAGGAGAAGAAAGAAGCCGCGTGGAAATTCATCAAGTGGATGACGGAGAAGGAACAGGCGATTTACGCAAGCTCCTTCACCGGTTATTTACCGAGCCGCACTTCGGCATTGGAAAGCGATGAAATGAAGAAATTGTATGCGGAGAAGCCGCAGTTTAAAGTAGCGGTCGACCAGCTGCAGTATGCGGTTCATCGTCCGATGGTGACCAACTTCCCGGAAGTGCAGAAGATTTTTGAAGATCAATTTGCGCGGACGGTGGTCGATTCCTCCGTAACCCCGGAAAAAGCAATGGCCGAAGCGGCCGAAAAAGGAGACAAGGTTTTAAAATAACATCGATAATAAAGCAGCTGTGAAAAGCAAGCCGCTTTATATTCACAATGGAGAGATCATGCATAAGACGGCGAATTATGAGCAGCTATCAAGGGACAGCTTTCTGGAGCGTATTGCCCGAATGTATTACGTACTCGGGATGAATCAGCAGGAGATATCCGAACGGCTGGCGGTTGGAAGGTCGTCGGTTGCACGATTTCTCCAGGAAGCCAAGGAAAAAGGCATTATACAGTTTCATATTCACTCAGATATCGAAAATTGCCGTCTCTCCGCAATGGAGAAGCGCCTCAACCGGAAGTATGGCCTCAAGGATTGCGCCGTTTTCCGTCAGGATGATTCGGCTTATTCGTTCGAGTATTTGGCGGGTCAGTACCTGAATTCGATACTGCCGACTCAAGGCGCAATCGGTCTCGGCTGGGGAAGAACGTTGTATGCGGTCGGAACGCAGCTGCACTTGGCCGATCCGCGGCCGGGGTTGAAGATCGTGCAGCTAACCGGAGGGTCCGGCGCCAAGGAAGAGCTGGTACCCGCCGCTTCCGTCATCCAAATGTGGAGCCAGGGGCTGCGGGGGAAGCCGCTGTTATTCCCGGCGCCGGCTATCGCATTGAACGAGGACAGCAGAATCGGCTTCCTTGAGGAACCGAGCATTCAAGAACTGATGGCAGAGATTCGCAATGTCTCGGCTATCATTGTCGGAGTTGGCGATTCCAGCGATAATGCGACGATTATTACTTCAGGCCTCGTGCCCGGACTGACCGGTCCGATACTGTCAGAGAAAAGCGTCGGAGACGTCATCTTTCATTTTTATAATAAAACCGGCCGCTTCTCTTTCCAAGAGCTGAGCACGAGGGTGGTCGGCGCTTCTGCGGAAGATTTCATGAGCATTGGTTTGCGCATCGGAATAGCGTACGGTTTACATAAGCGCGAAGCTATACTGGGTGCCCTACAAGGCGGGCTGCTGCATGTTCTTCTTACAACCGAGCAGACGGCCGCGGTTCTGTTGCACGAATAGCGGCCGGGACGGCATAATTCGAGAGTAAAGGAAAGGACTGAGATTAAGAATGTCTACACGGACTTCCGGGCTCAGAGTCATGACGTTTAATGTAAGGCATGCGACGGACCTCTCCCCCAATTCCTGGGAGGAACGGCTGCCGCTAATTCGGGAGCTGCTTCAGCGTGAGATTCCCGATTTGATCGGAACTCAGGAGTGTTACTACAGTCAAATCAAGGATATGCTGTCGATATTGCCGGATTACGAATATATCGGCTTAGGACGAAACGGCGGAAGCCGGGGGGAGTATTCTGCGATCTTCTACAGAAGAGACCGCTTCGACGTTCTGGAGTATGATCACTATTGGCTGTCTGACACGCCGGGAATGATCGGTTCGACGACCTGGAACCACGAAGCGCCTCGAATGGTCACATGGGGACGGTTTCGGGAGCTCGGCAGCGGGTTGCAATTCTACATGTGCAATACGCATATGGACCATCTCTCAGAGGAAGCTCGAATCAAAGGCGCTGCGTTACTGGCGGAGCGAGCCGGGGAGTTCGATAAGGCGCTGCCTGTCCTGATTACCGGCGATTTCAACGTCGGTCCCGATTCAGAGCCATCTCGTATACTCCATCAAGGCGGCTTCACCGATACGTGGAATTCAGCTGCGGAACGCGGCGGGGAAGATCTCGGAAGCTTCAATGACTTCAAGGATCCACTGGG
This sequence comes from Paenibacillus sp. sptzw28, assembly GCF_019550795.1. Classification (NCBI taxonomy): domain Bacteria; kingdom Bacillati; phylum Bacillota; class Bacilli; order Caryophanales; family Paenibacillaceae; genus Paenibacillus; species Paenibacillus sp. sptzw28. The sequence goes on from NZ_CP080545.1 coordinate 2,237,574, forward strand.
AAAAGGCCCGACCTGGCGGATCGATTGGGTTATTACGCGTGGCGGCATCCAAGTCGACTCCATTCGTATAGTGAACGATCACCAGGGGGGCAGGTTCCCGAGCGACCACTTTCCGGTTGTGGCGGAAATGAGATTGAGTTATAAAACGTAGAATGCCATTAAAAGAATATTAAGATCGATTCGGCTCGAGGTGGCATGATTCGGGCCTATTGTATGACGTACGGTATCAGCTCACGAGTGGACCTCGCGAAAAACAGCGCGACTTAGACCGGGCAGTGGACGGTATAAGCGAAGGTACGGCGTGTCTAAGGTTTTGCGGGTTAAAAGAGGCGGGGCAAGCGCGTGAGCGTGCCGTTAAAATCGGGGGTTAGTCACGGATTCAAGTACTTGTTATTGTTTCTTGTCGGGTACAATATTGCTAGAATTCGTCATCTCATGGTTTTTGAATTCAACAACATTGTCTGGCAACGCACTAACCACGGCATTAACGCCTTCTCCCGTCAATAAGTAATACGGAGTTGCATACTCTTGTTCAACTCCCAATGAATCGTGATAATACACTAATTCAATTTTAGTGATATCGACCTCGGAAGCACTCTCATCTTTGGTAAATACAAGACCGTTTCCTTCTTTTAATTTAATAACTGCATCTGCTAATTCAATTACGGGGTAAGCCCCCACTTCTTTTTCTTCTGCTTCTCTCCAAACACTTTTGACTGCAACTACACCTGAACCATAAAAGTATACTGTCAGTTTCGGGCCTGTACCAGTCCAAGTTACGCCATCCAAATCTCTTCTAAACTCCACTCCAACTTGATACGGCATTTCATCGTATTTATCAGTAGCTGGGTTATAAATCCCCCTAGTGTCAACCTTTATTCCAGAAAATATGGCGTCCTTTTTCATTAAGCCCTTTTCTAATAGAAAATCTTCCGCAAGTTTTCTGTACTCTTGTTCAGAGTTCATATTTTTCAGTGGCTCTGATTCGTTTTCCCATTCTTTCGTTGTATAGGTGATTGAACCTGTTAATTTATCAATAATTAAATTTTTATCAACTGATTTAGCATGGTATTTTTTGTCGTCTTCCTTTATTTCATCTACAACGCCTAAGTTTTTAGCAATATTTTCAATATCTGATTTCTGTAGTTGAGGTTTTTTTATTTTATAAACTTTAAAATTCTCTGGTTTTGTAAAATCAACTTTTATATTAATTTTATCTGGTACTTTTCCAGAACCAACATGACCTAAGGAATTAATTGATATTTTTTCAGGACGGTTTATATTATCCGCACTTACTTTATTTGATGAGGTATCGCTTTGGTTAAATGAAATAACCGTTATTGTGGTTATAACCACAGCTAATGACAACGTTCCAATAAGTAGTTTTGTTTTTTTACTGAACATCTTAGTCTTTTCCTCCTATGCCGCATGATCCCAGTATGAGCATTTTGTTTTGTCATTGCCATAAGGAATAGGATCAGCAGATACACTACCGTAACCCCATATTTTATCACTATCCGAGGCAATTGCACCAAAAACGCGTGAATAATTACCATTAATGATAGATTGGGTATCATCACCATATTTTTTTACTTAATGGTTATATATATCTACCAAAGCTAAATATATAGGTGAGCTCATCATTCGTAAACAGGAAAATATTAAATCAGATTCTGTATACTACTTGAATGATATATGTAGGTATAAACTCGAGGATATCAAGCCATTGCGGCCAAGTCCCTTCCGCTCCAAGTTGAACAGCAGCTTTATTTTTGTCTCAAATGACGAAGATCAGTAATGAGTTCAACCTGTTTATGAGATGATTTTTGCACAGTCCGAGAGAAGATGATATTTCCCGGAAACATTAATCGGGTAAGATTCGTTATAGAGACAACGAGCCAAAACGACATGGAGGGAAATCTTATGAAAACTATATTGCCGCGCAAATCAAAGACTGTTACTCTGGCTGTTCTTGCAGCGCTGACATTTTCAATACAAGCAGAAATCACAGCAGCCGCAAGTGCTTACGCCGGTAAGTCCGCGGCATCTATGACAGTAAACTCGGCGTTGGGCGATGCCGATTCCGCCAAGATGACCGCCCACTATGAAGCGCTGCTTAAGAAAGGCCGGCTGCCTGAAGCGATTGCTTATCTATCCGCTCACATCGGAGAAGTATCATCTTATCCGGCTATGATCATGGTGCTGCAACTGGAAAATGCCGTGAAAAAAGCGCTTCCGTCAATGGATCAGCAATTCGCCAAAACATCGGTACAGGAGAGCATAAACAAAGTTTACAAATTCGGAGACAGCTTCAGTGATGTCATGAGTCGCTCGAAAGACAGCTCCCTTAAGTCGCTGCTGAAGGAAGCGGACGCAAGCGGATATAAGCTCGAGACGGCTGAGGGCTATTTTTTTCCAGTTATCAATTATGCAGCCTTTCAGAAATTTCGCCCTTATGTAACAGACGACATCCAGGCTTACATTGACATCATGACGGTCGAATCGAATAAGGCAAGCGTCAAGGATGCCGGACTCGTCATCGGTTACCAGGAGCTTGTCAACCGTGCCCTTACTCAAGAGCGGTTCGTGCAGCAGTTTCCGAATTCCAACCGCACGGTCCAAGTAAGAAGCCTGTTCGACAGGTATAAGATCTATACCTTTTACGGGACGAACAATACGCCGCTCTTCGACTACGAGAGCAAAAAGATGCAGCCGAACGCCATCAAGGGATACACTGCTCTGCTGCAGTATACAAAGAACGGGAACAGCCCTTACCTGAACCTGCTGCGGAAGTTTATGAATCTGGCGGCGGACAACAACTACAAGCTCACTTCGGAGGTGGAAAAGTATCGCACTATTAATGTACCGGTGAAGTAATCTTGAAGCCCATCTCCCCCTGCGATCATCTCCATTCGGGGGAATTGCGACGCGAGATTGAAGCGCAGGGGGATCCAACCGAATTTCACCCTATTCAAGCCTTCTCCGCAACTTTAACAGCATCCGTTAATAGTGCATGAAATCGTTCCACTTCCTCACGCACCCAAATCGTTCTCTCCCAGGAGTCGATTATAGCAAGCGTTTTTTTTGTGAGCTTCAATGCCTCAGCGTGGTTACCTTTGCGATGCAGCAATTGCGCCAAGCCATACTGATAATAGATAAGCTCGATCTGATTGGCTTTCGTTCTATTGTAAAGGATTTGGTCAAACGCCGATTCAGCCTTTTCATACTCACCGCATTTGATATAAGATACTCCCAAGTTGAAGTAGGCTTCTATCGTCTTTTCGCCGCCATATGACTTACTGACCTCGTTTGCCTGTTCATAACAAAGCAGGGCATCGCTAAACTCACCGTTAAACAAATACAGATCGCCTCGAACGAGCAGTAAGCGGTGTTTAATCAGAGGCGTACAATATAGGTCGCGTGATTGCTCCAGAATCTCCGCGGCCTTCTCTCTCTGGAATGTTTTCAAGTAATATTTCGCTTTGAAAGTGAGTCCCAGAACTTTTAAACCCTGGACCTCCGGATCGTGCGGATCAAGGTTCTCCAGTACCCGGAGGCCGCCCTCGATACGATGCAGCCCTTCATCCAGTAATCCGATTTCGAGCAATGCCCAGCCAGCCGTATCGATCAGAAATAAAGCGCTGAGCGTTTCTCTATTAAAGGACAAAGCGGCGCGGGCGGCTTTGAGCCCATATTCAATTCGCATGGGGAGGCTAACCCGGCTTAGGAAATGACTTAGCCGCAGCATCAACTGAATCAACAGCTCCGCATCCTCTTCGGCGCTTGCCCACTCCATCAGCTTGGTTATATTCGGCCATTCCCGTTTAACTTCTTCAAGATCGCGCCCCAGGAGGCAATTCCAATAAGACGCCTCAGGCTTATTCCGCTTAAGATAGGTGTCCAAATAGTTAATGTAATATTGACTCCACCTCTGACGGGCTTCAGATTCAAACGTTTTGTTCTCGGATAAATATTGCTCTCCATATGCCAATACGGTCCGATGAGCCCGATAATGCAAATGTCCTTCTACTCTTTCTGTCTCTATAAGAGCACAGCCCCGCAATTGTTCCGCAGCCAAGAAAAAGCGTCGGCCATCCAAGCCTGCCGCTGCCCCCCAGCTCTCCTCCGAGGCAGGCCTGCCAAAAAAGCAGAGCACCTGCCACAAATGTCTGGCATCCTCGCTGCAGCGTTCCCAAGTACGGCCGAACAGATACTCGAATAATGCCGATAACGAATATCCGACATTACCTATGTCGGATATTAGCTCTTTGATTGGAATATCAGAATCAACCCAAGTCGACGGAGCAACAGGACTGCAGGGTTTCTTTAAAGTAACGCTTCCCTTGGTCAGGCCGGGAGTCATTGCCACCGGACTGCTTTGTTTTGTCTTTGCTTGGAACGAGTTTCTGCTCGCCGTAACTCTGACCTACACCAATTCCGCGACAATGCCGGTGTTTATGGCTTCCTTTATGACTCAAGAAGGGCTGTTCTGGGGGAAAATGTCCGCAGTGGCGACTACCGCCGTGCTGCCGTCCGTCGTTCTGGGTTGGTTTACCCAGAAGCAATTAGTGCAGGGCTTAACGATGGGAGCGGTCAAGGGGTAACGGATCAGTTTGCAGCAATTACAGTTGACTATACCACTGGTGTCATGCTTTATCATGTGATTATAACCCCTAAGGAGTTGATTGCATGATCGTATTGACTTTCTGCTATAAACGAGAGATCCCATTTGATGAGACCTATTATTTCAATTCGCATCTTCCCTTACTGTCCAGGAAAACCGTTCTTGAGAAGGGCGCTTCCAAGTACGAGGTGAAAAAGGTTTTGTCTACGGCAGACGGCTCTTCCGCTCCGAATTCCTTTATTTTCAATTTGTAATTTGAATCCAGGGAAGCTCTGGATATTTTTATCAGCGACCCAAGAATCAAGGCTTTACAGGATGATGTTTCTAACTATTACATTGGAGAGCAAGATATCTTTATTGAAGAAGTCATCGCATCTTTCACGGCTGCCAACCTTTGACCAGCTTATAACAATTTTAATTAAACATAAATTCATCAACCACAGCATCCTCAGGGTGATGTGGTTTTTTTTCGTTTTTTCGGAAGGAAAAGCGGATTAATGCAAGAATTAATGGGATACAGAGAGAAAGAGGAGGACGCGAAATTGAATGATTTGAAGGTGTGGTTTGATAAGCCTGCCGCCCGTTGGGAGGAGGCCTTCCCGATCGGAAACGGAACGTTGGGCGGGATGGTTTTTGGCAAGGGCGAAGTCGAGCGTATTCAGCTGAACGAGGACAGCTTATGGTACGGAGGCCCGATGAACAGGAACAACCCGGACGCCTTCAAGCATTTAAACGAAATCCGCAGGCTGGTGTTCGCCGGCCGAATTCAGGAAGCGGAGGAATTAGCGTCGAGGTCATTGATCGGAGTGCCGGACGGGCAGCGGCATTATGAACCGCTCGGCGACCTGTATTTGGATTTTGGTTCCGCTACGGAGGAAGCGAAGCGGTATCGCCGGGAATTAGACCTTGATCAAGGCGTCGCACGTGTACAATATAACGTCGACGATGTTTCCCATGAACGGGAATATTTCTCGAGTTTTCCGGATCAAGTGATGGCAATCCGTCTAACCGCCGACAAGCCGGGAAGTATTACGTTCTCCATGCTTTTTGGCCGTGGGGCTGTATTGGAGCCTACGCCTTGGTCGGATATTTTAAAGCATCCGGTAGGGTTTCACGCTAATTTGGACCGGATCGGGACGAATGAGGCCGGCGACCTCATTATTCGCGGCCGAAGCGGCGGCGAGGAAGGCATTCGTTTCTGCTGTGCGGTGAGAGTGCTGACGGAGGGAGGCAGGCGTACTAGTACCGGCCGGCAGCTTCAAGTTGAGCAGGCGGATGCAGTGACCATTCTTTTCTCCGCATGCACGGACTTCAGGATTTCGAAAGAGCATATGGAATCCGAGTGCGTTCGACGGCTTGATAAGGCTGCTTCTCAATCTTACGAGTCGCTTCGCGCGAAGCACGTTGAAGATTACCGGTCCTTATTCGGCCGTGTCAGCTTAATGCTTCAAGGCTGCGAGACCGAAGCGGCGCTCGCGGATATCCCGATCGACAGACGGTTGGAACGAGTCCGGGAAGGAAACGAGGATGCCGGGCTTGCCCGCTTATACTTCCAATTCGGCCGGTATCTGCTCATCTCGAGCAGTCGCCTTGGATCGCTGCCGGCCAATCTTCAGGGTATCTGGAATCAGGACATGCTGCCGATTTGGGACAGCAAATATACGATCAATATTAATACGCAAATGAATTACTGGCCGGCCGAAATGTGCAATTTGGCGGAATGTCACCGCCCCTTGTTCGATATGACCGAAAGGCTGCGGGTCCGCGGGCGGGAAACGGCAGCTGTGATGTACGGGTGCCGCGGTTTCGTGGCTCATCATAATACGGATATATGGGCGGATACGGCTCCGCAGGACGTTTGCATAACGTCCACCTTCTGGACGATGGGGGCCGCCTGGCTTTGCCTGCATTTGTGGGATCATTATGAGTTCGGAAGAGACGAAGCGTTTCTCCGCGGGGTTTATGGAACAATGAAGGAAGCGGCGCAATTCGTACTGGATTATCTGGTGGAAGACCCGCAGGGACAGCTCGTCACTTGTCCGTCCTCCTCGCCGGAAAACAGATACTTCCTTCCGAACGGGGAAACGGGAGCGTTGTGCTTCGGCCCTTCCATGGACAGCCAGATCATTCGGGAGCTGTTCCAGAACTGTGTGAAGAGTGCGGATATCCTGCAAACGGACAGCGAATTCGCCGAGACGTTGAAGAAGACGCTTGAGCGTATTCCACAGCCCGCAGTCGGCAAACACGGTCAAATTCAGGAATGGAGCGTCGACTACGAGGAGCTTGAACCGGGTCATCGGCACATCTCGCATCTGTTCGCGCTCCATCCCGGCTCGCAGATTGACGTCTCCCGTTCCCCGGAGCTTGCCGCGGCCGCCAAACGAACGCTTGAACGCAGGCTTATGCACGGCGGCGGCCACACCGGCTGGAGCCGGGCGTGGATTATTAACATGTGGGCGAGATTGGAAGAATCGGAGCTTGCTTACGATAACGTAATGGAGCTGCTTCGAACTTCTACTTTACCTAATTTGTTCTGCAATCATCCCCCATTTCAAATCGACGGTAATTTTGGCGGGACTGCAGGCATCGCAGAAATGCTCCTGCAAAGTCATGCCGGCGAAATAAATCTGCTTCCGGCTCTGCCTGCGGCATGGAAGCAAGGAAGCGTTCGGGGGTTGCGGGCACGCGGCGGGTTTGAAGTCGACATCGAGTGGATAGACGGATGTCTTGCGAATGCATCCATAAGTGCAAAACAAGAAGGGAGCTTTACGGTCAGGTACCGTGAAAAATCTGTCAGCTTGGTGTTTGACAAACAAAGGCCCTTTTATAAAATTGACGGAAAAACGTTCACAAAGCACCTTGAGTGACCGTCAGTGCAAACTGATTGTGTCCTTTTTTCCCCTTATATGATCATCTTCTGCAGCGCAATGCTATACAGGTTCTCCCAAGGTCTTCTTATGAAGGCCTTTTTTTTGTATGATGAATATAAGAGGACAAATAGCGAGCAGGTGAATGGATGATTAATTTATTGCCATTAATGCTGGAGCGGGTCGGTATTCTCCTGATTGTCGTTTTTCTGCTCTCGAGAATGCGGTCCTTCCGTCAAATTATTCATAATGAGCATGGCCTGAAAGAAAAAATGCTGATGATCGCCATATTCGGAGCCTTCGGCATCATCAGCAACTATACGGGGATCGAAATCCGCAATGGTTTGATTTTACCGCAGGTGTGGCAGACAGATGTCAGCTATGAGAGCGCTCTTGCCAATACGAGAGTGCTGGGGGTTGCACTCGGCGGTCTGCTGGGGGGGCCACTGGTCGGGTTTGGCGTCGGTATGATAGCCGGCCTGCACCGGCTGACACTGGGCGGATTTACGGCTGTCGCTTGCTGCATCTCCACGATATTGGCCGGAATTGCAACCGGTATCATTGGTGTGTACCTGCGTAAGAGCGGTAAAAACACGCCTATGCGGGCGGTAGCGATCGGTATTCTGATGGAATGCATTCAGATGCTGGTCATCGTTATCTTCGCCAAACCGTATGATGCTGCTCTGGATCTGGTCCGGATTATCGGCATTCCGATGGTTCTTATCAACGGCTTCGGTACGCTGCTCTTTATGTTAATCGTTCAATCCATTCTCCAGGAGGAGGAGCGCACACGTGCGCTGCAGACCCACAAAGCGCTGTATATTGCAGATCAGACGCTGCCTTTTTTCCGGCAAGGACTGAATGCGCATTCATGCCGGGAAGCGGCGGCGGTTATTCTGAAATGGACGAATGCGGCCGCCATCGCCATTACGAATCAGAGCCAGGTATTGGCGCACGTCGGAGCAGGCTCCGACCATCACATTCCGCTGCAAAGCCTATCAACCCAATTAACGAAAAATGTTCTCGAGCAAGGACGAATCCTGAAGGCGAGATCGCGGGAGAAGATTCAATGCTTTGAGCCAAACTGCCCTTTGCAGGCTGCGATTGTGCTTCCGCTTAAGGTTCACCATAAGACGGTCGGGACATTAAAGCTGTATTTTTCCAACCCGGCTCAGATGGATAGGGTGGAACAGGAGCTGGCTGAAGGTCTGAGCAAGCTGTTTTCCACTCAGCTGGAACTAGCGGATGCCGAGCTTCAGGGCAGGCTGCTCAAGGATGCCGAGATAAAAGCGCTGCAGGCACAGATTCATCCCCATTTCCTGTTTAACGCCATTAACACCATATCTGCGCTATGCCGTACCGATTCGGAGAAAGCAAGAAAACTGCTGCTGCAATTAAGCGTATTTTTTCGCAGCAACCTGCAAGGGGCGCGTCAAATGCTCATTCCGCTTCATAAGGAGCTCGAGCATGTAGGTGCCTATTTATCTTTGGAAAAGGCGCGTTTTCCGGATAAATATACGGTGTGCCTCGACATTGATCCATCGCTCGAGGATGTGCTAATTCCACCGTTTACCCTGCAGCCATTAGTGGAGAATGCCGTTCGTCACGCCTTTTCCAAATCCAAAGGAAGAGAAAAGGGACAAGTCACGGTCCGGGCTTACCAAGAGGGTGATCAAATGATTCTGGTCACGGAGGATAACGGAAGAGGGATACCTGCGGAACAGCTTGGCTGGCTTGGCAAACAAACCGTCAAATCGGCGGAGGGAACGGGGACGGCCTTGTTCAATATCCGCACGCGGATAGAAGAAATCTACGGGGGCGAAGCGGCCTTTCATATCGAAAGCAAATGGAACGCAGGCACCAGGATCGCAATTGTCGTACCTTTACATTATGTCATGGGAGGAATTCAGCATGCTGAGGGCTTTGATCGTTGATGATGAACCGCTCGCCAGAGATGAATTGACGTACATTCTTCGCCGGACGAAGCGGGTGGATGTGGCGGGGGAAGCCGAAAATATGGAGGATGCCTATGCGCAGATTGGGCAGCTGATGCCTGATGTGGTGTTTCTGGATATTCAGCTTGCCGAAGGCAGCGGCCTGGATTTGGCGAAGCAGCTGCTAAGCTTTGACCGCAGACCCGAAATTGTATTCGCGACAGCATATGACGAATATGCCTTGAAGGCTTTCGAGTTGGAGGCAGTTGACTACATCCTCAAGCCTTTCGATGAGTACCGCATTCAGCAAACGGTGGAGAAGCTGTGCAAGCTGAATGGTCTGCGTGACGGAAGTCAACCTTTAAAAGCGCTTCAGAAGTTCGTGCCGCGCGAGCAGACCGATAAACTGGCAATAACCGCCCAAGACCGTATTTTATTAGTGAATATTTGCAGAATATTGTACATCAGCTCAGTTGAAGGGAAGACGGTCATTGTAACGGAAGATGCGCAGTATACAGTTAGCGATTCGCTTGTTACCTTCGAGCAGAAGCTGCATAACAGTCCGATTGTTCGCGTTCATCGCGCATTTCTCGTCAACCTCGACGGAATTGTTGAAATACAGCCATGGTTCCATTCTACGTATAATCTGATTATGAAGGACGGGTCAAAGGTGCCTGTCAGCCGGACGCACATGAAGGAGCTCAAGCAGCTTATCGGATTTTAATTTTAGATCGGTGTAACCGCTTGCAGCTCGGGCCGCGATTATTGCCGTTCACTCTTAAACCTTTGCGTTCTGTCCTGAAAACCTAATAAACGGCCTTTCATTATGTATGATGGATTTAATTAAATCCTTTGGGAGGTCATACGAATGAATGCGGTTACAATAGTGATAGGATCGATCTGTATTCTCATGATTGCATATCGGTTATACGGCACATTTATAGCGGCCAAAGTACTGAAGCTCAGCGATGCGAGCCCAACTCCGGCCCACACGTTAAACGACGGGAAGGATTATGTTCCGACCAATAAATGGGTCACCTTCGGACACCACTTTGCCGCCATTGCGGCCGCCGGTCCGCTTGTCGGCCCGATACTCGCTGCGCAGTTCGGCTATCTGCCCGGCTTGCTCTGGCTCTTGATCGGGGCGGTTATTGGAGGAGCGGTTCACGATGCAGTTGTCCTGTTCGCCTCCATGCGCAAGAATGGCAAGTCGTTGTCTGAGGTAGCGAAGGACGAGCTTGGTCCCGTTGCGGGTTTCTGTACCGGTCTCGCGATGCTGTTCATCATCACGATTACGATGGCGGGATTATCGATGGTCGTGCTGCATGCGCTGGAGAACAACCCCTGGGGAACGTTCGCCGTCGGAATTACGATCCCGATTGCGATGGGTGTAGGCCTATTTTATAAGAAAACAGGTAACCTGAAATTAGCTTCGACGATCGGCTTTATTCTTCTCATGGTCGGCGTTTTTGCCGGCCCTTCCATTCAACATACCGTTATTGGAGAGTGGCTAACCTTTGATACGAAGACATTAGCCGTAATTTTGCCTGCGTACGCTTTTTTTGCGGCGGCGCTTCCCGTCTGGCTGCTGCTCGCTCCGCGCGACTATTTGAGCAGCTTTATGAAGATCGGCGTATTCATCGCTCTGATTATAGGCGTGTTTGTTATTAATCCCGGCATTCCATTCCCTGCCGTGACGCAGTTCGTTAATGGCGGCGGGCCGATTATTGCGGGTCCAGTCTGGCCTTTTATTTCGATTACGATCGCCTGCGGCGCGATCTCCGGCTTTCACGCTTTTGTCGGGTCGGGGACAACGCCGAAAATGATGAACCGCTGGACCGATATTAAAGTGGTCGGCTTCGGTGCCATGCTGGTCGAATGCGTCGTCGGCATTATGGCTTTAATAGCGGCTACCTCGCTTCAGCCTGCAGATTATTTTGCCATCAACTCCACACCCGCTGTATTTCAAACGTTAGGTATGAATGTCGTCAATTTGCCGCATCTCAGCCAAGAAATCGGCCTGAGTCTGGAAGGCCGTACAGGCGGAGCGGTCACACTTGCGGTCGGAATGACGTATATCTTTACGAAAATCCCTTGGTTCAGCCATCTGGCACCATATTTCTTCCAATTCGTCATTATGTTCGAAGCCGTTTTCATTTTAACAGCAATTGATGCGGGAACCCGCGTCGCCCGTTATCTCATCCAGGATTTCTTCGGTGAAGTTTACAAGCCGTTGAAACGGGTGGACTGGGTCCCGGGCAATATTTTTGCCAGCGCGCTTGCGTGTCTGATGTGGGGCTATCTGCTTTTTTCCGGCGATATCGGCTCGGTATGGGCTTTGTTCGGTGTTTCCAATCAACTGATGGCCTCGATAGGATTGATCATTGGTGCAACCGTAATCCTGAATATCGCCGATAAGCGCCGTTATATGCTGACCTGTCTCATACCGCTTGCCTACCTGTTTGTCACGGTTAATTATGCAGGTTACTGGATGGTGAAGAACGTCTATCTCAATCCGTCGGCGGCCGGTTTCAGCATCCTTAATGCCGTCTTATCTATAGTGATGCTTGTGTTAGGCATTATCATTCTCGTCATGGCTGTCAAAAAGTGGATCCAATTGTTGAACGCCCCGCGACTTCAGCTGGAAGCTCTGTCGGCTTAGACTCATATCCAACGATAAGGTCCGGTTATCCGGGCCTTTTTTTTAATATCTTAACGGCAGCCTCGCTGCGCTAACCATTTTTTAATAACTGGACGCGCTACCTTTGCGAGCTTAGACAACAGCTTTAAGCTGAACCCCTGTTGCTCGTGAACCGACCGGATGACCTCATACACTTGCCTTGCCTATGCCCGCTTAAGCTCGCCCCCTTTGCAATTCCTGTAACTTTTTTTAAGAAAACAACCTCTGCCCGAAGCCGCTCATTTCATACTCAAGCTTCTTCGGGGCAGCATAGTGTAATGATATTGGTTTTACCAAAGTTCTCCTGTGTCAAATATTTTATGCTTCATTTATATTTGAAGAGAACAGGGGGCTAATATTTGATTAACAAATTAAAATTTATGTTAACACCACTCATTGGAAATTGCGCTTTGATTTTCGTGTTATATTATCTTCTCAACCGTTTCGTCTTTGGAGGATTAACGGGTTTCTGGGGAAATGGTCCATTTATTACTGAAGCTATTTACTTCGGACCATTAACAGTAATAGCAATCATTATGATTATAGTTTTCAACTGGGCATGTTATATCGGTTTTCAAAAAGCGCGGGGCAATCTAAAAAAAATTTATTCAAATAATAAATTGCTTTTACTATTATTGGCGTCTATACTGGCAATTTACCTAGTATTGAATGCGAATTTGATTAGGGGGTATATTGTTCAACCCTATTCCAGGAGTGAGCTTGCACAGGTTACTTGGAATGATTGGGAAAAGATGAGTTCAGTTGATAAACTACGAGTAGGTCAATCCTATTATTGGGAGTATAAGGGTCGACAAGATGGATTATATAAGGCGTCTGATTATGTAACTCTTATTGAATCATTGCTCAATAATTATGACAGCATAGATCATGCAGTTTTTTACCATTTTTGTGAATGTTGAGCTATGAAGAACTATTAGCTGGTTGGAGAAATATGAAAGGAGTTGAATGAGAAAGATGACAGCATCATTTTCACATAAGCCCGAAGGATACGAATGTCCATTTTGTCGTGTTTCGGGTATCGAGCGACCTAATCAGGGAACAAAAAACTCCCAGCGGATTACGCTGTTGTAATTCACCGCGCGGCTCAGCTTACAGCGTTTGCAATGAAAAGTACATATGATGTGATGGGATTTCTACGCGGCAACATAATGAGCCTGCTGGCAATCAAGACGTGTGGCATTATCATCTCCATGTTTACCCTAGATATGTGAATGATCAACTTTATCTGACAAAGGGTTCTGAGTCCGATCCAGATGAACGCTCTTTCTATGCTGGTAAGTTGCGTTCTTGGATAAAGGAAGGGTTGCCACATGGCAGCCTTTTCACAGCTAAAAGGGACACTATAATTAAACCCTTTATTTCATTTGACTTTCTTAAAATTAGGTCTTGATAAGTGATGGTGTAGCCTGCGAGACATAAAAAATCCCCTGCGCTTCGGCCAGGTAGCTCGAGAAGGTTAAAAGTTGAATTTTATTATACAGAAAGTTTCCCCTAGAATTTGAATGGCATTTTTAGGTAAAATATAAGGCGGAAATAGCTGAAAGGAGTGATCTATTAATGTTAAACAAGGTGGTTATCATTTAAGTCCACAGAAGGACTTTTCATTTTTAGGCTTCTTCTGTGGTAATTTCGGTGTGGGAAGAGTTGCAAGAATTTTAACTGGAGGAGATATTATAAATTATAATGAGGTTATTAAAATCAGTGATGCATATTTACTTACATTAGTATCAGAGTTGTACGGATTAGAAGGCTATGAAATCATGCCGGTTAAGGCACATAATGGAGGGCGTAATGTCGTTTATACATGTGAGAAAGAGGGCACCGATGCAAAAATACTTAGAATCGCCTTCTTAAATGACAGAAGCCGGGAAGATTTTCTAGGTGAACTTGAGTATGTCAGGTATTTATTCAATCATGGCGGAAGTGTTTCGGATGTAGTCAACTCCCTGAAGGGGAATTTGCTAGAAGAAATAACTCATAATAATCATACCTTTTTTATCTGCCTGTTTAAAAAGGCCAAGGGAAAAATGCTTGTGGAAAATAATTTTCGGTACCGGGAAGGAGCTCCAATTACCGAATATTATTATAACTGCGGTAAAGTCCTGGGGAAGCTACACCAAATATCGAAAGGATATACTCCTGTCCATCGCCGGTATAGTTTTTTTGACAAATACAATGCTGAATATATCGACAAACTCATTCCCGGTTCGTTACCTCTGCTGATGGAGAAGCTGTTAGATCTCCTTAAAACCTTAGAGGAATTGGACAGGAACCGTGAGTCTTTCGGTATGATCCATTTTGATTACAATGATGGGAATTATTCGATAGATTTTGATAACGGGCAAATAACCGTTTATGATTTCGATAATTCTTGTTACTGTTGGTATATGTTTGACTTGGCCAGTCTCTGGACAAACGGAGTGGGCTGGATACAATTTGAACCAGATGCCGGCAAACGGAAAAAGTTTATGGATGATTATTTTAAAACAGCCCTCGAGGGATACAAATCTGAGACCAGGATCGAAGATTCAATGCTAGAAAAATTGCCCTTATTTATCCAAGTAAACCTCATGGAAGGTATTGTAGATGCATTCGAGGTAATGCGGAACAACGGCGAAGAGCCGGAGTGTGATGAGGAGTTGTCGTATCGCATAAAATGCCTGGAAGACGATATCCCGTATATGGGATTTTTCCATGAAATTTACTCGTGTGAAGAACCCTTTGAGTATGAGGAACGAAATATTTAGTCTTTTTGCAGCATCTTTTGACTGAGCTAAACCGAGGGACGGATACGATAGTGAATGCGAAAGGGGCTGCCGCACGGCAGCTCAACGGGCAGTATAATATAGTTTATAAACGTACTTTCCAAAAAGTGTGTGGTAAACTATTCATATATAATTGATGGACTTAAACAAACATTTGCCAATAAGAGTTTTGAAAACACGTGATTACAGAACAGTGACAATTCAAAAAATGGATTAGAACGATCGTTAATTGGGGTGATGGATGTTCATGTCAGTTTCAAAAAGTGATATTGGAAAAGTCCTAATAGACTTAGGAATAAATAAAAAACCAGTTTGTGTTCATTCTTCACTCTCTTCATTTGGATGGATTGATGGAGGAGCAGAAACAATTGTTCAAGGTTTCTTAAATGAAGAATGTACTTTACTTGTACCTACATTTTCAGATGCCTTTAGTGTATTCCCACCAGAACATCTAAGACCATCCCAAAATGGTTGCGGTGACTATAGTTGGTTAACTAACGACAATTCCAAAGAAATGAATTATATTTATTCTCCAACGAGCAATGAAGTAGATATAGAGATGGGTGCTATTCCCAAAACAATACTAAGGTTGAAAAATCGACTACGAGGTAATCACCCATTAAATTCATTTACTGCAATTGGGTCATATGCAGAAGAATTGATATCGAAACAAGCTCCGTTAAATGTATATGCACCATTAAAAGCCATTGCTGAACTTGGTGGATATGTTGTTCTTATGGGTGTTAATTTTAACCGTTTGACATTAATTCACTTAGCGGAGCAAATGGCAGGAAGAAATTTGTTTAGACGATGGGCTAAAGATTCTAAAGGTTTAACAATTGAGGTTGAGGTTGGCGGATGCTCCGAGGGTTTTATTAAATTACAGGATGTTCTTATGCCAGTTACTAAAAAAGTTAAAGTTGGCCAAAGTGAATGGAATGTACTTGATGTAAATTCAATGCTAAAGATTTCAGAAAATGCCATAAGGAATAATCCTATGATAACACATTGTGGTGATTATAGATGTGATCGCTGTAATGATGCTGTTAAGGGCGGACCCATATTAGCATGATAAATGTTAGATAGCACGAATGTTGTTAAACTAAACCGAGGGACGGGTACGATATTTCAACTCCAAAGGGGCTGCCACGTGGTAGCCCCTTCGCTCAGCTAAAGGATTTGTTTGCACTTTCGCGAATAAATATGTTTAAACGGTCAGAGGGGTAATGACGATGGCAATAGAAGACATATTTATCGGAGCCGAGATGCACTCAGTGACATTTGTTCGGGATTATGTTCAGTTTGGTTTTCACTGTGATAAAAATGATGCGTGTTTAACGGCTTATGCTTTAGCATCGGTAACATTGAACGGCGTGGAATATAGTAAAGAGAATGTTGACTACCGAGACGCCCTGTGCGGCTAATCAACCAAATAGTTAAAGATGTTGACATCATAAAAGATGATTTAATAAAGGTAATATTTGAAGGAAACGATGTAATATCAATTAGTCCTACACAGGCTTAATCATTTCACGAAGATCATTTGAAGTGTGTCACCTGTGAAAGGTTCTTCATAAATGACGCAGTATTAATCACAACTGATGTTCCGAGACGGCGTGTAGAATATTTCAAACAACAGAGGTTCGATGATGAAGGTTATCAAGGTGTTCCGACAACGAGGAGGAATGAACCATGCGTTTAAAAATAATATTCTTGATTTCCGTTGTTGTACTGTTGCTTTCTGCTTGCGGAGTGAAACAAGATAATAGTACAAAAAGCACTGTTGAAGGTACCTCGACAACTGCTTCTACAACGCAGGATAAAGGATTCATAGGGTATGTCGTTAAAATCGACGGAGACCGTATCCTTGTGGTTTCCCCCGATGTTAAAGATTACAGCTCCACAGGAGGTCCAAAAAATTATTATCCCGCGATTTGGTTTGATGAGTCGCCATCCAATATTAATGTCGGAATGAAAGTAGAAGTGTGGGCAGAGGGAGGAAAGCTAGAGGAGTCGTACCCTGCCCAAGGTAAGGCAGAGCGTGTTTCCGTTATTTCTGATTCCCAATCAGAAGGAACCAAGTTGTTTGAAGCGGAGGCCGTTAATCAGGCGATTTCCTCGCTTGAGATTAAGAAATCTCATTTTAATGTGGTCAAAGAAGTTAAGTACGACCCGACTGCTTCAGTATGGACAGTTTATGTGCTAAACGATAATCATGATGGTGTCATACCAATTCAGGTGTCCGATAAGTGATTGAGCTAACGGACACAAGAGCGCAGCGGTGGATATCCATCGCTTTTTCTTCGTTTAACAAACGGAGATTACGTTAACGAAAAAATCTGCACAATTATGTCCCGATTAACCAATTGCCAATATGTCAAAAAGGATACCCCTAAAAAAGCCATGGATACATGATAGTATATTCGTGCTATGTCCTTGCAACCAATGGGGGACATCCATTTCCGTTAGCCATTTACTTGGATGGCAGCCGGTCGGTTTTGTTATGCTTACTTATGGAATCACCGGATACGACCTCCCGTCAATCGCCACGACAGCTATTGCATCGTGCGACTGATGATCGACAAGCACCACCAGAACCGGGGCTACGGTCGGGAAGCCATGAAAAAAACCTTGGAATTTACACGACCTTTCCGGCCGGGCTTGCACATTACTGCTGGATTTCTTATAAGGCAGATAACTTGCCCGACAAAAAGCTTTATGAAAGCCCGGATTCCGTGACAACGGCGAAATCTTTGGAGACGAGCTAATCACCGTATTGCCAGTCTGATTTGCACTGGAAACTCAACTATCAGGACGCGCTAGCGAAACGACGAACGGACTGCCGGCATACCGGCAGCCTGTTTAACTATAGGGCAGTAGGACGTAATTGTGCTGAATTGAATGGCTTGGGTAGTGATAGGGTAACATAATTGCTGGAAATAAGATAACGGAGGAAATGTAAGCGTGGATTTTTTTAAAAGCCAAGAGTCATTGACGACAATGGGATGGATTTTACGGGGGATTGTCGGATTTGTATTTCTAATAATTGCGGCCAAAATGATGGGCCAGCGTTCAATATCACAGCTTAGGTTTCTTGATTTCATTATCGCGTTAACGCTGGGAAATATTATTGCGCATCCACTGTCGGACGAGCAACTTGGGCTAAAGGGCTCCATGATTACGACCGTTTCGCTCGTGATCCTATACATAGTCGCGATATGGCTCAGTCTAAAAATCCCACTGTTTAAACAATTTTTCGATCCGCCAGCGATCACCCTTATTCAGGAGGGGAAGCTTGATTACCGGAACCTATCTAAAGCGAAGTTAACTATTGATTTCTTGTATGCGGAGCTGAGAAAATCGAGCGTAGAGGATATCTCGAAGGTTGCTTTTGCTGCATGGGAGCCAGGCGGTACACTATCCGTCTTCGTAAATACGGCTTATCAGCCTGTAACTCCGGCTGATCTGAAACTACCCATGCAACCATTCAATCTGACCAAACCGATTATTGCGGATGGCCACATTGAACATACGCTGTTAAGCGAGATCGGTAAAGACCGCGAATGGCTGGAAACGGAAATACTGCCCCACTCATTGAACAACGTTATCTTGGCAACAGTAGATAGTATACTTAAAGTGAAGGTACACGTGGTTAGGAGACCATAAACGAGTGATTCCTCCGGTCGGACGACAAGAACGTTAGCCTTTTTACCGCGCTGTGAAGTGTGGCCGTTAAGCTACCCCGAAAATTACTCTTAGCACAGGTCCAAAAATGGCAATACGAAACTAAGCCCAGTTTTAATGGTTTTAAAAAAAGGACCTGTACGGGAATGTGATCGTTCCCGAACAAACCGCAGTCCAGCCGGCAATCAATCCTGAATGGGACCCGACACGCGAGTACATCCTGAAAGTGCGGAATTTGTCACTTATCTGAATACCTTCTTGTCATCCGAAACCAACTTCATGATAAGCAGCATTATTTTTGTTGAAGCTAAAGAAAATCCTGGACGAAGACCATTTCCGAGGAAGACGCGTTATTTCGAAATTGTGTCTATGGGAAAATCAATTGTAGTGTCGGCTACACCAGAACGGTTGTCAATTGCTAAAAACACAACAACGATCATCGTATTCACCCGCATGGATGTCTGATTGGCGATGCAATTTTGAAGGGTTTGAACCGTAATTTCTTAAAAAGTTTCAACTAACGGGTAACGATAGTGAAGGAGCAGCTTCGGGCAGCTCCCTTTTTGGTTTATTGAAGTAACGGGCAGTAGAACGTAAGTAAATTCATATATATACGTTAAAGTAAGTATGTGGTTATCGTAACGCCAGGATTATGAAATTTCATTATTGCGACAGATTCTCAAGGAGGGAGGTTTAACTAATGAAAGTAAAAAAAGTATTATTTATTATGGCACCAGTTGTTGCCGTAATTTTTCTTTGGTTATCAGGTTTGGTTGGTTTATGGACTGAAGGGATGGCTTATGTTGCGAATAACACCAAAGAATTTACTGATAGAAACGGTCATGTTGTACAAGGGGAATATACCATTGCAATTGACCTGTCAAATTTAGAAAGTAATATCGGAAAAGAGCTATACAATGATGGTACCCATAGGATATATGTATCTTGGATTGATAATTCAGGAAATATAAATTCTGGAGGATATAGCATCGGTTTTCGGTCCAGTGGACATTATTCTCTAACAGGTGCTTCATTAATTTCAGGGGGTCATCATGCTACCGTAAACGGAAATTCATTTACAACAAATATGACCGCTAAAATGACAGCACAATATAATAGCAAAAACTACACCAGCTCAGTATCTGGTGTGAGTGGGTTAAACTATAAAGACGGAGATGATTTCTCTTTTTATATTTTCCCGACTGAGTCTTACGAAATACAAGAAATCTCATTAAACGAAACCGGAATAGTACATTTAACCGTTACAGAACTTTTTAAAAATATCTGGAGCAAAAAATAAGGAATTTATTGCGTTAACGGTCACGATAGTTCAACGATCACCGGAACGAGACTGCCGGTATAAATCGGCAGCCTCGTTGCGCTAACTGGTGGTATAGTTTAGTTATAAGAGTATTTTTCAAAAAAGTGTGTGCTATACTGATCGAAGCACGAACTTGAGGGGGATGAAAGAAACTATGGAGGATGCTGTAGTTATACAAGCAGAACGAATTGCAGGCGATTTTCTGCGAGAACAAACAAAAACATCTTACCAAATCATAGGTAAAGGTATCACAAATCAGGTTTGCGTAGTCGAAACTAAGAGCCATAAAGTCGTTGTCCGCATGAACGATAAAGATACATTTCCAAGCTTTATCAAAGAAAAATGGTGTATCGAGCAAGCAGCCGCAGTTGGCATTCCTGGACCTGAGGTGTTGTCCATTGGCATTGTTGATGAAACAGCCTATATGATTCAAGCTTTTATAGATGGCAACAACGGGTTAGACAGTACGGTTCCCAGGTCCGATATTTGGAGGCAGCTTGGCGAATATGCCAGGCATATTCATTCGATTCAAGTGAAAGGATACGGAGACAATCTGATTGATCCAGTCCATGGTGAGTTTCAGTCACCTTCTCATGCAGGATCGGACGGCAGTTGGCAAGGGTATGTGCAGTATAATATCAATAGTTTGACGGAGTCTGATCGGTTGATTGAGCTTGGAGTAATTACTCAGATGGAATCGCAGAGAGTAAGAAAACTGTTCGAGAATCTGAAGAAGGAAACGTTCCGGTTCGGTTTAAACCATGGAGATCTCTCTATAAAGAATACGATTGTCAACCAGGCAAACCAAGTTATATTGCTGGATTGGAATGCAGAAGTAAACGTGGTACCACATGTAACTGTTATTCAATTGATGCATTACCAAATACTAGGACTAGAAGAAGGCCCAAATATTGAGGAATTCAAAGCGTTTTTAGACGGGTACGGGATAAGTGTAGAAGACCTAGCTGACATGAGGCATTTGCTGCTATTAAGGGCTTTCGATAATCTCAGGTGGGCTATTGATCGAAGTCCTGATTTGATCGAACCCTATACTGCATTTGCGAAACAAGTCGTTGACATGATTATGGATTAGCTCCTCGAGAATGGTGTAATTCGCCCAAGCGCCCGCCTCCGCTCCAATCCCCGGCACCATCTGCTGCATTTTCCGAAAGTCGATTGCGTCGGGGTATTCCTCTGGAACGTCTGGTATCCGTAAAGAAATTAGTTTGTTTTTTGTTGACCGGATTGATAACCTGTAAAATTTTGTTAGGTGTATACTTTAAGGTAATGAACTTACTTAAAGGTAAGGGGATGATTTATCAATGATTCATCAGCTTGAATGTCCAGTGGAGACAATCATTCATGTTTTAGGCGGCAAATGGAAACCAATGATTTTATCGTCCCTCCAAAAGTAGAATATTCCCTTAGTGAATATGGCAAAACATTGATTCCTGTAGCCGAAGTCATGTGTGCTTGGGGAGAAAACCATAATAAGCGGAAATATGAAGAATCTGCTTCTTAAAGCTGGTTCAATTCATTGCACACTAATTCAAGGACTCATAACAAAAGCTGCCACGGGATTTTCCCTGGCAGCTTTTGCTATTTACAGTCAATCTTCTTTTACGATTTTCGCCGTGGACCAACATGGATACCCCTTTCTGCTTAATGCTTACTTTTAAGTAAGGACCCTACATTAAAGTGGGTTCTTATCAAGATTTTTAAACGATGCTAAGCTTGAGTCAATCCAGAGATGAAATATCGGGAGTCATTTATAAAAGGAGGAAAAAATGATGAAAATTATTGTTTTCGGAGCAACGGGAAATACGGGGAGAAGAGCGCTGGAGCAAGGGGGTAAAATGGGACATGAAATGACCGCATTCGTGCGAAACTCCGAGAAGTTTTATGGACAGCAAGGAGAGCGTTCCGCCAAACATGTAAAGGTGATCGTGGACGATATCATAAACCCAGTAAGCGTCGGCGAGGCGCTGTCGCATCAAGACGCCGCTATTATTGCTGCCGGTCATGCAGGTCAAGGAGATGAGTTCGTTTGTCTCGTTGATAACATTATAAGCCAATGCGAAATCCACCCTAGTTTTTCCGTGAGGGTATGGATAATGGGAGGTGCCGGCCTGCTGGATATTCCATATACTGATCTCATTGGCAACAATCTGCCCGGATTTCCGCCCGCATATAAAAATCACAACCGGAATTTTGAACGTCTGCTGCAGTCTGAGCTCGATTGGTCAATTATGTGTCCGGGAACTATGATTGATTCGCTAGAGCCTCCGGCGTCGGTTCATCTGCATGTAACAACGGAAACCTTGCCCATATCAATTCCGGAGACGATCAAGGAATTATCCGAGGCAGATATAGCCGGTTACTTGTTCAGTCGGCTACAAGAGCTGGATGTTGCTTATGATGATGTCGTGAAATGCATGCTGGACCATATCGAGCTCGGAGGACCTTATAAGAGGAAAAGGGTCGGACTCGCCTATCAAAGCGAGATTTCGGTGCGCTAAGGAGCAAGAAGGGAGATGATCAGTTTGTTTGGATGGCTCCTCGTTTTGCATATATTGGCTTCTATCGCGGTAATCGGTCCCGCTTTCATAGTACCCTTCATTACAAGGTCCGCTAGAACCGCCGGCCAGTTGCGCTTTGCTTTTGATGTAACGAACAAGCTTGCCGTCCTGCCTAAAATTGGCGGAGCCGTACTTATTATTACCGGGGTTTGGCTTATGATCATTACCAAGATGGGGTTGTCCCAAATGTGGCTAAATATATCGATCCTATTATCGCTGCTCATGGTTGCCACGATGGAGGGATTGATCGGGCCGCGCATGAAAAGGATCATGGAAATTGTATCTATAATTCAAAGCAAAGGGGATGAAGTACCCGACGAGCTCGGTCGATTGATGAAAAAGATCGTACCAATCGAGACGGCGTCACAGCTGCTTATGATTGCCATAACCATACTTATGGTCCTTAAACCATTCTAGAAGAAGCCGTGCCGTCAACCCTTTCAACAATCGGTCCCCGGGAAGCCCCAGGAGGGGAAGAATTAATAACGAAAGGGCTGCCGCGTGGCAGCCTTTTGTTCCGTATATAGGCAGAGTTCTGTGCATAAAGGACTCCCGTGGACCATTGAATACTTTAATTGCTTAGGAATCCTTAGGATAGCTAGATGAAAGTGAAGTATTATGAAAGCATTAATTGTAACAGGTACGACACGTGGATTAGACTTCGAGATCGGTAAATAACTTATTAAACGTAATCATCTATCAATTCTTTAGCCAGGAATAATAATGATACTATATTAGAACTAGCCATCCAAAACGAATTGAAAATAGCTCCAATCTCACTATTCCAGCAAGCAGTAGCTGGAATGAGCGTATATTGCGCCTCGAAAGCGGCATTAATGCCAATATCACCTTTCCTTAGGGAAGTTAATATAGAAGAAAAAATTGTCAAAAGAGTATGGAAAATAATACTGCTACTAACAACGTCTACTAAAAGATATATTTGATTTATAACAATCAGAAAAGGAAGACACAAATGCTCACAAAAAGAAACGGGATAATTATTATTTTAATAACGATTGTGCTGCTGCTGGCTTTGTACATCGTGCAGCTTGTCCACAATCATACGCAGATGAAAAGTCAGGAGACCAAAATATACGGAACTGTAATAAGCTACGTGGTAGGCGCGCATGATGCGCTTCTAAATTCTCCTAGAGAGCCTCTCGTCCCGACGTATGGTCTCTTAAGAGATGGATCCGGCATGATCAGCGGATTTAATATGGTTCATTACTCAGCCACGCTAAACGAAGTAGTAAGGCTGAACCGCGAAATCGAATATGAATTTTTTACGCTAATGCTGCAAAACAAATTCAATGAAGACCGAGCGTTTTTCATAAACCAGCTCGCGGAGGCTCTAAAGATGTTACCGGAAAAACCGTCGCAAATCGATTCAGCTGTTTTTCAAGAGCAGTTGAATCAGCTAAAAATGACATTTGTCAAATATATGAGCAAAAAATACAATTACTTCAAGTGATCGAAAATGGTACAGCTTGTGCCCTTTGTCCGGACTTTCTTTAAGTCTTATGCATAAGAATCCAACACTGTACTCACATAGTTCTTTACCAAGTTTAAACCTCTATAAGGGTGGGCACTCAAAAGTTCTATTTTAGTTTGTAGGTACTAGCAGAATCAGTAAAAGAATTAGGAGGAGATCTTCTTCCCCCCCCATTTATGCGTGGTCTTATTGGGATCCTTTCAGTAGAGTTCGTGTGTCAATCTAAGGATAATAAATATAAAAGGAAGCGGACTGAATAACCATGAATAAACATAAGGGAGCATTCATTACGGTCTTTATATCCACCATAATAGCAACATTTCTTGTTTTTACTATTGAAGATGGATGGTTGTAGACATACTACTTGTAATTGATGTTGCAGTCGTTCTTTTTGTAATGACAAAACTTTTAAAAAGATAAATAAAAAGCTTTTGATTGAAGTTAATTGAAGGTCGTGGATATAGCGGCCTTGTTTGTTAAGGTGAATTAGTCCACAGAATGTACGCCGGCACCTTAAGAGTGGGTTATATGGTGGGACTCCGGCGGCCGTCCTGATCTCAGGTTCACTTAAGTCCTTTAGTGCTCGCGAAAATCGTACAAGCCATTAAGAAGAACCTTAG
Source organism: Paenibacillus sp. sptzw28 (assembly GCF_019550795.1). Taxonomy (NCBI): domain Bacteria; kingdom Bacillati; phylum Bacillota; class Bacilli; order Caryophanales; family Paenibacillaceae; genus Paenibacillus; species Paenibacillus sp. sptzw28. The sequence goes on from NZ_CP080545.1 coordinate 2,262,161, forward strand.
CCTCTGAGAGGGCTATCCCAACAGCCGGAAAAGTGGCTAAGGGATAGTCCTCTTGAATTCCAGAAGAAAGATTATTATTGAGAGACGCTTCTTCTCCGACGTCTGGCAAGAACGGCGATGACTGATGCAAGTATGAAGACGGCAGCTGCAGCAAGGGAGTAGTTGGCGATAGTATGAAGCAATCGTTCGATCTGCCAGCCGAAGAGCTTACCGACCATAACGTAAGTTAGTACCCACGCAAGTCCGCCGATGCAGTTATAGATGAAGAAGGTGCGTACCGAAACCTTGAGGATTCCCGATACATATCCGGTGAAGTGCCGCAGCCCAGGGACAAAGTAACTGATTAGTATGATTTTATCCCCATACTTATCAAACCATTTCGTAATCTTGGAGATGCGGTCTTTGTTAAGGAAGAAGTACTTCCCGTTTCTTTCGAAGAAGGGTGTCCCCAGTTTATAACCGAGAAAGTACGAGAATGCAGTGCCGATTACAGCGCCAAAATAGGAGAAGCAAATAACGAGCGGGACCGTAAAGCTCCCAATGGTCGACATATGGCCGGATACGGCCATCGCCAATTCACCGGGAAACGGAATCGCTACAGATTCGGCGAACAGTCCAAGAAATAGTACCAGATAACCGTACTGCTCAAAGAGCTTGTTGATCCACTCCATAATCGCTGCTCCTCGCTGGCAGACATAATTACTTTGCTGCTTAGCATAGTGTAACGCAGAACAAAACTTTCCATAATGGTCCGTGGGTTGGTTTTAGACTGGACTTTGGTCGGAAGGTACTGTGGAAGGCTGTACATCCGAAAAGAAAAGACGGTGGGTTTCTTACCCCACCGCCGGCCAAATTTGCTAATCATATTTGTCGTCCTCGACTCTGCTTTTATTCTCAAGGATGAGTTCAGCCTCAGTCTCAAAATTCAAATATAACGGAGCCGGAAGCCGTTCTAGAATAGTCTGAACCAGGGGTAACGCCGAAAATTCCTCCATTGTCACGGGCCGACTGTCAAGGCCGTAAACCCACTCGCGCAGGGCATCGATAAAATTATAGAAGGAAGCTTCAAATTCATCAGCAGTCGATTCGGCTTCATCTGAATCCGACCCGGACATGGACTCCCAGTTTCGTAAAGCACCGTTTAAAGCCTGATTGAGTTTATCTTCCGCGTTCACCCTGCAGCCTCCCGAGGCATTCATTGTTATGTTTGCTGCTTGAAGTTAATCATTATGTTTTTTACCATTCTGCCGAGTGTTCCCGCATCGACGAAAGGAGCAATACCCGCCAGAATATCAGGGCTAAGATTTCCCGCTTCCACCTCGCCGACCAGTTTCTCAATATTTGCAGCGCTTAGAAACGGAGCCAGGCTTAAGATTCGATTCGCATCTAGCTTCCCGTCAACTGCCTGATTCACCAGACGATTTAACGTTTCGCCGCTAATAAAAGGCATCAGCCCTTGAATGGCATCCCAGCTCAAGCTGCCCTCCACGGCTTGCTGCACCAACCGGTCCACCTGGTCTCTGCCAAGAAACGGCGCTATACCGACAAGATCTTGAATGTCCAAAGAACCATCTATTGTTCTGTCTACCAAGCGGTATAAAGTTTCCTTGCCGATGAACGGGGCTAGACCGGTAATAACATCCCATCGCACATCGCCTTCCTCTGCATGACGGACCATCTCATCCAGCGTTTCCGCGCCCAAAAACGGTGCCAGCCTCAAGATTATATCCAAACTGAAGACACTTTTGTCTATATGTTCGGTGACTTTATGCAGAGAGCTGGTCTTGACCATAGGCGCTACTTCAATTAATTCGTCTATCTTCACTTGCCCGCTATTGATGAGCTCCGCCGCTTGCTCCGGCCTGTTCTCCGCGATTTCTTCAGCGATTGTTCCTAAGATCCGGGATTCCCGGTTATCCGTATCTTCCGCCGCAGTCAGTATGTCGTCAACCGTTTTACCGAATAGCTGAGCAAGCGGCAGCAGCGTCCCGATATCCGGCATCGATTCTCCGCGCTCCCATTTTGAAACCGCTTGATGGCTAATGTTCAGCTGGTCGGCAAGCTCTGCCTGAGTCATGTCCCGATCTTTGCGAAGCTTCGAAATATAAGCTCCAATCCTGCGTAAGTCTACCATTTTATACACTCCCACCGGCTAAATGTACAGTGCGCACTGCCCAAAAACAGCATAGCATATCCGCATACGTTTTCTTATCTAGCGTTGGTTGCATTCACGGATTGGCGTTTTATTCAACTGTCGGTTGAAAAATCATCTCCGCATTCATTATTGCACAAATCTGTCCCGGTAAGCGGAGTGGCTCAGGATCGGAGAAATCAAGTACAAAGCGGAAGTGTTATCGAAAGAAGTGACAGGGGTGATAACGATCGGTTTGTTGCCTCCGGCAAATCCAACCTTGACTTGCCCGCTGTCGATGCAGCGTAATATGTCCTGCATGTATTTGCCGTTGAAAGAAATACCGACTCCTTGACCGGACATGTCCGCCAAGCCCACCTCGTCATGGACATCCCCAATTTCCGGGGTGTTTGAGGCTAATTCCAACTTATTGTTCATGGAGGTGTACAACCGGATAACATTCTCCCCGGCCAGCAGGGTGACGCGTTCCACTGCATGCAGAAAGCCGGCTGTATCAACCGTTATTTCGGTTGTAAAAGATTGCGGAACCTTGTTCTCTAGGGCAGGGAATGTACCGTCAATAACTGCCGAATGTACCGCGAGATTCCTGGATTTGAAACTAATCCGTTTTTCGCCAAGGCAAATTTCGGTGCTGTCCGGAACATCCTTAAGTATTCGCGATATATAAGATAAATTCTTACCCGGAATTACAATATTTGCACCAATTCCGGCGCGATTCTCAACCTTGGTTTCTCTCGAGGCAAAGCGGACCCCGTCAGTAGCTGTCAATCTAAGGGTATTACCGTCAACACGGAAGCAAACACCGGTTAGAATCGGTCTGGTCTCCGATGTAGATACGGCAAATGCGACTTGACGAACGATCGTTTTCAGAGCTTCGTTCGGGATAAGAATGCTGCGGTTCGCTTTTGGTCCGGGTGCAGACGGTGGGAGCAGCTCAGCGGGATTCGTACCGCATAGGCGGTATACCGACTGACCAGCCTTTATCGATAGAATCAAGTTTTCTTCTTCAGCAAGAGTTACGAGAGTACCTGCCGGTAATTTCCGAATTATATCGTTAAAATAACGTGACGGCACGGCAATGGTTCCAGTTTGTTGTACCGTAACTGATGTGCCCACTGGGATGTCATACCGAATGGACATGCTCATATTACTTGAATCAAGAGTCAGTCCATTGACATGAGCTAGTAAAATAACAGAGTTATTCATCGCAACAGCTTTCATTGTATGCTGAAGTCCGGTTATTAATAGCTCCTGAGGTACATCGGTCAACAAGGTATTCACCTCACGCACTGACTTCATTTCACTTCGAGAAGTAAGATTCGATTATTTCACGGATGATTTCCGACCGGGACCCGCCTTTGGAGCTGAGGCGTTCTTCGAGCTTCTCCCAGGTTTCGTGAGGTAAAGTTAAAGAGATCTTTCTCGTTTCACCGACGCTTTTCCTGCCTGCTCCTTCACGAGGCCCGCCTCTTGCAAACATAATACTTAGCTGTCCTTCGCTGCTTGGAACTCCAAGCTTGATGCTGTTCTTATTTTTCAGTTTGCTCACCTCGATTAAATTTGAATTAAGTAACCTTATTCAATTGTGCCTATTTTTACACTAACACAATACGCATCGTGATTACAAGCTATCATTTACTTGGAAACCAGGGTCACGACGTTCCGTATACAATATATGACCCATGCTGCGGCGTACGCCTCCGATATCTGTAACGAGGTTGTCGGCATAGTGGAGAATGATCTGTCACTGGATTTCAATGGCCGGTATCAGACAACGCCAAGCCAATTAGATGAGAGGTTAGAACTGAAATGAATAATCGTAATAGGGAAGCACCGGAAGTCGAGACCCCGGAGGAAAAAACCAGCTCGGCTGCACAAACGCGATCGCCCAAGCAGCGTGCATGGATATTAGCAATGATTATTGTCCTGATCATCGTCTTGTTTGGAGCGATCTTTGTCATAATGATCAATACGTTACGTTCCGACGGCGTGCGGACGGGAATTATTCACGCAGCCAAGCAGTATGAATATAAGACAAAGACAGCCTCTAACGGCTTCGAGCTGCACGTACTGAAGAGCAAGCCCTCCAATATAACATTGGAGCTCGTCAGGCGGAATGTAACTCAGACCGGATATTACGGGATAAACGGCGGATTCTTCTCCGGGGAAAGCCTGCTCAGCATAGCAACGGTGAACGGGTTTCCGGTCGCGGGCCCCAAGGGCCAGTACGGAGTGGGCGATGAGAATGTGAAATATCCGCGCGGGACGCTTCTCTGGGACGGCGCATTAGATAAGTTAAGTGTGCAGATTGTCTCGCGTTCAGCCGAACTGAAGGTTAAGGACCCGAACCGCTTCTGGGCACAAGGGGGTATCAGTATGAGTATTGGCCGCGATGACGCTTGGGAGCTTCAGGCGAAGCTTGAGAACGCGCCCTTCAGTGACGATAAGCGGCTGCGCTCCGCCTTGGTGTACGACAACAAGGGTATGCTGTACCTCGTTGTGAGCGCCACGAAGGGAACGCTGGCGGAATTCCGCGCCGCTCTTCTCGAAACGGTCGGTGACGGTCAGCTTGCGGACGGAATTTTCGTTGACGGAGACGGGTCGTCGCAGCTTCAAGCTGCGGAAGCATCGCTTCCCGGTGACAACCGGCCTGTTGTTCAGATGATACGTATTGTTAAATAACATTTAGGGTGATATGTCTGATGGCTGAACATTATTCGTTATACGAAGAGCAAATTATGAAGCAGCTGGAGCAGTGGGAGATCGCATTGCTCAGGCCCTCCGGCCGGCTGGAGGGCTTGTCCAGGTCCGTTCAGTCACGGATAAACAAAGTCCTCCCGGTGAGAGTGCACAATGCGATTACCGCTGCCGTCAGAGGAATAATTCAGACAACCTTATTCAGTATGGATTATATTCCTGCGAACAACCCGCTTACCGGCGCATCCCTGGCAGAAAGTGACATCAAATCCGAACAACTGCTTGTGTTCTATAAAAGACTCGCAGCCGCTGAAGGAGCAGGTACGGGAGCGGGAGGGATTCTACTCGGATTAGCCGATTTTCCGATCCTGATTGGTATCAAGCTGAAATTCCTTTTTGAATTGGCACACGCCTACGGTTATTCCACAAGAGATATGCGTGAGCGTCTGTTCATTCTGCATGTGTTTCAGCTCGCTTTCTCCAGTCGGACGAAAAAGCCGGCGCTTCTCGATACGATTAAACATTGGAAGCAGAATACCCCTCAGGCTGCCTTAGCAGAGCCTTATGCCGACCAGGTGGATTGGCTGCAGCTGCAGCAGGAATACCGCGATACGATAGATTTTCGGAAAATGCTGCAGCTAGTGCCCGGGATAGGCGCGGTAGTAGGTGCATGGGCGAACTATGGGCTTCTGGAGGAATTGGGGCAAGTCGGTATGAACTGTTACAGGTTGAGAAGGCTGACGGACAAGTAATGGGGCAAAATACAAGTCCGATATGAAAACCGGCCTGCAGCTCAAATTTTTTCTAAGTTTTTGTTACGCCTTGACAATATTACTAATTCGAGGAATAATTTATTTATTGATCAATAAATAAATTAAGGGATAGGATGGTGACTATGGTCGTCCGCGAAGACCGGAAAGAGCAGATCATCGATAAAGCCGTAGGGGTGTTCGCGGAGCGGGGATATTACAAAGCGACAACGGCTCTGGTAGCGAAGGCGGCAGGAGTCACGCAGCCGTATGTATTTCACTTCTTCGCAAACAAGGAAGAGTTGTTCAAGGCGGTCGTAGACCGGGCAGTGAACCGTATATATGAGACATTCTCAGCGGTAGAGGCACCTGCCGACCGTCTCGAAGAAACGATGGGTAAGGCGTTCATTGCCATTATGAATGTACATCGGGATGAGATTCTCCTCGTCATGCAGTCCCACGCGATCGCAGAGCCCGTTATACGGGAGCACGTCAGGGACAAATTCCGTCTTATTCATGAAGCGATAACCGCCAAGTTTAGGCAAGCTGGTATTTCTGATGCTGAGGCGGCGGCAAGCCAGTTTATTGGGACCGGCTTTCTAATAACGGTGTCGGAAGTATTGGGATTACCACAGATGTTGTGTTTTAAGTAATAGAAGGAGTCCATTTAAGTAATAGAAGGAGTCCAGGTCATAGGCGGCGTGAATAATGCTGCCTCTTTATTTAAATTTATATTTATTTATCAATAAATAAATGTAAATACTGATGAGAAAGGAATGGTCCAAATGAAACAAACGAACCGTTACTCATCCAGAGGTACAAACAGGAGGTTATTTGAAGGAGAACGCCTGCTTGTCTTTACCGGTCTGCTCGGATTAACGCTTGCCGCATTCGTAGCCATTTATATTGGGTTTAATGGGGCGGTAGTTTTGCCTGAAGGAAATCTCGTTAGCGCATTCTCCTTTAATGCGGCTATTGGTGTGTTCATTCTGTCAATTGCCGCATTCATGCCATTATCCGGACTTAACCCGCGCAGGCGGACAATTCTCAGGTGGTCCTTTATTCAGGCCACCCTTTATGCCTACGCAGTAGAGACCATTCAGCATTTCCGCGGTATTAATCCGCGGTTCACACGCACGGGCTCTCTTATGGACAATATATCCGGCGCTTTGTTCGGACTGGAATCACTCCTGATCATCGTGTTCACCGTGCTCCTGGCGATTCCTTTTTTCCGCCGGCGTCCATCTGACGGTGAGCGTACACTGACAGTGCTTGGCATCCGCTATGCGTTTATTTCAACGATGATCGCCTTTGCCGCAGGGCTATGGATGATTGTGCTGCAGGGCCGGTTTATGGGGGGAGCCGGCAATGTGATTGTTCTGCACGGGATTGGCTTCCACGCGCTTCAGGCTCTACCACTGCTCGGTTGGCTGCTTGAACGGGCCGATGCCGATAACAAGCGTGCCCCTTTATTGATTCATTTGGGCAGCAGGGCTTGGATGTTATCGATCGTTCTCATTACTATCCAAACCATACTCGGCCGCAGCGTATTTGAGCTGTCGCTGCTTCCGCTTTTGGCTGGAGGTTCGCTTCTCGTATGGTTTCTTACCGCTCTCATGGCTGTGCGGAAAGTGAGAAATGCGGCGGCTGGAGGATCACTGTTCAAGCTTTTCAAAGTGAGGAGGCTGCAGCGTTGATCGAAACATTATTCTCTTTTAATGGTATTGCGATGCTTGGCTGGGCTCTTCTGATTCTGCTGCCTTCATGGAGGTTCACCCGGTTTCTGGCTGGTACTGCTATTTTCCCGATATTCCTTGCGCTGCTGTATGTTATTGGCATATCCGTCGTTATCGCAGACATGGGGCTAGGATTCGTGCGCGATTTCGGCTCGGCCGAAGGAGTGGTTCGGTTGTTGGCCAACCGGGATTTTATCCTCCTGGTGTGGCTGCATATACTCTGCTTCGATCAGGCAGTCGGCCACTATGTGTACCGGGATAATATGACACACCGCTATGTGCCGCTGCCGGTGCAATCGGTTCTCTTGTTTCTGATCCTCATGTTCGGTCCTCTGGGATTCTTGTGCTATCTGGCTCTACGGGAGTTCCGTCAGAGAACGAAAGCAGCGGCCTAATTTAATCCGGATAAGGCAACTGGTGCGACATTTTATGTCGTACCAGTTGTTTTATAATGGGTGCAAATGGAGGCAGACCCCCAGCCAACTTATTGTGGGCTGCCGTCATTACGCATAACAGTTGAAATGGGGTTAAAAACCGTGGCAAAAACAAAAAGAGGACGGGTGCTTTGGAGTCTTCCTTCGCGCGGCAGGGGTACATGTCCTGTTTGCAGCAGTACGAGAATAAAATTGTTGTACCCCCGGGCGAAGTCCGACGGAACAGCAGTCAAAGTATGTAAGAGATGCTGCAATGCACCGCAAAACAAGGTTGACGCAATAACCGGTTAGATTATCGCCTCGAAGGTCCCCGTCCCCTGGCATTAAAGGGACGGGGATTTTTTCGGAATGCGGCTTGCCAGAGGTGTAGTTCCAATGATCTAATAGGGAAAACAAGCATTATTTTCCGATTGAAGGAGCTGATTCAGCTTTGAGTAATATGCATCGCATCCAATGGTTTGATCAGCAAATCAGAGCGGGAAACTACCCGAACAGCAGCCGCCTTGCGCGGCAATTCGAAATATCGAAGCGGCAAGCGCAGCGTGATATTGAGTATCTGGAAATTTCATTGCGCGCTCCATTGATTTATGTAGCCCGAAACCGGGGTTATTGCTACGAGGACAAAACATATAGTTTACCCCTTCTGTATATGACGGAAGAAGAGAACAAGATGCTCAAATACCTTGCCTATCGGTATCGTCAGTACAATTACGATAATGCGGCGGCCGTCAATCGCGTAGCTCATTTGCTGGACCGGTTTACGGAGGAGAAGGAAGCGGAATCGTTCGGCCGGCTTCCTGTTTTTGCAGCGGACCCGCGTATTATTCAGAGCATCGAGCTGCTCTCTTATGCCATACGGGAATGTCTGGCCGTCCATTTTACCTACCGGGATCAGAATAAAGAGGAGCAGTACACCGTCTGTCCTCTAAAGATTGTGTCGAACTATAATGCCGACTATGTGTTTGTATTAACTGACCAAGGGAATCGGAAGAACAGCTTCCGCCTTGATGGCATTCAGCATATAACTGTCACCGCGGAGCGGTTTGATCTTCCGGCGAGCATCGGCACTCATGAATGGGGCGCACCGCTTCCTGCACGCAAGCCGTTCACCGCCAAAGTACGCTTAATGAGTCCCCTTTACGGGGGGGCATGGAAAGGTTACCGGGTCGTATCGAGTGAGGAGCTCGTTTATGAAATCGAGTTCTTCGACACGGATTCTTTCCTGCAGCATCTGCTTGTAACGGAATGGGAGCAGCTTCTGTCTCCTAAGTGGTTGAAGGAGAAGCTCAGCGGAAGATGCCGACAGATGCTTGACCGATTACAATACCGGTGAATAAGCTCTTGGATCATAGGAGGAAAAATATTTGTCAGCCGTCTATTTGGATCATATCGTAATGAAGCGTGAATCGAAATCGTTCACCGACAGTCTTTATGCCGTATTAACGGCAGCCGGCCTCTTTGAAGGTTCCAAATTCATGCTGTCGGGTCTTACAGGAATGGCTTTTAAATTTACCGTACATGAACGGCTGCTGCCGCTGTCGGTATCGGCATACGGCCAATGGGGCAGCGAGCATCAGCCGGCCGTGAATAATTTGGGCATACTCACAACGATTGACGGGGGGCGAACCCGGCACCCTACCTTCGGCTATTACCAAAAAGAAGCGGTAGAGTGGGTAAAGGACAGCCTGAACCGCGGGATCGGCGCTGTATATTGGATCCCGGAATTTGGTGTCATTAACGGGTATGATGATGCGGATCGCGTATTTTTTGTTCAGGACGGCTTGTCTTCGGAAAGCAAAGTCGTGCTGTATGACAATTTCGGTTTGAATTTTACGCCATTCTGGTACTGCCAAATATTTGGAGATAAGGTAGAGGTCGCGCCAGCGGACAGGATACTCGAATCGCTCAGGCTTGCTCTCGTCGATTGGGAAACGCCGCACAAAACGCTACCCGCGATCGATATCGCTTCGGGAAGACTTGCTTATACCTATTTGATTCGAGGCTTGAGGAAGGGAGATTATGACGAGTGGGGCGCGGTATATATCTTGGAGTCATACTTGTATGCCCGAACCGAAATCATGCAATATCTGCAAGCTGTTCAGGGAATTTGGAGAGAGCTGGACGAGGCGTATACCCTTTATGACCAACTCGTTCGCACGGTCTCGGGAATCAAGAACTGTCTGATAGAGGTTGAAGGGGTGAAGCGGGTAGACCGGATGCGCATTGTTCCTTTGGTCGAAATGCTGACAGCGGCCGAATCGTTCGAAGAACAAGCAGTACGTCAATTCCGGATCCTCTCCGGGCGGTATCCCGATCTGAAGCGAACTACGGTACCCAGGTGGGGCTTACATCAACCGCGATGAAGAAAGGAATGAATGAACGATGCGGGCTGTGATTTTGAACGATTTACGAATGACAAATGAATCCGAATCGTATATTGACGCGATGCACGGGATTTTATCGCATAAAGGATGGACCGACCGTTCCAAGCCGGTGCTCTCTGGAATGACTGTATCCGGCTTTCGATTCACCGTAAACCGCCGCTTAACAGCGGAATCGCCGACGGCTTACAATTGGATAGCGGAAAATTTTCTGGCGGCGGATTTTCTGGGAATCACGTCATCGCAGCAAGCCGGTTATCAGTTTGATGCTACATTTCCGCTATACCGGAAACAAGCTGTTTCCGACATTAAGAAATCGATTGACCGTGGTATTGGAGCTGTATTTTGGAAGGACAAATTTGTGATCGCGGCCGGGTATGACGATAATCTCGAGGTATTGTACTATACAGACGGATTGAGCGATGAGTATCTGAGGCTTTGCTACACCGATTTTGGCACTAATGTCTCACCCTATTGGTATTATCAGATCCTGGAAGACAAGATAGAATTGGACGAGCTGGAAATTTATAAGGAATCTCTCATACAAGCGGTCTATAAGTGGGAGCAGCATGACCTCATGCTGCCGGAAGCGGACTATGCTTGCGGGAGAGCTGCCTATGACGCAATCATACAAGCCCTTAAGACGGGCGACTATGACCCGGAAAATGCTGCGGGGGTCTTTCGATGCTATGCGGCGGCGAAGCGTGATATCGCTTTGTATACCGCCTTTCTGCAGACATTCTGGCCGCAAATCAATATTGCAGCCGCGCACTATGGCAGACTCGCGCAGATTTTCGGGCATCTGGTTGAAAGCAAGACACCCTCTGAGCAGATCGATTTATTCGTTGAAGCGCAGAGAACAGAGACGAATGCAGTTCAATCCATCAAAGCGCTGATGCGAGAAACTATTGAGAACCGGTTCAACGATATCTCGCTGCGATAATAAAAGGTTTACAACCTGATCTCGGATGACGTATGGATGAAATTTATTTATTACAAGCATGTTTACGTTTTACCATCTACGCTACGGGGTCAGTCCCGTAAGCCCCTTCTAGTAGATTAAGGCTCTTTTTATTATTGATTGGATTATCCGGGGGTCTGCGCTAAAAAGTTTCACAATTCTGACTTTGACCTTATTACCTAATCGGATTACCATATAATTGAAGGGAGTGAGTATTTATGGGAAAAGTGTTATTCATCAGCTTTCCTGCGGAGGGACATGTGAATCCGACGGTAGGCTTGGTGAAGGAGCTGACGAAAAAAGGAGAACAGGTAACGTATTATTGTGTGGAAAATTTCAGGGAACGAATGGAAGGAGCGGGAGCTGAAGTAAGGACGTACGATAATTTTATTAGTCAGGATTTGATCAATAAAGTGGGCGGCAGGGGACCCGACTCGAATATGGACCCTTTGGCCTTTATGGAGTTCTTGCTGCGGAAATCGGATGAACTGGTTAAATCGATTCTACCTGCCGTTCAGAACGAGAAATACGATTATGTTATCTATGACCATATGTGTATTGCAGGCTGGATGATAGCCGAAATTCTCAAGCTGCCGAAGATCTGCTCGTGCACCACTTTCGCTATTCACCCGGATGGGGATGATCCAATTAAAAAGATGTTTCAAACCGGGCCGCGCGAGGCGATAAACCTTAAAATTGAGGAATGGGTCCGGCTTATGAAATCCGAGTATGAATTGGACTTAACCTTTCTACTTAAGCCGGCGGGGGTATTCATCCACCCTGTCGATATGACCCTTGTATATACTTCGTCGTCCTTTCAACCGAATGCGGAGAAGTTTGACGACTCGTATCATTTCGTTGGCCCTTCTATTACGGACCGCAAAGGTGTTCCCGAGTTCTCAGCGCTGGATATCAAAGGAAGTAAAATCATTTATATCTCAATGGGTACGGTATTCAATCAGCTGAAGGAATACTATCAAATGTGTTTTGAAGCCTTTAAAGATTTCGACGCGGAAATTGTGATGTCCGTAGGAAAAAATACGGATTTGAGCGAGTTCTCAACCATCCCGGACAACTTTATTATTAAAAACTATGTGCCGCAACTGGAAGTACTCCAGATTGCCGACGTGTTTTTTACGCATGGAGGGATGAACAGCACGAGTGAAGGTCTTTATTTCGGTACGCCGCTGGCTGTCATTCCTGTCTCTGCCGATCAGCCCTTGATAGCCCGAAGGGTAGCCGAGCTGAAGGCCGGGATTGCTTTGAATCTCGATGAAGTTTCTCCGGCCCTTCTACGCGAAACGGCACAAAAGCTGTTAACAGATCCTTCGTATAAGGAACACGCCGAGGAGATAGGCGCATCCTTCCGCAAGGCAGGAGGAGCACCTAAAGCCGCGGACGTGATTTTGGAGTGGAGTCATGCTCTTTTTCAAGCCTAAACTAAATTCCTATAAACCTACCGGTTACCTGCTAAAGCATGTCTTTAGCCTGTGGCCGGTAGTTTCATTTTGAGGCCGGAAGTCAGCCCATTTCAAATGACGTCCAGAAAGTTGTTGTAATACATAGCCCAAACATTCAGCAAACACTCAGCCGCCGCTTAGGTTCGTTTAAGGTCGCGATGCCATACTGAATCTTGTAAGAAACGAAAACAAAAATGAGATTCAGGGAGGAAACTAACATGAACAAAACGGTAAAAACAATCGGCATAACGGCGGCTCTTGCGGTGATGATCCCGCTTAGCGCTTATGCGGCGACAAACGCGGCCACGAGTACGACAACAAGTACGGCAGCAAGCACGACCCTGGCGGCCAACGCTGCAGTGAATCCCGTAGGCGAACGCGGTTTTGGACTCGGCGGCAGAGGCGGCTTCGTCAGTCAGGAAGTGCTCGATCTGCTCAAGCTTGATCAAGCGGCTCTGAAAGAGAAGCTGGCGGCCGGTAAGACACTTGCGGCAGTCGCTGATGAACAGGGTGTTACCCGTGACCAGTTGAAACAAGCGCTGACAAAGGCATTCGATGCAAAGCAGGCCGCTGAGAAGACGCAGTTCACGACTAACCTTGACAGCATGATCGATTCGAACAAACTGGATAAAGCGGGCTTCAAGGGCGGATTCGGCGCTGTTTCCAACCTTGCTGATGTGGCCAAACTGTTCAGCATGACCGAGACGGAGCTGAATAATTCGCTGGCCGGAGGCAAAACGCTCGCGGCGATCGCCACCGAGAAGGGCGTCGATACACAAAAGGTCATTGATTTGGTGAAAACTGGAATTGATGCGCAAATCAAACAGGCAGTGACGGACGGCAAGCTCACGCAGGCACAGGCAGACACCAAAATCGCAAATTCTGCAACAATGGCCCAGAATATCGTAAACGGTACCGGATTCGGCGGCGGTCATCGCGGCGGACACCGCGGCGGATTTGGCGGATGGGGACCAGCACCTCAAGCCGACCAAGCGCCAGCCGCAACAGATTCTACCGGCAGCACGCAAAGCGGATCGCAAGCTTAATGCTTCGAATCAATTCAGCAGCCAATAACGATATGGAAGAGCCGGCTTACAGCCGGAATGGGGGCACCCAGCAATGGGTGCTCTTCTCCCGAACTTTATGTCACTTTTTTTTTGTTCATTATCACTACACTTTGTAGTGTTCAAGTAATGTGAAATACGCTATTATATTTAAAAAACCATTAAGAGAGGATGAATGTCTATGAAACGAAAGCTGGCGGCCTTATCTGCGGGGGTATTGGTAATATTGGGAGGAGGAGCTTATCTGGCATACGACTATTATGCCGGCAATCATGTTGCGATTCAGGAGGTGATCCCGGCGGATGCGCCCGTGGAAGCAGCTGCAAGCCCGGTAGATGCGGAGCAGCTGAATGGTGATTGGAGCCTTGCCCCGGATTCCAAGGTTTACTTCTCGGTGACAACCTCCAAGGAAACCGTTAACTTTGAAGGAAGCTCCGTAAAGGGTAAATGGCAGCTGGATACATCCGATTCGGCAAAGATGAGCGCGGAAGCGGTACTGGATGTAAATACGCTGCAATCGGGCAACTCGCAGAGGGATGGCCATGTTAAAGGAACCAGATTTCTGGATGCAGAGCAGTTTCCAGAAGCGAAATTCACAGTAAAAACATTCGAGAATTTGCCCGGTGAGTGGAAAGAGGGCGAGCAGGTTGCTTTTAAGATGACGGGTACGCTTACTGTAAAAGGTGTCTCGAAGGATGTGACCTTTGATAGCAAGGCAGTGTACAATCAAGGCGTTATCAGCATGGAGGGCAGCTCGGTCGTCACTTTCAATGATTTTGGCATGGAGAATCCCCACACCGTCCTGCTTGATACCCAAAATAATATTACGGTTGAGCTTAGGCTCATTCTGGAGAAGGCCTCTGATTCCGTCTAGAATTCTCGAATTCCGCCCGTATGCTCTGACTCATAAAGAAGAGGAGCGTCTCCGCGGCTGCCGCAAAGCGCTTCCCCTTTATAACAAACGATCCAACGTGTCTACTCGTGATCTATCATTTCGAAACGGTAACAGGATATGATTTTACGCCGAACACGAACGGACTTTGAATCGGCTGAAGCGGTTCATAGCCGGTACGGGCTATATGTCCGAACCGTTCGAGAAGCAGGTTAAGCGCAATCTTTGCTTCCAAGCGTGCGAGCGGCGCACCGAGGCAGAAATGGATTCCGAAGCCGAAGCTCAGATGAGGATTCGGTTTCCGGTTTGGATTGAATGTATCGGGGTCCTCGAATTTCTTACCGTCGCGGTTAGCCGAAGCGAGCCAGTTCACGATCTGTGAACCGGATTTAATCAGTTGACCGCCTAGCTGAACATCGTTGACGGCAACCCTGCCGATGGCCTGAATGGGCGGATAATAGCGCAATACTTCCTCGATAGCGGCAGGCATGAGTTCCGGCTGCTTGCGCAGTAGTTCCTGCATTTCCGGCTTCTCGGTCATATAACGAACGGCATTCGTTATCAGATTGGTTGTAGTTTCATTACCGGCCACAAGCAGCAGGACGCAAAAGCTGAGAAGATCCTCTTCAGTCAGCTTCTGGCCTTCGATTTCCGCACCCAGCAGCAGGGAGATCAGGTCTTCTTCCGGCTTCCTCCGGCGTTCCTCAAGAATACCAGTGAAATAGCCGCGAAGCTTGTGCGCCGCTTCTTGGCGCTCGGCTATTGAGGTCTGAATTGCAGCAGGCGAGTTTCTATCGCTTTCGGTGTAAAGGCTTCGTTTATCAGATTGCGCATCTGGGTATGTTTAGGCGGATCCATGATCAGCAGGTTCTCCTTGTCGGAGATCGATCTCTTCGATGAGAAGATTGCGGGATTTTTGAGAATGTAATGGACGTCCTCATAGCTGAAAATGTCCCAGCAGTCCCTGTCTTCATCGTAGCGGATCGGCGTGCTTTCCCGGAGCCTGCTGAAAACCTCAAACGGATTGACGGCAGTTTCGGGCGAATCGATTTCTGTCATTGGGATAATTGTATAATTTCGCTTGTTCTCCCGCTGTTCCATGCTATCTCTCCTCTACTCAGCAATTATGACCGTTAGTACAAAATCGTACTATACCCATCATAAATAGCTGAATTGGAAGTGCAAATCTCATACATAAAATGAATCCAGGGTCCTAGACTGGGCATTATGCATCATGGAATACCCATACACATATAAGCAGCAATACGGGACCCCGTTCACCTTTTGCTAAAGGGGACGGGGCGGTTTCGTTTTAATGACCGGCGGATCAATAAGGGACCGACCATGCTCCCGGCAGTGGCAGCGATAACTGAATGGAAGGGCAGCTTCAAAGCGTAATAAAGAACCGTTCCGCCTATAATATCGATGACTACGAACTTTTTGATCTCGGATAAAGGAATTACCACAAAAACAAATGCACACTGCCTATTTTCCATTAAAATGGCCCCCTGTCTGCAAATACACTCTTCATTCTATTTACAAGCTTAGTTGTCCAATTCACAAAATTGGGATTATATAAAAGGGGATATGGTAAAATGTCCAAAGGGTTTATTGATTAACAGATTTCGTACAGAAGAGGAGAAAAACATGGAAGTACGGAGGCTACAATCAAATGAAATACCGCCGATGAATTTGCTTTTATTAGCTGATCCATCCGAGGCGCTTATTGCTGAATATTTACAAAGAGGACAATGCTTTGTTGCCCAAATGAACGATCAGTTGATTGGTGTTTATGTGCTGCTCCCGACTAGACCCGGGACCATCGAATTAGTAAACGTTGCAGTTGATGAGAACCATCAGGGGCAAGGGGTTGGCAAAAAGCTGGTTAAACATGCGATTGAACAGGCAAAAGCATTTGGTTATTTAACGATTGAAATCGGGACTGGAAACTCGGGTGTTGGACAGCTCGCTTTGTATCAAAAATGCGGATTTCGAATTACCGGAGTTGACAGGGACTTCTTCATCAGGCACTATACAGAGGAAATTTACGAGAACGGGATTCAAGTCAGGGATATGGTCCGCCTGTCACAAGATTTATAAGTTTATCCAATATGTGAAACGAGCTCTGCCCCAACTTGTCGAATCAGTGATGCGGAGGAGCATGACAGCTCCCCCGCAACTCAAATCTAGCCGAGCTCTATACTTTCCCCAGGCGCAATTACCCGGCCATTTATTCCGCGTTCTTCCAGTTTCTGTACAAAGGCTTCGGCATCCTGCCGAATCACAGGGAAGCTGTTGTAATGAATCGGAATTACCAATTTGGCATTATACCATTCCGCTGCCTGGACCGCGTCCTCGGGTCCCATTGTATAGTTATCTCCGATCGGTATAAAAGCAACGTCGAATTTATACCGGTCACCTATCATTTTCATATCCCCGAATAGGCCGGTATCACCTGGGTGTAGGATCGTTAGACCCTCTGATTGGATGATATAACCAGCAGGCATTCCCCCATAGAGGATTCGTTGTTCTTCTGCGAGCACGATTCCCGAGCTGTGAAAGGCTTGGACCATTTTTGCCTTCGCGAATCCCAGATCTACCGTGCCGCCAATGTTCATTTCAATTGTTTTGACGCCTTTCCATGACATGTACGCTGCGAGCTCGGGGTTCGCAACGACGGGAGCATCATTAGCTTTGGCAATCGGCTCCGCATCCAGAATATGATCCATATGGGCATGAGTTAAAAGGACATAGTCTGTCTTAATATCCTCCGGCTTTGTGACAGCCAATTGGTTGCCCCGCAAGAACGGGTCGATCACGAGAGACTTGTTCCGGGCGATGATTTGCAAACAAGAGTGTCCGTGGTAAATGATCTCCATTAATGTTCCTCCTGGTCGTCATTTGGTTTGAGGTACTGTCTTTATAATCTAACATTTTAACAATACGGTCAAACTGCCTTACCGTGCATTGAAAGAAGACGTCATTCTAGCCTCCAAAGGCAATGCGGTATCCGTTGATATCGCGAATGGTAAATTCACTCCACGAATCTCCCCAATTAGGCCCGTTTACGATTTCAACGCCTGCGGCCTGAAATTCCTCATACAGCGTTCTTATTCCTTCAGCATAACAGAAAACATCGAAATACAAACCGCCTTCAACCGATGAAGAAGGTTTGACGTCGTCTGCGTTCTTCGCGGGATGGGGGATAAAGGTGACTTGTCCCCTCTGCATGTGCGTATGCCCGCCGATTACCTCCTTTGTAAATCCCAGCGCCTCGTAATAGTCTATCGATTGCTGTAAATCTGGAACGAGTAGAACCGTTGATGATCCTTTAAGGTCTTTTTGCATGTCCGTTGATTGTTCGTTCATTTCAATTTGCCTCCATAGATTGGTTTCACCAGATTATGACGGATTTAAGCAGAATCTGATAAAATGACAATCCAGATGTATTCGGTAAGCCATTTGAATAATCCTGCATCGTAAGAATACGAAACCTGCTTCATTGAAAATATGGGGGTGCTGTGTGAAACTTGAAGATTATAAGGGACACGTATATAAATTGAAGTGAACATAACCCAATAACTGGAGGTACCAATTTATGCAAAATAGATCGCGAGCTTGTGCTGCAATAATTAGAGGAAATCAAATCCTTATGGTATTCCATGAAGATGGGAATGCCGGCTTTTGGACACTTCCCGGGGGAGGAGTGGCAATTACAGTCACGGGTCGGAGTACTGTTTCTTAGTGCATGTTGATTTTATGCAAAAACCCCTTTTAGGTGAAGATCCTGAACTTGTGCCGGGCAGGCAAATATTAAAAGGATCGGATGGTTCCCTCTTGAACAAATGGTAGATGATATACAGGTATCTCTAGTGATGAAGAACTTACAGTGATGAACAGTCTCGATCAATTTTTTAGTTGAATAAAAATGCAATATAACGCATAATTATAACTAACGGAGATTCAAGGAGTAAGAAAAGGAGCACAAAGATGAACTTTATATGCGAATCTAATACATTAGATGATTATCTTGCAGAAACCGAAGAAATCGATTACAGTGACCCGTCCATTCAAGAGAAAGCAGTCGAACTTTACAGCATATCATTAACCGAAATGGACTTTATAAGAAATACCTTTGAATTCGTCCGTGACCGCATCTCTCATTCCTGGGATATCCAAAGCTCCCGGGTTACTTGCAAAGCCTCGGAAGTGATTTTTTTCCAAGAAGGCATATGCTATGCAAAGTCGAACCTGCTCGCTGCATTGCTTAGAAGTAAAGGGATTCCAGCAGGTTTCTGCTATCAGCGGCTGACACTCGGGGATACGCCGGAAACCGGATATTGTATTCATGCATTAAATGCGCTGTACATAAAATCAATCGATAGATGGGTTCGGTTGGATGCGCGGGGAAACAAGAATGGGGTCGATGCACAATTTTCAGTGGACCGTGAGAAACTGGCCTTCCCTGTAAGGGACTACTATGGCGAAATTGATTACCCCGTTATATACGCGAAGCCGAATGCCGAGACAATTGCAGTATTGAAAGGCAGCGATGATTGTAAACAGATGTATCTTCACGGATTGCCTGCGGATTTGATCTGACGAGCCCGTTATTCGTACTTAAAAAATGTTATACATTGAGGTGAACCCAATGAATAATCTGTTAAAAACCGCATTGAAGGATATTCAATACGGCCCGCATCACCTTAATTTTCTCGATCTATGGCTCACCTCAACAGAGGAGCCATCGCCTCTTGTCGTATGGTTTCACGGCGGTGGTTTTTGGTACGGCGACAAAGCGGAAGAGATGCCCGATCCGCAGCTTTTCTTGGACGCAGGCATTTCGCTTGCATCAGTCAATTACCGATTATGCCCGGAAGCGGCATTTCCCGAACCGATGCTTGACGGTGCCAGAGCGATACAGTTTTTAAAACATCATGCGCAAGGTTGGAATATCAATCCCGGGAAGATTGCTGCGGCGGGTAATTCGGCAGGAGGTCATATAGCACTCTGGCTTGCTTTCCATAATGACTTGGCCGATCCGGCAAGCCTGGATCCCATTTCGTGGCAATCGACCCGCATAGCTGCGGTTGGCGGCGAAGATGCACAAACAATACTCGATCCCAGAGCGCTTAGAAAAATGTTCGGACGGGTCCGCGAAAATTTCGCGATTGATTTTTTCGGTTTTACTTCCGGGGAGATCGATTCGCCCAGAGCCTACGGCATCTACGAGGAAGCTTCGCCAATTAATCACGCGAGTGACAATGCGCCTCCCGCATTCCTCATTTATAATGGAGATATGGCCCAGATCACGCAGGATATGGATTGGTCGCTCGTCATCCACCACCCTCTCTTCGGCGAATGCTTGAGACAAAAGCTTGATTCGCTTGGAATTGAATGCAAGACCCGTTATAAGGGGGACTCGAAGGGGCTGACCGCCGCTGAATACCGGGATGAAATGATACAATTTTTTGCGCGGCATTTTGGGATGCAGGATTGAGCTTGTGATTAAACTCCAGCTTATTTCGACATTAACTTAAATTCCGTTCCATTGTTCTCGAATGATGTTATCAGTTTAAAGCCGATATTCGTGTAAAGAGTGATCGCCCTTTGGTTAAAGGCGGCGACGCTCAAACGAAAAATGTCCGGCTTGTATTTTACTGCAGCGAATTCGAGCCCTGTTTTCAATAACAACATCCCCATACCTTGGCCGGTAAGATCCGGTCTCATACCAAGACCAATATCCAGAATGCCATCCCCGCCATATAGTCCCGCTTCTCGAGCAGCAGGTACCTGAGCGCTCTGACCAAAGCAAAAGAATCCGATCAGATCATTGCTGATTCCATTTTTCACCGAAAAATAAGATCCGCCCATCAACTCATTGACGGCATCCGGGCTCTCTTCCAAATCGTAAAACGAATATTCACCCTCGTATTTCCATTTGCAGATTTCCAACGCTTCGTTTAACCTCAGTGGATTTAAATGCATTGTCTGCAGCCTCCCTTGCGGAGCGTAAATAAACAGCAGTCCGAAGCTTGTGATTTCAAGCTCTGGACTGCTCTTATCCCTTCAATCCGAGCCTGGTTATTCCAGCCGGAAAGAAATGTCCTCTGTAAACGAATTAATATCAAGATTCCCTGATTCTGCGTCCAAAATCTGTTGACCGTTAATCCGAAGATTGACAAACGTCACGCCGTCAACGATATGGTCGGCATCGTAGCCGTGAATGCGGGAAGGATTGGTATTGGCGCCGTTATAATCAATGTTATGAAACCGGACATTTTCCACCCGTTTGCCTGGCGCCGGATTGTAATCCTTGTTCCAAACGACGCGGACATCAAGCAGCTGACCCAGCTCGAACGCTTCAACCCTGATGTTGTCGTAGGTGACATTCCTAACGATGTTCTTGTCGCCGGCATTAATGGCCATAGCGCCCCAATAATTGGGCTGTGGTTCATGATGTTCGAGAATATCGATGTTTTCGAACCGTATATTCTCTATAACATCGCCATCCTTGTGATAGTCGCCGTGTGTTCCGATCATAAGGGCGTGAGCGACGTCCGCCCAGAACACCGAGTTCTTCACTGTGATATTGCGGGCATCGCCGACAAAGTCCCAGCGCGTCCCATATATGGCGATGCTGTCGTCGGAGGTCCGCAGGAAAACATCATCGATTTCGATATCCGAGCACGCCATCATGTCGATACCATCCGACCAGCCGCGGGTGCTGAACGACTTGAAGTTGCGGATTCGGACATTTTGCGATTTCCCGAGATAGATGCTGTAGTGGGGAGGATCGATCGTCGTGATGCCTTCAACGCTGATGCCCGTGGAGAATACGATCCTCACCCCGCGAAAGGCGGAGAAACGGTGGAAATCGGACAGATATAATATCCCTCTGCCGCGGATGTTCACGTCGTGTACGTTCTCACAGACGAGCGATCCGACAACTACAGCGCCTCCGGCTATATAGACGGTCTTTCCGGATGGAATACGCAGTACAGTCTCCTCCAGATAATGCATTCCCGGAGCAAAATAAAGGACATCCGGGATGCCGCCGCCAGGTGTGAGAGGTGAGGCGGCAAGCCTCAATATGTCCTCGGTCCGGTGAATCGCCGGCTTTAGGACAAGCACATTCGGATCCTCCGGCGTCGGAGGGCTTTCCTCAATCGGATTAGCGAACAGGTGCAAATTATGAAACCGTTCGCCGTTTATTTCAATTGCCAGCTTACGGGGACGATCGAGTGTGAACGAGACTGTTGTTCCTTTGACAACCGGCATAATTTCGAATGACAAGGGCCGGATAACTGCGTTTTCCACATTCAAGCCGCACATAATTTCAACTTCGACATTCTCATCCATATCGAATGCCGCCATCGACGCCTCGCGGACATTATGCATGTCAACCTTTACCTTGTAGATGAATAAATCTTTCCACTGACCTCCAACGGGACGGACCCGAACGGAAAAGTCGCCGCTTCCGACCGCTCCGGACGGGGCATCGTATATCTTGACTGTCATTTCTGAACCTCCCGGTAATTATGAACCTTGTCTTCACCTAACTAGATTAGCCTAAATAATGGTTACGGTCGATATGAAATAATGTTTTCTTCATTGAATAATAATGCTGTCCGACTTTAAAAATTAACGATCGCATTAATATTTGCTTCTTGCATCATAAACGATTAACTGTTGTTCCTGTATTTGAGCGGTGTGGCTCCGACCACTTTCTTGAACAGCTGGATGAAATAAGACACGTTCGGCAAGCCGACCTCAAAGCCGACCCGCTCAACCGGCATATCGGTCGTTTGCAGAAGCCGGCAAGCCTGCTTGATTCTTCTGGCCTGCAGATACTCCGTGATGCTGCTTCCGGTTTCCTGACGGAAAACGCGCGAGACGTAAAATTTCGATAAATGCAGCTCGTCGGCCAGCTGGTCCAAATCGAACGCTTCGGCATAATGCGCTTCGAGCCACTTCATAATCGTTTCCGAATACTTGAACGGTCTGTGTTCGTTACCCGGCATATCCGGACCTTGTCCCTCGGGACAAGCGGCCTGTATATAGGTTAACAGCTGCAAGATAAGAAGCGAGATCTCTTCCTGGGAATCGCCCCTCCCGCGCGTTCTGGCTTTCTCGTACATGTCGCAGACGTTAGCCGCAAACTTCAAGTTTTCGGCTAAATCATATGCCCGTTCGTGAGTTCGTCCCTGCCACAATAGGTTGAAAAAGCTGTGGCGGTTCGGGTATGCCCGAAGATTGTACTCCATGAGGACAGGATCAAAATGCATAAGAGTCCGCTCATAAGGCGTATCCGGACTTACATTCGCATAAATTTTGTGCAGCTCGAAGGGCTGGAAGAAGAACAGCATACCGTCCTTAAGCTCGTAGGTGTTCTGATTCACTATGACGGTTCCCTGTCCTTCATGAATAAGCAATATTTCGCAGCATTGATGCCAGTGGTAAAATCCTTCGAAATTACCGGTTGACCTGGTTCTGTTTCCCCACAGCAAAGGCTTTCCATCGAAATATACAGGTTCGAAAAGCAGGTCCATGTTTCCTCCATTAAAGACAATGTAACAACATTTTAACATATTCGGGCGCAACTTTTTCGACGAATATGCATGTATAATCGAATCAAAAATAAGGAAACATGGAGGACTAACCGTGGATACTGCTTATAAAACCGAACTGATGAAACGCCTGGAATCGAAAGTCGATCGAATGATCGGCCAAATTGGGGATAAATGCCCTCATTTTGCAGGTAAGGACGGCGTTTACGATAATATCGGCACGGATTGGTGGACGACCGGTTTTTTGCCGGGTATTCTTTGGGTGATGTACGACATGACGGGCAAAGAGCATTACAAAGAGGCTGCCTGGCATTGGGATGAAGTGCTTGAGGAATGGTTCGTGAAACCGACCGTCGAGCTGCATCATGATGTCGGCTTCCAGTTTCTTTCCACTGCCGTAATTAAACATATGGTAACCGGAGATGAGGACGGGCTGCGCAGAGGTCTCGAAGCGGCTAATTTTCTGGCTGCGCGTTTCAATCCGGTCGGCAGCTTTATCCGTGCATGGAACGAAGATAAACACGGTTGGGCGATTATCGACTGCATGCTGAACATTTCGCTGCTGTTCTGGGCAAGCCGGGTAACCGGGGATCCAAGGTACAAACATATTGCGGTCCGCCATGCGGATACCACATTGAAATATGCAATCCGTGAAGACGGGTCCGTCAATCATATTATCTCGTTCGATCCGGAAACCGGCGAATTTATTGAAGCGTTCGGCGGTCAGGGCTACTCTGCCACCTCTGCTTGGAGCCGGGGAACCGCATGGGCGCTCCACGGATTTGCCAATGCTTATCGAAACACGGGCGACATCCGGTACTTGAGTGTTTCCAAGCGCATCGCCCATTTCTTCCTCGCATCTCTTCCGGAGGACAGTGTGCCTTATTGGGATTTCCGTGTCGAGTCATTGGACGGGGAACCAAGAGACAGCTCGGCTGCAGCCATCGCCGCTTCCGGCTTGATCGAGATCGCCGCCGCTGTGCCGTCAGGTGAAGCCCGCTTATATGCCGGAGCCGCAGAACGCATCCTTCTGTCGCTTACAGAGAACTATGGTACATGGGATAAGCCTGAGCACGAGGCGATTCTAGTCGGAGGAACCGGTAATAAGCCTGCGAACAGTTTTATCGACGGCTCCCTCATCTACGGCGATTATTATTACGTTGAAGCCATTGCAAAGCTGAATGGTTGGAAGAACCGCATATATTAGAAGCAGGCCAATGCCCTTGCCGACTGAAGGCAGGGGTTTTTTGTTTGCGGATTGCCCGGTACTCGCTCATCGGCTATGATATAGAACAGAGATTCATTCATCATTAATAGAGTTGAAAGAAAAAGGAGCGGGAAATATGAAGAAGATAAAACTGCTGCAGCGCATTTCTACGGAAGGTGTGGTTGCCGTGCTTAGAGGCGAATCACCTGAAGAAGTAGTTGAGATGGCCAAGCAGTGTATCGAGGGCGGAATCAAGGTTATCGAAGTGACGATGACAGTCCCTTTTGCACTACGGGCGATCGAGAGGCTGGCCGCTTCGTATTCCAGCGATACGGAGGACCCTTCGAAATTTGCGATCATCGGCGTTGGCACGGCGCTCGATCCGGAGACGGCCCGGGCCGCGATACTTAGCGGAGCAGAATTTGTCGTCGGACCGTCGCTTAATCCGGCAACCGTTACATTGTGCAACAGGTACAGCATTCCTGTTATGCCGGGCGTAATGACGGTTAAAGAAATCCAGGAGGCGCTGGAGCTTGGTGTCGACATCGTCAAGCTGTTCCCTGGCAACCTGTATTCCCCATCCATGATCAAGGCGATTAAAGGACCCGTTCCGCAGGCAAATATCATGCCTACCGGCGGCGTCACGCTGGAAAACCTCGGTGAATGGATTAAGGCGGGTGCGGTTGCAGTAGGCATCGGCTCGGACCTTACAACTGAAGCCGTGAAGACGGGTAATTTCGACCTGATCGCGGCACGCTCGGCCAAATACGTCGAGGCATACAAAGCTGCCAGGCTCAAATAGGCTGAGAAGAATTCTTGGATTTAGAAATGAACACTCGGCTCGGGGTTAATAACGATAAAGGGCAGGCGCACAGAAGGCTTGCCTTTTGTCGTTTTTGCGGCAGAAACATTGTTGACTGGAGTGGAATTCGGTATTTTGGTAAATAATACATCTTTATGTACCGATGAAGACCTGAGGTGAACATAGGCATATGACCATACTTCTCCATTTGAATACAACGGTAACTATTCTAAACATCGTACTGGCCATCACGGTCATATTTCTCGAGAGACGCAACGTCGGCGTAACTTGGGCATGGCTTATGGTGCTGCTGTTTCTGCCGGTGGTCGGTTTTGTGCTTTATCTGATATTCGGGCAAAATTTAAGCAAACAAAAATTGTATAAGATAAAAAGACGCAACAGGGAAATGATAGCGGCTCTTATTGAAAACCAGCGCAGGGATTTCCGGCAAAATCATATATCGTTCAACGATGCGGCGATTGCGGATTACCGGGATATGATTTATATGAACTTAACGAGCGGCTTTGCGCTTTATTCTCAGGATAATACCGTCGATATCTTTACGAATGGAAACGACAAATTCGATTCTCTGTTTAAAGACATCGAACAGGCGACGGATTCGATTCATCTGATGTATTATATCGTGGAAAACGACAATCTGGGGAAAAAACTGGTCGAGACGCTCGCCCGGAAAGCCGGGGAGGGGGTCCAGGTCCGGTTCCTGTATGACGATATTGGAAGTCACAAGCTGCCGAAGCGTTTTTGTGATTCCATTAAGGAAGCGGGCGGCTATGTCGCAGCTTTCTTCCCATCGAGAATTCCTTATCTGAACTATCGGGTCAATTACCGCAACCACCGGAAGCTGGCCATTATAGACGGGAAAATCGGGTATATAGGCGGCTTCAACGTAGGGGACGAATATTTGGGGCTGAACCGGCGTTTCGGGTACTGGCGTGATTCTCATTTGCGAATAACCGGAAGCGCCGTTCAGCAAATGCAGGCACAGTTTTTACTGGACTGGAATTTGGCATCATCGAATCAGATTGACGGGGCAAACGAACGGAGCTTTTTTCCGACTATCGAGGGCACCGGCAATGTCGGTATCCAGATCGTATCCAGCGGTCCTAATCACGAGCTGGAGCAAATCAAGAACGCCTTTATAAAGATGGTGAACTCGGCTAAAGAATCGATCTGCATCCAGACCCCCTATTTCATCCCGGACGAAAGTTTGTTGGGTGCTTTGAAGATGGCGGTGCTGTCCGGCGTCGAGGTGCGAATGATGATCCCGAGCAAGCCGGATCACAAAATGGTGTACTTGGCTTCCTTTTCCTACTTGGGCGATTTAATGGAAGAGGGAATGAAATGCTACCTTTATGAAAAGGGCTTTCTGCATGCGAAGACCATCGTCGTAGATGGTAAGGTCGCTTCGGTAGGGACGGCAAATGTGGACATAAGGAGCTTCAAGCTCAATTTTGAGGTAAATGCGGTGCTTTATGATACGGCCACGGCAGCTCGGCTTAAACGTATTTTCGAAGAAGATATGCAGCACTGCACCGAGTTGACATATGAGGCCTATAAGGCGAGATCCATGCTGCAGCGTTTCAAAGAATCGTGCACCAGACTACTTTCTCCGATATTATAGACCGTTACATATTATGAGGGCGCGGACCCTTTGAGGTGGTCAGCGCTTTTTTTACTATGAAATCTTTCAAGACTTTGACAGAGATATTTTAAAGATTTTATAAAATTCAGATAATTATATTTTTTTAATCCGGCAAAAAGTGGTACAATTGGGTTTGATCTTATTTACATATTCATTACATATAAAGAGGAGGAGTGCAAAATGGGAAATACTAAAAAATGGATATCACCAATGCTCATCGTGCTGCTTATCGGGGTCTTACTGGTTGGGTGTACGAATTCCGGTAAAACGACCGAAACCACAGAGCCGGGAACTACAACGACCAAGCCTGAAACAGGCACGACGCCAACCGAGACAGCATCGGATCAACCGAAGGACGGTGGAACTCTTACATTTAGCAGCTTCTCCGATATCGTAACGGTAAATCCGCTGTTTCTCCAGGATACCGCTTCAGGCGACGCTGCGAATTTCCTGTTTGCAAACCTGTATGACCTTGACCGGCAAGGCAATGTAACTGTCGAGCCTTGGTCGCTAGCGGCCGAGATGCCGCAAATTTCCGAGGACAGCAAAACGTATACCGTTAAATTGAAAACAACGCCAAAATGGAGTGACGGGCAGCCCGTTACGGCCGACGACGTGGTCTTTACGTATGATTCGATACGCAATAAGGATGTCGGTTCCCCTGGAATCAGCTCATTTGACAAGGTGGAAAAAATCGAGAAAATTGACGATCATACCGTTCAGTTCAAGCTGAAGCAGGTGTATGCGCCTTTTCAATATTCACTCTTCTCTCCGCTTGTCCCTTATCACATTCTTAAAGATGTCAAACCTAAAGACCTGCAAAACGATGCCTACGGCAAGGATCCTGCGAAAACCGTTACAAACGGCCCGTGGAAATGGACCGAGTGGAAGCAGAAGCAGTATCTGACCTTCGATGCGGATCCGAGTTATTGGGGACAAAAGCCGCATATTCAGAAAGTAGTTTATAAAATCTATGCCGACCAGAATACCGAGGTTCAGGCGCTTATGAAAGGAGACGTCGACCTCACGCAAGCGATTCCGGTCACCCAGGTGGACGCGGTGAAGAAGAAGGACGGCTTAAACGTTATTTTGGAGCCGGGACCGCAGTACGAGTATATGGCCTTCAACTTCGATCCGAAGAACTTCAAGGATAAGGCAACCCCATTCACCGGGGAGAAGACGAGGCAAGCGATCGCATATGCGCTTAACCGCCAAGGCATGGTCGACAACATTCTTAAAGGAACCGGCAAGTTGATGAACGCGCCGTTCCTGCCTGGAAGCTGGGCGGACCCAGGAGATGCGGCGGTTAACTATAATTACGATGCGGAAAAAGCAAAGCAGCTTCTGGCGGAAGACGGATGGAAAGCCGGTTCCGACGGTATATTGGAGAAGGACGGACACCGCTTCTCCTTCGAGCTGCAGTATAATTCGGGCAACAGCCGCCGCGAACAGGTGGCTTCGGTCATTCAGTCCAACTTGAAGGATGTCGGAATCGAAGTGACGCCCAAAGGAATCGATTTCTCGTCTTGGGTCGACCAGAATCTGAATCCGGGTAAATTCCAGGCCATTCTATTGTCTTGGTCGCTCTCTAACCCGGATCCCGATGCGGAGAGCATATTCTCCTCCAAATACTTCCCTCCTAACGGGCAGAACATGGGATGGTACAAGAACGAAACCTTGGATAAGTTGTGGGTGGAAGGATACTCGACCACAGATCAAACTAAACGGAAAGAAATTTACAAACAAATAGGCAAGGAAATTTCGACTAATCTGCCTTATGTTTTTTTATACCAATACGGACTTCCGGAAGGCATTAGCACTAAAATACATTATAAGGAAGATGACAGGCCCGAACCTTCACTGGCCTATGGATACTTCTTCCATATTATTAACTGGTGGGTAGAGTAATCGGATACTACTAGAAAAAAACCAATTTTAAGGGGAGGGATCTTCGGATCCTTTCCCTTAAATGGTTAGGGAGGACAAGCGATGACCGAGTATCTTATCCGCCGTATTCTTCAATCCGTATTGGTGCTGTTCCTTATTACGCTCCTTACGTTTGCACTTATCCATGCGGCGCCTGGCGGCCCTACGCAAATTTTTCTGTCTCCGGGTTTATCGCCGGAAGCGGCTAAGGTGCAGGCGCACAATCTTGGTCTTGACCGGCCGGTCCCGATTCAATATATCAACTGGCTTGGCGATCTATTGAGAGGAGATTTGGGCTACACGTTCAAGAACCATATTCCGGTAGGGGAAATCTTATGGCCTACGGTAGGCAATACGATTGTTCTCATGGGGGTATCCTGGTTCCTTTCCTTAATGATCGCCATACCTTGGGGAATCTACAACAGTACTAGAGAATACGGCTTATCCGACCAGACCGCATCTCTTATTTCATACATCGGGTTTGCTATGCCGGTCTTTTGGTTCGGCATTATTTTACAGGAGCTTTTCGCGTTGAAGCTGGACCTTCTGCCACTATCCGATATGTGGACAATGGGGAAAGAAGGGAATATCGGGGATCTGATTTATCATCTAATCCTTCCTGTTACCGTGCTTACGCTCGGATTTCTCGCCGCATATGTGAAATATTCGCGTTCAAGTATGCTTGAGGTGCTCGAACAGGATTATATCCGCACCGCCCGGGCCAAAGGGGTCCGCGAGAATAAGGTCATATTCCATCATGCTCTGCGGAATGCGCTTATTCCGATTATTACGATTCTCGGCTTGGATCTGCCGATCCTGGTAGCAGGAGCGGCGCTTACGGAAAATGTCTTTAACTGGCCGGGAATGGGACGGCTATTTGTGGAAATGGCGGTGGCCCGTGAGTATTCGGTGCTTATGGCCATTACCATGATTACGGCGGTTATGGTCATCGTCGGGAATCTGTTAGCTGATATTCTTTATGCATTAGTCGATCCGCGCGTACAGCTGGGGCGAAAAGGAGGGGTATCGGCATGAGTGATTTAAAGCTGCAAGAATCCCGAATCGAAAGTCCTGCTGACATTCTTGCTATGAGTCCCGAAGGACCATGGAGAACGGTATGGAAGAAGTTCCGCCGTAATCCTTATGCCATGGGCGGGCTTATCGTCCTGCTTATATTTATAGTAGCGGCTGTATTTGCATGGTGCGCAACGGTATTTTCTTGGAAAGTTATGTACGACCCGACCAAGATTGATCTGATGAGCGCGAACCTGCCGGCTGGGACGGGAAATCATTTGCTGGGAACGGACGAGCTCGGAAGAGATATTTTCGCGCGGCTGTTATCGAGCAGTCAGGTATCGCTCCTGATCGGCTTCACTGTGGCGATCGTGGCGGTCGTGATCGGGACGTTGATCGGCGCGGTCTCGGGGTATTTTGGAGGCTGGGTCGATACCATTCTCATGCGACTTGTCGATGTCATGAACTCGGTTCCGCTACTGTTTCTTAACATTCTGATCCTGGCGATTTTTGGCTCCAAGTTCAGCTATATGATCTTGATTCTTGCCTTCACCGGCTGGATGAGCGTTGCCCGACTTGTGCGCGGAACTTTCCTGCAGCTTAGGGAAATGCAGTATGTGGAGGCCGCCAAAGCGATTGGGGTCTCAAGCTGGGGGATCATATTCAGGCATCTTCTGCGCAATGCAAGCTTTCCGATCATTGTTAACGCCACATTGATGGTAGGCGGCGCGATCCTCAGCGAATCCGCGCTTTCTTATCTCGGATTAGGCATACAAGCACCGCAGACGAGCTGGGGCCTTATGCTCAGCAATGCGCAGGAATTTATGCTGATCGATCCTCTCCAGGCGCTTTATCCCGGTTCATGCATACTGATTGTAGTTCTGGCCGTAAACTTTATAGGCGACGGCATTCGGGATGCTTTGGACCCGCGTAAGAAGATAACGATTTCCCGGAGGAGGCTGGACCAATGGCGGAAAGACTACTCGAAATCCGGAACTTAACAGCCGGCTTCGTCACGGAGGATGGGATCGTCAAAGCGACCGACCGGGTAACGGTCTCCCTGGAGAAAGGTCAGACTCTGTGCCTTGTCGGCGAATCCGGAAGCGGTAAGAGCGTAACGTCTCTTTCGGTTATGCGGCTGATCGACTATGCCGGGGGAATGATTCTTGACGGCAGCATCGTGTTTCAAGGGGAAGATCTGGCCCTTAAGAACCAGGAAGAAATGAAACGCATCCGCGGCAATAAAATAGCAATGATATTTCAAGATCCGATGTCCGCCCTGAACCCTGTGTTTACGGTTGGCGAGCAGATCGCGGAAAGCGTGAGGCTGCATCAGAATGTGAACAACGAAGAAGCCTGGATGAAAGCGATTGAGATGCTGCACTTGGTCGGTATACCTGCCCCGGAAATACGTGCCAGGCAGTATCCCCATGAGATGTCGGGGGGCATGTGTCAGCGCGTGGTCATCGCGATTGCGCTGGCATGCAGTCCGGAGCTTCTCATTGCCGACGAACCGACGACTGCGCTTGATGTTACCGTTCAGGCCCAAATATTGGACCTTCTGCAGCGTTTAAAGCGAGAGCTGGGCATGTCCATTCTGCTTATCACGCATGATATGGGGGTTGCCGCGGGGATGGCAGACCGAATTGCGATCATGTATGCAGGAACCATTGTCGAGGAGGGAACGGTCGAGGAGATATTTGATCAGCCGATGCACCCTTATACGAGGGGGCTTCTGCAGTCCATTCCCGGCTTGGAAGGGGAACGCGGGGGAGAATTGTACACGATTCAAGGAAATATTCCAAGCATCAAGCATTTGCCGTCGGGATGCAGATTCCATCCCCGATGTCCGAATGCCTTCGAGAGGTGCGTGCATGAGGAACCCGCCTTAGTCGAACTTAGACCTGATCATCAGGGAGCTTGCTGGCTGTACGAGGAGGCCGCTCCGGTGGGTAAACGGGAAAGAGGAAGCATGGCATACGTTAGCGGAACAGGGGTGAAGCGTAAATGACCGGAGAGCAGCTTGTCGAAATTCATCATGTGAAGAAGTATTTTCCTATTAGAACAGGGCTGCTTAATCGCGTCGTAGGCCATGTGAAGGCGGTAGACGATGTTTCCTTCAGTATCACCAAAGGGGAAACGTTCGGCTTGGTCGGGGAATCCGGCTGCGGGAAGTCAACGCTTGGAAGAGTGATGCTCCGGCTGCATAATGCAACCGGAGGGAATATCTTTTTTGAGGGACGGAACATACAGGAGTTAAAGGCACAGGAGCTCCGCGGCTTGCGGCAGGAGATGCAGATTATCTTTCAGGATCCCTTCGGTTCCTTGAATCCGCGCTTTCTTGTTCGGGATATCATCGGGGAACCGCTTCGTATCCACCGGCACATATCTGCGAAGGAACTGGATAATCGGGTCGTTGAACTGATGGAGCTTGTAGGCTTGGACGCCACCAGGCGCAACCGTTACCCTCATGAGTTCTCCGGAGGGCAGCGTCAACGCATAGGCATCGCCCGTGCAATCGCATTGAACCCCAAGTTTATCGTGGCCGATGAGGCGGTATCGGCACTTGATGTATCCGTCCAATCGCAGGTTTTGAATCTTCTTGTGAAGCTGCAGAAGGAGCTCGGTTTAACTTACCTCTTCATTGCACACGGCTTAAATGTGGTGCGGCATATTTCCGACCGCGTCGGCGTCATGTATCTGGGCAAGCTGGTGGAGGTCGCGCGCACCGAAGAATTGTTTGCCCGGCCCCTGCATCATTATACGGCAGCGCTGCTGTCGGCAATTCCCAGGCCGACGCCTCACCATAAACGGGAGAGGATCATCCTGCAGGGGGATGTTCCGTCCCCTGCCAACCCGCCTTCAGGCTGCCGTTTCCACCCCCGGTGTCCGGCCGCTCAAGAACGCTGCCGGCGGGAGGAACCCATTCTGCAGGAGGCGGGAGAGGACAGGCAGGTGGCCTGCCATTTTCCTATAGATTGAGAATTACATAAGAAGCACCGGCCTTTAGAGTCGGTGCTTCTTTTATGTTGGATTCTATTTTCCATAAAGTATTGACGGGTTGAATTGGAGCGCCTATTATTTAATATTAGTATTATGTATTGAATGAATCTATTAATTTCTAATCAGGAGAGCGAGGGCTTTAAGAATGGCAAATCGTGTTACGATTAATGCGGATATCGCAAAAGGGAAGATCAACCGCAACATTTACGGTCATTTCTCCGAACATTTGGGCCGCTGCATTTATGAAGGAATTTGGGTCGGAGAAGATTCACCTATCCCGAACACGAACGGCATCCGCAACGATGTGGTGGACGCGCTTAAAAAAATTAAAATTCCGGTTCTCAGATGGCCGGGCGGCTGCTTCGCCGATGAATATCATTGGAAGGACGGAGTCGGACCGAGGGAAGAACGAAAGCGGATGATCAACACGCATTGGGGCGGCGTCGTTGAAAATAATCATTTCGGTACGCATGAGTTTCTGATGCTCTGCGAAATGCTTGAGTGTGAGCCTTACATTTCCGGTAATGTCGGCAGCGGTACTGTGCAGGAGATGTCGGAATGGGTCGAATATATGACATTTGACGGCGTTTCCCCAATGGCCGAATGGCGGCAAAAGAACGGTCGCGAAAAGCCGTGGAGCGTTAAATATTTTGGCGTCGGCAATGAAAACTGGGGCTGCGGAGGCAACATGCGTCCGGAGTATTATGCGGATCTGTACCGGCGCTTTCAGACTTACGTACGCAATTACGGTGATAACCGGATTCATAAGATCGCATGCGGACCGAACGTCGACGATTACGGGTGGATGGAAACGGTAATGCGTGAAGCGCACAGGTTTATGGATTCCATCAGCCTGCATTATTATACCATTCCCGGCGACTGGTCGAATAAAGGCTCTTCTACCGATTTTACCGACAACGAATGGTTTGGGACATTGAAGAAGGCTCTATGGATGGATGAACTGATTTCGAAGCATTCGACGATTATGGACAAGTACGATCCGAACAAAAGGGTTGGTCTTATCGTGGATGAATGGGGAACGTGGTTCGATGCGGAGCCGGGCACCAATCCCGGGTTTTTGTATCAGCAGAACACGATCCGCGATGCTCTGGTAGCGGGAATTACGCTTAATATTTTCCATCAGCATTGCGACCGTGTTCAAATGGCGAACATTGCGCAAGTCATTAATGTGCTGCAGTCCGTCATCCTGACCGAAGGGGAGAAAATGATTCTTACGCCAACTTATCATGTGTTCGACATGTATAAGGTGCATCAGGATGCTGAACTTCTCAGTACGGATTGGGTCGTCGCCGATTATGAGCACGACGGGAACCGGATTCCACAGGTTTCTGTGTCCGCATCCAAGGATAGCGAAGGCAGGATTCATATCAGCCTGTGTAATTTGAGCCATGAGTCCGGAGCGGACGTTCAAATCGATCTGCGCGGACTGGCCGGACAGAAAACGACAGTTACAGGGACGGAGCTGTCTTCTCAAGCGACGAATGCCCATAATACTTTTGAACGGCCTGACGCCGTCAGCCCGTCTGAGTTCAAAGCGTTTTCACTAGAAGGCTCAAGCATCCGCGCGCAGCTTTCACCGATGTCCGTTACCGTGCTTGAGGTAATTGCGGGATAATTGAATTAATATCGAACAAGAAGGGCGTTCCGCTTGCATATCGTCTGCATGCGGAACGCCCTATTCAGTTAAGACGGCTTATTTTTCCGCCTTCGTGTAATACAGCTTGAATACGAGATCCTGATTGTAGTTGCCGAAGCCGGAGCCGAATAAGGTGACTCCGCCAACATGCTCGGCATCGTCAAGTACCGAGATCCGGAAGGTCCACTGGCTGTTACGAATATCAATCTGATCGAGCGTTACCTCGGAGATTTTCAAACCATCCATAAACGTGCCGTCTTTTCTGATAATCAACCGTTTCAATAGACCATACTGGTTCACGTCGTCCAGCCACCATGCAGGGTTCAGCCTGCCTTTCCCCCCGAAATCGCCTGGGCTTGTCCACATGCCGATATTGATGTCGTTAAAGAAGAAGGTTATGTCGGATGGCCAGTTGTTGTTCGTATTCGGGGCTTCCGATGAGATTTCCATTGAAATCTCGAGCTCTTCCGGTATTTCGCTCGTCATTATAAAGTTGGGGAGTTTGTACTCGACAAAGCCTTCGCCGAACCAAAGGATTTTTGCATCCAGCCTCTCCGGAGAGAGAAAGTACCGGGGGTCGTCAAAAATGCCGATAATTTTCTCGCGGGTGCAAATTCCGCATGTTGGTTTGATGAGCAGATCCGTAAAGTGGCCGATCGATACATCGGTTCTCCTGAGCTCGCGTTGAACATGATCCTTTATCGGAAATGCGATCTCCAGATGATCGATATTAAGCGAGCACACCTTTTGCGCGGCCCCGCCTTTGCCCGGCGTCATCTCTGATCGGATAATGTCGGCCTTCTCAAGCTTCTTAACGTGCATGGTCATGATAGCGCTGCTTAGATTCAATGCTTCGGCCAGCTCCCGGATATTCATGGATTTCTGTGAAAGCAGATGGATGATCTGTATTCGAACGTTGCTGGACAGCGCTTCGAATACGGCCAGGTTGTCTATGCTCAAATCGATTTTCAAACAGATTCCTCCGTATAAATTTATTAACAATAATGTTATTAATAAAAACGTTTATAACAGTAATATACATGATTTAATAGAACACCACAAGAACCATAGTGTCAAGAAAGGAATAGTGATTCATGTTTTTATTGACAATTAGGCACTTAAAGGGTAGCGTAAGTGTTAATGATTCATATATAAGTTAAACTTTAACTATTACCGTAACTAACAATTTGAAAGGGCTTACATGAAGGTGAGGATCACGGGATCCACGCGGCGGATTATCGGGGGCACCTTGTTAATGAAACCGATTTCAAGAAAGCGACATCAGTCGACAGCTATTTGAATATCCCTATAATTTGGGGCTTAGGAGCTATTTCTTCTTTACCAAAACAAGGAAAGAAGGAGAAGCAGTACGGATCGATATAAAAAAAATAGATTGAGTATAAAACTGGTTATTGACGAATTGAAGCGTTGTCATTATTATTAACACATAAATAAATTAATTAATATAAATGGTACTTACGTTTTATCTGTTGATCGCGCAGTGAATCGAGACAATTTTTAAATCGTTTGTGGAAGCGTATTCATTACATGATAACCCATGTAGTGAATGAGGTAAAGGAGGTGGGCTATGAAGATTTAATCAGCAGCATTCTCAAGACTTGCGAAATGAACAGACAATATAGGAGGGTTAACATGAAAAAACCGTTAAGCATTACAATTACGCTTCTTCTCGCATTAGTTTTGGTTATTTCCGGCTGTGCAAGCGGAAGCGGCAGCAAAACTGCGAATACGCCTGAGGCTGATAAACCGGCGAATGCGGCAGAAACGACCGAAAATAAAACCGAAGGAAATTCCCCGGCAAACGCTCCGGTTGAGGACGCAAAAGTTGAATTTGCAGCCAGCAATGCTACCGGTGAAGTTACCATATGGACGTTCGTATCGCAGCTTAAAGAAGTCGGCGATGAGTTCAATAAACAATTTCCAAATATTAAAGTAAAAGTGGTTGATATGGGCTGGGCGGTGCATGATAAGCTCGCAACGACACTGGCAGCCGGCACAGGCGCTCCGGATCTTGCCATCATCGAACAGGGTCAGTTCCCGAGATATGTAACCGGCGGAGTCCTGGAGGATCTGCTTCAGCAGCCATACGATGCGGGAAGATTTCAAAATGATGTATCGGAATATAACTGGAACCGCTGGAAATCCGTTGACGGAACCAAACTGCTCGGTATGCCGTGGGACGTAACGCCTGGTGTGCTTTACTACCGCGCCGATATTTATGAGCAGCTTGGACTTCCAAGCGATCCGGAAGAATTGGGCGAATATTTGCAAGACCCCGAGAACGTGCTGACCGTAGCTCAGACGCTAAAAGCGGACGGTAAATACTTCATGGAGTGGGGAGACGGACCTGTACACTGGGGCGGCGACGCTATCGGCTATTTCGGCAATGATTTGAGCTGGCTACGCAATAATGAAAATCTTGCTCAGCTGCTCGATGTCACCAAACGCGGGGAGCAGCTCAAGTGGGCTCCTTATGAAGGCTGGGGCAGCGATAAAGGGAAACAAATGGTTAAGAAAGGCGAGCTGACAGGAACGGTCATCGGTTCGTGGGGAGCGCGCGAGCTCGAAAAAACGTTCCCTGACTTGAAAGGCAAATGGAGAGCGGCGAAAATGCCGTTCGGACTTGCAGTAGGTATGGGCGGATCCAGCTTCGTAATGCCGTCGCAAAGCAAAAACAAACAAGCAGCTTGGGCATTCATGGAATGGGCTACGAGATCGGAAGATGCCTGGAAAATTTGGACGAAATATTCGATCCAGCCGGGTTGGAAGAATATCCAGAACCTCGATTGGTATATCGGCCACAAGAATGAATACCTTGGCGGGCAAGAAGACTACAAGCTGTATCAGGAACTTGAAGCCAATATTCCGAGCAGAACATTGAATCCGCTTGACGGCAAAGCTTGGCCGATCTGGCTGGAAGGCGTGCAGAAAGCAATCAAGAAAAACCTTGACTCCAAAGCAATCCTCCAGGAAATCCAGGAAAATATCGAGAACAAGCTGAAGCCTGATATCGAAAAATTGAGAAAAGAGATGGCTAAATAAATATCCGTCATTTCAATTCGCCCCCTTCCAAGGGGGCGAATGATTATTCAAAGCCGGTAATTAAGATAGGGGGTACTTCCTCGTGCTAAGATTCATGCGCAAGTACACGGTAAGCATCATCGTTGTACTTGTTTTAACGATATCGCTGACGTTGTGGAACCAATCCAGGGGCTTCGACGATACGGTTATGGCCAGTATTCCCAAGTACAAGGATGTAGACATGAAATCGATTCTGGCTGACGATGACATCCAAAGCAAGCTCGAGCCTTCTTACTTCGATTATTATAAAGCGCATAACGATGAGGGTGTCAAAGATACCGAGGGATTTAAGCTTTCGGTCCGCTCCACTGATTATTCCGCAGTCAGCAAGACGGGAACGCGCATCGAATCAGGTCTTGAAGGCCAAGCAGGTTCAACTTTGGCATTAATTGACGAAGACAGCTGGGCAGACTATACCATCGAAGTTCCGCAGGACGGATACTACCAGATGGGAATGAGCTATTATACGTTGCCGGGCAAAAGGTCTTCCATCGTGAGAAGTGTGCAAATTGACGGCGAATATCCATTCTTTCAGGCTAAAAAGATCGAATTCGGGCGGATGTGGCGCGAGTCCGGCAAAACCTGGTTTGACAACCAGGGTAACGAATTCAATCCGAGCAGGAAGGAAGTTAACGGATGGCAATATAGAGATTTTCGGGATTCGGAAGGAAAGGTCGGCGAACCGTTTCGTTTCTTCATGACGAAAGGGAAGCATACTGTGCGGATTAATGTGATTCGCGAACCGGCAGCTATAGGCGAGCTGTCCGTATTTTCTCCAGTTCATCTGCCTTCCTATGCGGAAGTTGAAAAGGAGTACAAAGAGAAGGGCTACACGGAAGCCGCTGACAAAGTGATCAAAATTCAGGCGGAAACGGCGGCTCTGCGCTCGGACCCGACGCTTAAGCGGGTTGAAGACCGCGAGCCGATCACCGAGCCATTCAATAAAGACGCCTCGGCCCTTAACGCTTTCGGCGGTCCAGGCTGGCGCAACGGGGGTCAGTGGGCCCAGTGGGAGTTCGAGGTTCCGGAAAGCGGCCTATACCGGATCGGCATGCGTTTCGGACAGTGGTTCCTGAACGGCATTCCAGTTCAGCGGACGGTGATGATTGATGGAAAAATCCCGTTTAAAGAAATGAACGAAGTGCTGTTTCCTTACAAGCCGGAATGGCAAATTAAAAAACTGGGCGACGATAAGCCTTACTTATTTTATTTGGAAAAAGGCAAACATACCCTGCGCATGGAAGTACAGATCGGGTCGCTCGGACCGATTCTGGAATCGATAACGGATGCTGCGCATAAGATATCGCTGCTCAGCCGTGAAATTCTGCAAATTACCGGGACGAACCCGGATCCGAACGCGGATTGGAAGCTGGAGAAGAACATTACGAATCTGGTTCCGAGACTCCATGTTCTGGCGCAGGATTTGGACGGTGCGATCCATAAGCTGTATGACCTAGGAGTTCCCAAAGGCAGCTCCGAAGTGAGCTCGCTGTATGAAGGGCGCGACAAAATATTAAGCATGGCAGCGGACACGACGACTATTCCCGCCAGAATGACGTCGTTGACCGATCTTCAATCGGCTCTAGGTATATGGGTCAACGGTTTAAGCAAGCAGAGTTTAGTGCTTGATTATTTGATCATCCAGTCCTCTGAGCAATCGTGGCCCCCTGCTCATGCGCCTTGGTATGTGAGGGCGGGGACAAGTCTCTATGATCTGGCGCATTCCTTCACGAAGAACTACAGCGGTGTCGGGAACGTCTATGCCGATGAAGAGGTTCTCGATGTTTGGGTTGCCCGTGGAAGAGACTGGGTTGACATCATCAAACAGATGATCGATGAAGATTTTACTCCTGAAACGGGAATTAAAGTTAATGTGAATGTCGTTCCTGCGGGACAAATGCAGACATTGCTGCTTGCCAATACGGCGGGACTGGCTCCGGATGCCGCACTTGGTGTGGAAGGCGAAGTGCCGATCGATTTCGCGGTACGGAACGCGCTTGTAAACTTGAAGAATTTCCCTGATTACCAAGAGGTTGCCGATCGGTTCAGGCCGGGAGCACTTATCCCGTACAAGTATAACGGCGGCGATTATGCTCTGCCGGAGAATCAGAACTTCTACATGCTTTTCTACCGGAAAGATATTATGGAACAGCTTGGGATCACGGAGGATAAAATTCCTCAGACGTGGCAGGATGTTATGGATTTGATTCCGCTGCTGCAGCAGAACGGAATGGATTTCTATTACCCGCACGCGCCCAATAATCCGAATATGGCGATCAATGAATTCGCTCCCTTCCTGTTCCAGCAAGGCGGCAGCTTTTACAAGGGAAATGGGAAGCTGTCCGACCTGGATTCGCCTGAATCGATGGAAGCGATGAAAATGTGGACCGGATTATTTACAAACTATAAAATCCAGAAGCAAGCCGATTTCTACAACCGGTTCCGCTCGGGAGAGATGCCGATCGGCGTGGCGGATTATTCGACCTATATTTTGCTGTCAACCGCAGCTCCCGAATTAACCGGATGGTGGGGAATGCAGCCAATGCCGGGTATCAAGCAGTCCGACGGGCAAATCAACCGTTCCACAGGCGGGCTTGCTCAAACGGGGATTATTTTCAAGAGCTCCAAGAAGCAGGATCAAGCGTGGAAGTTTCTGAAATGGTGGACCAGCGCCGATTCTCAGGAAAGGTTCGGTTCCGAGCTGGAGTCGCTTCTGGGCGTGGAAGCGCGTTGGAACACCGCAAACATCGAAGCGCTCAAACGATTGCCTTGGAATAAATCCGATCTTGATGCGATTATGAAGCAATGGGAGTGGTTCCAAGAGCGTGAGGTCGTGCTCGGGGGCTATTATACGACGCGATATATCGCCAATATGTGGAACGAAATCGTCCTGAACGGAAAAATTCCGCGTGAAGCTGTCGAGAGCGGTGTCAAGGAAATCGACAAGGAGCTTCGCAAGAAGCGGGAAGAATTCGGATTGGATGAAAAAACGACGGCAAACAATCAAGAGGGTAAAAAGGAGGTGGCAAGCGATGAGTGACCATAGCAGCGCAGTTGTTGTGAAGCAGCAGCCGGCACGTGCTCTCGAAGTGGGGAAAATGGCCAAGCTGTGGATCGACATCAAACGGAACAGGGTTTCCTACTACTTCCTTGCCCCGTTCCTCATCTTGTTCACGTTGTTTACGATTATACCGATACTCACTTCGGTCGCGCTTAGCTTCACCTACTACAACATTCTTGAGGCGCCGCGGTTTATCGGTTTGTCGAACTACAAATTATTGTTCGTCGACGACGACATCTTTCTTAAGGCGATCGGCATTACGCTGAAATTCGCGTTTATCACCGGTCCCCTCGGCTATGTGCTTGCTTTTCTGCTCGCATGGCTGATCAGCCAGATTCCGGTTAAATACCGGTTTTTCTATACGCTTTGCTTCTATACGCCTTCGATAACAAGTGCCGTAGCGATGTCAGTCGTGTGGTTGTATCTGTTCGCGGGGGACCGCAAAGGGCTGCTCAATCATTATTTGATGAAGCTCGGCATTCTGGATGAACCGTACTTGTTTTTGCAAAACATTCATTCGATCGTGCCGGTCATCATTATTGTATCGCTCTGGATGAGCATGGGCGTCGGTTTTCTCGCCTTCCTTGCCGGACTGCAGAATGTGCCCAAAGACCTGTACGAAGCCGGTTCGATAGACGGGATCAAATACCGCTGGCAGCAGCTGATATTCATCACCATCCCTTCCGTAAAGCCGCAGCTGCTGTTCGGCGCGGTTATGCAGGTCGTCTTCTCGCTGCAGGTGTTTGACGTCAGCGTGCAGCTGGTCGGCTTGCCAAGTCCGCTGTACGCCGGTCATACGATTCT
The DNA here is from genome assembly GCF_019550795.1 of Paenibacillus sp. sptzw28. Classification (NCBI taxonomy): domain Bacteria; kingdom Bacillati; phylum Bacillota; class Bacilli; order Caryophanales; family Paenibacillaceae; genus Paenibacillus; species Paenibacillus sp. sptzw28. The sequence goes on from NZ_CP080545.1 coordinate 2,303,496, forward strand.
CGCCCATCTTTTCGATTACGCCTTTATCCGGTTCGAAATGGGCTATGCTTCCGCGATCGCCGTCGTACTGTTTTGCCTTATGCTCGGATTGAACCGTCTTATTTTCAAATGGCTCGGGAGGGATTAACGGATGGCTGGCATGGTAAAAGGAAGAAGGGTAGATTGGGGAGACGTATCCCTGTACACGTTTTTGACGGTATTGGGACTTGTCATGCTTGCTCCTTTGGTCTACATGGCTTCGACCGCAATAAAGCCGGTAAGCGAGCTGTTTCTATTCCCGCCCCGTTTTTTTGTGGTCAATCCGACGCTCATTAACTTTCGCGATTTGCTGCTTATTACTGGAACGTCCTTTGTTCCGTTTTCGAGGTATATTTTCAACAGCGTCGTTGTAACACTCGGCATCGTGATCTTTGGGGTTCTGATTTCCGCGATGGCGGCTTATCCGCTTGCCAAGCACGAAATGCCCTTTAAGAAATGGATTTTCAGCATGGTGGTAACGGCTTTAATGTTCTCGCCGATGGTTCTGCAAATTCCGCAGTATTTGATTATCAGCAAGATCGGACTCATGAACACCTATTTTGCAATGATCCTGCCTTATCTGGCCGCTCCGATCGGCATGTTTCTGATGACGCAGTTTCTGAGGCAAATTCCGGATGCCCTGCTCGAAGCCGCCCGTATGGACGGGGCTTCGGAATGGAAAGTTTTCTTCACGGTGATCATGCCCATGTTGAAGCCGGCAATCTCGACTTTCGCCTTGTTCAGCTTCATTCAGGCGTGGAACGATCCCTATCCCGCGATGGTGTATACCACGCACGAGGATATGAAATCACTGCCGCTTGCGATTCAGACAATCAGCGGCGGCGCAGGGGTCATTGCACGGGTTGGCACATTGGCGGCAGCGAGCTTCCTGATGATCATTCCGACCATTATCGTATTTGTCATTACACAGCGGATGGTGCTGCAGACGATGGCCCACTCGGGACTGAAAGAGTAGGGGGTGAACCATTTTGAAGCGTTTTCTTATAAAGGCTAATGCCTCCGTATGCATGCTCGCTCTGCTCATGCTTCTTCTGCCGGCGCATACACGGGCCGAGATTCCTTATGAAGGGTATACCTGGAACAAACTTGGCCAGGACGTACGCTCCATTAACGGATACGTTTATGTCGATTCGATTGACGGTACGGATATGCCGACCGGGACGTTCAACACGCCCGAAGATATATTCATCGCGGATGACGATACCCTATACCTTGTGGATACCGGGAACAGCCGTGTCATTCATATGGACAGCAGGACGCATAAAGTGATCGATGTCATCGGCGCAGACGAGGGCCCGGGCATGCTCTCGGAGCCGAAAGGCGTATACGTCAAGAAAGACGGCACCGTCTACGTTGCGGACACAAAGAATCAACGCATCGCCATATTCGATAAGACCGGAAAATTTGTAAGGGAATTGAAGGCGCCAAGCAGCCCGCTTCTCGGCAAGGACTTTCAATACTCCCCGTCCAAAGTAATACTGGACAAGCGTGATTATATGTTTGTCGTGAGCGACGGGAACACGCAGGGGCTTATGCAAATCAACCAGAAGGGCGAGTTTAAAGGCTTTTACGGAGCCAACCATGTCGAATTCAGCTGGAATCGGTTATTTGTGAAGCTCGTCGCCACTGATGAGCAGAAGCAGCAGTTATCCGCCGTCAAAGCTCTGGCTTTCTCGAATATGGACCAGGATCAGGACGGCTTTGTTTATACGACGACGCTCGGAGTGAACGACAATCAGATTAAACGATTGTCGCCCGTAGGCGTGGATACACTTCCCGGAAGCAAAAATTACGGCGACAGGTTTGATATCGGACCTTTTGAAACAACCCAATTTGTCGATGTTACCGTCAACAAAGACGGTCTGATCAGCGCGCTCGATTTGCAGACAAGCAAAGTGTTCCAATACGATAAGCTGGGCAATTTGCTGTTCGCTTTCGGCGGCAACGGAGATCAGGACGGTTTGTTCACAACGCCTGCCAGTATCGATCAAACCTCAGACGGCATGTTGTATGTCGTGGATAAAGGGCGCAACCGGATCGACCGCTTTCGTACGACGCCTTTTGCCGATCTGGTTCACCAAGCTTCCAACCTGTACGTCGACGGAAGGTACGCGGAGGCGGAATCGCTGTGGAAGGAAGTCCTTGATATGAATGCCAATTTCGATATGGCCTATCTTGCAATCGGCAAATCGTTATATAAGTCGGACCGTTATCAAGAGGCAATGGAGTACTTCAGTCTGGCCCGTTCCAAAAACGATTATTCGGACGCGTTCCGCGAATACCGGAAGCAGTACGCAAGGGATCACTTCGCCCAAATCTTGGGCGGCATTATTCTTCTGATACTGATCTTCAGATTCTTGCTTCCATGGAGTATCCGGCTGGCCAAGCGAAAGCTATGGGAACCGAGATTCGGTAAACCGCCCGTTGTAAGGGGAGGGGAGCTAAAATGAATACGATTCGCATGATGAAGCAGGTTCTCGCCCATCCCTATGATTTTTACCACGACATTCAAGAGCCGGGACGGCTCAAGTGGTCTCAGGGAATTGTTCTGATCCTTCTCGTCTATGCCGCAAGAATGCTCTCCATACTTGCGACCAGCTATACGTTTCAGACGCGAGAGCCGTATGAAATTTCTTATATCCATGAGTTCATATGGATCGTCGTGCCGTGGCTGACCTGGTGCATCTCCAATTGGGGAGTCAGCGCGATCATGGACGGCGAAGGGAAATTTAAAGAGGTATTTATCGGCAGCGTATTCGCAATGGTACCTTATATGCTGTTCATCGTTCCGATCGCACTGCTGACGAATCTTCTTTCGTTCAGCGAGCAATCCCTATACAGCTCCCTGACGATGTTAACCTTCTGCTGGATGGGATGGCTTCTGATCGTGAAGGTGAAAATCATTCATGACTTTGAACTCGGCAAGTTGATCTGGATAACGCTCATCAGCCTTCTCGGCATGGCGATCATATGGTTTATCGGCATCCTCATGTACGGACTGATTAATCAGCTGATCAATTTTGTTGTTGACCTGATTAAAGAAATGAAATTCCGCATGTAGGAGGTAAGCATGAAAAAGAAGCACAAAGTAATCGGTACACTGAGCATTGTTATCATGCTGGCATTCAGTGTCGTCTACCCTTATATCGGACGTGCGGAGGAGAAGACCGATCAGGCCGGACAGCAGCAGAATGACCAGAACAAAGACACGGACTCAGCGGCTGCCCAATCGGCGGAACCAGCCGGAACGAAGGATGCGGAACCGGCCGGAACGAAGGATGCGGAAGCGACGCAGAGCGGTAACGCTGCGGGCACGAGTCTGACTTTGCAGCCACGAAGCTCTCTATATCCGGTGACGGCGACGACTAAGGTCGCCGAGAACAACCAATTTGTGTTGTACCTGGACCCTAAGACAGCCAATATCAGGGTGGTTAATAAGCAAACCCATAAAGAATGGCTCGGCGCGCCGCAAGTAGACCGGAAAACGCTGCCGAACAACAAAAAATTTCTCGACTCTCCGGTTCACATCAAATATACGGAAGGATCGGATATTACCCAGACGTACACCTTGAAAAAAGAAGTCGGGACGAAATTGACTATCGAGAATATCGATCAAGGCGCACGGGTCCAGTTCGACCTGACCGGTCTGAAGATGTCCTTCGCGGTCGAGTATCGACTGACTGATGACGGAGTGGAAACAACGGTCCCTTACGATTCCATCAAAGAAACTGGAACGGCGAGACTGACCAGTCTTGAAGTGCTTCCTGCTTTCAACGCCGGAAAAGAGACCGATCAAGGGGCGCTCTTCGTCCCCGACGGGTCAGGCGCTCTGATGGTGTTTCGGAAGAACCACCCGAAATATTTCAGCGGTTATTCCGAACACGTATATGGTCCGGATCTGGCATTTAAAACCGAATCTTTCAATGATATCGACCCGTATTGGCGGCAGGAGAAGCCTCCGAAGGAATCTATCGCGCTTCCCGTGTTCGGGAGTTACCGGAACGGAACAGGATTTCTGGGCATCATCACGAAAGGCGACAAGGATGCGATCATTAACGGCATTCCGGCCGGTATTCGCAATATTGCCCTGTACCGGGCGTCGGCTGAGCTGGTGTACCGGAAATCGGATGTAATCTTTATCGGTTCGTCGGGCCAGATTCCATTGTTTCAAGGCAAGAATATAGCGGGCGACCGACAGATCCGTTATGTGCTGCTTGAGGACAAAGAGGCCGATTATGTCGGAATGGCCAAAGCTTACCGCGAGTATTTAATGAAGGAAAAGAACCTTAAACCGGTGAAGCAGGATGCGATGCCGCTGAATGTAAGGCTGCTTGGCGGACTTTTGCGGGATGAGATCATCGGAACGACCTTTATCGAGATGACGACCTTTGAACAGGCTCGCTCAATCATCGATCAATATGCCGGCATGGGGGTCAAAAACCTTGAACTGACGTTCACCGGTTGGTCGAAGGACGGATTGTACGGCAACCAGCCTGATCATTTTCCCGTCGAAAGGCAGCTTGGCGGTGCGAAAGGGCTCAAGGAACTGGTCAGTTACGCGAAGGAAAAAGGAGTATCCGTCTATCTGCAGGCTAATTATGTCAGACCTTTTGAGACCAGCGACGGTTATTCCAAGAGAAATGACGCCATCCGCGGGATCGACCGTGAAGTGATGGAAAGCTTTAATTCCTTTATTGCCAGCCGCTACAACAATCATAACGAAGTGTTTTACTTCATGAAGCCTGAACGCATGCTTGACAAGCATATCAAGAATGAGCTTGAAGACTTTGCGGATCTGGGGATTGCCGGCGTTTCATTGAAATATATGGGAGATACGGTTTATTCCGATCTGGATCCGGACAGTCCGGCGAGCCGGGAGCAAACCGCCGACACCTGGGTAAGCGCTCTTGATGCGTTTAAGGAAAAGGTGGGGAAAACGTCGGTTGATTACGGTTTTGCCTATACGCTTGGGCATGTTGACCGAATTGATAACGCCCCCATGGATTCGAGCCATTTTGTTTATACCGATCAGACGGTGCCATTCTACCAGCTTGTACTCCATGGGCTAGTCACTTACACTTCGAAGCCGACGAACTTGCGGGACGATTCGCGCAGAGAGTTTTTGCGGGCAGTCGAATATGGCGCCCTGCCGAGCTATGAATTGACCTACGAGCCGCCGAGCAAGCTGCAGCGTACGATAGAGGACCGGCTGTACAGTTCAAGCTCCAGCTATTGGCTGAACCCGTCGACCGAGGAGTACAGTGAATTTGCGAAGCTGTATGAACAGGTCGGCGATCAGCAAATTATCAACCATGAACGGATAAGTGCGCACGTATACCGCACCACTTACGCCAACGGAATTCAAATCATCGTTAACTATGGGGATGCGGCCCAGTCGGTTGACGGTCAAACGGTCAAAGGTCTCGATTATACCGTATCAGGGGGAGGAAGCTAGAGATGAAGAATCGGTTAAGAATGTCGATGAGAGCCAGGCACATCTTTGAGGGATACTCGTTTATCTCGATCTGGATTATCGGCTTCCTCCTGTTTATGGCAATCCCACTTGGGCGTTCGTTTTATTACTCGCTCCATGATTTGAAGCCTTCGAAAGACGGCATGATCTCGACCTATGTCGGGCTGACGCATTTTCGGGGCGCCTTTACAACGGATGTCAATTTCCTGCCGCTTCTGCAAACGACGATCGGTAAGATGCTCTCGCAGGTGCCGCTGATTCTGATCTTCGCCATGTTCAGTGCACTTCTGCTCAACCGCAAATCGTTCGGAAGGATTTTCTTCAGAGGGGTATTCTTTCTGCCGGTTATTATCGCCTCCGGGGCGATTCTGCGTAAGCTGCTGGAGCAGGGTGCCGCGAAGCTTCCAATCTTCTACCAGTATGATTTGTTCGGGAAGCTGGTTGTATTCATTCCCGCACAGATTCTCGAACCTCTGCTGCAGTATGCCGACTCGTTAACGCTTGTCATGTGGGATTCGGGCGTGCAAATTCTCATCTTCCTGGCCGGCCTGCAGACAATATCCCCACAGCTATATGAAGCGGCAAAGTGCGACGGAGCGACGAAATGGGAAAGCTTCTGGAAAATAACATTTCCGATGATCATGCCGATGATTTTCGTCAACACGCTTTACAGCATCGTCAACTCGTTCACCAAGGCAGACAACGATGTTATGAATCATATCTTGAACGTTGTGTTCCGCTCTAACGATTACGGTTATGGTTCGGCAATCGGGTGGGTATATTTCATCATTATTTTCATCCTGCTCGGGTTCGTCTTTCTGGCTTTCCGGAAAGGCCTGGCCGCAACGGAAGGGAGGCTGTAACATGAACTCGACTGGCGTTCAATCCTTACCCAAAGCGCAAACCGTAGATAAAGTAAAACAAGCTCATAAGTTCACCTATGTCAAACAGGGGAAGAATATTGCCGGGAACATTTTCTATTATCTGGTTTTATTCAGTCTTTCCTTCGTATTTCTTTACCCGCTGCTGTACATGATCTCGCAGTCGCTTATGAGAGTTCAGGATGTTGCCGACGCCACAGTGCAGTGGATACCGAAAACATTCAGCTTCAATAACTATGTCATTGCTTTCGGCGAGATTCATTATTGGCAGGGTTTCATTAACAGCGTTATCATTTCATTCGGAAGCGCTGTTCTGCAAATTCTAAGCTGCTCGCTCATCGGTTACGGGTTCGCCAGGTACCGGTTTCCCGGTCAAACGTTCTGGCTGGCTCTAGTCGTATTCACGTTTCTGGTGCCACCGCAGACGATCGTCGTGCCGCTTTATATCTTTTTCAGCGATTTAGGGTGGATCAATACGCATCTGCCGTTTGTTTTCCCGGCCCTCTTCGGCCACGGACTGAAAGGCGCCTTGTTTGTCCTTATCTTTATTCAGTTTTACCGCAGGCTGCCGGCTGTGCTTGAAGAGGCCGCCAGGATTGACGGGGCCGGAGCGTTTCGAACATATTGGATGATCATGTTTCCGCTCGCGAAACCGGCCATGCTCGTCGTATTCCTGTTCTCTGTCGTTTGGCACTGGAATGACTTGTTCGAACCGAATACCTATTTGATGGTGCCGGATTATTTTAACCTTGCTCAAAATATGTCCATCTTTAACGGTAATGCAAACGCGAATGTCAATCAAATGGCTCAATCGGTATCCGCAAGCGATGCGCTGGGAATGGCGCCGACCTTGCAGAATCAGGTTATGGCTGCGGTCTTGATGACGATTGCCCCTATTTTGATTTTGTACTTATTTATTCAGCGGCATTTTGTGGAGAGTGTTGAACGTGCAGGAATCGCGGGAGAATAACAAACGCGGGCGAATAACAGAAGTTAGTTTGAGTAAAGAATCATAAGGGGTATTACGCATGCAAACGAAAGAAGAGCAAATGAAGCAGCAATATATTAATCCGCTCATACCTCAGAGAGCGGACCCTTGGGTGTACAAGCATACGGACGGGTATTATTACTTCACCGCTTCGGTTCCAGAATATGACCTTATCGAGGTGAGAAGGTCCGCTACGATTCAGGGTCTGGGTACAGCGGAGACGGTTGTCGCCTGGAGAAAGCATGATGCAGGCCCGATGAGCGCGAATATTTGGGCGCCGGAGATCCATTATATCGATGACAAATGGTACATTTATTTCGCGGCTGCAAGATCCGATGAAGCGTTCAATCACCGGATGTATGTAATCGAGAATGAATCGGCAAATCCACTGGAAGGACAGTGGGTAGAGAAGGGCCAGATTGTAACGGGGTGGGAATCGTTCTCGCTGGATTCAACGACCTTTGAACACGAGGGTACCCGTTTTCTGGTTTGGGCTCAGAAGGACCCGGAGATTCCCGGCAACACCAACCTGTACATTGCTCCTATGAGCAATCCGTGGACGATACAAGGCCCGCAAAAGATGATCACAATGCCCGAGTACGAATGGGAAAAAATCGGCTACCTCGTTAATGAAGGTCCTGCGGTGGTCAAGCGTAATGGCCGAATATTCATCACCTACTCGGCAAGCGCTACCGATCATCATTACTGCATGGGGCTTCTTACGGCGTCCGACACGGACGACCTAATGGACCCATCTTCGTGGAGCAAATCGGCTGAGCCGGTTTTCGCTACTAGTGAGACGACTGGTCAATACGGCCCGGGGCATAACAGCTTCACCATTGCCGAGGACGGCTTGACGGACATCCTAATTTATCATGCGCGCAACTATAAGGAAATAACCGGAGATCCGCTTAACGATCCCAATCGTCATACCCGCGCCCAAAGCTTCGGGTGGAACAGCGACGGTACCCCAGATTTCGGCATCCCGGTTCCGGATGAGGAATCCTGATTACCTTTCCATGGAATACGAATGATACAAGTAAAAGCCTCCAGCTTCACTTTGACAGTGATTCTGGAGGCTTTCTGTATTGACAGGACCCCGTGGCACTGTTCACGCTCAGCATGGCGAGCTCGGGTGAATAGTGGCACCTGTGACACTATTTCGTGTCCAGCGCACGAACTTGAGTGAGTTAGTATCGCCCGTCACAAGCATATGCTCACCATCTCAGGCCGGCGGAGCCTGCTGTTATCGACCAAAGAAGCGGCGATAATCATGATCATGGCTATTTATTATCAATGCTTCTGCTGGCAAGAGATGACGATGGGACGGGGATGTCCAGAGAACAACTAAGAGATGAAGTGATGACTTTATTTCTCGCAGGTCATGAAACAACGGCCAATCTATTGTCCTGGACTTTATATGCTCTTGCCAGGAAACCGGAAGCAGAAGGCAAGCTGTTGCAGGAGTTGGAGTCGGAATTAAAGGGGCGCACGCCTGTATTCTCAGACATTCCCCGCCTCCTTTATACTGAAGCGATTATTAAAGAGTCCACCGGTTATATCCCCCTGTTTGGTTCATTTCCCGTGAACCTGCGGAAGATGTATGGATTGATGATTATTGTTTGCCGGCAGGCTGCGAGATCGGTTTAAGCCAGTGGGTGATGCACAGGCACCCGGAATACTTTTCATCTCCTGCATCCTTTGTGCCAGACCGCTGGAGTCCGGATTTTGAAAAAAGCCTTCCCCCTTATGTTTATTTCCCCTTTGGACCGGGCCTCGGGTAGCATCGGGAATAATTTTGCCATGATGGAAGCGGTGCAGCTGCTTGCAGGTATTATGCAAAAGTTTCATTTTGAATTGGACGAACGACATGCGGTCATTCTTGAACCTTCGATTACGCTCAGGCCGAAAAAAGGAATTCACATGCGTTTGGTAAAGAGATAATTCCGCCATATTTTCAGCTCATTAACGTTTGTTTCACCAGGCTGTAACAAGTTTTTGTTATACCCGCACAAATTGCGGGTATTTTTTTTATGCAACTAATCCGTTCATTGAGAAGTAATATTTAGAGTAGAATGGCTGTACAACAAGGAGTGATGACAATGATGGAGAAACAGATGGTTATGGAATGGGCCAGAATGCTCATGACCTACAAATTCGCTTTGGATGAAGTGGAAACGAAGCTCACGATTTTAAACGAGGAGCTCCAATTTGTTCAGCATTATAATCCTATCGAGCATATAAAAACCCGCATCAAAACACCTGAAAGCATCTCGGAAAAATTGCTGCGCAAAGGTCTTGAAGTGACGAAGGAGAATGCCGTGGCTTATATCCGCGACATTGCAGGCGTCAGAGTGACCTGCTCATTCTCGACGGACGTGTACCGCGTCTATGAGATGGTAAGCAGGCAAAGCGATGTTAAAGTGCTTGAACTGAAGGATTATATCAAGAATCCGAAGCCGAACGGTTACCAAAGCTTGCATTTGATCGTTGAAATTCCTGTATTTCTGTCCGATCGGATCGAGCATGTCAATGTAGAGATCCAGATCAGGACGATCGCTATGGATTTCTGGGCAAGCCTGGAGCACAAGATTTATTACCATTTTCATGAGGACATGCCGGCGTACCTTAAAGAGCAGTTGAAGGAAACAGCCGACATGATTGCAGTGCTCGATCAAAGAATGCTCGGTCTTAACGAGCAGGTGAAGCGGCTTGGCAGCCCGTTACCTAGCACGCATTAGCCGGGATCCATATTCCTTGCGGTATTCCGATGGCGTACATTTCATCGTTTGGCGGAACACTTTAATAAAGTAACTCAAATTATCAAACCCGACATCCATCGCGATCGCGGAGATCTTCTTATCGGACATCATGAGATATTCGCCGGCCCTCTTAATGCGGTATGCGTTCAAGTATTCAATCGGGGTCGTTCGTGTCATCGCTTTGAAAAATCGGTTGAATTGTCCTTCGCTCATCGGAATAAGGCTTGACAGCTCATGCAGCCGGATCGGGCGTTGAAAATGCTTTTGCATATAAACGATAACGGTTTTTAGCCGTTCGATTTTGGCATTGTCCGCGGCGCCTGTCTCGCTGCGGTCGCATGCGGCTCCGTCTTCCGCACTCAGGTCGCTGAGCATGAGATATAGCAGGCCCTTAGTCAGAATTTCGAAGCCCGGCTGCCGCGACTCGTATGCGGCGACTATTTTGGCCAGATTGGCGAGCAGACCTTTCTCCATCTCGGTTACGGGAAATATCCGGCGGGGGAATGTTTTCTTTCGTTCTATGAGCGGAGTAATATAATGCATCTGTACCGAATCATAGCTGCCGCTTGCCAGCCAACTCGCATCGAATACGACTGCGCACAGAATAGTCGGGGTTCCTCCGCCTGCTTCGAGCGCGGCGTGAATATCGCCTCCGTCTATGAAGACGGCTTCTCCCGCCCTGACTGTAAAATACTCGGTATCGACCTGGATCAGCGCCTCGCCTTGCAGTACCACAAGAAATTCAGCCTCATCGTGCCAATGGCATTCGAAGCCCTTTTCTCCCGGCTCGCATTTCACCTCATATACGGCAAGAGGCAGCATCGTATCCCCGTGCAGCCGGTCCTCCTTCAGCAGCAGCTTTGTCGTGCGGTCCATATTTACCTCCTCAGAGTTTTCAGTGCTGCTCCCAGAATAACCAGCTTTGCAGCTGAAAACTCACATCGGAAGCATAAGCTTAAGTTTTCAGTGCTACTTCCCGAATAATCAGCTTGGCAAGCTCAAAACTCACATTGGAATAATAGCAGCGTGAAAGCGTTTTTTCATCATAATTGTGTTACAAATAGTCGGAATTTTAATAGTTTTGTCTATTTAATATCAGTATAATGTCACTATAAACGAATCAATATTAAAAGTCTATCTGATGAAAGGCAGGACTGCTATACATGAAATTTACTGACGGCAATTGGCTTATCCGTGACGGTTATAATGTACTTGGCGCTGTGCAGGCGCATGACTTCGATCAGCAGGACGGCAAGCTGACGGCTTACGTATCGCCGCGACCGATTGTGACCCGTTCGAATATGCTTGATACGATGCTGCTTACGGTCAAGTTTCACTCGCCGCTCCCCGGCGTGGTCGGCGTGAAGCTGATCCATCATGCAGGCGTAATGGAGCGCGGCCCGGTTTTTGAGCTGACGGAGCAAACCGGCGATCATGTAGCGATTGAAGAGCATGAGGAAGCGGTTATTCTGACGAGCGGCGAGTTGACGGTCCGGATCCGCAAAGGTCCGGATTGGGGAGTCGATTTCTACAGGGGTTCAGAGAGGATTACCGGCAGCGCCCAGAAATCGATGGCCTATATTACCGGCCCGGACAAGCAGGCTTATATGCGTGAAGAGCTTGATCTCGGCGTAGGCGAATATGTGTATGGGCTTGGAGAGCGCTTCACGCCATTCGTTAAAAACGGTCAGATTGTTGATATCTGGAATAAAGACGGCGGGACAAGCTCGGAGCAATCGTACAAGAACATTCCGTTCTATGTATCCAATAAAGGTTATGGCGTGTTCGTCAACCATCCGGAGCTCGTATCGTTCGAGGTTGCTTCGGAGAAAGTTAAGAAGGTGCAGTTCAGCGTTCCAGGAGAGTCGCTGGAATACTTTGTCATCGATGGACCGACGATTAAGGATGTCCTGGGTAAATATACGGATTTAACGGGCAAACCGGCGCTGCCGCCGGCATGGACGTTCGGGCTGTGGCTGACGACGTCGTTCACGACGAACTACGACGAAGCTACAGTGAACAGCTTTGTCGAAGGAATGGCGGAGCGCGATCTGCCGCTGCACGTCTTCCATTTCGATTGCTTCTGGATGCGCGAATTCCATTGGACCGATTTCAAATGGGACGAGCGCGTATTCCCTGACCCGGTCGGCATGCTGAAACGTCTCAAAGAGAAAGGCCTGAAAATTTGCGTCTGGATCAACCCTTACATCGCTCAGCGTTCCCGGTTGTTCGAGGAAGGCAAACAAAACGGTTACCTGGTGAAGAAGCCTAGCGGCGATGTTTGGCAGTGGGATCTGTGGCAGCCCGGGATGGCACTTGTCGACTTCACGAATCCGGCAGCATGCAAATGGTATGCAGGCTACCTTGAAGAGCTCGTTGATATGGGCGTGGACAGCTTCAAGACTGATTTCGGCGAACGTATACCGACCGATGTAGCTTATTTTGACGGCTCGGACCCGGTCAAAATGCACAACTACTACACCTACTTGTATAACAAAGTCGTGTTCGAGGTACTCGAGAACAAACTCGGCAAGCAGGAAGCTGCTGTATTTGCCCGCTCGGCAACGGTAGGCGGACAGAAATTCCCGGTTCATTGGGGCGGCGACTGCTATGCGGATTACGAATCGATGGCGGAGAGCTTGCGCGGCGGCTTATCGCTCGGACTGTCCGGCTTCGGCTTCTGGAGCCACGATATAGGGGGATTCGAGAATACGGCGCCTCACCATATTTTCAAACGCTGGCTGGCATTCGGCCTACTGTCGAGCCACAGCAGATTGCACGGCAGCAAATCGTACCGGGTGCCTTGGGCTTACGACGACGAGGCGGTCGATGTGACGCGATTCTTTACGAAGCTGAAATGCCGGTTGATGCCGTACTTGTTTAACACCGCAGGGCAAGCGGCGGAGCTCGGACTGCCGTCGATGCGCGCGATGGTGCTTGAGTTCCCGGAGGATCCCGCTACAGAAACGCTTGACCGCCAATACATGCTGGGCGATTCTCTGCTTGTGGCGCCGGTGTTCAGCGAGCAAGGCCATGTTTCATATTATTTGCCGAAGGGCACATGGACCCATTTGCTTACCGGAGAAACGGTTCAAGGCGGTTCGTGGCGTAAGGAAACGTATGATTTCTTCAACCTGCCGCTCTTCGTCCGCGGGAATTCTATTGTAGCGCTAGGCGCAAACGATGTCCGTCCCGATTACGATTTCGCGGATGGCGTGGAATTATCTCTCTTCAACCTCGAGGATGGAAATACCGCATCTGCGCTTGTACGAAATTTGAAGGGCGAACCCGAGCTCAAGGCCATTGCAAGCCGTGAAGGCGATTTGATACACGTCGATATTGAAGGAAGCGGCAAGCCACTCACGTTCACGGTGAGAGGCAATGAGACAATTGCCTCTGTAGACGGCGCATCCGTATCGGCGGACGGCAATACCGTTTCGATTGCGGCCGGACTGGCGAAAACATCGTTCAGCATCCGGATTGAACAGCCGTAAACGGCAGCATCAAATTCCCTCCCCTTAATGGGGGTCATTGAATTGACCCTCTGTTAAGGGGTGTTTCTTTGGCGGGGTGGAATGGATGACACAAACATTAAGGTAGACCCCTTAACGAGCGGAAGCATCAATGTTTGTGTCATGATGCCGGTCAGTGTATGCCGCGAGGCGGATTCATTTAGGATTCTCTGCGCCTGCGAAACATCCGAATGACGGCAAAAATCACTATGGCCCATAAAGCGAAGCTGATCAGCGAAAGCATAGGAGCACCGAGCGAAAAACCGGCGAACGGATTGAACAGCGAACCGAGGATAGCACCCATTGCCAATCCTCCGAACATTCCGCCAAAAAATCCGCCAAAGCCTGTGCGCGGAGCAGGGGTCGTTCTGGGAGGAGCCGGACGGGCCGCGTTATCGGGAGTCGTTCGGCGCGGGGCGCCTGCCCCGGGGTTGTAGCCTTGTCTGGGCGAGCGAAAACCCCCGCGTCGATATGGCTCTATCGTGTCTTTACGTTCGATCGTTTCCCCTTTCTTGTCATAAGACTCGCCGTAAACCTTAGCCGTAGGCGTTCCATAAAGTAAAGGGACCAACAAGAGCAATGCCAGAATCTTTCTCATTTGCTTGTTCACACCTCCATCAAATAGGGTACCCCATGCGATGAAGATCATTCGTACCGTCAGGCACTATATTAAGACGACAAGGCAAGAAATATAGAAAGTATCGTATGAAAAATGGCGGAATTTCGACATATATTTTAGGGGAAGACTCGTATACAATGAATGATGAAGCAATTTAAAGAGAAATGGAAACGCTTCCGCAATTGGTTCGTTCTTCATAGGGGGGAGCAGCACGATGTTCGATTTGCTTATACGCGGCATAAATGATTTGAAATTAAGGACCAAGCTGATAATTTCTTTTATCGTGGTGGTTTTTGTTCCGGTTATGATTGTAGGCGTGATTCTTACCGGCGAGCTGCGCAGTAAGGCACTCGATAATGCTCTTGAACAGAACGCAGCGAATGTGGACCGGGTTAAGAAGCGAACGGCTGAGGTTATAAACTCCGCATACGATATTTCGTATCTTTTGTCCAACGATGGCAGGCTGGCTTCACTTGCCAGCAGGCAGTACGACACGATCTACGATGTGGTTAAAGCGTACAAGGAATACCCCGATATTAAGGAGTACATCAACCTCTATAAAGAGATATCAAATATCCGGGTCTATCTCAATAACCAGACGCTTCTGAACAATTGGGAATTTATTCAGACTGAAGAAGAAATTGTTAATACAACCTGGTATCGGAAAGCCATGGACAGCGGCGGGCTGATCGGATGGAATTATATAGTAGACGAGCGGGACAATATCAAATATTTGAGCTTGATCCGCAAAATCAATTTTGGCAGCCAGTTGAACAGCGGGGTGCTGGTTATCAACGTTAACTCCCAGATGCTCCATTCGATTCTGGACCAGGAAACCTTTGAGACGATGATCGTTGACGAGAACAACAATATTATATCGGCGAACCGACCGGGCAGGGTGGGCAAGACCCTTGCCAATATTGAATTTGACCAAAGCGTTATCGATAAACAAAACGGTACGTACGAAGCGGTCCTAAACGGCCAATCGTCCAAAATAATGATTGAACCGCTGATACCGGTATCCAGTCATAATGGACTGCGCGTTATTTCCGTATTTTCGATTGAAAGCATTGTGAAGGACGCGAACCAAATCATTATCCGTGCACTGACTGTCATTTCGATCAGTCTTATTGTCGCACTAATTTTGATTTATTGGTTTTCGACGCTTTTAACGAAGCGAATGCTTCGCTTAAGCAAGCATATTTCCAAGGTGGCGACCGGTAATTTGGATATCGCGCTGGAAATTGACGGGAAGGATGAAATCGGACAGCTGTCAAGGCAGTTCAACTCGATGGTTGCCAGCATTAACGGGCTCCTGATTGAGGTTCAGGAATCCAATCAACAGAAGGCTCAGCTGGTCTCAAAGCAGAATGAAATCAAATTCAAAATGATGGCCAGTCAAATAAACCCTCATTTTCTGTTTAATGCGCTGGAATCCATACGTATGAAGGCTCATATGAAAGGCGAGAAAGAAATTTCGAATGTTGTAAAACTGCTGGGTAAAATGATGAGGAAAAACCTTGAGGCGGGCAGCCGGACCGTTACGCTGCAGAATGAAATCGATATTGTCCGCTGTTACTTGGAAATCCAGAAGTTTCGTTATGAGAGCAGGCTGGAATATGAGCTTCTCATCGATCCTAATGCAGAGCAGGTTCATGTGCTGCCTTTAATAATACAGCCGATCGTCGAGAATGCGGTTATTCACGGACTGGAAAATACCGAAGAAGGCGGTATGGTCAGCATCAAAGTCGATCTGATCGACACCATGGTTCAAATCGAAGTTACCGATAACGGTTCAGGGATGACAGCGGAGAAATTGGAGAGCTTGTATCAATCGCTGGAGGATCAGGAGGACGGCGAGCATAACCGCATCGGTTTGCGGAATGTCCACATGAGACTTCAGCTGTCATATGGCGGTGACCACGGCCTGCACATCATGAGCGAACCGGGAGTAGGAACAAAAGTACGATTTTCGATTCCGATTGGAGGCGGTTTACATGTATAAGGTATTGATCACGGATGACGAACCGACCATTCGCGAAGGTCTGCGCACGCTGATTGAATGGGAGCGGTATGGCTTTGAAGTGGTGGATACGGCGGCCAACGCCAATGAAGCGCTGCAGAAATATAAGGTGTATTCTCCGGAGCTCATGATTGTCGATATCCGAATGCCGGGAATAAGCGGTCTGGAGTTGATCGAAGCGTTAAGGAAAGCCGGTCAAGGGGTTCATATCCTTATACTAACCGGATATGCCGATTTCGAATACGCCAGGAAAGCCATCGTTAATCAGGTTGACGGCTATTTGCTGAAACCGGTGGATGAAGAAGAACTTATCGGATACTTGGAGAAGCTCAAGGCTTCGCTGTCGACTGAAGCGGATAGCAGGCATAAAATCAATGTGATGAGCGGATTGAGCCGGCAGATGATCATTCAGTCGATTCTGACCCGGGGAGGGGCAGCTGCGCCGTTATACGGGAATGATCAGGCTGCCGAGACCGGACTGCTGTGGGACAGCTTTGAGGTTGTATTGCTTAAGTGGCAGGGGCGGGATCAGGAAATAGAAGCCGGCACGACAGTGCTCATAAAGGAAGGGTTATCTCAAATGTTTGAGGATTCCGGCAGGGGAGTCACATTTATGATGGAGCCGTATTTCGGCCTGCTGCTGAAGGAGGATCTGCAGAACGAACAAAGACGTAATGGAATCTATAAAGAAATAGAGGACCTTATGGCTAAGGCGGGTGCGGAATTTACCTTAGCAGCAGGCGGCAGCGTCGATAAATTGAATGACATCCGTTCCTCGTACGAGAAGGCGGAGCGGCTTATGCATGTCCGTTTTTATTACGAGCCGGACCGTATTATTACGAGCGGCGATATTCCGGTCGTCCTTTCCGAGCCTGTTGAGCCGAATCTTGACGAACCTCTTGATTATGCCGCAGTTGCGGATAAAATATTTTTCGCTATCGATATCGGGAATAGCGACAGTGTGGAGCAGCTGCTCGAAAGCGCCGGAAAACGGATGCTCCGCGCAAGACAATCCGAGCAGGCGATCAAGTCCGGCTTTGTCCAGATCGTTACCGGTGTGCTGGGTAAATTGGCGCAGGCCGACTCTGACAATCAAACGAACAGCCATCAGCATTCGGTCAGAATCATGGAAATTTACAAGCAGATGACCTACACCGCCTTAGTACGGCATGTTGTCCGTTTTCTGCAGGAAATGTCGGACGGAATGGCAGATCGAGGCACGGACAAGCAAATTAAGAAAATGATTGATTTGATTGGACGAAATTATTATGAGAATTTGAAGCTGGAATCGCTTGCCGAAGTATTCAATTACAACAGCGCCTACTTGGGAAAGCTGTTTAAAAATGCGACAGGCGAATATTTCAACACCTACTTGGATAAAGTGCGAATCGAGAAGGCGAAAGAGCTGCTTGAGCAGGGAATGAAAGTCTATCAGGTTGCGGAAAAAGTCGGCTACACAAATGTCGATTACTTTCACAGCAAATTCAGAAAATACGAGGGCAGTTCACCCTCGGCTTACCGGAAAAAATGATGTTTGTCATAAGGGTCCAAACGAAAAGTACGCGTTATGCTGCGCGTACTTTTTAACGTGGAATTCACTTTCTATAGTTCTAATTTCTATATGATTTTACTCTAAATCCTTGGGGTACTCCCGTACGCTCAATTGCTTTATCATTAATGACAAGAGCAGGAGGGATTACTGTGGAAGCGGTAACAACAGAGAGAAAAGTCATATCGGAAAAAAAGAAAAGCCGATTTTGGAAGCTGTTTGTGCAGCAAAGGTATTTGTATCTGATGTCAATTCCTTTTATCGCATGGATTTTTGTATTTAACTACTTACCCTTGTGGGGCTGGACGATGGCCTTCCAGAATTTTAAACCCGGGAAGTCCTTTTTCGATCAGAAGTGGGTGGGCTTCAAACATTTCGTGGATTTGTTTACAGACGACCGATTCATCCTGATTATGCGCAATACGCTGGCAATGAGCGGTATGAGCCTGGTTGCCGGATTTACGATACCGATTATATTTGCGGTCCTGCTTAATGAAGTCCGTAATCAATTTATGAAGCGTACCGTGCAAACGATCTCATACTTGCCTCACTTTGTCTCGTGGGTTGTTGTAGCCGGTATTGTAACGAAGATGCTTTCGACAGACGGCGGGGTCATCAACCAAATCCTCGTTGGTCTTCATCTTATCGATCAGCCGATTCAATTTATGGCGAAGGGCAACTTGTTTTGGTCCATTGTAACCGCAGCGGACGTATGGAAAGAAACCGGCTGGAATACGATTATTTATTTGGCGGCTATAGCCGGTATCGGACAGGAGCTGTACGAAGCGGCCAGGGTTGACGGCGCAAGCCGAATACAGCAAATATGGCATATTACGATCCCGGGCATCCGTTCGACAATTATCGTTCTTCTTATCCTGTCGATCGGGCATTTGATCAGCATCGGCTTCGAGAAGCAGTTCCTTCTTGGCAACAACCTCGTAACGGATTACTCGGAGGTTCTCGATCTGTACGCCCTGAATTACGGTCTTGGGATGGCCAGATTCTCTTTCGGTACCGCGATTAATATTTTCAATTCAGTGGTAAGCGTAATTTTATTGTTTGCAGCTAACGGCTTGTTCAAGCGTTATTCCAACGAAAGTATTCTGTAAGGAGGTGCCGGAATGAGCACACCAAAATCATATGCAGCGGCGCCTTGGTCAGATAGATTGTTCAATATTGTGGTTTACTTCGCTATAACGTTCGTCACGGTTATCACGCTTTACCCGTTCCTGAACGTTCTGGCTATATCGCTTAACGATTCCACCGATACGGTGCGCGGCGGCATTTATATATGGCCTCGAGAGTTCACATGGGAGAACTATAAGGCGATCTTCGCATTCTCCGGGTTGGCGACCGGCTTTAAAATATCCATACTCCGTACGGTTGTCGGTACGATTCTCGGGCTGATCAGCGCTTCCATGCTTGCCTATACGATCAGCCGGCCTGATTTCCAGGGGCGCAAATTCGTTTCAATATGCCTTGCATTAACGATGTATGTGTCGGGCGGCTTGATCCCGACCTATATTCTAATCCGCGACCTTGGCATGATGAACACATTTGCGGTATATGTACTGCCGGGCATGGTGAGCGCCTTTAACGTCTTTGTCATCCGCTCGTTTATCGACGGAATTCCATATGCGCTGCAGGAATCGGCGAAGCTCGACGGAGCCAATGATTTCACGATTTACTGGCGGGTCATTCTGCCGCTTTGCAAGCCGGCGCTTGCGACAATTGCGCTGTTTCTTGCGGTCGGCCAATGGAACTCCTGGTTCGACACGTATTTATATAACGGATCCAATGAAGCGCTGACAACGCTGCAGTATGAGCTGATGAAGGTACTTCAAAGCACGACGACAGGCAACAATGGCGATTATCGATTAGGCGTTACGCAAGCACTGAATAAGGTTTCGCCGGATTCGATCAAAATGGCCATAACGATAACCGTAACGGTTCCGATTCTTCTGGTCTATCCGTTTTTGCAAAATTATTTTGTCAAAGGCATGACGCTGGGCGCTGTAAAAAGCTGATTAACTCGGTATCTGCAGGGTAACCTGTTTATACAATATACATGTTATGCAACAGTAAAACTGGGAGGTTACAAGACATGACAAGAAAGACATCCAAGCTGTCGGCCGTGCTGCTGTCGGTCACGATGCTTGCCGGGCTTCTGGCAGGCTGCGGCAGCAGTTCGAAAGAAACAGGCAATACGAAGGAGCCTGCGGCAAACACTGGAAACAACAAAGACGGGGCTGTTGCAGAGGATACTTCACCAATCAAGTTCTCGTTCTTCAGTGCAGACCCGAATCCGAACTGGAACAACATGCAGGACGATATCGGTAAAGCGATCACAGCGAAAACAGGAGTTACACTGGATGCTGAATTCGCAGTCGGTGATCCGGCACAGAAAGTCGCGCTTATTGCGGCAAGTGGTGAATATCCGGATTTGGTAAGCGCAAAGGGCGACGTTAGCAAGCTGGTTGACGCCGGCGCAATGCTTGACTTGACCGATTTGATCGATAAATATGCGCCTAATATCAAGAAATTGTTCGGCGATCAAATGAACCGTCTGCGTTACAGCAACGACGACAAAGCCATTTATGTCATTCCGTCATATTCGGGCGTTGATCAAACTTCCTTCAACGCCGGCGGCGGCTTCGAGCTGCAGCATGCTGTGGTGAAAGAGCTTGGATACCCGAAAATCCGCACGGTAAAGGATTTCGAGAACGCTATCAAAGCGTACAAAGACAAGCATCCGACCATTGACGGCAAACCGACTATCGGGCTCACGCTAAACGCGGACGACTGGCATATGTATATTTCCGTAACCAACCCGGCGTTCATCACAACCGGCGCACCGGACGACGGCGAATACTACATCGATCCGAAAACGTACCAAGTGACGTATCATTACAGACGTCCTGAAGAGAAAGAATATTTCCGTTGGTTGAATCATATGAACGCTATCGGCTTACTTGATCCGGAAAGCTTCGTACAGAAATACGACCAATATAAAGCAAAAGTCGCTACGGGACGGGTACTTGGTCTGATCGACCAGGACTGGGATTATGGCGATGGCGAGAAAGCGCTTAAAGCCGAAGGCAAATTTGACCGCGGCTACGGGCATTATCCGGTAACGCTCACCGAAGAGTACAAGGATCACAGCTTCCAGCCTACCGGATTCATGGGCGGATATGGAGTCGGAATTACCAAATCGGCTAAAGATCCGGTTCGGGCTATCAAATTCCTGGATTACCTGGCTTCAGAAGAAGGGCAAGTACTGATCAACTGGGGTATTGAAGGCAAGCATTACAATGTCGAGAACGGCAAGCGCGTCATCCCGCAAGATGTGAACAACCGTAAAATCAACGATGCAACGAATTTCTCAAAAGAATCAGGTATTGGCATGTACACACTGCTTAGCGGTCACTATGGCGACGGCGTGAAGGATTCGACCGGCAACTACTACACGACGAATTTCCCTGAACAAATCGTTGCAGGCTTCAATGATGTTGAGAAAGAAACATTGAAAGCATACGGCGCAACGACGTGGAAGGACCTGTTCCCGAAAGAAGACGAGTTCCCTGTTAAACCATGGGGCGCGGCGTGGAACATCAGCGTACCGGGCGACAGCGAAGTTACCGTCCTGGCAGCCAAAATGAAAGACATCACATGGAAACGTATTCCGGAAGCGATTCTGGCGAAGCCGGAACAGTTCGATGCTATCTGGGATGCGTATATGAAAGATCTCGATAAAGCCGGTGTAACTAAGCTCGAGCAAGGCTATGGAGAATTGGTCAAAGCTCGCGTCGAGCTCTGGAGCGGTAAGTAATATAAGCCCAATCAGGCATCAATTCAAGCTGTACCGGGAAGGGATCCGCATCTCTTTCCCCGGTCGGCTTTTTTTATTTTTTTTTAAATTTTTTTGTAATTCAACTGTAATCAATGGCTGTTTACTATAAATATTCCAAGGCAAAATTACGATAATTATTAATAAGATCTGACGAATTATGGGATTCTGTTTTCTACTATTCTTCAGAATAAAACATAATATGTCAATCGAGAGGAGATTGCCGGAACATTATTTTGAGCATCATCAACTTATACCAGACTACCAACCGGGAGCGGAGACAAAATGCAGAAGATCACACGAATGTCGTTTTCCACGAAGAACCTATTATTATCGTTTATGAACATTGTTCTTATCGGTTCTATTCTGATAGCGTCCGGGTATTTCATCGAGAAAAAAATCCTGATCGATCAGCTTCAGGGACAAATCAATGGGCTGACTAAAGAATGGGCGAAAGGCATCGACCCGGCCAAGGTCCAACAGACCATCGCCGAGAAAAGCTATCAAGGACCGGTCCAAATCCAGCTGAGAGCTTATCTGGATCAGGTCAATAAATATAACCCGAACATTGCTCAAGCATACATATTCGGTACGGAATTAAAGGATGGCAACAAAACCTCGTTGGTGGCTATGCCTACAAATTTGATGAAAGCTTTCGAAGAGGCGAAGCTGAACCTTGGCGATATGTACGACCAGCCTAAAGAGGTTGCCGATGCGCTCGCCAAAATGCTTAAAAGCGGCAATCCTACGTTCACCAGCTTCTACACTGACGATTTCGGCACATGGACAACCATTGCTTATCCGATCAAAGATGCTAAAGGAAACATATTCGCCTACTTCGCCGCTGACGCTGATGCAAGCGCCGTTCCGAATGGTCTGCGCAAACTGCTTATAAACGGTATTTCGATAATGGCTATTTTCCTCGTCATCATCTTCTTGATTCAATATTTCATTTCAAGGTGGACAATGAAGCCGATCAAAGAACTCATGGGCGGAATTGAACAAGTAAGCAACGGTAACCTTGACGTGGAACTAAGCACGAGGAATGATGACCTCGGGCTGATTAACGCCAAATTTAACGGGATGGTCAAGCGGATCAACGACATGATGGTGAAGGTGCAGTACACCTCCCATGCGGTGACGGACTCGGCGAAAATCCTTTATTCCATCTCCGAGCAGAGCAGCAAGAACGTAGAGACGATCACAGGCAGCATGCAGGAAATTACGCATGGAATGAGCAACCAGGAGCAGGCGTCCGTGGACGGGGCGAGAGCAATGGCTGAGATGGCCACCGTCATTCAGACGATTGCCGCGAACTCTTCGAAGGTAGCAGACGAAGCCTACGAGATGGAGCGCAAATCGCTGGAGGGCAACGAGGTCGTGAAGCAGGTGGCCGGGCAAATGGAACAAATCGAGGCATTTGTGACCCAAACGGCCAATGCTATCACATTGCTCGACAGCCGCTCCCAGGAAATCGGCAATATTGTCTCCATAATTACTGGGATATCATCCCAAACAAACCTGCTTGCACTTAACGCTGCAATTGAAGCGGCAAGGGTGGGAGAGCACGGTAAAGGTTTTGCCGTTGTAGCCGGCGAGGTCCGCAAACTAGCAGAGCAGTCCGAGAATTCGGCCAACCAAATAACTGAGGTAATCAAGGAAATCCAAAGTGAAATTCAGAACGCCGTTCGAGCGATGAACCAAGGAACCGAGGAAGTTAGGCTCGGCATACAGATATCGGCTCGAACGGGGAGTTTGCTTGCCGAAATATTGGAAGCAACCAAAAACGTCACGTACCAGATTCAGGAAATCTCCAGTGCGACGGAGGAAATATCAGCCGGCACCGAAGAATTGACCGCAACCGCGGAGAACCTGTCAACGATAACAGGGCGAACCGCAGCTAACAGCGCGAAGATCGCGGAATCCATCGAAGAGCAGAAAATCTCAATGAATTCACTTGTCGGATCCTCAACCGGCCTGACCGCCATGTCGGAGGAACTGCAGGAATTGATTAACCAATTCCATGTCCGTCGGATTTCATAATGTCATTTCAGCCGAGATGCCCTTCATCCCAGGGATGAAGGGCATCTCTATCCCTTCAGGAGGTTTTTGCAAATGGTGACCGTAAATACAACCAACAAAGCGTCAGCCCCCGTTTCGGAAATGCCGGTTCTCTTGATTCCGCTTGATTATTCGCGTCATAACCGAACTCATAATTTCCTATGCGATGAATATCCGTTGGATGAACCGCTGGACCAGGTCATCCGCGAATGGCTTCTGAAAGAGAATGAAGCGGAATCTTTTTTTGCATCGGTTTATTTTGCATTGATTTATCGTCTGTCCGGCGAGAGCGACATGCTGGTTGAGCTGGTTGCGAAACAAGCCCCTGGAGTGCCGGTTCATGTCAGTCTCCAGTCGGAAAGAACGTTTCAAACCATTCAGGATTCGGTTGCCCGGTCTCTATCATCCGGCGGACAACCTTCGGTCGGTGCAGCCGAAACGAGATTCGCCTTTGGCCAGTACATTAAGGCGGAGCATGAACTGATAAATTGGCGGTTGTTCGAAGAGGATAAACGCTGGAGCATCGGAGTCGAATATGATTCCTCCGTGGTTACCCGGGGGACAATAGCGCGATATGTCCACTATTTTGTCAAGCTGCTGGAAGCAGCTTTGGAGGACAGTTCGGCGAGCATCGCTTCGATCGATATTCTTACCGAAGAAGATAAAGCTGTACATCAGCGTTTGAACGCAACAGAGGGGGAATATGACAGGGACCAAACCATCCACGGAATGGTGGAGAAGACAGCAGAGAAATATCCGGAACAGATTGCCGTTTCTTCCTTGCAAGGGCAGCTCACTTACCGTCAATTGAACGAGCGTGCAAATCAGGCTGCTCATATGCTGCTCGAGAAGGGACTGCGCAAGGGAGATTTTGTAACCATTCTTATGGAACGCAGCATGGAACTGGTCGTGAGTCTCCTTGGTGTTCTGAAAGCGGGAGGCGCCTATGTTCCTGTTGATCCGGAGCATCCCGGCGAGCGCAACCGGTATATCGTGGAGGACACGAAATCGTTAATCGTCATGACGAAGGAAGGGTATTCTAACCAGGCCGCTGAGCTGTGCTCCGGCATTGCATCGGTTAAGGAAATCATTTGCGTGGACGGGGGATTCGAACGATACGCAAGCAAGGGCGATCCGCAAACGGCAGTTACCCCTCAAGATCTGGCGTATATCATATACACGTCCGGATCGACCGGGAGGCCGAAGGGTGCGCTCATCGCTCACGAGGGGGTCGTAAATCTGGGTGAGGTCGTCCGGCGCGATTGCCGGATTGAGGCAATCGACGTCTTAACCCAGTTCGCCACCTTCAGCTTTGACGCCTCGGTGTGGGACACGATCGGAGCGTTGTTTTACGGTGCAACCCTATACCTGCTCTCGCCGGAAGAGAGAGTTTCGGTGGAAGAGTTTGCTTCTGCCGTCGAACGAACGGGAACGACCATCATAGCTATTCTGCCTACCGTCTTTTTCAATCAATTGGCCGCTTATCTATCGGAAGACGGGTATCGCAAGCTGTCAAGGGTCAAGTTGATTACTGTAGCCGGAGAAGCGCTTTACGGTGAACAGGTAAGGGCGTTCCAGCGCAAATTCCGCGACGGGATAGACATTGTGAATGTGTACGGGCCTACCGAATGCACAGTTTGCACCACCACCCACATAGTCAGAGGTTATATACCGGAGGATTTAAAGAATATTCCGATTGGAAAACCGATTCAGAATTATAAAATCTATATCGTGAATGAGGAAAATCGGCTTTGCCCGTTAAATGTTCACGGCGAGGTGTATATTTCCACCGTCGGACTTGCGAGGGGTTATCTGAATCAGCCCGAGAAGACCGCTGAGGCGTTCATCCCGAATCCGTTCCAGGCGGGCGAAAGAATTTACAAGTCGGGTGATATCGCGAAGCTGCTTCCGGACGGCAACATTGAGTATGTGGGACGCAGAGACTCCCAAATCAAAATACGCGGACACCGGATCGAGATCGGGGAAATCGAGGATAGTTTCTCGAAAATAACCAATGTGCAAAATGTAGCCGTAATTCCGAAACAGGATAAAGACGGCCAGAACATACTGGTGGGCTACTTTACGTCAAAGGACGGGAAAGCCGAATCCGTCGCGGAAATAAAACAGCTGCTGGGTGAGAAGCTTCCTTCCTATTTCGTACCCAAGCGGGTCATCCAGTTGGACGAGATGCCGATATCGCCGACCGGTAAGATCGACCGGAAAAAGCTGGCCGGTTATGAGCATAACGAGGAACACCAGGAAAGCGGAGAGTATGCAGCGCCGGAAAATGAAACTCAAAGGATTATCGCGGCAGCCTGGCAGGAGGGACTGGGTCTGGGGCAAATAAGCCTTTATGACGATTTTTTCGCCATTGGCGGAGACTCTTTGGCCATTATCTCGGTGCTTGTCCTGCTGAAGCCGCATTTTCCCGAGCTTAGAATCAATGATTTCTTCCAGTATAAAACAATCGAGGGGCTTTCACGCCGTGTAGTTCAGCTGCAAAGCGACAGGACCGAGATACAGTACTCAGTCCCCCAAGGGGCAGTGCAGGCGCTTGAAGAACATCCGGCGGTCCTTGACCGGAGCCTGCTTGAGAGGAACTTCGAAGAAGCCGCCGACGTGCTGTTAACCGGCGCTACAGGCTACCTCGGCTGTCATTTGCTATATGAAATGCTTGTGCAGAGTCAAGCTTCGATTTACTGCCTTGTCCGCATAAACGGTAGTGAGCCCGGAATGGCAAGACTTGAAAGTACAATGGAGTATTACTACGGACCTCACGGAGTAGAGCTCATGAAAGGCCGAGTCTTTGAGGTCGAGGGGAATCTGGAACAACCGGGACTTGGGCTCGGTGCACGGGTTCGGCAGCTGCTTCAGGAGAAACTGGATACTATTTTGCATTGTGCAGCTGATGTGAGGCATTTCGGGGATGCGGATCAATTTGCCAAAACCAATGTTCACGGTACGCAGGATTTGATTGAGCTGGCATTGGAATGCGTTAAAGTAATCCGTTTCCACCATATTTCGACGTTAGGTATTCCAGAAGATCTGGCGCTAAGCGGCAAATGGGAAAGCATAGTTGAGAAGCAGGAATTCGAAGCGGAGCTGCGTATCGACAGCGTGTATACGAACAGCAAGCTTGAAGCGGAGAAAAGCCTGATCGCTGCCGCCGAGCGGGGGCTGGCAGTCAGCATCTACAGAGCGGGCAACCTCTCCTGCAGCTCCGAAACCGGACGGTTCCAGAAAAATATTGACAGCAATGCATTTTATCGAATGATAAAAGCCATTCTGCTTCTGGGCAAATCTCCGGACGTCAACTGGGAGGTTGATTTGACGCCTATCGATTATGCGAGCAAGTCGATTGTTCATTTGGCGCTTAGGCCGGATACCTCGGGACGCATGTTCCATATTTGCAATCCGAAGCAGATCCCTTATTCGAGGCTTGTCGAACTGATTCGCAGCTGCGGTTTTGAAGTGGAGATGATGGATTCGGCGGCTTATACCGAGTGGCTTTTGGATCACAGCATCAACAAGCATCCGGAGGGCGTGAAGCTGGCAATCGCCGGACTGGAGGGAGACGGAGCAAAAAATTCCGGCTACCGCTACGGATGTAGGGCTACCTCCGAGCAATTAAAGGATTCACAAATTAACTGTGCCCTACCCGACCGGACCTTCATAAACAAAATGATTGAATACGCCGTAAACTCCGGTTATTTTCCTAAACCGAATATGCTGCAGCAGGTGAAATAAGCGGAATCCTTCCTGCTTCAAAACGATTAATTTGACATGACCGCCCGAACCAAAGGGCGGTTTATTGTTGCTCTACCAGCCCTTGCCCGGCCAAGTTGCGGCAGTTGTTCCCACATCATCGCACAGCTGAAGTACCCCCGGAGCAGCTTACGCCAGAATGTTATATTTTGAAGAGGTTGTTTTATATTTCTTAACGCCATCAATTGAATTATACTAGGGGCAAATCCAATAAGGCAGGTGTAAACGAGTATATGAAACGCAAATTAAGATGGGGAGTAATCGGAGCTGCTGGGATCGCCATACGTTCGGTTATTCCAGGCTTCCAGCAATCGGAGACGGGCGAAGTGACCGCGATCGCCAGCCGCGAACTAAGCAAAGCGGAAGAAACTGCAGCAAAGCTGCAAATTCCGAAGGCATACGGCAGTTATGAGGAAATATTAAGCGATCCGGACATTGATGCCATTTATATACCGCTTCCGAACCACTTGCATATGGAATGGTCCATACGTGCGATGGAAGCAGGCAAGCATGTGCTTTGCGAGAAGCCGATCGCATTGAACGCTGACGAAGCCCGCAGGATGGCGGATGTGAGCCGGAAGACAGGCGCTCATCTTGCCGAAGCGTTCATGTACCGTCATCATCCCCGTTATGAGCGGATTGCAGAAATAATTAAATCCGGTGAAATCGGCGAGCTTCGCGGCATACACGGAACGTTCACGTTCAACAGCGCCGGTAATCAGGCTAATGTGCGCTTTCGCAAGGAATGGGGAGGCGGCTCGATCTACGACGTCGGCTGCTATCCGATCAGCGCAGCCCGGTTGCTGCTGGGCGCAGAACCGGAGGCCGCCACAGTTCATGCCCTTCTGTCTCCGGAGCATGATCATGTCGACATGATGGCTTCAGGTATTATCGAGTTCCCTGGCAGCGTAGCATTGACCTTTGACTGCGGCATGTGGGCTGCATTCCGTAACACGCTTGAGGTTCTCGGCACCGATGGTCGGATTGAGGTGCCTTCGGCGTTTATCGGCAATCCCAATTTCTATGTATATACGAAAGACGGCAGGCGGGAAGAGGAGCAGCCGGATCTCAATCAATACAGCCTTCAGGCAGACAGCTTTGCCGGTGCAGTGTGGGGAGAGCGGAAGGAAAGGTTTACACCGGAGGATGCCGTGGCCAATATGAAAGCGATCGATGCCTGCCTTGAGTCGGCAAATACCCGTAAGCGTGTGCTTATCTAGAGAGGAGCTATGAACCGAATGAAGAAGATTAATTTACCGGGACTAAAGCAGGGAGTTTCCCAGCTTATAATGGGTTCGGATTACTTCGCGCCGGAAGTGTTCGAGCTTGTATGTACGAACCTTGACGCGTACACGGCTATCGGCGGAAATACGATCGATACCGCCTTTATCTACTGTGGAGGGAAGAGTGAGCAGGCGATCGGCATGTGGCTCGAGGAGCGGAAGAACCGCAGCGAGATCAACGTCTGGACCAAAGGCGCCCATCCACAGGGGAACGAATCGCGTGTCAACAAAGCCGCCATTTATGAAGAATTGATGATTAGCCTCGAGCGTCTTCGCACCGATTATGTCGATTTGTACGCTCTTCACCGGGACGATCTTAACGTACCGGTCGGCCATATCATTGATGCGCTCAACGAGCACGTTGAGGCGGGACGCATGCTTGCCTTCGGCGCTTCCAACTGGACGGCCGACAGGATTGCAGAGGCGAACCGGTATGCGGCTGAGAACGGGCTTCGCGGCTTTACTTTCAGCAGTCCTAACCTTAGTCTGGCTAAAGCACAGGAGCCTTACTGGAGGAACTGCATCAGCGTGGATGACGAAACTTTGGCATGGCACGAACGGAGCGGGCTGCCGCTATTCTCATGGTCTGCGCAGGCAAGGGGATTTTTCACCGGCAGATTCAGTCCGGAGGACCGCTCGGATGCCGATTTGGTTCGCGTGTTTTATAACGATGCCAACTGGAAGCGCTATTATCGCGCGGAGCAGCTTGCAGGCGAGAAGGGTGTATCCACGATTCAGATCGCACTCGCTTACGTGCTGAACCAATCGTTCCCGGCGGCTGCCATTATTGGCCCCCGCAATGAGGCTGAGATGAAGTCCTGCCTGGAAGCGACGAAAATCACACTGACACAGGAGGAAGTCAGATGGCTGGATCTGAGAACGGAATAATTGAGCTGTGGCCGGAGGGGGCCCCTGGTGCGGAAGGGAGCTCCGATGAAGACCGTCCTGCGATCACACCTTATTTAATAGAAGGCGGCGGTAAGGGAGCAGTAATCGTATGTCCCGGCGGCGGATATGGCGGCCGCGCTGGGCATGAGGGCGAACCGATTGCACAGTGGCTAAATACGCTCGGTATCTCGGCGTTTGTACTGAGATACCGGGTAGCGCCTTACCGCTATCCGAGCGCACTGAACGATGTGCAGCGGGCGATCCGGTATGTGCGGCACCATGCCGGCGTATGGGGCATTGATGCCGGGAAAATCGGCGTGCTGGGCTTCTCGGCCGGCGGACATTTGACAGCAGCTGCGGGCACTTCTTACGATTCAGGCCGGCCCGATGCGGCCGATCCTGTAGAGCGGCATTCCAGCCGGCCGGATTTGATCGTGCTGTGTTATCCGGTCATCACGATGCAGCGGCCTTACACCCACGAAGGCTCCTTGCTCAATTTGCTTGGCCCCGCTCCGGATGAGGAGCTGGTCCGTCTTATGAGCTGTGAGCTTCAGGTGACGACCGATACGCCGCCAACGTTCCTGTGGCATACATCCGACGACGGAGCCGTACCGGTCGAGAACAGTCTTGGGTTCGCCTCAGCACTAAGCAGGGCGGGCGTTCCCTTCGACCTGCATGTATACGAGAAGGGCCGTCATGGCCTCGGACTTGCTGATGAAGACAAGCATGTAGCCTCATGGAGCAGCGTTTGCGGGCTTTGGCTGAAGCGCTACGAATTCTATTAAAATTCATACATCCCTTCCCATGCGGAATAAACTGGAGAGTATCCATTTATAACGGCGGGAAGGGTTTTCTGTCATCCTTTAAATAAATCCGTTATCTGTTTCAATACGGGTCTAACGGGTTTAATAATAAAGTGCGACTTTTTCGAGGATGTGATATTCTATTGAAACCCCAGAGACTGCTGTTTAATTATGTAAAATCGAACTGGCGCTTGTATGCAGCTGCAGTAACCTTGACTATGATTGCGAACATCGTGCAGTCCTATTATCCGAAAATCATCGGTGATTTTGCCGATATGTTCCATCGCGACCAACTGACTCGAACTGCAATAATCGATTACAGCTTGATCCTGCTTGGAATCGGATTAATCTTCGGTTTATTCGCCGGGACGGGTCAATATATGATCATGTGGCTTGGCCGAAGGTTCGAATTCCATACCCGCAACCGGCTGTTCGGTCATTTTCTTACATTTAATGAAGGCTACTACTCCCAGCACGGCGTGGGCAAATGGCTCAGCTACGTCATGAACGACGTTACAGCCGTACGTGAATCGATCGCCATGGGCGTAAATCAGACCGCAAACGCTTCTATGCTGATTATATCCGCAGTCTTCATGATGCTGATCAGTGACATCCCGATATATTTGATCGTGGTGTGCGTGCTTCCTCTACTCTTCATTCCCTGGATAGTAACCCGCTTCGGCCCGGTCATCCGTAAACGCTCCTTGAAGGTTCAGGAGTCCCTCGGGATAATGACGGACTCGGCCGAGGAACAGTTCGGCGGCATTCGCGTTACGAAGAAATTTGCCGTCGAACCGATCATGATCGACCGTTTCGGGGTGACGGTCGACCGGATACGCGATAATCAGCTGAAGCTGGTTCGCGTATCTTCGCTGTTTCAATCGCTAATTCCGTTCCTTGGCGCGCTGTCGTTCATTATAACGCTGGTGTACGGAGGGTATTTGACGATTGAACATAAGATCACGCTCGGCAGCTTCGTCGCGCTAACCTTATACATTCGAATGATGGTTAACCCGCTGCAGCAGATCGGCAACGTCATTAATACGATGCAGCGCTCGCGGGCTTCATTGATACGCATTAACGATCTGCTGTCCGTAGAGGCTCAAATACAAGAGGCTCCGGATGCGGTGTCCATCAATCTTCACAAGGCAGCCATTCAAATCCGGCAGTTATCGTATTCGTATCCCGAAGCTGCACGGGAAGCTCTGCATGAGATCGATTTGACGGTCGAGCCCGGCAAAACGCTTGGGATTATAGGAAAGACCGGAAGCGGCAAAACAACGCTGATGAAGCTTCTTCTGAGGGTGTACGATCCGCCGGAAGGAACTGTGAAAATAGGCGGTCTGGACATCCATAATTTGACGCTGGAGAGTCTGCGCAGCCAGATCGCATATGTGCCGCAGGACGGCTTTCTTTTCAGTACCACCATACGCGATAATATCGCTTTCTATAATAGGGAGTCCGAGCTTGAAGACGTCAGGAATGCCGCAAAGCAGGCGCAAATCCATGACAGCATCGAAGAGTTTCCGGACAAATTCGAGACGAAGCTAGGCGAGCGCGGCATTACATTATCGGGTGGCCAACGTCAGCGAACAAGTCTGGCACGCGGGCTTATTAAGAATTCGCCGATCATGATTCTCGATGACAGCGTAAGCGCGGTTGATGCGGTCACGGAAACGAGTATTATAGAGACCATCCGGAAGGAGCGAAGCAATAAAACGACGATTCTGATCGCACACCGGATCAGCGCGATTAAACACGCGGACGAAATCATCGTCATGGATGAAGGCAGAATTGTACAGCGGGGAACGCATGCCAAGCTGCTTGCGCAAAAAGGTTTATATGCAGAGCTTCATGCGATTCAGGAGGAGGGGAGCCGGCATGGCGACCATGTCCGTTAAAAGGGAACAGCAGGATGAAGCTGGACCTAAGACCGATGAGACGAAGATGAACAACAAATCCGCATTCCGTGTCTTATATGCTTATGTAAAACCGCATCGCTTGGCCTTTTTCCTGATGGTTATCTGTACAGTGCTGGCGATTGCGGCAGATTTGTTTCAACCGTATTTGATGAAGATCGCCATCGACAATCATTTGATGCTCGGGAAAACCGACTTCGGAACAATCATAACTATTGGCGCCATATATTTGGGCCTGGCCTTCGGCGGCCTGTTGTTTACGTATTTGCAAAATAATTTGCTGCAGTTTGCCGGACAGAGCATCGTAGCGCGGATCCGCAAGGAATTGTTCGAGCATATTTCCAAGCTGTCGATGCCGTTCTTCGACAGAGTCCCGACCGGCAGCCTGATTACGCATGTGTCGAGCGATACTGAAACGATAAACCAGTTTTTCACCCAGGTCGTACTCAGTCTGGTACGCGATGTTCTGACATTGATTTTCATCCTGGTGATGATGTATCAGCTGGATCCGACGCTTACGCTGTACTGCATGATACTGCTTCCGATCATTGCTTTGATCGCGATCGCGTTTCGTTCCTATATGCGCAAGACCTACCAGATTGCAAGAACGCAGCTGTCGCGGCTTGTCGCCTTTGTCGCCGAGAATTTGGCGGGTATGAATCTGATTCAATCGTTTCACCAGGAGAAGGAGCAGGAGCGGCAGTTCACAGAACGGAACAGTTTGTATTTCAAGGCGAATATCCGGGAAATCAGAACGAATGTACTCTTCAACCGCTCATTCGATATTCTCGGCAACATGTCCCTTGCTTTCGTTACATGGCTCGGGGGGATGGCAGTATTCAATAAAAGCATCGAATTTGGCGTTTTATACGCCTTTATAACGTATATCCGGCAGTTTTTCCAGCCGATCAACGCCATTACGCAGCAGTGGAATACGCTCCAATCGACGACTGTATCGGTCAACCGCATCTGGAATATTTTCTCCCTGAATCCCGAAGTAAGAGATCATGACGAAGCGAAGCAAGTCAGCGTTAAATCTGTTAAAGGCCGTATCGATTTCAACCGGATAACGTTCGGATATACAGCGGCGACGCCGGTCATTCATGACTTGGATCTCCACATCAGGCCTGGCGAAATGATAGGCATTGTCGGCACTACCGGCGCCGGGAAAAGCACGCTGATCAGCCTGCTGTGCAGGTTTTACGATCCCCAGAAAGGCAATGTCACGATCGACGGCACCGATATCCGCGATATTCCGCAGGCCTCGCTCCACCGGATCGTTGGGCTTGTCCAGCAGGAGCCTTATCTGTATTCGGGCAGCATAGTGGATAATGTTCGCCTGTTCGATGAAACGATAACGCGAGAGGAAGTCGTGCAGGCTTGTACGTTTGTCGGGGCCGATCCGCTCATCAGGCAGAAGAAGGATGGCTACGACACCCGCTTATCCGAACGGGGGAGCGGCCTCTCAGCCGGAGAACGGCAGCTTATATCGTTCGCCCGGATTATCGTCTTCCAGCCGAAGGTGCTCATTCTCGATGAAGCAACGGCAAATTTGGATTCGCAGACCGAGCAGCTTATTCAGTCGGCGCTTGAAGCGGTCTCCAAGGGGCGGACAACGCTCGTCATTGCGCACCGTCTGTCGACGATTATGCAGGCTGACCGCATTCTGGTCATGCGCCACGGGCTTGTTGTAGAGGAAGGGACGCACATGCAGCTGCTTGAGCGGAAGGGCTATTACGAGGAGCTTTACCGCCATTCGCAGGGCAAGGATACAGAATTGGCAGTCTCAGGTGCAGGGCAGGGAGCACGGAAATGCAATAAAGGGACGGGATAAATACCTATGCTTTTCTGCAAACGGCTATTTATGGTACTCTAAAAAAGTTGAGATGAAAGGGGAGCGAATATGAGCGAAAATCAAGCATTCGAGGGCGCCTATCAGGGCGAGAAGGCAGTATGGCTAAAGAGCGGCCGCTATGAGGCGGCCATTTTGCCGGAAATCGGCGGGAATCTGATCGCATTCCGCGATAACGAGAACGGTTACCGGTTTTTGCACGAACCGACGCCGGATGAAATGGAATCATTCAAAGCGAGACCTTTTATCCACGGCATTCCGGTATTGGTACCGCCGAACCGTTTCGAAGACGGTAAATTCCCATGGAACGGTAAAACGTATGAATTTCCAGTCAACGAGCCTGCAACGGGCAACCACCTGCACGGCTTTGTGCACAGTGAAACATGGGATGTAGAGGACTTCGGACAAACGGTTAACGAGAGCTTCGTAACCGTTGCTCTCAAGGTGGACGAGCAGCATGCCGTATACAAATTTCTGCCGCACAAATTTACGATTAAGCTTCGCTACACGCTGAGCGATGCGGGATTGTCCCAGCATATACTGGTCCGCAACGATGGAGAAGACGTCATGCCTTGTCTGTTCGCGTTTCACACCGCTGTCAACGCACCGTTCGCGCCGGGCGGCTCTGCGAAGGATTACCGCGTGAAACTGACGATCGGAGAGCGCTGGGAACTGAATGAGCGGATGCTGCCGACCGGAAAGTTTCAGCCGCTTAAGGCGGAAGAGGAGCTGCTTAAGGGCGAGGGGATCAACCCGTTCTTCGAAGCAATGGACAACCACTATACAGCTGTGGCGCAGAACGGCCGGAACCGGATGGAGCTTACCGATACGAAGCTTGGCTTGACGCTCGTTTATGACGTCGGCACCTCGTACAAGCAGTGGATGATCTGGAATAACGGTGCGACCGAGGGCTTCTTCTGTCCGGAACCGCAAATCAACCTGGTCAACGCGCCGCATGTCGATCTGTCGGCTGATGAAATCGGCTTGTTCAGCCTGGCGCCTGGCGAAATTTGGGAAGAAACGGGCAGGCTGTACGTGAAATAGCAGGCTTGATATTACTTTGTAAGACATTAAGGACTGATACGATATATATGCTGCGGCCGCTCCTCGTTAATGGGAGCGGCCGCAGTATTTATCCGGGCATTATGTCGATCGAAGGCAGCTGCTTACGGATATCGGTGGGAGTCGCGTTTTTTATCTTTTTGAACACGCGGCCGAAATACGTCATGTTGGAGAACCCGACCCTGCCTGAGATTTCCGTTACCGGCAAATCGGTCTCGAGCAGCAGCCGTTCCGCTTCCTTCACCCGCAGCAGGTGGATGTATTCAATCAAGGTTTTGCCGGTCACCTGCTTGAACACATTGCAGAAATAGCTCGGGCTGAGATTAACCATTCGGGCAGCCTCTTCCACCGTGATCTGTTCCTGGTACCGTTCGCGGAGCAGCTGCAGCAAACTTGAGAAATCGTATGAATTTTGAAGACGTGGCGTCTTTACTGCAGCGCATTGCTGCGCATAGCGGAAATATTGCCCGAATATTCGCAGCAGCTCTCCTTTCACGAGCAGCTCGTAGCCGGGCTGTTTGCCCTCGAATTCCTCGACGAGCTTCGAGAACGACTCGTTCATCTCTTTCATGAAAGGATCGGTTTTCCGAATGGTGCTCGGCCACTTCAGCCGCTGATTCAAATAGGGCAGGAAATATTGATGCTCTGTAATATCCAGGCCGCTTCCGCGCACCAATGCTTCATTGAAAACGATACATACGAGCTCGGTGCCGGGTTCAAGCTCTGCTGTGCCGTGCAGCTGCTTGGAATTGACGAAAGCCAGCTCTCCCTGATGGAGCATTTCGAAATCCGCGTCGATTTGAATGCGGGCTTTGCCTTCTTTTACAAAAATCCATTCAATATGGTCATGCCAGTGCAGGTAAATATGATGAACGAAAAAAACGTTGATCGGAAACGTCTGGTCCGGGATCAATGTCTTTTCCTTATGAGGACTTACGGTCATGGGCGGTGTCCCCTTTTCGCAGGATACTTGAAGTGAATCATACGATTTTCTCACTATAGAAGGTAATGGGCGGGATGTCAACGCTTTTATGCTTCATAATACCGTAAGATTGTATGATTATATCGCAATTTCGATAATAGTCTGGAAGCTGTGGATTAAGTACGATAATTACAGAAATACGGGGATATGCTTACGAAGCTGCGTTTTCTCCGAAAACGCCAAGTGTATACTTATGAAGCTGCGTTTTCTCCGAAAACGCCAAGTGTATGCTTATGAAGCTGCGTTTTCTCCGAAAACGCCAAGTGTATGCTTATGAAGCTGCGTTTTCTCCGAAAACGCCAAGTGTATGCTTATGAAGCTGCGTTTTCTCCGAAAACGCCAAGTGTATGCTTATGAAGCTGCGTTTTCTCCGAAAACGCCTTAGGAGGAACTATTAATGAAACAAATTCGAATTGGAACGCTTGTTGGCGGAGGCGACGCGGTGCGTGTGCTGCCGCAAATAATACCGCACGGCTTTGAATCGTTTGCTCTTACATTCTGGCAGACAACGAGCGGCACGGATCTATCCGAGCTTGCCAAACGGGTGAAAGAGATACTCGCCGAGAAGGATATCATCATCTCGAGCCTCGGGATATTCGGTAATCCGCTCTCCGGAACAGGGGACAATGCCGATACTCTTTCAAGCTGGCAGAGACTGATCGATCATGCGGAGGCGTTCGGCACCAATTTGGTCACCGGCTTCACAGGCCGCGTACCGGGATCTATCGATGAGTCGATCCCTCGCTTTGCCGAAGTATTCGGTGAACTGGCCCGGCGTGCGGAGGGCCGCGGCGTCAAGCTGGCTTTTGAGAACTGCGACATGGGCGGTACGTGGAAAACCGGTGATTGGAATATCGCTCACAACCCGACGTCGTGGGAGATGATGTTTAATGCGGTTCCGGCTCATAACATCGGTCTGCAGTGGGAGCCGTGCCATCAAATGGTAAGTCTGATCGACCCGATTCCGCAGCTCCGCAAGTGGGTGGGCAAAATATTCAACGTGCATGGCAAGGATGCGACAATCGCTTGGGATATCGTCCGCGAATACGGCATTCACGGGCCGAAGGAGTTCGTTTGGCACCGGACACCGGGCTTCGGCGATACGAACTGGACGGATATTATTACGATTTTACGTCAAGCGGGCTATGAAGGAAGCATCGATATCGAAGGCTGGCACGATCCTGTTTATAAGGGCGAGCTGGAGATGACCGGACAAGTACATGGACTTAACTATTTGAAACGGTGCAGGGGCGGAGATTTCATTCCGAATCCGAAATAAGTATATTTTGGAGATCAGGATAGGAGGGCTTAAGTGTGACGCAGCATAAAATCGTAGTTGCCGGATGCGGCGCAATGTCCAACGCATGGGTCGACTACGCGGTTAATCGGGAAAACGCGGAAATCGTCGGTCTTGTCGATCTATTCGAAGAGAGCGCCAAGAAGATGGCGGACCGCCGCGGGATGAACGTTCCGACGTTCACTGATTTATCGCAGGCGCTGGCGGAGACGGACGCGAACCTTGTTTTTGACGTAACTATTCCGGCCAGCCACAAGCAGATTGTTACGACCGCCATGCTGGCCGGCTGTAATGTATTCGGGGAGAAGCCGATGGCTGAGTCAATCGCGGATGCCGAAGAAATTGTCCGGATCAGCAACGAGACGGGCAAACGGTATGCGGTTATGCAGAACCGCCGATTTTTGAAGCAGATTCGCACTTTGCGCGATTTTATCGGCACAGGCGTCATTGGGACCGTCGGATCGATTCATGCCGATTTCTTTCTCGGGCCGCATTTCGGGGGCTTTCGGGACGCAATGGAGAGCCCGCTGATCATTGACATGGCGATCCATACTTTCGATCAGGCCCGCTTCATTACCGGCGCGGATCCGGTATCGGTCTACTGCCATGAGTATAACCCGCCGGGCTCGTGGTACGCAGGGAACGCGTCTGCCGTCTGTATTTTCGAGATGAGCGGCGGTACCGTATTCACTTATAACGGCTCATGGTGCGCCGAAGGGATGAATACTTCCTGGGAAGCCGATTGGCGGGTTACGGGAAGCGTCGGAACGGCCAAGTGGGACGGTGCAAGCGACCCGTCAGCCGAGGTTGTAGACGAGTCCAAGCCGCGGGAATTCACGAGCGGGCTGAAGAAGGTCGAAGCGCCGGCCAAGTGGGAAGGTCGCGAAGGTCATTCCGGCTGTCTGGACGAAATGTTCGAAGCCCTCGAGCAGGGCCGCCCGGCGGAAACCGATTGCCTGGACAATATCAAGAGCGTTGCGATGGTATTCGGAGCGGTCGAGAGCGCCAGAACCGGGAAGAAAGTTATGCTTTAACAGTTCGATTCCGGCGGCAGCGCGCTGCCGGAAGGCATTCAAGGAATTCAAGTAGAGTCAAGTGCCTCATGAGATTGATACACTCATGCGGCTTTTTTATTTTCTCTTGAAGCGAAAACCCATTCGAGCTATAGTATAAAAAGAAGTTCATCATAAAGAATTCGGTTTATTATAATAAACCGAACAAACCCGGTTTAAGAGGCGATCAGGTGACGGAGGAACGAAAGTATTGGGTGCCGGCCCTTGAGAGAGCGGACGGCATATTGTCGGTATTGGCGCTGGAGCCCGGGAAGTACAAGCTGATTGATCTGTCGAAGAGGCTTGATATTAACAAGAGCTCAATGTTCTCGCTGCTCCATACGCTTGAGGCGCTGCATTGGGTGGAGAAGAATACGGATGATACCTATTCGCTCGGGCCTGCCATTGCGGTTCTCGGATCGTCGTTTGTGAAGCGTTTCGATCTGCATGATTCGTTCCAGACCGAAGCGGCCGGTGTTAGAGACCGGCTGCAGGAGACGGTCCAGCTTGCGAAGCGGATCGACGATCACATCCTTTACCTCGGCAAAGTGGAAGCGTTAACGCCCGTCCGGCTTCAGTCCGAGCCCGGTATGCGGCTTCCTGCCCATGCTACCGCCTTGGGCAAGGTTATGCTTGCCCAGCTGCCGAACGGCTCACTAAAGCAGCTGTATCCGGAACGCAATCTCGCAAAGCTGACACCTCATACAATAGCCGATCGGGACAAGCTTTTCGAGCAGCTCGGAAACATTCGCGAGCAAGGCTTTGCACTGGATGACCAAGAAGCGGTAATGGGATTCCAATGCGTCGCTGCCCCTATTTTCAACAGGGCAGGCGAAGTAATTGCCGGTGTAAGCTGCTCGATGCCCCTGCATCAATGGGAGCATAAGGCGGAAGCAACACGCAAGGAAATCATAGCTTTGGCACAGCGGCTGTCTGTGCTGACACTGAATTAATCTACATTCTCAAGGAGGTTTACAGATGCGGTTACAAGACAAAGTGGTGCTCATAACCGGTTCCGGCTCGGGCATCGGCAAAAGCACGGCGCTGCTGTTTGCGCGGGAAGGCGCGAAGGTTGTGGTCAATGATTTGAACGCGGAGCACGGCAATGAGACCGTGAACGAAATCGAATCGGCCGGCGGGGAAGCGGTCTTCATCCAGGCGGATGTCACCGACCCAAGCTCCGTAGCATCCATGGTGGAACAGATAATCGCCAAATACGGCCGAATTGATGTGCTGTTCAACAATGCCGGCATTAGCGGCGTTGGTCTACTGCACGAAATCGAGCCGGAGGCATGGGACAAGGTGATGAACGTCAATATTCGCGGCGTTTTCCTCCCGAGCAAGTACGTTCTGCCTCATATGATCGAGAAACGCAACGGTTCCATCATCAATATGTCCTCCTGCATAGCCGAGATCGGACTGGCCCGCCGGGCGTCATATGCGACGACGAAAGGCGCGGTGCTCGCGCTTACAAAATCGATGCAGGTGGACTATGCGCAGTATAACATTCGCGTCAACGCGCTGCTCCCGGGAACGATTCTGACCCCGTTCGTCGAGAATTATTTGAAGACGTCGTACGATAATCCGGCTGAGGCGATCGCAGGCTTGAAGAAGCGGCAGCTGAGCGAAGAGCTTGGCCGTCCCGAGGATGTGGCGCAGGCGGCATTATTCCTCGCCTCGGACGATTCGAAATTCGTTATGGGTTCGCCGTTGTACGTGGACGGCGGCGTGGTTTTCGGCAAGAACGCATAAAATTTTCAATACTAATAGAAAGAGGTCGAGGCATCGATGAAACTGGTAAGTATCGCTAAAAACGGACGTTATGCACTGGGGATCAAGACGGAAGAGGGCATCATTGATATTGAGCAGGCGCTCGAGGCGAGCCCTGCAAGTGCAGAGGTACCTACTACGGTTATGGAAGTTATTGAAGGCGGCGGCCCGGCTGTAGCTGCGCTGCAGCAGTACATTGACGGACTTCCTGCCTCAACAGGCGGAAACGCGCC
The DNA here is from genome assembly GCF_019550795.1 of Paenibacillus sp. sptzw28. NCBI lineage: Bacteria > Bacillati > Bacillota > Bacilli > Caryophanales > Paenibacillaceae > Paenibacillus > Paenibacillus sp. sptzw28. Next base: position 2,344,156 of record NZ_CP080545.1, read on the forward strand.
GTCGTATCTGCTCGAGGAAGCAGGAATTGAATGGGGTCCTTGCGTCACGCATCCGAATAAAATCATCTGCGTCGGCTTGAACTACCGCAAGCACGCGGAGGAAACGAACGCCAAAATCCCCGCTTATCCGATTTTGTTCAATAAGTTCAATAACACGCTTACCGGTCATGGACGCGATATCGCCGTGCCGAAAGTAACGCAAAAGCTTGATTACGAAGCGGAGCTCGTCATCGTCATCGGGAAGAAGGCGAAGTATGTGGCGAGGGAAGATGCACTGAGCCACGTGTTCGGCTATTGCAATGTGAACGATTTGTCGGCGCGCGACCTCCAGCTGCGTACGCCTCAATGGCTGCTCGGCAAAACCTGCGATGATTTCAGCCCGCTCGGCCCATATCTGGTAACGGCGGACGAGGTCGGCAATCCGAATAACCTGTCGATCAAGGCGACCGTAAACGGCGAGGTTCGCCAGTCGTCGAATACGTCGGATATGATTTTCCGCTGCGATGAGATTGTCAGCTACATTTCGCAGCATATGACGCTCGTTCCCGGCGACATTATTTTGACGGGGACGCCGGAAGGTGTTGTGCTTGGGCTTCCCGAGGACAAGCAGGTTTACTTGAAACCGGGCGATGTCGTTACTATTGAAATTGAGAAGCTAGGCGCACTCACGAACCGTTTCGTTGAAGAGATGGTCTGATTTTAACGAGAGAAGGGAAGGAAGCGCTTCTAGGGCGTTCCCTTCCCTTTATTTTCCCCTTTAATCAATGGATCCGATTCATCTTATGGCCGATTGACGATACACGGCGGGTGCGGCTCCCGCGAACCGTTTGAACATGCGGTGAAAATGAGGCAGGCTGTCGAAGCCGCATTCCTGCGCGATCGCCGCGACTTTATAATCGGTGGTCACGAGCAGCTCTTTCGCTTTAATCATCCGCTTCGTATTAATGTAGGTCTTGAAGGTCATCCCGACGAGCTGCTTGAACAGCCGGCTGAAATGCTCAGGCGACACCGAGTAGAGTCCGGCAAGCTCCGTTAAATTGGAGCAGCCTGCCACGTCGCGGTCGATATGCGCCAGCGCTTCGGCGAACCATGCCGGGCTTGCAGCCGCCTTAACATTGGAGGGGGAGTTCTGTTCGAGCGGCAATAAGCGGCTTATCGACAGAAGCGCCAGCTGCAAGCGCGCCGCGATGACATGCCTGTAACCATGCAGCTGGCGCTCCGTCTCGTTCTTAAGCTCATCGATCATGCCGCTGAAATCGGCAGCGTTGGCAGAAGGCAGAGTGAGCTTGTAGCTTATCCCGCCTGTTCGCTTAAACAGCTGCTGAAATGAGTAACTGTCACCGTAGTTCTCGGCCGGCAGAAGCGAAGAATTGAAGAAAATGGCCGTTGAGGTCACAGGCTCGTACTTATCGGGGAAAGCACGATGAATCGTGTTTCCCGGAATAAGAAACAAGTCGCCCCGCGCCATTTCGTAGAATGAATGGTTAATAAAGAAAGTGCCTTTACCGCTGTAGACATAGACGATTTCGTGCCAGTCGTGAATATGGTCGGGCAGTTCGTTTTGCGGAGGCTTCGTGTCCTTATAAACGATGCTGAAGGGGAACGCGCTGCCGCCTGGAAAAGGTTTTACAATCGGTTTCAATGCAGGCTGCTCCTCACCGTTGTGTTTTGACAATAGTATATCAGAAAAAGATATATTCATGTCTGATTTCGCTATTTTATTTCAAAATATTGATGCTATGATGAAGAGAACTGCACATATATCATTCAACAGAAGGCAGGGGTATACGAATGTTAAAAGGAATATCGAAGCTTATTTCACCTGAACTGCTTAAAATATTGATGGAGATGGGTCACGGCGACGAGATTGTTCTGGCCGATGCCAATTTTCCGGCGGCCAGCCACACCCAGCGGCTCGTCCGGTGTGACGGACATCCGATTCCCGAGCTTCTGGAAGCGATCATGCAGCTGTTTCCGCTGGATGAGTATGTCGACCATCCCGCGGCCCTCATGCAGGTTGTGCCTGGCGACAATGTCGAGACGCCGATTTGGAAGCGGTACCACGAAATCCTGGCTCCACATACCCATGTGAAAGAGCCTTTCGAGGAAGTGGAGCGATTCGCTTTCTACGAGCGGGCGAAGAAAGCATACGCGATCGTGGCGACCGGTGAGAGCGCACTGTACGCCAATTTGATATTGAAAAAAGGGGTTATCGGCGATGCGGAAAATTGACGCTCACCAGCATTACTGGAAGCTGGACCGGGGCGATTACGGATGGCTGACCCCCGAAGGGACGCCTGCGATTTACCGCGACTTTCTGCCGGCAGACCTCGAACCCGAGCTTAAGCGCTGCGGCATTGACCGCACCATTCTTGTGCAGGCCGCGGCCACCCATGCGGAGACAACCTTCATGCTTCAGTTGAGTGAGAAGTATGAATCGATCGCCGGTGTGGTCGGCTGGCTTAACCTGGATGATTCGGAGTGGCCGGCCGCTTTCGAGACCTTCCGCAGCCATCCGAAATTCGTCGGTTTCCGCTTTATGATTCAGGAGATGAAGGATGCGCGGGATGCGCTGAGGCCGCATATTCTGGATGCGCTGCGCCAAATGGCTGCAAGCGATATTCCGGTAGATCTGCTTGCCGTGTCGCATCAGCTCCCGGTCGTCGTCGAACTGCTGGAGCAGGTGCCGGGGCTCCGTGCCGTAATTGACCATCTGTGCAAACCGCAGATCGCAGCCGGCGTCATCGAGCCGTGGGCAAGCCAAATGCGGGAAATAGCCCGCCATCCGAAGGTATACTGCAAGCTGTCGGGGATGGTGACGGAAGCCGACCATCATGGATGGAAGCCGGAGCATTTTACATCATATGTACGCCATATTGTCGATATCTTCGGGCCGGACAGGGTGATGTACGGCAGCGACTGGCCGGTTTGCCTGCTCGCCGCCAGCTATTCGGAAGTGCATGGATTGCTTGGCGAGGTGCTGCCTGAGTCGCTTACAGAGAGCCAGCTTGCTGCTATCTATGGCGGCAATGCCGCCGCGTTTTATAAACTATAGCGATATATAGAGGAGGCATCGGTGATGACGGGGACGAGACAAGAAGACGGCATTCGGCTGCTGGGCAGAAGTGCGCTCGGCGATAAAGAGCGTGCGGAATTCGATACGATGAGGCAGGGTCCAGTGCGTATTCTTCAGATCGGCGAAGGCAACTTCCTGCGCGGCTTCGTAGATTGGATGATTCATGAGATGCGCAAGCAGGGCAAATATGACGGAGCAGTCGCGGTCTCTCAGCCGCGTCCGTCCGGCAAGCCGAAGCTCGAACAGCTTAGGGGGCAGGATGGGATTTATACGCTTATTGTCCGCGGAGTAGAGAATGGCAAATCTGTTGAGCGCACGGAGAAAATAGCGGTATTCGCCGAGACGGTGGATCCGTATTCCGAGTGGGACTCCTTCTTGTCGCTGGCCGACCGGCCCGAGCTTGAGGTTGTCGTCTCTAATACGACCGAAGCGGGACTGGCATACCAGCCATCGGAATATGTGCCAGGAGAGCCAATTCTGTCTTATCCGGGGAAGCTGACCGCTCTGCTGCACCGCCGCTTCGAGACGTTCGGCGGCGACCCGCAGCGCGGGCTGGTGCTGCTGCCCTGCGAGCTGCTGGAGCGCAATGGAGATGAGCTGAGGCGCTGTGTGCTGAAGCATGCCCGGGATTGGAACCTGCCGGAAGCGTTCGCGGCATGGATTCGCGACCATAACCGGTTCCTGAATTCGCTTGTAGACCGGATCGTAACCGGATATCCGGCTGAAGAAGCTGCTGGCTGGCGCGAGACGCTGGGCTATGAAGACAAGCTACTGAACTCGGCTGAGCCGTATTATTTGTGGGCCATTGAAGGCGAGGCGGAGCTTGAGCGCAAGCTTCCTTTTCAATCGGCGGGTCTGAGTGTCGAATGGACGGGCGACCTGCTCCCTTATCAATTGCGCAAGGTGCGCATATTGAACGGGGCGCATACGCTTATGACACCGATCGCGCTGCTGCATGGCGTTTCCGAGGTGCGGGAGGCGATGGAGCATCCCGTTCTTGGGCCGTTCGTCCGCGAGACCATCGAGAGGGAAATCATTCCGGCGATGCCGGCAGCTGTCTCTGCTGAAGAGGCGAACGCTTATGCGGCGTCCGTATTCGAGCGGTTTGCCAACCCGTACATCCGCCATCGGCTTCTTGATATAGCGATGAACAGCGTCAGCAAGTTCCGCACGAGACTGCTGCCGTCGCTTGAAGGCTATACCCTAACACATGAAGGACGTTTGCCGTCGAATATCGTCAAGGCGCTGGCCTGTCTTCTGCGTTTTTATAATGTACGCCCGGAAGGAGAACTGTTCGTCGGTCGCTGCTTTGACGGTTCCTCTTATACGGTCCGTGACGATCATGCAGCGCTCAGCTTGTTCGCCGACGCATGGAGTCGTTATGAAGCGGGACAGCTAACTCTCGAAGCGATGGTTGACAGCCTGCTTGGGTCGGCGCAGCTGTGGGGCAAGCAGCTGACGGGAATGAAGGGCCTCGCTGAAATGGTTGCGGGATTGCTTGATGAAATGGGGGACAGAGAATGAGTGACTGGATTAAACTGAGCCCTAGCGATCACGTCATGATCGCTCTGCGTGATCTGGAGCCGGGCGAAACGGTTCAGACGGATGAAAGCGGGTCGACGGTGAAGGTGCTTGATCAGGTACCAAGAGGTCATAAGCTGCTTGTGAAGGCTGTTGCCCAAGGAGACGATGTGCTCAAGTTCGGCTATTCGATAGGTAAGGCCAAGGAGCCTATTGAGCCGGGTCACTGGATACACACGCACAATTTGGAAACGGGGTTGAAAGGGAAATTGGAGTATGCCTATACGCCGTCACCCCCATCCTCTTCAACAGTTGAGCAGCGGAAGCCGAAGTCTGCAGAGCAGCCGCTTTATTTTCAAGGCTATGCCAGGGACAATGGCGAGGTTGGAATCCGCAATGAAATCTGGATTCTGAACACGGTCGGCTGCATCAACAAAACGTGCGAGTCGCTCGCGAAGCTCGCTGCCGCCGAGTACGGCGACCGCGTGGACGGCATTCACCACTTTGCCCATCCGTACGGCTGCTCGCAGCTTGGCGACGACCTCAAATATACGCAGAAGCTTCTTGCCTCTCTCGCGAACCACGGCAATGCCGGAGGCGTGCTAATTGTCGGACTCGGCTGCGAGAATAATCAAATCGATCTTTTCAAGCAGGTGCTCGAAGGGTACGACCCGAACCGGATCAAGTTTATGCGCTCGCAGGATGTGGCCGACGAGCTGGAGGAAGGCATGGAGCTGATCGGGCAGCTGGTGGAATACGCGGAGAAATTCGAACGCCGTCCCGTGCCGGTTTCCAAGCTGAAAATCGGGCTTAAATGCGGCGGCTCCGACGGATTGTCGGGCATTACGGCCAATCCGCTGGTCGGTTCGCTCTCCGATCATTTGATTGCTCAAGGCGGAACGGCGATACTTACCGAGGTGCCGGAGATGTTCGGCGCGGAAACGATTCTGATGAATCGTGCTTGCGATGAGGAGGTATTCAACAAAATCGTCGACCTGGTCAACGATTTCAAGCAATATTTTATTAATCACGGCCAGGATATTTATGAGAATCCGTCGCCCGGCAACAAAGCTGGCGGGATATCCACGCTGGAGGAGAAATCGCTCGGTTGTACGCAGAAGGGCGGCCATGCAGCGGTAGTCGACGTCGTGCCATACGGCAGGCGGATTACGGCACAAGGATTGAATCTTCTGGAAGCCCCAGGTAACGATATGGTATCAGTAACTGCGTTGGCGGCGGCAGGGGCTCATATCGTGCTGTTTACGACTGGCCGCGGGACGCCGTTCGGAGGAGCCGTGCCAACGGTCAAAATCTCGACCAATTCGGAGCTTGCGCAGCGCAAACGCAATTGGATCGACTTTAACGCGGGAAGGCTGCTGGAAGGAAAGACGATGAACGAGCTCACGGAGGAGCTGTTCGGCCAGCTGCTGCAAATCGCCTCAGGGCAGGAGCAAACACGGAATGAACGCAACGGTTACCGCGAAATCGCAATTTTCAAAGACGGCGTTATTTTATAGAAGAGGTCTGCAATTCGAGTCTTGTACCGGCATACGCCTGATATATGGAGCCGGTTCAGGCAAAACAAGCGGCCGGTCCAGCCCGAATACAACCGCATAATAATGCTTAAACCGATTGGCAAGCTTTCGGTTCAGATGAGAGGTGCAACGATGAGAACAATTGTATGCGAGCATCCTGACAAACTCTATATGACGGAAACGACTCCACCCGGGCTCACGCCGGGCGAGGCGCTCGTGCGCATCCGCCGGATCGGCATATGTGGTACCGATATGCACGCGTTCAAGGGAAACCAGCCGTTCTTCGAATATCCGCGAATACTGGGGCATGAGCTGTCAGGTGTCATTGAACATGTTGGAGAGAATGCAGCGGGGCTGTCGGCTGGCGATCAGGTCGCCGTCATTCCTTATATCGCCTGCGGGGAATGCATCGCCTGCCGAGGCGGTAAAACAAACTGCTGCATGAGCATGCAGGTGCTGGGTGTCCATCGCGACGGCGGAATGCGCGAGGTTATGTCGGTACCTGTGAGTCAGCTGATAGGCACAAACGGGCTGACGCTCGATCAATCGGCGGTTGTCGAACCGCTCGCAATCGGAGCCCATGCAGTGAGGCGGTCGGAGCTGAAGAACGGCGAATACGCGCTTGTTATCGGCGGCGGTCCGATCGGGCTGGGAGTTATGGCTTTTGCCAAGGACCGCGGCGCGAAGGTAATCGCCATGGACATCAACGAGGAACGTCTGCAGTTCTGCCGCGGCTGGGCCGGCGCCGATTATACGGTCAATGCACTTGATAACCCGCGTGAGAAGCTTGCCGCATTAACAGGCGGCGAGTTTCCGACGGTTGTTTTCGATGCCACTGGGAGCGTCCGCTCCATGACCGACTCTTTCAGTTATGTCGCACATGGCGGCAAGCTCATATACGTCGGGTTGGTGCGTGCGGACATTACCTTCAACGACCCCGAGTTCCATAAGCGGGAGATGACCCTCATGGGCAGCCGCAATGCAACGCCTGAAGACTTCGATACAGTGCTCGCTGCAGTGCGCAGCGGGGCAATTGATGTCGATCGTTATATAACGCATCGCGCGCCGTTCGACGAGATGATCGAGCACTTCGAGATTTGGCTGAAGCCCGAGAGCAAAGTGATTAAGGCTATGGTTGAATTGTAAGCTTGAAAGCAAAGAAACCCTGCGAGACCGCTGTAATGCGGCTAATCGCAGGGTTTTTTTTGAGCCCAGAAAGTAGGCCATAGCCCCAAAGTAGGACTAGCCTGATCTCAATGAATAATTTCTCAGCATGACCGTGACCTTGAACCAACCTTCGTTTCCTCTCCACTCTGCGCTGCCTTAGATGCTCTTCAAGCCATGAATTATATGCTGTTTGAAAAGTCACTTCTCCCACCCCTTCCCAGAGAAAATAAAAAACCGCTTCATCGGAACGATAACGTCTCCGATGAGCGGTGTGTGCTTCACAACCAATGACATATAAGCAAATTGTACTATTGAAACGTGCTTGAAATCAACGTTCAAATAGTAAATTTATCCTGGGCTTCGTTTTAAGCGGGATTTTACTGTTAACAGCTTTGTGTTGGAATTTTTTCGCGTCTGTAAGCAGGAATATCTTGCTTAAGAGTGGAGTATGCGCAGATTGAGAGCTGTAATTGGCATTGTAAAGAGGATTAACCTGCTTAAACACGATGACATTCCCAAATTTAATGTTGTTAGCAGGTTTTACCTTCTTTGGGACTTTGGCGCAGGACAACTGCCACTTCTTTTGATCTCTAAAGAGAGCATACGTCAGTTTTACCGTCTGAGTGCCACAGTGGGTCCAAAGTTAGTATGCCGTTCTAATTGCAATAGTGGGTCCAAAGTTAGATTTACCGTTCGGAGCGCCACAGTGAGTCGAAAGTTAGTTTATCGCCCCGAGTGCCACAGTTAGTCCAGAGTTAGCATGCCGTTCTGGAGCGCCACAGTGAGCTCCAAGTTAGTTTTATCGTTCCGAGCGCCACAGTGATTTCCAAGTCAGAAGTTGCACGCAGAGAGCCAAATTAAGCTTTATAAGTGATTTCTGCCACAAATTAACAATATCTACATAATAGATTGATTGTTACTTTACAATAGGTCTTTATAATCAGCTTGTACATAATTTTGACGTTCTGGGAGGGAGATTAGCCCGGCGGTTGATGAAAGCTGGGGCGGTCAGGATTCTATTAAACAAATATAGAAGGTAGAAACCAAACTAGAAGGGTGACATGAGCCAATGTCCATCAAAAAAACGTTTGTCATTACTGCGCTTGCAGCTTCAGTCAGCACTTCGGCCGTCGGCGTTGTTTCGGCAGCCCAAATGCAGCAAATGGTCGAAACGCAGAAATCCTCTCTGTTCGTTAACGATACCGCTGTATCTGTTCGTACGGTTAAAGTGAATGGTGTTTTGCTCGTTTCGGTGCGCGATCTCGGAACCGCAGCCGGTGTGTATTTCGTTGTCAATGAAAAGGGCGGGGTAAAAGGCTTCTTCATGGAGCATACCATCGAACTGCGCAGCGGCTTGAAACAAATCACCGTTGACGGTGAAGCGCGTGAGCTGAAAGCAGCGATAGAGAACGTAAACAATTCGTACTATATTACGCTTGAAGATTTCGTAAGCGCGCTTGGCGCTGAAGCGACCACAGACGATGGCGGACAAATCACGGTCAGCACGGTTCAAAAGGTGAAAAACATCGATGAGGCAAGATGGATCAACTCAGGGCATTTGCTTGCTTCACAAATCACTGAGGACGGCCGAGTGGATTATATCGTCGATGCCGCAACCGGACAATACTCGGAGCTGCTGAAGTCCGCAGAGGCGTCCGATCTGGTCATCGCGCCAAACGGTCTGAAAGCGGCTTACACCAATGAGAGCGGGGCAGTTTACGTCATCGACCTGAGCACTAAGCAATCAACGCTTGTCTCTTCGGACAGCTCCATCAAGCCGGAGCTCGTCTGGTCCGCCGACAGCTCGTCCATCTACTTCCTGCAAGGCGACAAAGGCAGCGTAATCGCGAAGTTGAACCTTGCAGACGGTTCGATCGCGAAAGTTCTGGAAGACAAAGTCGACTACAAATCGAACCTGACCGTATCCGCCGACGGGAAGCAGTTTATTTACACCGTTATTAAACCGGGCGCTGTTACGGCTGACGCAAGCAAGCCTGTCGATCAGGATGATATCGCGATCGATATGACCGGTACGGAGCCGCAAGTCTACCGTTACGATTCCTCGGTCAAAGACGCGAAGCCGGAGAAGCTGACCGCGACCTCTGACGATAAACTGTTTGTCGGAGCAGCTGCGGACGGAAGCAAAGCGTTCTACGTTAGCATAGAGGACAACAAGCCGTCCTCGCTGGTAGCCGTGGCAAAGGACAAGACCACTGCCAAGCTGGTGGATGATAAAGATGTATTCCAGGCGGTCATCGCTGGAAGTAAGCTATATGTCCTGGCCGATGGCGGCAACGACGCACTCGTATACGAGATCGATGTCAATACAGGCGAGAAGAAAGAGCTGTATACAGTTCCAAACAGTGTGAGCGAGATTATCGCGGCTCCTGGAACGCCGGTTGCTGTCGTGATTGACGGTCAAATATCGGTCGACCAAAACGGTAAATGGAAGAAGATCACCCAATAAAGAATTCCGAGACTCGAGAGGAGAAATTAAAAACAATGAAAACGAAATGGTTCAAAAATATCGCATTTACAGCAATCGCCCTGACGGTTGCTTTCAGTTCGGTTCCCACAGCAAGTGCTGCAAGCAAGCTGAGCGGTAAAATCGTCGTCAACGGGTCCTCCGCGCTGCTTCCGCTAACGCTGCAAGCGGCTAATGAATTCAAGAAGCTTAATCCGAAAGTCAGGATCGCAGCATCTGCAGCGGGTTCCGTTACGGGTCCTCAAGCGGTCCGTAAAGGGATCGCCGATATCGGCGCTTGCGACTGGGACGCTTCCACCGACGTTCCCGGATTCAAGAAATTCGACGGTCAAGTGGCGAACAAAGTTGCTGTCATTCCGTTTGCCGCGGTAACGAACAGCAACGTAAAAGTAGGGGACCTTACGACTAAACAGCTTCAGGACATTTTCTCGGGCAAGGTGAAGAACTGGAAGGAAGTCGGCGGCGCAGATGCTGACATCGTAGTGGTTAACCGCGCATTCGGCTCCGGTACTCGTGTTAACTTCCAAATGAAGGCGCTGAACGGAACGGATTTCATGACTAAAGGCGACAACTATAAAGAAGTGAAATCGAGCGGCGACATGAAAACGGCGATTGAAACAACGCCTAATGCGATCGGTTATATCGACCTTGTTTACGTTACGAGCAAAATGAGTGCTCTGAAAATCAACGGTGTTGCCGCTACAGAGCAGAACGTCATCAACGGATCTTATAAAGTATGGAGCTACGGCTACTACATGACCAAAGGAGAGCCGACCGGCGCTGTGAAAGCCTTCATCGAATACGTGCAAAGCAAAACGTTCCAGAACGGTTCGCTGAAAAAGCTAAAATTCATTCCAATTTCCGCGATGAAGAAGTAAGCAGTGGAAGTCCGCGACTGCGGAAGAAGTAGAGCCAGCTTCGGCGAAATGCGCGAGGCTGGCTTGTCTCAATTATGAGTGAAAGGATGAAAAAGATATGCTCGAGATGCCTTCAACAAGCCAGGCATATAATGGCGCGGAGCTGGGGAAAAGCCTTAAATCCGGATCCCGCCGCGCTCTCGACCGGAAGACAAGGCTTTCAATTTACAATAAATCGTTCAAAATGATTTGCATCGCCTGTGCCTGCTTCGTCTGTTTGATCCTGTTTTCGATCTTGTTTCTGATGGGCCGCACAGGCGTACTGACATTCGAAACGGTATCGCCGGCCACCTTCTTCTTCTCCACGGAATGGGTTCCGGAGAATGATCAATATGGCGCATTAGTGTTTATTTTCGGCACCCTCGCGTTAACGTTTCTGACGATGCTTATTTCAGTTCCATTATCCGTCATAATCGCTGTTTTTCTATCGGAGATGACGCCGGGATGGCTGAAAACCGCGCTCCGTCCGGTCATGGACCTGCTCGTAGGGATCCCGTCGGTTGTCTATGGTTTCCTAGGAATGACTGTCCTCATTCCGCTGCTGCGCTCGGTCACCGGCACGAGCATGGGCGACGGACTGCTTGCCGCTGCGATAGTGCTGACGATTATGGTACTGCCGACGATCAGCCGGATCACGGACGATGCTATCGTAGCTGTGCCGAAGAAGTACCGTGACGCGTCCTACGCGCTTGGTTCCACGCGTTTTCAGACGATCGTGAAGGTCGTGATTCCGGCCGCCCGCAGCGGGATTATGTATGCCGTCATCCTTGGAATGGCACGCGCCATTGGTGAAACAATGGCGGTCGTCATGGTAATCGGCAACACGCCTCAGCTCGCCGATGAGTTATTCAAGCCGACAGCGGTGCTGACAAGCAACATCGTGATGCAAATTGCCAATGTTCCGTTCGATTCCGCATGGAACTATGCGCTGTATATGATGGGCTTCCTGCTGCTTATCATTTCTCTTGTGATGATCGTGCTGGTCCGATTGTTCCAGCGTAAAGGAGTTAAGGTATGAGCACAGGCGCCAAATCCTCAGGAAATCCTTTTAGCTCGCATAAAAGTATGAATCATATCAACAACCGGCTGTTTACGATTCTTGTCTGGACCATAGGAATTTGCACTATTTTGTTTATATGCGGACTGTTGTTTCTTATTTTGCAAAAAGGGCTCCCTAAGCTCGACTGGTCGTTTCTGTACGGGCTTCCGAGCGAAATCGACGAAGGCGGAGGAATCGGACCTGCGCTGTTCAACTCGTTTTATCTGTTGATAATATCATTGATTATTTCCATTCCACTCGGAATGGCTGCAGGAATCTATTTGGCTGAATTCGCGCCGGACAACAGATTCATCTCTTTTATCCGGATTTGTGTGGAAGGACTGGCATCCGTTCCGTCAATTATATTCGGCCTCTTCGGTATTGCCCTCTTTGTCGAAGCATTCCAAATAGGGCTGACGATAATCGGAGGCGCCGTAAGCTTGGCTTTTCTGAATCTGCCTGTACTGACGCGCGTAACGGAAGAAGCGATTCGTTCCGTTCCGCAAGAGATGAAGAACGCATCATTCGCGCTGGGCGGCACGCATCTTCAGACGATCCGCCGAGTACTTATCCCGGTTGCGCTGAATGGAATTATAACCGGTATTTGCCTAGTTGCTGGCCGGGCGTTCGGGGAGAGTGCAGTCATTATATTGACAGCAGGTGTCTCGACTTCGGGCGAAATGTGGGATTTCAATTTATTCTCACCGGGGGAAACGCTTGCCGTTCACCTGTGGTATGTACAGTCGGAAGCGATCGTTCCGGACGCAGCGGAAATCGCAGAGAAAGCGGCCGCGGTGCTCGTCTTTGTCGTACTGCTCATTAATGTGATCTTCCGCGTACCGCTTTGGATAAATTCTCGTAAGATGCGTTAGCTCCATTATATTACTTTCGGAGGAGAGAGACATGAGGGTTATTGAGATACGCGCCGAAGCTGGAGAATCTATCGCTAAGAACAGCGCTGATACAGCGCAAACGGTATTAAATGATTTCGTAAGAGCTACGCCGGTCGTGCATGAAACTCACACGTGTCGGGAAGTTATCGAACAATTTGGTTTAATGCCGGATTGCGAATGTATCATTGTGTGTAACGAATCGAATAAGCCGCTTGGACTGGTGATGAAAAGCAGGTTGACCATCATCCAAACTCACCGTTTCGGCAACGACCTATATTACAGCCGACCCATTGTGAAGCTGATGGACGAGCACCCGCTTACGGTGGACATTCGCGTTTCGCCGCAGGAGCTTCTTGACCGCGCTTTGGGGCGGGATGAGAAGACGCTTTACGACTGCGTTGTCGTCACAGATCAAGAAAGATTTCTCGGCGTCTTGACAATGGCCGACCTGCTCCATTTATCACGGCTTCTGCAGCGCCAAAGCGTCGAATCGCAAATTCGCACGATCAGGGGCGCAGAGTCGATGATCCATGATATCGACCGGTCGGCCGTTCAAGTCCTTGAAGCGGCTAAGGTTGGTGAGCAGCTGTCCGAGACCATGCTCGATTTGACGTTAAAGGGCAAGAACGAACTGGACAAGGTAACATCAGTATTTCAAAGCCTATCGGACAATACGGCGAAGCAGGAAGGACAAATCGGGGAGCTGCAGAATCGTGCCGGGGCGATCGGCAAAGTCTCCAAGCTTATAAGAGATCTTGCGGACCAGTGTAATTTGCTTGCGGTTAACGCCGCAATCGAAGCCGCTCGCGCAGGCGAGCACGGCAGGGGCTTTGCCGTTGTCGCCGATGAAGTACGGGGGCTCGCCACGCAGACTAAGCAATCAGCCGAGCAGATCAATTCTCTTATCGCATCTATTCACGAGGCAGTGCGTCAAACGGTAGAGCTGGTTGAACTAGGACGAGTGAGTGCGCAGAGCAGTCAGTATAATGTAAAAGCGGCTTCCGGAGTGTTCGAGCAGTTGTTTCACGCGGCGGCGGACAACAGCAGGAGCGCCAAAGAAATCGGCAAGCTGTCCGATCAGGCATACCGGCAGTCGGAACGGGTAACGGAGGAAATCAAACGGCTTGCCTTGGATATGAGGGCCAGCCGATGAAATTTTAATATTACGTTAACAAAACGAACATACGAGTTTTACAATTGGGAGCTAGGATACAAGTTATAAGATGTGGACCTGTGTCCGCGAATCTGGAGGAGACCATTATGCAATCATTGATTGATATCGATAAATTAAATTTGCACTACGGCACCTTCCATGCTCTTAAAAATGTATCTATGGATATTCCGGAGAAAGCGATCACCGCTTTTATCGGCCCTTCGGGCTGCGGCAAATCGACTTTGCTGAGAACGCTCAACCGCATGAACGATATGATTCCCGGTACCCGTATCGAGGGGAAGATTACTGTGGGCGGAGCCGATATTTACTCGAAGGAAGTGGATGTCGAGACGCTCCGCAAGAAAGTCGGCATGGTGTTCCAGCAGCCTAACCCATTTCCGAAATCGATCTACGACAATGTTGCTTACGGGCCGCGTTTGCATGGCATCAGCAGCAAGCAGAAGCTTGATGAAATCGTCGAAACAAGCCTCCGCGCGGCCGTTCTTTGGGAAGAAGTGAAAGATTATCTGAAGCGTTCTGCGCTCAGCTTGTCCGGCGGTCAGCAGCAGCGTCTTTGTATTGCCCGCGCACTGGCGGTTAACCCGGACATATTGCTGATGGATGAAGCGACATCTGCACTTGATCCGATCTCCACGCTGAAGATCGAAGAGCTTGTTCAAGAGCTGAAGGATAAATATACCATTGTTATGGTTACCCACAATATGCACCAGGCGGCTCGCGTATCGAATCAGACGGTGTTCTTTCTTAACGGCGAGGTAGTGGAATTCTCCGAGACCGAGAAGCTCTTCTCCAATCCGAGAGATCAGCGAACGGAAGATTATATAAGCGGACGGTTCGGATAAGAAAAGGAGCGCATTTAAAATGATGACGCAACGGAAAGAATTCGACCTGGGATTGGACGAGCTCAAATCGCACATCATTGAAATGGGTGAGCGGGTGGAGAAAGCGATCAACGATTCAATGAAGGCGCTTGAGCGTGTGGATGTTACCGAAGCACGACGGCTGATCGCAGAGGATAAAGAGCTTAACCGTATCGAAGAGCAGATTTCCGAGCTCGGCGCCAAGCTTATCGCTACTCAGCAGCCGGTAGCCAAAGATTTGCGGCGTATTCTTGTTGCTTTTAAAATCGCCAGCGACTTGGAGCGCATGGGCGATCTGTCCGTCGATATCGCGAAGGCGGTCGTCCGCCTGGAAGGCCAGAAGCTCATCAAACCGCTGATTGATCTGCCCCGAATGTCGGAAATCGTGCAGATGATGACGCGTGAATCCATCCAGTCGTTCATTCAGGAAAATGTGGATTTGGCTTATAAGATGGCCAAGGACGACGATTTGGTCGACGCCTTGTATTCCCAGATCATTCGCGAGCTGTTTACGATCATGATCGAAGACCCAAAGACCATTTCGCAAGCCAATTTACTCGCTTTCGTCGGCAGATATATCGAGAGGTTCGCCGACCATGCGACGAATATCGGCGAATGCGTCGTCTACCTCGTTACCGGAAAACGCCCGGATTTGAACTCATAAGTTCATAAGGAGAAAAGCAGACCCGACTATGGGATCTGCTTTTATTATTTTCATAACGATTGGGATCCATTCGGACTAAGAGTACGAAGCCTTTCAATCATCCGCTGCATAAGCGGTGCATTCCAATAATCCGTGCGCCAAGCGGCATAAAGCTTCCAGGAAGGCGCAGCGCCGGGAAGCTTCATCGCATGAATTCCCTCTAAAGGCTGTCCGAGTATGGAGGAAGGCACAATGCTAAAGCTGTCGCCAGTGCGAACCGCGTTCAGAGCGAGATCAATCCTGTCCGTAAGCCATCGAATCTGCAGAGTCACCTGCTCCTCCGCTTCCCATTTCCTTACAGCTTCCATTAAGGATGGTTCTTCAAGCATGATAAACGGAAGTCCCGCCAAACGGTACGAAGCAGGCTCTCCCTTCAGTTGAAGCGGGTGTCCGCGCGGTACTAACAATGACAGATGATCCTCCATTATCTGTTCGCTTTGGATGAAAGCGTCACGGGATAAACGTCCGCTCGTAATCAAATCGGCCGAGCCATCCAGAAGCATTTGGTACAACTCTTCCTCGCCGCCTGTTTTGAACGACATAATCATCTCTTCGTGAGCCGCCGTTAATGGTGATTTCCCCGCAGCCAGCAAAGCCGATGCCGCCGCGTCGGTGGAGCCGAAAACAAACTTGAGCTTACCGGTTTGCCTGAGCCCGCTCATCCGGATTTGCGCTTCCGAATAAACCCGGTCGATCTGCTGTGCATAGTGGAAGAGAAGCTTTCCCGCTTCCGTCAGAAGCACCTTGCCGGTCTTCATCTCAAAAAGCGCAACGCCCCATTCCTCCTCCAATTTTCTCATATGAAAGCTGATTGAAGGCTGCTTGACATTCAGCTCATCGGCAACCGCAGTAACTTTTTTGAGACGCTCCAGCAGCACAATGATTTTCATTCTTAACATACTCATGACGGTTTAACTCCCTTGGGCTTCTTGTATATAATTAATTTATAATATTCCTTATAAACATACAATCTATCTATGTATATTTAGCATAGCGTTAACACTTAGAAAATATCAAATTAATAAGGAGAATCTACAATTGAACATGTAAACCAATAACCGTGCGAGCGGAAGGAGAAACCAAAGAGATGAAAAAGATTTTGTTTCTTGCAGTGGCGGTCATGTTAACAGTGAGCTTGGCAGCTTGCGGTACTAAAGGAGAAACCGGTTCCGGCAATACACAAAACAACGGAAAAACGGATACGCAAGCAGGCGGCAGCGCGGCGCTTAGCGGATCACTTCTTGCGGCAGGCTCTACCGCACTTCAACCGCTGGTTGACCAGGTATCGAAGAAATTCATGGCAGACCCCAAATACAGTGGCATTACCGTTCAAGTGCAAGGCGGCGGCAGCGGTACGGGGCTGACGCAGGTGTCCGGCGGCCAAGCGGATATCGGTAACTCCGATATCTACGCGGAAGAGAAATTTAAGGACGCGGATGCGGATAAAGCGAAGGAGCTTGTTGATCACCAAGTCGCAGTCGTTGCAATGGCGACAGTTGTTAATAAAGATATCACCGTCGACAACTTGACGAAACAGCAGCTTGTAGACATTTTCACGGGTAAAGTAACGAACTGGAAAGATGTAGGCGGCCAAGATGAGAAAATTACGATCGTGAATCGTCCATCCAGCTCCGGAACCCGCAAAACTTTCGAGAAATACGCTCTGGGAACTAAATCCGAAGACCTTCAAGGCTCGATCCAGGAAGATTCGTCCGGTACCGTTAAGAAGCTTGTTGCGGAAACGCCGGGCGCGATCGGTTACCTTGCATTCTCATATATCGACGATTCGGTTAAAACATTGAAATACGACGGTGTTGAACCGAAAGAAGAAAATGTCGTAACCGGCGATTACCCGGTTTGGGCTTATGAGCATATGTACACCAAAGGCGAGCCGAATGAAATCGCTAAAGCATTCCTTGATTACATGGTAAGCGTCGAGGTTCAGAACACCGATGTCGTCGAGCTTGGCTACATCCCGGTAGGCAAAATGCAAGTAAAACGCGACGCAGCGGGTACCATAACGAAATAAACCCAAGATATGATATGAATATAAAGCCAGGAGAGGTGGAGTGATCTGCCTCTTCTGGCCTTATTCCACGAAGCCCGCGCTTTACTCCGTAAAGCGCTTAAGGAGAGATGGTATGTACCGGCCGGCAGAGGGTGAGCAGCCCTTACATCAACGTTTACAAAAAAAACACGCAAAACCGCACATAATGGAGGAATGGGTAGGCAAGGTCTATACGACGCTCTGCATATTGGTGTTGGTCGTAACGATCGTGGCCATTGTCTATTTTGTCGCTTCCCGCGGTTTGAGCACGTTCCTGGTTAATGGAGTCAGTCTCAGCGGATTGCTCACAGGGTTAAAATGGGATCCGGAGGGCGATATACCGCTGTTCGGCGCTCTGCCCTTTATTTTCGGCTCATTCAGCACCTCTTTGCTGGCCGCATTAATTGCCGCTCCTCTGGGGTGCTGCGCGGCTATATTTATGACGCAAATTATGCCCGGCTTCGGACGCCGCGTGCTTCAGCCTGTCATTGAGCTGCTCGCCGGTATCCCTTCGGTTGTATATGGTTTTGTCGGTCTCACCGTAATCGTCCCTTTACTGCGTTCGACTTTTCCTGGTCAGGGCATAGGCATCGCCGCCGGTGCTCTCGTGCTGTCCGTCATGATCCTCCCTACGATTACGACAATCGCTACGGATGCACTTGCTTCGCTGCCTTTCGGCTTGAAGGAAGGCTCCTATGCGCTTGGGGCGACACGCTGGCAGACGATTTACCGCATTGTCATTCCGACTACCCTTCCTTCATTGCTGACAGGAGTAGTGCTCGGAATGTCGCGCGCATTCGGCGAAGCGCTTGCTGTGCAGATGGTTATCGGCAATGCGCCGCATATTCCCCATTCGCTGTTCGAATCGGCATCGACTTTAACAAGTGCTATTACGCTTGGTATGGGCAATACGGTAATGGGCTCCGCCCATAATAACGCTTTATGGTCCCTTGCCCTCATTCTTCTCCTGATGACGTTCGTATTCGTCTTTGTGGTCCGTTTCCTGGAAAGGAGGAACAAACGATGAGCGCGAAAATCGCAAACAAGTTAGCAACGGCCGTCATCATCACGATCACGTCATTGATGGTGCTGGCGGTTGTGGGGCTGCTCGGCTTTATCATCGTCCGGGGCCTTGGACATATCAGCTTTCATTTCCTTACTTCCGCTCCGGAAACGATCAAAGCAGGGGGCGGCATCGGACCACAGCTGTTTAACTCGATATTCTTATTATTGTTAACATTGATCATAACAATTCCGCTCGGTCTCGGTGCGGGCATCTATATGAGCGAATATGCGAAGCCAGGCAGGTTTACCGACTCGATCCGCCTGGTGGTCGAGGTATTGTCTTCATTCCCCTCGATCGTAATCGGATTATTCGGCCTGCTTGTTATCGTCAATTTATTCGGCTTTGGATTCTCCTTATTCTCGGGCGCTCTTGCGCTGACTGTTTTCAATCTGCCTCTAATGGTGAGAATCACCGAGCAATCGCTGCGCGGAGTGCCGCGCGAGCAGAAGGAAGCAAGCCTGGCACTCGGTCTGTCCCGGTGGAAAACGATCACTTCAGTTATGCTTCCGATCGCGATGCCTACGATTGTTACCGGTACGATATTGGCGGCGGGCCGCGTATTCGGCGAAGCGGCCGCGCTGCTGTTTACCGCCGGCATGAGCTCGCCGAGACTCGACTTCACCGATTGGAATCCGCTCAGTCCGTTCTCGCCGCTTAATCCGTTTCGGCCCGCCGAGACGCTGGCGGTGCACATCTGGAAGATAAACAGTGAAGGACTTGCTCCCGATGCGGCCCAAATTGCGGCAGGAGCGTCAGCGGTACTTCTTATTATGGTGCTGATTTTCAACTTTGCCGCTAGATGGTTCGGAAGATTGCTGCATCGTAAATTTACCGCGACGAAGTAGGAGGGTACCATGAATACTATCGAACTGGCAGCCAAACGGCTGAGTGTTTATTACGGGGAGAAGGAAGCGATCAAGAATGTTACGCTTGAATTTGCGCCGCGTGAGGTAACCGCATTGATCGGCCCTTCAGGCTGCGGTAAATCGACGTTCCTGCGCAGCCTGAACCGGATGAATGACACGATCGGCGGTGTTAAAACGTCAGGCGAGATTTGGCTTGATGGGGATAACATAAACGAAGCAGGTGTGGATGTAGTCCTGCTCCGTCAGAAAATCGGTATGGTCTGGCAGCGCCCGAACCCTTTTCATAAATCGATCTATGAGAATATTGCCTTCGGGCCCAGATATCATGGGGTCCGCAACAAGAAGGAGCTCGATGACATTGTCGAGGACTGTCTTCGCAAGTCGGCGCTGTGGGACGAGACGAAGGATCGTCTGCACCAATCGGCGCTGGCGCTCTCCGGCGGCCAGCAGCAGAGGCTTTGTATTGCGCGTTCAATCGCAGTAAGGCCGAAGGTGATTTTGATGGACGAACCGGCGTCTGCACTCGATCCGGTCTCCACTTCCAAGGTGGAGGAGCTGATCTCCGAGCTGAAGCGGGAATACTGCATCATTATCGTCACGCACAATATGCATCAAGCCGCCCGGGTTTCGGATAAGACCGCCTTTTTCTATATGGGTAAGGTGGTTGAATTTGATGAGACACACAAATTATTCACCAATCCGTCGGAGAAAGCGACTGATGATTATATATCCGGCCGTTTCGGTTAGAAGTGCGAAGAGTTAATTTATTGCATAATGAAGGAGTGTAGCCGGGTGATCAGACGCAAAGAGTTTGACGATGGACTGGATCAACTGAAGACGAAGCTGATTGACATGGGAAACCGTGTGGAAACTGTGCTTGGAGAAGCGATGGAAGCGCTGAATACGGTCGACGTGGCAAAAGCCAAGGCAATCATCGCCAAGGATATAGAGCTGAACCGGCTCGAAGAAAGCATCGATGATCTCGGCGCTCGGATGATTGCGACGCAGCAGCCGGTTGCCAAGGATTTAAGACGGATTCTGACTGCGTTTAAGATGGCCAGCGATCTGGAGCGAATGGGCGACCTGTCGGTCGATATCGCCAAAGTCGTGGTTCGCCTGGAGGGTCAGACCCTCATTAAGCCGTTGGTCGATTTGCCGCGCATGGCCGAAATTTCGCAGCTTATGATATACGAATCCATACAATCGTATGTCCAGGAGAACGTGGATCTTGCTTACAAAATGGCTAAGGACGACGATCAGGTCGACGCCTTGTACAGTCAGGTAATTAATGACTTGTTCACCTTGATGGTCGACAATCCGAAGACAATCTCGCAGGCGAGCTTGATCAGCTTCGTCGGGCGTTATATTGAACGCATTGCCGATCATGCGACAAACATTGGTGAAAGTGTGGTTTACCTCGTAACCGGCAAACGGCCGGATTTGAATATGTAATACAAGATGATGCGATGACCTGCTGCAGAAGCGGGTCTTTTTCTTTGTGCGTTTTCTTTTCTTCTTCGCACACGGTTGTTTTCTTGCTGATATCGGGAAGGATAACGGATATTATTCGTCGAAATTACTTATTGAACTTGGCTAATTTCAGGAGGGTTGGATAAAGTGAAGATCATTATCATTAAAGCCCGTATGACCCACACCGAAGCGGACGGTTATGTCGGAGGCGTTGAGTTCGAGGCGGAGGGCCACGCGAGTGCATATGAGATAACGCTGCAAAGCAAGAAAGGAAAGGACTGGTCATATGCGCTGCTGTTCCGGGATGCTTCGGGCAAAGAAGAAGATATCTTTGCGGTGGAACAGCTGATCGAAGAGGATGACGAGCTGTTTGACCGGCTTGTAAAAGCTGCCAAAGACGCATTGTACGCAAATTAGAACCGAAATGGATGCAAACATGAAAACCGGCCGCGGATGTGGGCTGGTTTTTTTACGTTTATTTAACACTTCGTCTACTCTCTCTTCACAAACAATTGGTACAATCAGACTATTCAATAGTCAAATCGTTCCAACCAAAGAGGGATAATTGTGGACGAAATCGGTTATGGTCTGCTGGACCGCACGATGATTCACCGTATAACGGAGCGTTGGCACCAAGGGGGAATCGGTGTCATCATTCTTCATTTGACTGTTCAGCGCGCTTTTGTCATGGACGCGTTACAGTCATGGGCTTCCGGTCAGCCCCTCATTTGGCGGTATCGGATGGAGAACGATTATTTCTTCTTCCTGCAGCGTGAGAAAGCCGGCGAACGATTGGACATGCTGGTTGATAAAGCAACCGAAACGCTTCGAGAAAGGCTAATAGAAGGACAAGCGGCTGTCTCCGGCGGCGGACGAAACGAGCCGTACTTCGTCATCGGAAGCGCATTCTCCTTCCCATCCGGTATGGGGCGCTCAGCGGAGGCGATGATCTACCATGCGATTAAACACGCATTAACCGCCGTCATGCGCCACGGGCTTAAGCAAGAACCTATACCAGCGCCAGAACTCAAGGACGGCCGCGGTGCCAATGGGGAGCAAGAGCTTGGCGATCTTGGTTCATCATATTCGATAGGGTCGCTCGCCAAGGCAATTCCGGTTTTTAGATCGGTAGCCCGCGTGTCTGAAGTCGCGAATATGTTCGAGACGAATCCGCATCTTCAAGGCGCTGTGATCGTCAGTCAAGAGCGGCCTGTAGGCCTCGTGATGAAGGAAAAAATGCATCAGATGCTTGCTGGACAATTCGGCCTTCCGCTTTATTGGAATCGATCGATTGAGAAGATCATGGATGAAGACGCGCTTGTCGTCGACGCCGGTTTGCCAGTGGAGCAGGTGGCGCAAATGGCGATGACTAGGGATATATCGCGGCTGTATGATATTGTGACGATAACTCGCGATGGAAAGCTTCTCGGTGCGGCATCGATTCGGTCCATACTCGAGAGTATGACGAATTTGCGGACGGAGGAGGCCCGCACCGCCAATCCGTTAACCGGATTGCCCGGCAATGTTGTCATCCATCGCGAAATGAAACGGCGTATTGATACCGGTAAGCCATTTTCCATCATTTACGCCGACTTGGATTATTTTAAATGGTTCAACGATTGTTTCGGATTCAGCCAAGGTGATGCGCTGATCCGTTATTTGGCGGAGGTACTGCTTGAAGTCAGAAGTGCTTCGGACGATAAGAACGATTTTATCGGACATATCGGCGGCGACGATTTTATCGTGCTGTCAGACGCAATTGAACCCGCGGAGCTGTGCGGGCAGTTCATCGAGCGCTTTGAAAGCGGAGTGAATCGTTATTACGGCGGCGTAGATGTCTCTAATGTGGTGGACCGAAGCGGAAACCGGGTTGAGCAGAATGGTGTCAGCTTATCGTTGTCTTTGCTTATCTGGGACGGTATTCGTCCTATCACGCCTGCGGTTGTTTCGCAGGCAGCCGCCCGCTTGAAGAAGCAGGCCAAAGCAATTAAGGGCAGCGCATTTATAATGGAGAACGTCTTTGAAATGCATCCGGGAGAGGGACGATTGTGAACGTGAAACGATATACCGGTATAGCCGCAGCCGATTATACCAATAGCCTGTGCGGCAATGAAAGCGGACCGACGGGAATCATTTATCTGGCCTGGCATGGTAAGGCTAAGGAAAGGGAGGAAATTAGGAAGCTGATTCGCACCGATTGGAGGCGGTTTGCCGAACAGGCTATCGCCGATCAAAGCAGCGCCGGCATGAAGGGACTGACGGGGATGTGGATGCAGGAGGATCTGTACGTTTGTCTTCCTATGCCTCATGTGCCTGCGGAGCTGCTTGAAGAGATCCTGTTTGAGCTCGGAAGCCGCTTCAAAAGAGAATGGGAGCGCCGATTTATCCATTCCGTCCTTGGCGGCGAGATTGCAGAGCTGAAGCTTCATGCAGGGGTTTCCTTCCTGAACGGAGGGGAACCCGAGGAAAGCCGCTGGTATGAAGGCGTCAAGCGCGCACTGATCCATGGACAAGCGGCAAGCGCCACCGAGCGGAGTCTGCAGCGACTCGCATTCGGGCAATTGATTCAGGGCAGGACCATTTCCTCAGTCTATCAGCCGATCGTTTCGTTGAAGTGCGGGAAGGTGTACGGCTATGAAGCCCTTTCCCGATTCCTTGACAAACGCTGGTTTGACGGGCCTCAGGAGCTGTTTGCTTTTGCCGCCGAGGAAGGAATGACATACGCATTGGACCGGCTTGCGCGGGAGCGGGCAATAGAAGGCAGTATGGGACTTGGCAGCAATCAGAAGCTGTTCATTAATATTACCGCGCATATTATGAATGACCCGTCGTTTACGCCGGGACAGACGCTTCTACTGCTTGAGCGTTTCGGTTTGGCGCCGCATAATGTCGTCTTTGAGATTACGGAACGCAGCTCGTTCGAGGATTTCGGCGCCGCCAAGATGCTGCTCGATCATTACCGCAACCAGGGGTATCAGATCGCCATCGACGATGCCGGAGCCGGCTACTCTTCGCTGCAATCGATCGTTGAAATTAAGCCGGATTTTATTAAGATCGACCGGTCGCTTATCCAGGACATTCACCGCGATCCCATGAAGCAGCAGATCGTCCAGACATTTACCGAGTTTGCAGCGAAAATGGATATTTCACTCGTCGCCGAAGGTATCGAGGAGGAAGAGGAGCTCCATCATGTGAAAGCGATGGGCGTCGGTTTCGCGCAGGGTTACCTTCTCGGCAGGCCGCAGCCTGTAATCGGGTAACGGACTAATCCGGATTTGAATCGCGGGGCGTGGGGAATAAATTGTTGTGCGAGAACGGGATTAACAAATTGGCTGGCTTTGATATTGCTTTTGGAAATATTCACCTGTATTTTCGGGCGCTGGTTGATATATGCAACCAGCTTTTTGGCTTTTCGTCTTAGTTCAT
This sequence comes from Paenibacillus sp. sptzw28, assembly GCF_019550795.1. Classification (NCBI taxonomy): domain Bacteria; kingdom Bacillati; phylum Bacillota; class Bacilli; order Caryophanales; family Paenibacillaceae; genus Paenibacillus; species Paenibacillus sp. sptzw28. The sequence goes on from NZ_CP080545.1 coordinate 2,368,401, forward strand.
TGTTCCGCGGGTTCACTCAAATGTTATGGTGTCACCGCTATCAGGATGATTTTATTGACAATTACATTTGTGCGGCTGGGAAGCCGGGCATTATGGGAAAGCCGGTCCGCTTTATGATATGATAGATTGAAGGAAATTCAAGGTGAGGTGTGCCTTTCGGATGGATAAATGGATATTGATCGATGGAAACAGTATTGCCAACAGGGCATTTTATGCGATGCCTCCTCTGACGAATTCAGCCGGCCTGCATACAAATGCGGTTTACGGTTTTACAACCATGCTGCTCAAGCTTCTTGAAGAGGAAAAGCCCACGCATATGCTCGTTGCTTTCGATGCGGGCAAGGTGACGTTCCGGCATGAAGGATACGGCGATTACAAGGGCGGGCGCGCCAAAACGCCGCCAGAGCTGTCCGAGCAGTTCCCGGTCATCAAGGAAATGCTGAAATCGTTCGGCATAGCGCAGTTCGAGCTGCCGGGATACGAAGCCGATGATATTATCGGAACGCTGACAAGAATGGCGGATGAGCAGGAAGTCGAGACAATCGTCGTTTCCGGCGATAAAGATATGCTGCAGCTTGCTTCGAATCATGTGACGATTGCATTGACCCGCAAAGGGGTAAGTGAGGTTGAACGGTTCGACCCGGATGAAATCCGCGGGAAGTACGGTCTTACACCGCAGCAAATTATCGATTTGAAAGGCTTGATGGGAGACGCGTCCGACAACATACCCGGCATACCCGGAGTAGGCGAGAAGACCGCGCTCAAGCTGCTTCACGAATATGGCACTGTAGAAGAAGTGCTTGCCCACACGGCTGATCTTAAGGGGAAAATGAAAGAGAAGGTCGAAGCCCATCAAGAAGATGCGAGGATGAGCAAGAAGCTGGCAACCATATTCCGTGAGGTGCCCCTCGAAAATAAAGAAGAACAGCTGGTTTACTCCGGTTACGATAAAGCGATGCTCGCGGAAACGTTCAGAAAGCTGGAGTTCAAGTCGCTTATTGAGCGGCTCGACCTCCCTGAAGCCGGCGCCGGAGCAGAAGGCGGCGTCGCCCCGGAGGCTTCGTATGATATTGTCTTTGCCGGTGATTTGACCGCTGCGGCGCTTAACGATCTGCTGTCGCGAGCGGAGAGCGTTTACATTGAAGCATACGGAGAGAATCCGCATCAGGCACAGCTTCTCGGCCTTGCAGTGCCGTCGGGTGACCGTGTTCTTGTTGTCCCATACGATGAATTGATGGACCGGGCGGGAGAGCCGGTGCGCAACTGGCTTGCGGACAGCAATGCCCCGAAGCGGGGCTATGATCTGCATAAGGCGGATCTGGCTCTCGCCTGGCTTGGGATTGAGTTGTGCGGCACGACATTCGACGTCCTGCTCGCGGCTTATTTGCTTGATCCGACAGAGTCGAATCAGACGCTTTCATTTCTTATGCACCGCTACAACCTGCCTCTTGTTCAGCCGGATGAAGCGGTTTACGGCAAGGGAGCAAAATTCAAGGTTCCAGACAATGCGACGCTTTGCAGCCATCTGGCCGCGAAGGCGGACGCTGTCCGCAAGCTCGTACCGCTTCAGCAGCGGGACCTTGAGAGCGGCGGCATGGACAAGCTCTATTACGAGCTTGAACAGCCGCTGGCCATCGTGCTCGCCGGGATGGAAAAGCAGGGCATCAAGGTTAATAAAGGGACCTTGGAAGAGCTTGGCGCTGAGCTTGAGCTCGGCATTTCACGGTACAAAAGCGATATTTATACCCATGCAGGAATGGAGTTCAATATCGGTTCGCCGAAGCAGCTTGGCGAGGTTCTGTTTGAGAAGCTTGGCCTTCCAGCCATGAAAAAGACGAAAACAGGCTATTCGACCGATGCGGATGTGCTGGAGAAGCTCGAGCCTTACCATGAAATCATAAAATTGATCCTTCATTACAGGCAGCTTACCAAGCTTCAGTCCACCTACGTCGAGGGTCTGCTTAAAGAGATCAACCGAGATACCGGAAAGGTTCATACGTATTACCGCCAGACGATCGCCGCAACCGGACGCCTTTCGAGCCAATTCCCGAATCTGCAAAATATTCCGATCAGGCTTGAAGAAGGACGCCGGATACGCAAAGCATTCGTTCCTTCCGAACCGGACTGGATGATATTGGCGGCCGACTATTCGCAAATCGAGCTGCGCGTGCTTGCGCACATTTCCGGGGATGAGAAGCTCAAGGAAGCTTTCATTCAAGATATGGATATCCACACAAAAACGGCAATGGACGTATTCGGCGTCAAAGCGGAGGAGGTCGACGGCAACATGCGCCGCTCGGCCAAAGCGGTTAACTTTGGAATCGTCTATGGAATCAGTGACTTCGGGCTGTCGAACAACTTGAACATTACCCGGAAAGATGCCGCTAAATTCATTGAGCAATATTTTGAAGTATTCCGGGGAGTGCGTGGATATATGGACAATATTGTCATGCAGGCGCGCCGTGACGGCTATGTGACGACTTTGCTCGAGCGCAGAAGGTATTTGCCGGAAATTAAAGCGTCCAACTTTAATTTACGCTCTTTCGCCGAACGGACTGCAATGAACACTCCGATTCAAGGTACTGCCGCTGATATTATCAAGCTCGCGATGGTGAAGATGAATGAACAGCTTCAGGAACGCAAGCTTCGCAGCCGAATGCTGCTGCAGGTACATGACGAATTGGTTTTCGAAGTGCCCCAGGATGAGCTGGAGCTAATGAAGAAGCTCGTTCCCGAAGTAATGGAGAGCGCGCTTAAGCTGGATGTACCGCTCAAAGCGGATGTCAATTACGGTGTGAATTGGTACGAAGCCAAATAAAGCATCCCTTCCCGTAATAGGTTATAATAGGGGATGGTTGCTGCTAAGAAGTAAGCTGCAGCTGTCGGAATTTCTGTGCAGCCGCTGTTCTGCAGATGGATCGCATAGATACCGACCCTTTAGTGGAGGTGAATAATGGATGCCTGAATTGCCGGAGGTTGAGACCGTTCGGCGGACGCTGAACCAGCTCGTGGCAGGTAAACGGATCGAGCGCGTTACCGTTACCCTTCCGAGAATTATTCAGCGGCCACAGGAACCGCTTGAATTTGCTGGAATGCTTGCCGGCCGTACAATCGGTTCGGTCGAACGCCGAGGGAAATTCATTCGCATATTGCTGGACGGGCTTGTTCTAGTTTCACATTTACGAATGGAAGGACGTTACGGCGTGTACCGGCAGGACGAGCCGGTAGAGCATCATACGCATGTGCGGTTTCACTTCGACGACGGTACGGAACTGCGATATAAGGATGTGCGGCAGTTCGGCACGATGCATCTTTTCGCCCCGGGCGAGGAGCTCTTGCTGCCGCCGCTCAGCAAGCTTGGAATCGAGCCGCTTGACGATTCGTTCACGCTCAAGGCTTTCAAGAACACGCTGGCCAAGCGGACGACGAAAATAAAACCGTTGCTGCTGAACCAGGAATATGTGGTTGGACTTGGCAATATCTATGTCGATGAGGCGCTGTACGCCGCCGGCATTCATCCGGAGCGGGAAGCTAATACGCTGGTGTCCGCCGAATGGTCCAGGCTGTATGAGGCGGTTCGGGCAACGCTCGGACGTGCTGTTGAAGCTGGAGGCTCATCCATTAAATCATATGTTAACGGACAAGGCGAGATGGGAATGTTTCAGCATGAACTGCTCGTCTACGGCCGCAAGAACGAACCGTGCAGCAGGTGCGGCAGGTTTATCGAGAAATTCGTGGTAGGCGGCAGAGGGACTCATATTTGCACCGCATGCCAGCCGCTGCCCAAGAAGAAGTCGGCCAAGCCTGTCCGTAAATAATGCACGAGTATGAGTAAATCGCATATGATGTACCATTCATGTTTCATGGGCTAATGCACACACGTCTCCTTGACTGAAAGCCTCTTTCCGGCTTTCTTGAGCGATCAACGGCAAACGGAGCGCTTAGTCCAGTTAATGGAGGGACATCGTATGCTTGAACACCTTCTGGCACTACTGCTGCTTGCTGTCGCCGTGAGCTTGGATGGTTTCGGTGTCGGGGTGACTTACGGCTTGCGGCGCATCCGGATTCCTGTGGTTTCGGTGGTTATTATCGCATTCTGTTCCGGATTTGTAGTCTGGTCAGCGATGCAAATCGGCACTGTGCTGAGCGGCTATATGTCACCTGCTACGGCCAAACGAATCGGAGCTTATCTGCTTGTGCTATTAGGCGGCTGGGCTATCTTTCAGTATTGGCGCAGCCGGTCTCAATCGGACCGAGGCGAGCAGGATCACAGTGACCCGGCGCCCGAAACCGGGTCGAAGACGGTGATGACCTCGGATGGGAATATTATGCTCACGACCCCCGTTATCGTTTTTGAATGGAAACGGCTCGGTCTTGTTATCCAAATACTGCGAAGGCCGCAAATCGCGGACGTCGACAGCTCGGGCATCATTTCCGCATCTGAAGCAGTGCTGCTCGGTTTTGCATTGTCGCTTGACAGCTTTGGGGCAGGGCTTGGTGCGGCGATGCTTGGTTTCTCTCCCCTGATGACCGCCTTTGTCATTTCATCGGCAAGCGGATTGTTTTTGCTGGGCGGCATGCGTCTGGGGCTGCGGTTCGCGGCATGGCGGGGAATGCAGACATTATCGGTTTTGCCGGGAATTATGCTAATTGTGATTGGAATCATGAGATTGCTGTAGGCAATACTACAAAGTGAGTGTCCGCATACCGCGGATGCGGTATTATGAGGTGAAACAATGAGACTTGGATTAACGGGCGGCATTGCAAGCGGGAAAAGCACCGTGTCCGCAATGCTTGCCGCGCGCGGCGCCAAGATCGTCGATGCCGACCAAGTGGCGCGGGAGGTCGTTCTTCCCGGGGAGCCTGCGCTTGAGAGCATCGTTTCTGTTTTTGGACAGGCTGTCTTGAATGCCGATGGGACAATGAACAGAAGCGAGCTTGGACGTCTCGTCTTCGGCGACCGCGAGAGGCTTGACAAGCTGGAATCAATTTTGCATCCGGCAATCCGGGTGAGAATGTGGAAGCAGATGGATGCGTACTTGGAAGAGGATCCCGACCGGCTGGTCGTTGCAGATATTCCGCTTCTATATGAAACGGGACAGGCCTCGCTTTATGACGGCGTTATGGTTGTATACATACCAAGGGCTCTGCAGATGGAGCGGCTTATGGTTCGTAACGCTTTGAGTGCCGATCAGGCTAAGCAGCGCATAGATTTGCAGATGGATATCGAAGAGAAGAAGCGGCTTGCGGATTTCATAATCGACAACAGCGGTACACTTGAAGATACCAAGGGCCAAATTGCGCAGTTTTGGCGGGATCAAGGCTTGCCATGAGCAAAATATTCCGCAAACGCGTGCTGCTCGTCCTTCTTTTTACTGTTATCGTGCTGCTTTTCCTCAATTCCGACTGGATAAACCGCTGGATGTATCCGATTGAGTATAAGCCGGATATTCGCATCAGCGCACAGAACTACAACCTTGATCCGTATTTGGTTGCGGCGATTATCCGAGTGGAGACGAATTACAGCGCAAACGCTGTTTCCAAGAAAGGCGCACTCGGCATTATGCAGCTCATGCCGGATACGGCGGAGTGGATTGTCAAGCAGGGCCGCTTTACAAATGTGACGACGGATACGCTCGCCAGTCGGGCTGATATAAGCATCGAGATAGGGGCATGGTATTTGAATTCGCTTCACCAGCAGTTCGATGGCAATATGGTTGCCGTTATCGCCGCATATAATGCCGGTCCCGGTACGGTAAACCGCTGGATGGCCGATGGGGTGTGGGACGGCCGTTTCGAGACGGTGGATAAACTGCCCTATGGCGAGACCCGGCACTATGTACAGCGAGTCATTTATTATTATAATAAATACAAGAAATTATATCCGGTATTTTAGGACGGAATAAGAAGAAAGCCTTGGCCGGCTACCGGTAAAGGCAGCGACCAAAGCTTCCGTTATGAAGCCACGTCATTATTTGAACTGTCCAGCGATGGATTGCTCTGCGATTTGTACCAGTTTACGGGTGATGTAACCCCCGAGGGAGCCGGCGTCACGCGTAGCCATGTTACCGTAGTAACCGTCTTGCGGGATGGAGATACCCAGCTCTTGCGCGACCTCAAATTTCATTTGGTCAAGCGCAGCATTGGCTTGTGGTACAACCAGTTGATTGCTGTTACGATTTTGACCCATTGTTTTTCACCTCCTCACGGTTGGTAACTGTATTATGTGCGAAATCGCAAGTTTCATAACAGGTAACGATTGGTAAACCGTCGTTCAAAGATGGAGGCTTAGAATCGATGAAATGTCCGTATTGCGACTTTGCAGGGACGAAAGTGCTGGATTCCAGACCCGCCAACGAAAATAAATCGATACGGCGACGCCGCGAATGTGAGAAATGCACCCGGCGTTTTACAACGTTCGAGATGGTGGAGGAAACGCCCCTGATCGTCATAAAGAAAGATGGCAGCCGCGAGGAATTCAGCCGTGACAAAATACTGCGCGGACTAATCCGGGCCTGCGAAAAAAGGCCTGTGCCTGTCGAGATGCTCGAAGTTATTGTGTCTGAAGTAGAGAAAGAACTCCGAACGACCGCTCAAGCCGAGGTGGAAAGTCGGGAAATCGGCGAGCTTGTAATGGCCCAGCTGTATCCGGTCGATGAAGTGGCTTACGTGCGTTTTGCATCCGTTTACCGCCAATTTAAAGACATCGACATGTTTATGAAAGAGCTAAGCAGCCTGCTTTCGAAACAATAGCGGCACATAGTATTGACACTATTGCCGCTTCTGTGTTACGATCTTTCTTGTCGCGATAAAGCATGGGGCCTTAGCTCAGCTGGGAGCACCATCTGGTTGGTTACACACCCAAAAAATGATTCAAAAAGTAAGGGCAATTTAGCACGGGGGCTTAGCTCAGCTGGGAGAGCGCTTGCATGGCATGCAAGAGGTCAGCGGTTCGATCCCGCTAGTCTCCACCAATACTAAAATCAATCCACCTCATATTAAGGTGGATTTTTTATATTGCTGGAGCCCATAGTGGGAGCGATTGAACAATCATCATCGAAAGTACATCAAGTGGAGAAGCACGGCGTCTGAAGGAAGCCCCTAGGTGGGCGAACCCCAGGGGTTCAGTCCACGTGGACGTATTGGATGAATTGGCTACGTTGTTCCATTCTGTTCATCATTAACTGTATTGATGATTCATGCGTTTATTAGGATGTACTGATAATCCTAAGAGAATCGCCTTTACATATCTTTCCTTCACGTTCTACTGAACAAACAATTCCCCTTAATTTTTGAGCTGCAGGCACAAATTCGCGGTGAAGGCCTGCTTGATTATAAATGTACTCAATTACCTTACCAGGTCCTAAGCAAGGAAGGTTCTCTCCTTCGCAAATAAGTCCTGTTCCATCCGGGAAAATTAATCGAGCACCGGTCGAAAGCTCAGTTAACTTCGTTATCCCCCTTATCATTATGTTAGCTCCTAGCCATTCTGGCTTGATTGATGGAAGCCCCATATGTTCAGCAATGCGTTGGCAGTCTTCGTATGAAACGATACTTATTTGTCGTCGGTTTGCAATCATCGTACCCCGCAGGTAAATTTTTTGCCGAGAGTCCGCGGGACGGAGAATTCCATAATGACGATCCTCCGGAATGCCGCCAATTTCCACGTTGATGCTGGGTACCTCTTGTGTAACAAAGGTCACTTATTGTGATAGAAGTTTGAACGATGTTAGGTTTGTTTTTTATTAATGGCTTTAATAACAACAAAAATATCCTTATAGAACCGCTCTATCCTGTTAATTTTGAATCCTTCCTGCTTTACCAATTCAATCGTATCGCGGTTTAAATGGCATCCGTCACATAATCGTTTCCAAAGTGGCGTCATCCATTCTTGAAGTGGACCAAGAACCGGGTGTTTAACTTTTACATGCTCGAACATTAACATTTGTCCATCCGGCTTACAAACCCGACGTATTTCTTCCAATGCTTTACGTGACGTAGGAATCGTACAAAAGACCAAAGTACACACGACACAGTCAAAGCTATCGTCTGGAAATGGTAAACTCTCCGCCCTTGCAGATATCACCTCAATTGGGATTTGGGCATTTTCTAATCTTACTAACGATCGCTGTCTCATAAGAGGATCTGGTTCGATTGCGGTGACCTTTTTCGCATGTTCATAAAAAGGAAAGTTTAATCCTGTCCCTGATCCGATCTCCAACACGATTCCGTTCGCATTCTGAAGTAATTGTTTTCGAATATGTTCAAATCGTCTTCGCTCAAGCGGCTTCATTATAATATCATAAGCTTCAGGAAACCATTTTCCCAATACCATTCACCCCAAAGTAATAACAAACTATAACAAACTGTTTGATGCCTGTTTTGTGGCAGGGACTCGTTATGCGATAATTCTTCTATTCTTTTTCTCCTCTTCATCCATTGATTTCAATATTGGGCATCTTTAATATTTTAACGCAGTTAAGCGCACTTGTATTGCTGCCCTTTATTGAGGGCGACGCACTGCTCATAATTGCTTTATTCGGGGGAGAAGAACATAATTATATAGGGGTACAAGGATATCTCTTGTTTGTTATTCGCACATCCCTTTTCCTATGGTTTATTTTGGAATGTGCTCGTTTTTCCTTTGACTACCCTAATCCGAATATAAGCACCCGTATACGAAAAACTCAAAAGGAGCATAACTAGATGAAATCCTGGTCAAACATTAAGGAAATGACAAAATCGAAGCACGAGATTCCCAAAAATCTCCGGATTTCACGCTGGTCTTTTCTGATTGCCATATTCGTAATCGGAGCTCTGCTTGCTTCACTACCTGAGATGTTAACGGTTGGTGCAAGCTGGTTTATACCCGCCATCTCATTTATGCTTCTTGTTCCACTAATCTATACTGTCGCAAGGGGCCATCATGTATTCACTCGTATATTGACCTTTATCATTCTTGGGATTGTGACATCGGGGCTCATCAGCAGTGTTATTTTTCTAATCGACACGTTGTTTACTCATAAAGCTGTAGCTTCGAGTTTATTTCGGGATGCGGTTCTATTATGGGTAGCTAATGTCATTGTTTTTACAGTTTGGTATTGGGAAGTAGATCAAGGAGGGCCAGTCTCTCGCCACACCGGGCAAAGCCAATCACCGGATTTTCTTTTCCCACAAATAGCGGCAGGCTTGACAAATTGGAAACCGGGCTTTTTTGATTATTTATTTCTGGCGTTTAATACAAATACTGCTTTCAGCCCAACTGATACGTCGGTTATGTCGCGACGTGCAAAACTGCTAATGATGACACAAGCTTCCATTTCGCTAGTCATTCTTGCTGTATTAGCTGCCCGTGCCGTAAACATCGTATGAAACCGGCTGATGGATTTATACCGGAAATCCGTAAAACGGTTGTCCTCAATGCTCCGATTGAAAAAGTATGGAAAGCTGTAGCTGCTTCGGAAGGTATTGCCGCATGGTGGATGGCTAATACTTTTAAACCTATCGTGGGCAGTGAATTCATCCTTCATGCAGGGCATTTCGCTGATTCCCCATGTAAAGTGACAGAACTCGATCCACCGAATCGTGTTGGCATTGACTGGGGAGATGACTGGCACCGTCAAATATGTAGAGGCTTAAGTTCACTGCGCCTGCATTAAAGCACGATGTATTTCAGGCAATCGCCGACCCTACCCGCCGAAGGCTGATTAAATTGCTTGCCGACAAGGAAATGCCGATTGCTGCAATAACGGAATGTTTCCCGCTTACGCGCACAGCTGTCAACAAGCATCTGCATATTCGATCTGATGCGGGACTTTTCAGCAGTCAGAAGGTCGGACGGGAAACGCGGTACAAGCTTCAGCCAGAGCCCCTGGTGGAAATAAAACAATGGCTAACCTTTTTTGAAAAATATTGGGATGAAAAGTAAGAACCGGGATGCGTATTATTATGCTCTCGGTTTTTTCATTGTACGCCCGGCATGGGCGTATCTCTACGGTGAAAACCCGGAATGGGGCTGGCAAGCGCCTCCGCGGAATAAATTGCTGACGCTCACAGATGAGTGGAATGATTAGGTAAAAGTTAGTAATAAGGAAATGGTATTCCTTAAGAAAGCGTTTATGATACAATACGAAAAGTCAGACGAAGCCAACTAAGACAATATGGCTTGAATATATGATGATTTTTAAAAGCTATTACACTAATGAGGAGGAAATTAAAAGAATGGAACAACGTGAACAGTGGGGGACCAGGGTAGGCTTCATACTGGCTGCAGTCGGCTCGGCGGTCGGGTTAGGAAATATCTGGAGGTTTCCGTACGTTGTGTACGAAAACGGCGGAGGGGCGTTCTTAATTCCTTACTTCTTCGCTTTAATAACAGCTGGGATTCCAATTCTGCTGTTAGAATTCGGTATCGGTCGGACAGGCAGAGGGTCCGCGCCTTTATCGTTGAGCAAGCTGTCCCGCAAGTTCGAATGGCTCGGCTGGTGGCAGGTGTTGATTAGTTTTGTTATTACAACCTATTATGTTGCGGTAGTTGCCTGGGCGGTCAGCTATTTCTTCTACTCGTTCAACTTAAGTTGGGGTGAAGATACGAAAGCTTTTTTATTCGGAACCTATCTGGGTGTTCCCGATGATGCTGTTACGGAGTCGGGTTTGAATTTAGGAGGTTTACAGTGGCACATTTTGCTCCCACTAATCGCAGTTTGGGCAGGGACCTATTATGTGCTTATCCGCGGCGTGAAAAAAGGAATTGAAATGATGAGCAAAATTTTCATACCGATTCTGTTTGTTCTCATGATACTGATTGTAATCCGTGCTATTACGCTGCCGGGCGCAGCTGTAGGATTGGATCACCTGTTAACTCCTAATTTCGCTAAAATATTGCCTGGCTTTCTCGGCGGCACAAATCCGGAATGGTATAGTGTCTGGATGGCCGCATATGGGCAAATATTTTTCAGCCTTTCTGTTGCGTTTGCTATCATGATTACCTATAGCAGCTATATGGACAAGAAACAGGAAGTCAATAACAGTGGCTTTATCATGGCTTTCAGCAACTGCGGTTTTGAATTCCTTGCTGCAATAGGCGTGTTCGCGGCAATCGGATTTATGGCCGTATCCACTGGCAGTGAAGTGAAAGACGTGGCTGCCTCAGGAGTTGGTCTCGCTTTTGTCGTGTTTCCAAAGATAATTAATACGTTCCCCATATTCAACAGTGCATTTGGGATGCTCTTTTTCCTATCGCTTATCATTGCCGGTTTCACATCATTGATCTCAATCGTGGAAGTTTTAATCGCATCTTTGATGGATAAGTTTCGCCTGACCCGAAAGGCGGCCGTCAATGGTGTAGTCGGCGTTTGTGCGCTCGTGAGTATCATCTATACAACCGGTGCCGGAATAGTGCTGCTGGATATCATAGATCACTTCATCAACAACTTCGGTATTGTTATTGCCGGTCTGCTTGAGGTCGTCCTCGTCGGCTGGTTTGCTAATATAACCCGCATTCGGGAAGATAACAACCTGGTATCCGACTTTCGTGTAGGGACCTGGTGGAATATCATGATTATGGGCGTTACTCCGCTCGTATTGCTCTTTATGTCATATAAGAATTTCCAGCTGGAATTCACAAAAGCCTATGAGGGGTACCCGTTTTATGCACTATTAACATTCGGATGGCTTTTGGTTTGCGCAACTTTATTGATTTCGTTCATTGTAGCATACATGTTTAAATGGAAAACAGATATCAAACAGGAGGGATTCCGGGCATGAGCGGAGCGGCGATTGGTATGTTACTGTTCGGGGCAGTCTTATTATGGGGCGGACTCGTTCTTACGATTGCTATAGCAATTAAGAAAAGTAAAAAAGCGTAAAATCCCTTTACGCCCCAGTTCAAATAGAACGTTGATGCGCAAAAACCCCGATCCAATGCGATTGGGTTTTTTTGCGCCTAGGAGAAGACGGCATGCTGGGCCGTCACAGACCGTCCCGATTGCATAATAATTAACAAATAAAACACACTACTCCTATACAAGACATGGCCAAGTCAAGCCAAAGGGGTTTTTATTATTACGACACGTATTTCCAAAGCGCCGCGCGAAACTCGAAAATTCATGCCGGAGCTGGTCTATTTTGAACCGGATGCGCTTGAATACCCGAAAGGAAAGCAGATCTTAGAGTGGGCTAAACATCACGCTTTGCCCGTTCATATGACAACTTCCCACAACCGGATTACGAACCTGCCAGGAGAAACGGAACTCGAGAAGTATAAGATCGCGAAGAACACGTTAGTGGTCGGTATTCGCAAAACGCTCACATTCGACACATCGAAGCCGTCGGCCGAATATGCGATTCCGATAGCTACCGGCTGCATGGGGCACTGCCATTACTGTTATCTTCAAACGACGCTTGGGGCCAAGCCGTATATACGGGTTTATGTCAATATTGAAGACATTCTGCAAGCCGCGCACAAATATATAGAAGAACGTGACCCGGAAGTAACCCGCTTTGAAGCCGCTTGCACCTCAGACCCTGTAGGCATAGAGCATATTACGGGATCCTTGAAGCAGCTAATCGAATTTATGGCCGACCAGCCAAGCGGTCGATTGCGTTTTGTTACGAAATATCATCATGTAGATACGCTGCTTGACGCCAGACATAATGGACATACACGCTTTCGTTTCAGCATCAATGCCGATTACGTGATTCGTCATTTCGAACCGTCCACTTCCAGCTTCCAGGAACGGATAACTGCAGCAGGTAAAGTCGCTCGAGCAGGTTATCCCCTTGGCTTTATCATCGCGCCGATTATATGGCATGAAGGATGGGAGCAGGGATATGCGGACCTGCTTTCAAGGGTGGCGGAGACGCTGCCCCCTGAAGCCTCATCCGATCTGACGTTTGAGCTGATCCAGCACCGGTTTACGAAAACAGCGAAGAGAGTAATCGAAGCACGCTACCCCAAGACCAAGCTGGAGATGGACGAAGCCAAACGCAAATACAAATGGGGACGCTGGGGCCAAGGCAAATATGTGTATCCCGACGAACAGGCGCAGGCGTTGCGCGAGTTCATAACGGAGAAAATATTCCTCCATTTTCCTTTAGCCAAAATTGAATACTTCACTTAATGACAGAGCTGAACGGGCAGGCGTTCAGCTCTTTCAATTTATTACGTTTGAAATGGAACACGTCAGGCACTACTGTTGCGGAGACTTCTACGGTTTCCCCAAGGATAGTCCAATATTGACTTTAAAAATAAGGAATGATATAAAAAAACTAGTGACTGGCACTCAAAGGACTCGAGTGCTAACGCGCCTCATGACGAAATCGTTCGAATATTACAAAGGGAGAGAGTAGTTCAATGGAAAAAAAGCAGTTTCAAGCGGAATCAAAACGTCTGTTGGAAATGATGATCAACTCCATTTATACGCAGAGAGAAATTTTTCTCAGAGAGCTGATCTCCAACGCCAGTGACGCGATTGACAAAATGTACTATCTCGCATTAACCGACCCGAATCTCGTTTTTGATAAAGACAGCTACTATATCAAGGTGATTGCCGACAAGAATAGTAGAACGCTCACGATCCGCGACACCGGTGTCGGGATGACGAGGGAAGAGCTCGAGAACAATCTTGGCGTTATTGCGAAGAGCGGTTCTTTGGCATTCAAGAAAGAGAACGATTCGAAAGACGGCCATGATATTATCGGTCAATTCGGCGTTGGTTTCTATTCCGCTTTCATGGTAGCCGATGCCGTTACCGTCATCAGCAAATCTTTAACCGGCGACAGCGCATACAAGTGGGAATCCACAGGTACAGACGGGTACACAATTGAACCTTATGAGAAAGACACGTTTGGTACCGAGGTTATTTTGAAAATAAAAGACAATACCGAGGAAGAAAGCTTCGATGAGTTCCTGGAGGATTACCGTTTAAAGTCTATTATCAAAAAATACTCCGACTTCATCAGATATCCCATTATGATGGACGTTGCCGGGAAAAGACCGAAGGAAGGCAGCGACAGCGAACTCGAGGATTACCAGGAAGAACAGCGTGTCAACAGCATGGTTCCGATCTGGAGAAAGAACAAAAGCGAGCTTACAGCGGAAGACTACGAGAATTTCTATGCCGAGAAGCATTACGGCTTCGATAAGCCGATCAAGCATATTCATATCAGCGCCGATGGAGCCGTTGTCTATCAGGCAATCCTGTATATTCCGGAAAGTATTCCGTTCGATTACTATTCCAAGGAATATGAAAAAGGGCTCGAGCTTTATTCTAGCGGCGTGTTGATCATGAATAAATGTCCGGACCTGCTTCCCGACTATTTCAGCTTTGTTAAAGGGATGGTCGATTCGGAAAGCCTGTCGCTCAACATCTCAAGGGAGATGCTGCAGCATGACCGGCAGCTGAAGCTGATCGCCAAGAATATTACGAGCAAAATTAAAAGCCAGCTGCAAAGCCTGTTAAAGGATGAAAGAGAGAAGTATGAGCAGTTTTACAAATCCTTCGGCAGACAGCTGAAATACGGCATATACAGCGATTATGGGACACACAAGGAAGTTTTGCAGGATCTGCTTATGTTCTATTCGTCCAAAGAGAAGAAGCCGGTCACATTGGATGAATATGTATCGAGAATGCCGGAAGACCAGAAGTATATCTACTACGCATCCGGTGAATCGAATGAGAGAATCGAGAAGCTTCCGCAGACGGAGCTTGTTTCGGAGAAAGGATACGAGATTTTATACTTCACCGACGATATCGACGAGTTCGCCATAAAGATGGTCATGAAGTATAAAGACAAAGAATTCAAATCCGTCTCAAGCGGGGATCTTGGCATAGAAGCGGACGATAAACAGAGCGATGCCGATTCGGCCAACAACGACAACAATGAGCTGTTCGAGTATATGAAGAGTCTGTTGTCCGGAAAAGTGGCGGATGTAAAAGCCTCGAAGAGACTTAAGTCGCATCCCGTATGTTTATCTGCGGACGGCGAGGTTACGATCGAGATGGAAAAGATTTTAAACGCCATGCCGAATAATCCCAATGTTAAAGCCGAGAAAATCCTGGAAATCAATATCAATCACACGGTATTTCAATCGTTGAAGGATGCATTTGAGCAGGATCGGGAGAAGCTCAATCTGTATACCGCCCTGTTGTACAATCAGGCACTGTTAATTGAAGGATTGACCATACAGGATCCGGTTGAGTTCACAAACGATATTTGCAAAATCATGGTTTGATTCAGGCGCAACGTCATCATAGAGAACAAGCAAAAACGCAGCCAAATGAGGCTGCTTTTTGCTATTGTTGGCGTATTATAATTAAACCAAATGGTGGAATAGGAGGAAGAGGCCATGGTAAATACCGATGTGATTCGCAGCCTCGCGCTTGCCCTGCCGAAAACGGAAGAGCGAGAGCATTGGGGCAAACCGTCATTTCGGGTGCAAAGTAAGATTTTTGCAGTCGTTCAACCGGATGGCGTCTCCTTATTGATCAAAACGACAAAAGAGGAGCAAATCGCTTATACGACAATGGCGCCGGATATCTTTCGGTTGCCAGACGGGTTCGCTAATATGAACTTTGTGGTCCTTCGTATGGATCGCATTGATCCGGCCGAATTGCATGATTTGTTAATCATGGCATGGAAACTTGCAGCTCCTAAACAATTGGTGAAAGCATTCAATGAATTAGGCAAGAAAGCCGATAGCTAGCTCCAGAAATCGCTTTATTTGGGATAATAGGAGAAGCCGGGGTATTTGACGACAGGCCACTTCTCCTTGCGCAAAGCATTAAGCAGTTCGGGTCCGACGTTCAGGTTGTCCCGGACAAGATCCCGGGGGGTAAGCGCCATCCACTGATTCAATGAAACATCGACAAACCGGTCGCTTTTGAATATTTCCAAAAACCACAACGTTTTAGTTCCGGTATTCTGAATATAGTGACCATAAGCGAAGGGGACGTAACCGACGTCTCCCGCTCTGTAGTCGAACGTTCTTGCCGCCCCGTTACCCGCAAAGACCGTCATCCGTCCTTGCCCTGTAAGGTAATACTGCCACTCGTCATTGTTCGGATGCCAGTGAAGCTCTCTCATGGCGCCGGGTTCGATTTCGACCAAAGCGGCGGCAACCGTTTTTGATATGGGGAAATTGGTGGAGTCTACGATACGGACGCTTCCGCCGGGCGTTTTCATCGGCGGCTGAGCCAGAAGCCGATGGGAGAAGCTCTGAGGAACGCTGCCATAAGGCGACTGAATTTCCTGACTCTCTATGGATCCGGGAATACCGTCTTGAAAAATATAAAGCTGCTCTTGTGGAATCGCATCAAAGGCGTTTACCGGAACGCCGAAATTGGCAGACAGCACTTCTTTGGGTGTATGTGCCAGCCAATCGGATATAGATAAAGTGTTAAGGTCTGAGAAGCTGCCGTCATCGAATACGAGCAGAAATTCGCAGCCTTCCGCAAGTCCTTGAATGGAGTGCGGTATACCTGGCGGGAAATACCAAAGGTCTCCCGGACCAACGTCCGCTATAAAGTTCCTTCCGTTCTGGTCGACGGATGTAATGCGTGCGCGGCCTAATATCATGTAAGCCCACTCCGCTTGCTGGTGCCAGTGCAATTCACGGATACCGCCCGGTGTTAAGCTCATATTAACTCCGGCCAAGGTGGTGGCCACCGGCAGTTCCCGGACCGTAATTTCCCGAGACCATCCGCCATGATTCAATTGCATATGAGTGTCGGAGAAGGACATTTTCAGATTGGGAAGCAAGCCCGCATCTGTAACGGGAGGAACCAGCATATCCGGATTTTCGATATCCCTCAATATATCCCGGGGGCCGAAATCAGGTCCGCCTGTGCCGTCGCTGCGGACCGGCTGGGGCACGATAAATGACTTC
Organism: Paenibacillus sp. sptzw28; assembly: GCF_019550795.1. Lineage (NCBI taxonomy): Bacteria > Bacillati > Bacillota > Bacilli > Caryophanales > Paenibacillaceae > Paenibacillus > Paenibacillus sp. sptzw28. Next base: position 2,385,289 of record NZ_CP080545.1, read on the forward strand.
CCGCTATCATCGTTCGGATTTCTCATGTAGGCTGGTTCCCTCCAAGAATGATTCACAGTTATTTTGAACCCTACATAAAAGAATATGAGTTAGGCGTTGGTATTATGAAATGTAGAGAACAGAATGAATTTGGCATAAAGATGAGTGAGACACTCCGATGGCAGCACATTGCTCGGGTTAGGCTCTTCGATAGCAATTAAATAAACTGCTTCTTACTGAAGCGGTTTTTTGTCATAGATAAAGCACATCGTTTTTCTTACTCCGCCAATCACCTAACCTTTAAAAAGATGTTTACAGGTTATAAAACTCCATTTATAATGAATACATAACCAGTAAAACGAATAACAATGGTTATACTCCACATTCCATTTCAGAAAGGTGAGTAACAATGAACATTCAGAAATTGCCTTGGGCAGGAATTCGGATTGAAGCCGGGAAAACTGCAGTAGTCATCGATCCTTTGTTTAACTTCCCCTCCATATTCGGTCAGCCCCACGGTTCGCTCTATCCGCTCGATGAATTCGGCCCTGCCGATGCCGTCCTCGTGACACACCAGCACTATGACCACTTTGACCCTGATGCCATCGCGGCTTATTATGGAGAGCAAATTCCTGTTTATATCCCGTCGAAAGCGCTTGAACTCGTCCAAACCGATAAGCTGAAATCGCTCACGGGGGTAAGGGCTGGCGATTCTTTCGAAGTAGGCGAGCTAACCGTGACTGCGACTTATTCCGTCGATGGAGTGGGGGATTCACAAGTGGCCTGGATTGTAGAGGACGGGGAGAAGAAACTCATTCATTGCGGAGATACATTGTGGCACGGCTACTGGTGGAAAATAGCCGGGGCATACGGTCCTTTCGATGCAGCTTGCCTGCCTGTAAACGGTGCGCTGCTCGAGCGCCCCGGCATGGAGCCGCCGAGCGGACAACCGATTTGCCTGACACCCGAACAGGCGGTGTCCGCTGCGGTGATATTGAGTGCTGCAACACTTATTCCCATCCATTACGGGTTGGTTCATCACCCGCCGATCTACACGCAGACACCGGACCTTCTCGAGCGTTTAAGGGCGGCTGCAGAAAATACGGTTAAATTATCAATTCTGGAGACCAAGGAAATGATAAGTCTCTAGGATTGTTCCTAAATCGGATTGGAGATGAAGCTATATGGATAGTGCTTTGTATCTGCTGGGCGGAAGTATATGGGTCAACTTGGTCAATACCCGGTTCATGCAGAATAAGCAGCCTCAGGATGTATTAACGGATCGGACGAAAGCACTGCTTTGGCTGGAGGCGAATCATCTGCTGAAAGCCAACGAGTCCGGGCTGGACCCGGATACTCTCGATCGGGTCTGTACCGAGCTAGCCTCCCTGCGTGAGCTGTGCATGGTTATCCTCTCAGCTCTGGAGCAGCACGGCAGGCCTACCGGGGAGATTATTCTGTCCCTGCAAGAACGGGCCGCACGATTATCCTTAACTGCTGTCATTGATGCCGGGAAAGAGAGGCTCTCACTTACGTATGAAGGAAAGAACACCGTGGATTACGTATTAAACCGGATTATACGGTCTATTTTTGACACATTGGATACCTATTCTCCGGAGCGAATCAGGCAATGTGAGCACGAGGAATGCATTCTGTATTTTGTCGATACGTCCAAGAGCGGCAAGAGGAGGTGGTGCAGCATGGAAACCTGCGGCAACCGTTATAAAGCGGCTGAATTCTATGCGAAAAAACGGAAGGGAAGCATGGAATCCGGGCCCGCGGACCCAAATTAAGCGGCCATTAATTGCGGCGGGCGAATACCCCCCTATGACAAATGCACAATCATGCAAGCTATAACCCACATACAATGAAACCAAATAAACGAGCAATTCTAAGCCTGTCTACGATCAGGGCCGGGATGAAGATTGAGCTATATGAGGTTTCAGACGAGCGGTGTGGAAAGGACAGGTGAAAATGCAAAAGAAGATCGCAGGTAGAAAAAAACTGAGTCTTAACATAAACCGCGGCGATATGTGGGATGAAGTAACACTGAAGCACCTTTTGCAAAGAAAACCGAAAATCTTATATCAAGGTAAGAGCAAATACCAAAAAATTATCGTTCTCGAAGCCAAGGATGTAAGAATGTATCTTGACAGACAGCTGCAATTCAGTTCATTGGACGAACGCATGTATCACGAGGCACTTGTTCATCCGGCACTGTCCATGGCGTCCGGACGCCGTAATGTTCTGATATTGGGCGGCGGTGACGGTATGGCAGTGCGTGAAGTGCTCAAATACAAGGATGTTAAATCGGTGGATCTGGTCGAGCTGGATCCCAAAGTTATCGCATTAGCAAAGAGAAAGCCGATATCCGTATTAAATAATCGTTCGTTATTCAGCAAACGGGTAAAAGTCCATTTGCAGGACGCCACTATTTTTCTTCCATCCAATGCTAAACGCTATAACGTTGTAATCGTTGATTTCCCGGATCCGTCGGATAAGCAGATAAGCAAGCTTTATACGAAAGAATTTCTGCAGGTATTAACGAAATCGCTTGCTCCAGGCGGAATAATCGTATGTCAATCGCATTCGACCGAAGATACGCCGCGTGTATATTGGAGCATTTATCATACTTTCAGAAGCGTGGGAATGAATACGAAAAGCTATTATACCTATGTCCCTTCATTCGGAGATTGGGGATTCCACGTTGCTTCCTACAAAGAGCTGAATCCGGGACGTATAAAAGTATCAGTACCCACTCAGACGCTGCCAAAGAAAATTACCTCGCTCTTCAACTTGCCTAAGCAGCTTCTTGCGAAGAAAAAGAATGCTATGCCAAACAGTACCAAAAATCTGAGGTTATTCCGATACTACCGGTTGGATAAAGCCAAACATAAGGTCCCTAATATCGATTAAAAATATTGAGTATATAGGCTGTCGGGACACGTTCCCGGCAGCCTGAAGTATGTTTAACCGCGAATATCAGCACATCAGGCCTGGAAATCCGGGTCTTCATAAGAATGGGCGATCCAGCCTGCGGCATCGATAAACAATCTAACGGCTACCACCCTGCGGTTCTCCATCAAGGTGAAGAAGTGGGGAATATTAACCGGAACGGAAATCACATCTCCAGGCATTAATTCCACATCGAAGTAACCGGTATCTCCGGCCCCTTTAATCGTGAAGATCCCTTTCCCGGCGGTAATCGCACGAACCTCGTCTTCGGTATGAATATGGACCTTCTGAAATTTCCTCAAGAGCTCATCCAGATTCGGAGTAGCGTCCGAAAGGGCGACAATATCCCAATTGCGGTAACCATGTCTTTGCGCAAGCGCTCTGATTTCTGTATCGAAAATTTCAAGAATCCTCTGTTTTTCCTCATCGGACAGGATGAATTTTTCCTGAAGCTCCCCAGGCAGCTTGCCTGTATCCCAGTGTTCATAGAGAACTTCCTGCTCATTCAGAAATTGTCTCACATGCTCTTCAGCGGTAATTCTTTCGTTAGTTTTGCGGAGAACAATCGCCGCCATACAGATTTCCCCTTTCCGAATTTAATTTAAACAACCTTTAACGTCGAAAACTATATCTTAGCAAACTATATGAGAAAAATAGTAGATTTGCTTGTGTTTCTATCATTTGTCTCGAAAAATCAACATTTACCCCTCGCCAGCAGTCTAATTATTTGGACTAATTAACTATTTTTTACATTGTGTAAACACCAAATCTGCTCTCTTCGTTTATGTATAAGAGAGAACATATATTTCGCGAGAGGAGAGTGTTCTACCGATTCGACCGGGATAGGCCGGGAAATTGAATAGGAAGCGGGTGGACGAATTGCAAATGCCTTTAAAAAAAGGGCGGCATCTATTTACATCTGAGTCGGTGACCGAAGGCCATCCGGATAAAATATGCGACCAAATCTCCGATGGTATATTGGATGCGATTTTCGAGAAGGATCCAAACGCGCGTGTTGCTTGTGAATGCTGCGTCGGCCGGGGTTTTGTACTTGTTACCGGCGAGATTACCGCCAACTACACCATCGATTACCAGAAAGTCGTAAGGGATACAATCAGAGATATCGGATATACGCAGTCAGACATCGGCTTCGATGCCGATTCTTGCGCGGTGCTGGTTGTTATGAACCAACAATCCCCCGATATTGCAATGGGAGTAAATAAAGCATTAGAGATCCGCGAAGGTACGATGGAAGAGGACGAGGCCCTGGGGATCGGTGCGGGCGACCAAGGGTTAATGTTCGGTTTTGCATGTAATGAAACTGAGGAGTTAATGCCGCTGCCGATCATTCTATCCCATAAATTGGCTTCACGGCTGTCATTGGTGCGCAAAAATGGTACAATCCCTTATTTGCGTCCGGACGGAAAAGTGCAGGTCAGCGTAGAATATGATGGCGATACCCCCGTACGCATCGATACGGTCGTCATATCAACTCAGCATGATCCTGAGGCTTCCCCGCAGCAAATCAATATCGACATTCAGGCGCACGTCATATCTCCGGTAATTCCTTATGAATTAATGGATGAAAATACGAAATACTTTATTAACCCGACCGGCCGTTTTGTTATCGGCGGACCGGAGGGGGATGCGGGACTCACGGGCCGCAAAATTATAGCCGATACGTACGGCGGTTACGCTCGTCATGGCGGAGGCGCATTTTCGGGCAAGGATCCGACTAAGGTTGATCGTTCGGCCGCATATGCCGCCCGTTATGTAGCGAAAAACATTGTCGCCGCCGGTCTCGCCGAGAAATGCGAAGTGCAGCTGGCTTATGCCATTGGTGTCGCTCATCCTGTTAGCATAGCTGTCGATACATTCGGAACAGGAAAAATAGATGACGAGATAATCATCCAATTAGTCCGGAAGCACTTTGATCTCCGACCGGCAGGCATTATTCAAATGCTCAATATGCGGCGCCCGATATACCGGAAGACGGCTGCGTACGGGCATTTCGGCCGGATGGATGCCGAGTTTACCTGGGAGAGAACGGATAAAGCGGATTCACTCAAAAAAGATGCTGAACCGTTCAAAACCTGAGAAAATACGAGGCTGTCCTTAAGTTTAAGAGACTTAGAGGACAGCCGCTTCTCGTACAAAACAAACGAATGCCCATTTTACATAAAATCCGCTAATAGCCACATCAATCACGGGAATTCCGACATTAATGATAATAGGTATTTGTGCTTCACGTTATGTTCAATGAAGATGGCCTAGACAATATTCGAATTACAGGAGGATATGGAGTGACTTATAAAAAGGCACAGGTTATCTCGAGAAAAAGTAATAATACGCCCCTTACCAAGCCAAGAGCTTTGTCCTTACGGGACTATATATCCAAGGATGATGAGCCTGATGGAAAATACAAAATTTTGCTCCGAATGAAGACGCCTTATCAGCGAATCGCGGTGGTCGAGCTTAAAAATGGAAAAGTGCTGGTTTACGGCGACGGTTACGTGATGTTTGGCACGACAGGGGATGATAATATATGGGCTGAATCGTTGGTTCATATACCGATGGCCGCTGCCAAGAAGCAGCAGAACGTACTGATGATCGGTGGCGGAGGAGGAATCACAACACGGGAAGTTCTTCGTTATCGCGGGGTGAATACAGTAACGGTTGTTGATATAGACTCCAAAATGTTGGATTTGGGCAGGAATTTGAAGCAGTTGGTCAAGTTCAATAAGGGGTCGCTGAGCAATGCCAAGGTGAAAACAGTCATTCGGGACGGCAGGGCATTCGTGGAGAAGAGCCAGATGAAGTGGGATGTCATTATCATTGATGTACCTGAACCCAGTCATGATTCTCCAGGGCTTAGCCGACTCTACAGCCGGGAGTTTTTCACACTTCTCAAGAACCGCCTAACGACAGGAGGAGTCATTTCCATTGCCTGCTCCATGATTTCTGAAATGCCTGAATTCTGCTGGAGTGTTATAGCAACGATCAAGGCAGCCGGCTTATATGTATTGCCTTATCATTATGATGCCAGGAAGAAATATGGTGAGGACTGGTGTTTTTGTGCAGCGTCGAACAAACCGCTCGCGTCAAGCGATTTGAACATTAAAATCTCGACCCGCTACTTGACCTCATCAAAATTGAAAAGTATGTTTCAATTCTCCAGTAAGTACCGGCGAAAATGGAGCCGCAGAAAAATCCAGACAGATAACAACAAAGTTTTGGCCGACATTCATGAAAGGTATTAATTAGGAGAATCACATCCCCGCCGTACTTTAAATGAGCGCAGAGGGGAAAGTAGATTAATCTATGATATCGATTTCTTTTCTCCCGCGTATTAATGTTTTTATAAATAACTCCTTCGGTTGCAGCAGATCGATTAAGAAATCGATAGCGAGCCGGGGGTCTTTATCTTTTCCGCATGTATACCCGTCTATTGCCGCAAACTCCTTTTCAGGATAGGTGTGGATGGAAAGGTGACTCTCAGATAGAAGAACAAGAATTGTGCAGCCGCAGGGTTCGAACTCTTTGAAGCTTACAGACAAAACGGTTGCGTGGCTTTTCTCGGCTGCCTCAACCATTATTTTCTGCAGGTAATGAACGTCATTCAGCATGTCAAAGCTTACTCCCCAAACATCCATCACAACATGCCTTCCATATGTGGAGTATTCCACCATCCCAGAACACCACCTTTTAGAATTCCAATATACAATAGGTTATGTTAATTAATAGATTTGGGACTGGTAGAGTGTCTATTCTAGTAAAAAGCCGCAAAACCATTAATATGATAACTATCTGTACGGGTTATTCATAGGGGCGTTATAAAAAGGCGGGATAATAATCAATATTATTAGTACGCAAGCGAACCAATTATTTCCATAATATGTTACTCATTTAATTTTCATTCGAGGTTTACAGTTATTTTTTCATTATTCAGCAGGTTACGCTGTATTAATGCAGAATATTCCTAACATTCGGGTGGGTTTTAAAGAGAAGGGAGCATCAAGATGAAGAATAACGACGATATGATTTCTAAACTTTACATAGCGGATGAATATGAAATATTAGAGCGGGTAACCGACGGTTTTTTTGCGATGGATAACAACGGTACGATTAATTATGCGAACTCGGCAGCCCGCCATCTCATTTTCCAGGAATGTATGGATGTCGTCGGTAAGTGCTTGTCGTCCGATTTCCCGCAAGCACTGTCACCGCGTTTCTACACGGAATACATCAATGCCATAACGCAGCAGTGCGAGATCGAATATGACGAATTCAGCCCCAATTTGAACAAATGGTTTGCGGTAAGGGGATATCCGTCGGCAACCGGAATCTCCGTTTATTTTCGTGACATTACGGAACTAAAGAAATTATCTGCGAAGTGTGAACAGCATTACAAGTCGTTGTTTGAGCAGAACCCTGAAGCGATCTGCTCGTTCGATCCGGATGGAAACTTTCTCGACGCAAACCAAGCTACCCAAAGAATGCTCGGCTATTCTGCAGACGAGTTGCTAACCGAATCATTTAGGTCGTTCGTACAGGAGAAAGATGCAGAGAAAACGGCAATCCATTTCAATAAAGCGGCGAGTGGAATCGCCCAATTCTATGAGGTCGGAATTTTACGGAAGGACGGGACTCCTCTGGATATCCATGTGGTGAATATACCGATTGTTGTCGATGGGGAGGTGGTCAGCGTATACGGAATTGCGAAGGATGTGACGGAACGAAATAAAACGGAAGCTCTCCTGCGGAAAAGCGAGAAGATACTTGCGGAATCACAGGCTATGCTGCATGTCGGCAGCTGGGAGCATGATTTCCAGCAGATGACCTCCTACTGGTCGGCGGAAACGTTTAGAATATTCGGGATTGAGCCTGGTCCGCATGGAAGTATTGCAACTGAGGAGCACTTGAAAAGAATCCATCCGGAAGACAGGGCAAAGGTGATGCAGGCGGTGGCGGATGGCCACAAAGGAAAGCAATTCGGGATCGAGTATCGTGTTATCCGCCCTAACGGGGAAGAGAGAGTGGTCTATTCCACACGTAACAGCGATACCAATGCGGAGGGCCGGATGTCCGGCATTATTCAGGATATTACCGATTTGAAGCGGACGGAGCGCGAGCTGTGGGAAAGCGAGCAGCGATATAAGTCCTTTGCTGGAAACCACCCCGACGGGATCTGTTCTATCGACACTAAGGGTCGTTTCACATGCGTCAATCCTGCTTATGAGCGCTTGACCGGATACTCAAGATCAGAGCTGCTTCGCATGGACTATAGGGATATTCTGATTCCGGAAGATGTCGAAAGAATGAGAGCTATATACGGCGAAGCGGCAGGAGATGCGTTTCCGGACCGTATTGAAGTTCGTATTCGAACTAAAGAAGGACGGATTGTTTATGTGAGCTGCACGATCGTACCGATCATCATGACGGGCGGTATCGTGGGAATGTATTCAATTGTGAAGGATATGACACAGCAGAAAGAAACGGAGGAGTTGCTTCGAAAATCGGAGAAATTATCGGTGGTAGGGGAGCTCGCCGCAGCAGTCGCACACGAAATACGTAATCCGCTGACCGCATTGAAAGGGTTTATCAAGCTCCTTCAAATGAAGGGGACTGACAGCAGACAGGATTACTTTGAAATTATTAATGATGAGCTCGCGCGCATCGAAATGATTTCAAGCGAGATGCTTGTCCTCTCCAAACCTCATGTTACGAGGAATGTAGAGCTGAGTCTCAAGAATATTATTAATCATGTGAATATATTGTTGAACAGCGAAGCAAATATGAAAAGCATCGAAATCATCACGGATTTTGAAGAGGGTCTTTCCCCAATTGTGGGAGAGGAGACTCAATTGAAACAAGTGTTTGTGAACCTGCTCAAAAACGCCATTGAGGCAATGCCGGGCGGCGGCAGCATTCTCGTTACAATGAAGCGGATAAGCGCCCATATTCGGGTTGAAATTATCGACGAAGGCTGCGGCATTCCGGAGGATAAACTGGAGAAATTGGGTGAGCCATTTTATTCCACGAAAGAAAAGGGTACCGGCCTCGGGCTGCTCGTTACACACCGAATTATTGATGCTCATAATGGACGGATGGAGATCTCCAGCAAAATCGGCAAAGGGACGACAATCAGTGTTTATCTTCCGGTATACGGATAATGGACTCCAGACATATTGATTCACTCCGTTGAATGATTAACCGCATAACAAAAGCCAAACCGCGTCTCAATCGACGCGGTTCGCCGTGTTGGTCATACTTATTCTTCCTGGCTGCGGGAACCGGTCAAGGCAGATTGGAGGGTGTTTCGTTGACCGAAATGCCGGTCCAGCTGTCAGTGCTGTCGGGATAGAATGTTTGAGCGATCTGAAACGCCGAAAGGGCCGGGTCGACATGAAAGGCTGTATCCTTAAAGGAACACCGATCAAAGGCGAAATCGGGTGAGGTAATGATAATGATACATTTGGTAAAGGAACACCCGATGAAGTGAAAGCCGTCAAATACAATCGTTTCATTATCAAATTCCTGGTCCATAATTAAATCCATAAGTTCACTCCTTAAAGTAGTACTACTGTCGGTACGTGCAATTGGCGGGCGGGCATCGGCCGGTCTGCTGCAGCTTTTTTGAACGCGCTTTCCTGGAGGTCGACTGAGAGAATGTGAAATAGATGTTATCAGATAAGAAGTGCGATGTTTGTCATAAACTGCGCCTGTGAAGTAACTATTTCTCGACATGGCAAATTAATTTGGGTTAGAGATTCCGGCTGAATAGGAGTAATATAAAAGCATGTTGTTAACCGGGAGGTATTTTTGAACGAAGAAAGGACGTGGTGGCGATTGAAGTTTTCATGGGAACGTAACTTGATAGTGCTGTGGACAGGGGTATTTTTTTGCAGTATGGCATATTCAGTGTCGATTCCTTTTCTTCCAATTTTTTTGAACGTGGAACTGGGCGTTCACACCCACTTGGAAATATGGTCCGGCTTTGCATTCGGAATCACGTTTCTGGCGAGCGCTCTCATTTCACCATACTGGGGCTCGCTTGCTGACAAATATGGACGGAAGCCGATGCTTATTCGTTCGGGTTTCAGCTTGGCCGCGCTTTATCTCATAAATTACTTTGTCCATGATCCATACTTATTCCTTATTGTCCGCATCTTTCAGGGGCTGCTGGCTGGATTTGTTCCGGCTGCGATTGCGCTGGTCGCTACGAATACGCCGGAGGAGAAGACCGGATATGCACTCGGCGTAATGTCGACCGCCGGAGCTACGGGCAGCATTATCGGTCCGCTTATCGGTGGTGTCGTCAGCCATTATTACGGTAACCGGGAGGCTTTTATCTTCTCCAGCCTGATTGTTCTTATCTCGGCGTTAATCGCCACATTCTTCGCGAAAGAACAGAATTTCAACCGCTCGGCGGCGCGGTCGCATGTCAGCGACGATCTGAAGCAGGCCGCTGCCAACCGGCCTTTTATGGCGCTTCTCTTCATGGTCGGGATCAGCACGTTTTCCGTCATGATTCTGGAGCCGCTCATCACGGTATATGTGCTGCAGATGGGGGTGTCAACAAAGAGCGCATCGCTCAGCTCGGGCATTATATTCTCGGCGGTCGGCATCGCAACCGTCCTTATGGCTCCAAGGTGGGGTAAATGGGGCGGGCGCATAGGCTATGGAAAAGTGCTGTATATTGGGCTTCTTGGCGGAGGCATCGGCAATATTCTGCAGTTTTTCATCACCAATTATATCGGGTTCGGTATTTTGCGCTTTGTGTACGGGCTGTTCTTTGCGGGAGTATATCCGGCGATCAATGCGATGATCGTTCAAGCGACGGACAAGGGCTTTCGAGGCCGTGCCTTTAGTCTGAATCAATCCGCTTCGCAAATAGCAACAATGGCGGGGCCGATTGTCGGTGGACTCCTCGGCGCATGGCTGCCGATCCGTTGGTTGTTTGTTATTAATGGAGGCGCATTGATCCTGTGCGCGGTGCTGTATAAGACAAGAAGCGCCGCTGTGGAAGCAAGAGGATCCGTAGTCCAAGCTCGAAGATAAGGCGGCGAAGGGCGGCCGATTTCAAATAACGGCTGGCGGAACAGGACTGACATGATATCGGCTATGTGAATTGTACAGGTCCTCCTATTAGCAGTATGATAGGCATGTAAGCTTATACCATGTGAGGAGGTTTTGTACAGATGTTTGACATTGCGATAATCGGAGCAGGGCCTGCAGGCGGAAGCGCGGCGTTGTTTACGGCAAAGGCCGGGAAGAAAACGCTGCTGATCGACAGCGACCAAAGCATCACGAAACGGGCGTGGATCGAGAATCATTACGGCGTGCCTGAGATCAAAGGTCCCGATCTTGTAGAGACAGGCATCAAGCAGGCGCAGAAATTCGGCGCTGAGCTCGCTCAAGTAAGAGTGACGGATATTCAGAAAAACGGCGATGGCTTCCGTATTGAAAGCGAGAGCGGAGCATACGAGGCGAAAGCTGTTATTCTCGCAACCGGCCTCATGCTGGATTTGGCCGACAAGATAGGAGTCCGGACAAAACCGGGGACCGAGCCTCGGGTCAAAGCCGTATTCGATGTTGACGCTTCGGGCAAAACCAATCTGGACGGTATCTGGGCGGCAGGAGCGATGGCGCGAAGGTCGCAATCAATGTGATTAGCGAAATGAACGGCGAACGTTATGTCGACCACGACGTGTTGAAATAATTCAGCTGGAAGACTTTTAAATATCGAAAAGACGAGCAGAAGCCTGCCTAGGATGATCCTGGTCAGGCTTGCTTCTTTTTCCGGCAGCATTCTAGTAGAACTGACGAACCTTCCGGTTTATAATAGAGTAATCAGTTTATCAGCTTAAGAGAAAGACAGGTGAAGTGCAATCATGCGAATATTCCGGCTCATATCAAGGGTCGTTGTTGTTTTATTGATTTTTCTCGGCTTGCAGTTTTATATCGGCTGGAATGGAATACAGTTTCTGGACGCATGGTTTGGCGGCGTATCTGATGTGTTATTCTGGACCTTCTATTGGATCGTAGCGATGTCGTACGTGATCTCCAGACTGCTAGAGAGAGTCCTGCCGGGACGAATTGCGCTCTGGCTCAAATGGATTGGCTCCTATTGGTTCGCGATTCTTCAGTACAGCGTACTTCTGCTGCCGGTGGCGGATCTTTCCGTCTGGGTGCTCCGCAGCGCTTCCCTGCCGAAGGATACTTCGATTATGATCGTCGGAACGGTCATAATTGCTATTTATGCAGGTATTCTTCTCCGGGGCTCATGGAATGCGTGGAATCCGATTGTACGGGAATATACCGTTACTGTAAACAAACGGGCGGGCGATCTCAAGCAGCTTCGTATCGCCGCGGCCTCCGATCTTCATCTCGGTACGGTCGTGGGGCGGCGTTATCTCAGTCTATTGGTGGACCGCGTCAATGAGCTGAAGCCGGACATCGTTCTCCTGCCCGGCGATGTTATCGACGATGATGTCGAGCCGTTCAAGCGATTTGATTTCGGCAGTATTATCAAAGGCTTCAAATCACGTTTCGGCACCTATGCGGTGCTTGGAAACCATGAATATATCGGGGGCAAAATCGAGGAATTTATCGCTCTGATGGAGAAAGCCGGCATCCCCGTCCTCACGGATGAGACTGTGAAGATCGCAAACAGCTTCTATATTGTCGGCCGTAAAGACAAAGCGGCCGGAAGCGGCAGGTTCGGGAAGAAGGGACGTCTTGCGGTTCGGGAGCTTGTTGAGGATTTGGACCAGTCGCTTCCTCTGATTATGATGGACCACCAACCCTCGGCGATCAGCGAAGCTGCCGACAACGGCATCGATCTCTCGCTGCACGGTCATACCCATCGCGGCCAAATGGCGCCTAATCATTTTCTGACACGTCGGCTGTTTGAGCTGGATTGGGGTTACCTGCGCAAGGGGAATCTGCACGCCATCGTATCCTCCGGCTACGGCACATGGGGACCGCCGATCCGGACCGGCAGCCGCTCGGAGATATTGAACATTACAGTGAATTTCGCTCCACTGGAAAGTTAAATATTGGGTTAAACGAATATTCGGCTTATAATAGTCACAGGTATAAGTATAAGGCTTATCATAGCTGAATGAACATTTGGAGACACGTATATGGAAATGGATGTACAGGTAACGCCCGTTAGTAGAAAATCGGTGTTATTGCTATGGCTCCTGGGCCGAACAAACGGCATGTTCAAATACGATACGCCCTTCTGGCGGATATCGGTCATAGGGCTATGGGTTATTAATACCGTCACGTTAATAACGGCCGCTCTGGGAATGCCTACCGGGCTTGGCATCGTATTCGATACTGTCGCTATTTCGTTTCTAGGGACGATCATAATGGCCGCCGCCGCCGGGGTGGCGGCTTTTGTACTTTCACTGTGTTATGTGCCGCTGCCCCGCTTTTATACCGGAGCATTGCTGTATACAGGTTCTTCCATCTATGCCATATGGTTTTATGCGGATATCGGATACTCTTCGGCCGTTATCCTGTCCGCGATTCAGACAGGGGCCGGTATAACGGCAGGAATGATTGCAGGCCTTCTTGCAAGCCGGACTGTCAGCTTGAAGACAAAGCTCGTTTCACTATCAAGCTTGCCGGTTATTTGTCTGGCGCTGGCTTATTGGCCTGCGTTCAGCCGTACAGCGGTTCCCCCTGTCCCTGCCGTGATACAGGATGATGCGGAGACCGGAGCGTTCGCGGTAGCTCCACTGCAAACAACCAATCCGGCCGAGCCGGGGCCCTATGAGATATACGGCTTCACCTATGGCAGCGGCGAGGACCTTCACCGCGATGAATTCGGCCGAGGCGCCCAGCTTAGAGCCATGCCCGTTGATGCATCCTCTTATATTAAGTATTGGCCATGGCTGCGCTCAATATTCTGGGGCTTCGACCAGCAAGCACTGCCTTTAAACGGCCATGTTTGGATGCCACGAGGCGAAGGACCTTTTCCGCTTGCGCTAATCGTTCACGGCAATCATCTAATGGAGCAGTTTTCAGATGTCGGTTACGCCTATTTGGGGGAACTCTTGGCCAGCCGCGGCATTATCGCCGTATCGGTCGATGAGAATTTTCTTAACTATTCGGTATGGACGGGTATACCAGAGCAGGATATGAAAGCCCGGGCATGGATACTGCTCAAACATTTGCAGCAAATCGCTGAATTCAGCGGGCAGGAAGGCAGTCCGTTTAATAACAGGGTGGATTTGAGCCGGGTAGCGCTGATCGGTCATTCAAGAGGCGGCCAGGCGGCGGCGATGGCAGCGGACCGCTCGCGCTGGTTTGCTTCCGACAGGTCCTTAAGCAGCCTGGACGCCGTTCAAATACGGGCGGTGATCGGGATTGCGCCGACCGATAAAACCGTCGACAAGCAATCGGCGGTGCTGAAGGATACCTATTATCTCACACTGCAGGGAGCCATGGACGGCGATGTAGATACGTTCAGCGGGGAAAGGCAGTATATACGCTCCTCGTTCACGCCGGGATCGGAGCGCTTTAAAGCTTCGCTTTATATCGGAGACGCTAATCACAGCCGGTTTAACACCGAGTGGGGTACGATGGATGACAGCCTCCCCGGCGGATTGCTCTTGAACAGGCGCGGTATGATGGATGGCTCCGACCAGCGGGAAGTGACCAAAGTGTATGTGTCCGCATTTCTGGAAACGGCACTCCATGGGAACCAAGACTATAAGCCGCTGTTTATGGATTACCGGTCGGGAGAGGAGTGGCTGCCGGGCGCTTCTTATACGAACCGTTATGAGGACGGCAGCTTTCGTCCGATTGTCCGCTTTGACGATGACCGGAATAAAACGACACATAGCGATGGAGTGACGGCGGAAACGGATGGGGGCTTGCTGTGGACGGAGGAGAATGCGGAGGATCGCGACGGTAATGGGAAAGGAACGCGAGGAGCGGTGCTGCAGTGGAAAGATAACGGCGGCGGCTCGTTTACCATTGAAATGCCGGAGCCGTTTAGCGATAGACTGCAAATCGGCGAATCGGCAGCATTCGTTTTCTCCATGACAAATATGCTACTTGAATTGAATGAGGAGACTGCAGCGGACACATTTGCTCCGCCGCAAATCGTCGTTGAACTGGAGAGTCGGAATGGGGCGGCCGTACAACTGCCGCTGGACCGTTTCATGCCTGTTGCTCCGCTTGAGCATGCGACATTCACTATCGCTTCATGGCTGGAGAAGAGGATTAAAGACGGCAAGTACAACCAGTCGGCCGAGCCGGTCTTTCAGACCTACCGGCTGCCCATTACACGCTTCGCCGAGGAGAATCCGCAGTTTAATCCGAAAGAGCTCTCCCGTGTCACGTTTCGTTTCAGTGGGAAAAAGGGCAAAGTGATGATTGATGACATTGGAATCGATTAAAATAAGGCTATGTTCAATTTTAATGTTGATTTATGACCACAAGAAAACCGCCCCGATAAAAGGCGGTTTTCTTGACTGTTCAATTCATGCACTTACTCCCCGTGTTCTTTTAAAAGAGAGAATGACAAAGTTAATCCAAGTTAATAAAGGGATGAACATCACTAATACGTAACGATTATGAAAATCAATTCCGAACAATCTTGACTCCTCATCTAAGTTGTACATGAACCAAAAGGTTAATCCCAATATCGTCGTGTTAATAACAAAAGCCGATAACATTCCTAACCATTTTCTTTTTGTATTTCTCATAATATAAACAGATAAAATCGTTGAAACTATGAAAGAAATAACTATGATAACGAAGTTCAACACTACACCACCTTATGAAATTATTTGAGAAAAGGTTTGTTTATCCAGCAATCGACTTAACAGGAATAAGCAGATAACCGAAGCTTTTTATTCGTGTCTTCCACAGTGAACAGGCACGATTTGACTAACATATTCTTCTTATTCGATGAGGTATTCTCATATTCCTTACTGTCTATATAACGGAACCAAGCCAAATAATGTTGCAAATATTTGGTAGCAACACCATTGAAACGGTCCATCCATTTCTTCAAGCGGCTGTGGTAACTATTTACGTTTTGGATATGATAAACGCCCTTAACGCGCTGTTTTCCATCGGATTTGAATCGGTAATGAGCCAAACCTTTTGAATTCGCATAAGAGCTGAATGCCCTCCAGGAATCCGTACAAAGCACGTTGGAGTCGGATAGATGACCGCCAATCGCTTCATCCAATTTCGTTGTCTTAATACGTCCACGTCCAAGAACGCCAGAGTAAGTCATCTTCTGACGGTCACGGGCTACAAGCACACATACTTGGTCGTTGCTTATGCCACGTAATTTGGATTTGCCACCGCGTTTCCTTGGCTTGCGTTCAACGATGCTACGCTTGCCTTTTTCAGAGAACAGAAAATAGGTCTCGTCCATTTCAACGATACCTTGGAAGGCTTCGGTTGGAATCTGTTTCAAGGCAGCAAGAATCTTATGCCGCCAATAAAACAAGGTGACATGTGTAACTTCACCAAGCAGCTCCGCAGCACATTTTCTCAGTGAATAACCTTCAATCATGAATTCGATGAAACGAACCCACAGATGAGGTCTACGTGTGCGCTGAAGAGGGGTGTTTGTGAGGTCATAAAACGTCTGTAAGCAGGATTTACAGCGGTAACGCTGCCGTTTGACCACTCCAGCACGTGTTTGAACAGTATATTTCCCAAATCGCACGACAGCATGGGCTGTGCAATGTGGACAAACAAGCCCATCTTTGTGCTTCTGCTCTTGGATTTCATCAATTGCTCGAACTTGAGCCGACATGCCCTTGGTTCGGGACTGCAAGAAGTAGATAAGCTCCCGCTTGCTATTATCGTCCAACGTTTCAGCAAGCTTCTTCAGTTCCTTTAAATCCATGGGCACACCACCTCCGAACTATGATATTACCTCTATCATAGAACATTAGTTCGTATTTATCAAATATCAACATTTAGGTTTAACATAGCCTAAAATAAAAAGCGAGTCCTTCAGCTTAATGGCAGCCTTGGACTCGCTTTTTATGTCCCTTGCAGCGGCGCAGCCGATTTTCTCGAATGCAGCCTGGACGGCAAAATTATACGGCGCCAGCTCTCCGGGGCTTTGCCCTGAATGCGGTCAACCAGCATTTGGATTCCCATATACCCGAAATCGTATGCAGGCTGAGCGATAACCGTCATAAAAGGATCGACGACGAATCCGGCCTCAAGCTCGTCGAAGCAGGCGACCGATACATCGTCCGGCACGCGCAATCCCCGCTCCTGCAGCGAACGGATCGCGCCCAAAGCAAGGAAATTGTTTGCGGCAAACAAAGCGGTAGGCGGTTCTTCTGATTGGAACAGCCCTCCCACGATACCGTCCATTTCGGCTTTCCTATAATCCGCTTCCGCGATATAGCTCTCGGTAAACGTAATATTGTTGAGCTTAAGCGCTTCAATATAACCGGTTAACCGCAATCGGGCTGTCGAGACGGACGAAGAGCCGTTAAGCAGTGCGATGCGCCGGTGACCAAGCCCTATCAAATGCTCGGTAAGCTGCTTCGCACCTTCTTTACTGTCGCCAAGCACAAGATCGCACTCGACGCCCGGCACTTCCCGGTCCAGCAGGACGATCGGAATCTTTTGCTTCGTAAGTTTTTTTAAGTTCGGCAGCGACTGATCGCCCGCCGGGGCGAACAGTACTCCGTCGACACGCGTGGAAATAACCGTATCGATGTAATCCTTCTCCTTATCAACGCTCTCGTCGCTGTTTGCGAGCAGCAGCCTGTAGCCGAGATGCCGTGCCGCATCCTCCGCCCCGCGTGCAAGCGTCGTGTAGAACGGATTTGTGATATCGGTTATGAGCAGCGACAGCAAGCGGGTTTCCTGAACGACCAGGCTTCGCGCCATGGTGTTTGGCACATAGTTCATTTCTCTCATAATGTCCTGTACCCGTTTTCGCGTTTTATCGCTGATACGACCGGTGTTATTGATAACTCTGGATACGGTCATCGCCGAGCAGTTCGCTTTCTCCGCTATATCATATATAGTTACCATATGCGCATTATCAAACCCCTATAATCAAGGTGGAATATATGATCCTACTATAACTTAATCTTATCTTGACAGCAATCCGTTATACTGTTAATTTAGGGTTATCGATAACTCTAATGAGGTGATTCGTAGTGGCAGGACTTATTCAAACAGGTGCGGATGCGCTTGTCGTAGACGTCAAGGATGATGTCGCGACCGCCCTCCGTGATATTAAATCGGGAGAAACGATCATGTACCGGTCGGGGGAAAATGTTCAACAGGTCGAAGCCCTCGACAATATTCAATTCGGCCACAAGATTGCGATCAAACCGATTGCGGCAGGAAGTCAAGTTCGCAAATACGGTGAAGTCATAGGTCAAGCGACCGAAGAGATTGCAGTTGGCCGGCATGTCCATGTTCACAATGTCGAAGGCATTCGCGGACGCGGAGATCAGGCGGGGGGAGAGACGAAATGACGACAACGATTCAAGGCTACTTGCGCCCAAATGGGGAGTATGGCATTCGCAATCATGTACTTATCATACCGACTGTCATTTGTGCAAACCAGGTATCGAGCCGTATCACACAGCTTGTTCCTGAAACCGTTGCCATTCCGCACCAGCACGGATGCAGCCAAATCGGCGCGGACAAAGACCGGACGTTCGCAACGCTTGCCGGCACAGGCAAAAACCCGAATGTCGGAGCTGTCCTCGTCGTCAGTCTAGGCTGCGAGGTTGTCGATCCTTATGCACTGGCTGAGGATATCCGTACTTCGACCGGCAAACGGGTCGAGGTGATCGATATCCAGGAAACAGGCGGTTCGATCAAAGCGATCGGACGCGGCGTCGAGCTTGCCCGTGAGCTTCGCAGCGAGCTGGACCGGATCAAGCCCGAGCCCATTCCCGCCGGCGCGCTGCGTATCGGCGTGAAATGCGGCGGTTCCGACGCGACATCCGGAATGGCCTCCAATCCGGCCCTCGGCGCCGCCTCCGACATTCTGATCGAACAAGGAGGAACGGTCGTCATCAGCGAAACGACCGAAATCATTGGAGCCGAGCACGTTCTTGCAGCCCGCTGTGCGACAGAGGAAGTGGCGGATCAGCTGTATGCATTCGTGGAGCGGTTCGAGCGCGAGGTCGAGCGGATGGGAGCGGATATGCGCGGGGGCAACCCGTCTCCGGGCAATATTGCCGGCGGACTTACGACCATTGAAGAGAAGTCGCTCGGCTGTATCAGCAAGTGCGGAACATCACCGCTTATGGGCGCTTTCGAGTATGCAGAGGAGATCCCCGGCACAGGGCTTTATTTCATGGATTCTCCCGGCAATGACATAGAATGCGTATCGGGTATGGCCGCAAGCGGCGTGCATCTGGTCTGCTTCACGACCGGCAGGGGAACGCCTACCGGCGCCGCCGTCGTACCGGTTATCAAAATTACCGGCAACAAGAAAATGTTCGAGCGCATGTCGGACAATATGGACATAGACGTCAGCGATATTCTTGCAGGAACGACGGGTGTGGAGCAGGCGGGCGAGGCCATTTGGAACGAAATCGTGGAAGTGGCGGGCGGCAAGCTCACGAAAGCCGAGATTCTCGGCCATCAGGAGTTCAGCATCAACCGTATCGGTCCGAGCTTGTAAGCCAAGCTTTTCAAGTGATAATAATGAGGTTTCTCACCGAACTTTGAGAAGGAGCGTATGACATGGGTAGATTATCGGGAAAAATAGCGCTTGTCACAGGGGGAAGCAGGGGGATTGGCGAGGCGATCGTCATCCGGCTTGCCGAAGAGGGCGCACATGTAGCGGTTAATTTCACATCCGATTCGAGCAGGGAGAAGGCGGGTAGCGTCGTTAAACAGGTACAGGCGCTCGGATGCCGCGCAATCGCCGTCCAAGCAGACGTCGGGAGTAAAGACCAGGTGCTGCGCATGTTCGACGCCGTTGAGCAATCGCTTGGCCCGGTCGATATTCTTGTTAACAACGCGGGAGTGGCGCCATTCGAATCTTTTATGAAAATTCAAGAGGAAACGTGGGACCGTACATTCAATACGAATGTAAAATCGATTTTCCTATGCTCCCAGCGTGCGGCGGCTTCGATGATTGAACGGCGTTACGGAAAAATCGTAAACGTACTGTCCACGGCCAGCCTGGTCGTTACGAGCCCGGTCATTCCTCATTATCAATCGTCCAAGGCGGCCGCGCATATGCTGACCAAAGGGATGGCGATCGAGCTGGGCAAGTTCAACATTAACGTCAACGCTGTCGGACCGAGCACAGTCGATACCGATATGTGCACCGATTTTCTGGCCGACGACGAGATACGGCGTAAGGAAATCGAAGCCAATCCGATGAGACGGCTCGGCACTGCAAGACAGATCGGCGACGCTGCCGTATTCCTCGCATCTGATGAGGCGATGCAGGTAAACGGCCATCTGCTTATGGTGGACGGCGGTCTGTCAGTCAAAGCGGCTCAGCCGGAAGACCACATGGAGCGATAATCACGCCCGGGCCCCGGCGCGATATGAAGAAGCCGGCACGCACTCTGGAGAGGGCGTGCCGGTTTCTTTTATGGCCTTGCGGCCTCCAACGGAAGAAAACGGCAATGCATTAATCGTCTCCCTACATTTGTCCATATCGCGGCTAAAACCGTCCATGTTCAGCTTTGGTCATGCCCGCCTATACTATTAGTAATGCTGCAGCTGAATCGGGGAGTCCGAACAACTGCATTGGGAGGAAACGACAATCATGTCCATTCGCTATGAAGCAGCCAATCAATTGTTTCATCTTCAAACCAAGTCCATGAGCTATATCTTTCAAGCCATTCACGGTTATCCCGCTCATCTCTACTGGGGACGCAAAATAAATGAAGCCAACCCGCGGCGTCTGCTGGAGCGCACGGAGCGTGCGTCCTTCTCGGCCAACCCGGTGCCGGAAGACCGTTCGATCTCGCTGGATACGCTTCCGCAGGAATATCCCGGGTATGGAACAACCGATAACCGCAATCCGGCATATGCCGCTCAGCTGCCGAACGGGACGACCGCTTCCGAGCTTCTGTATGTCTCGCACGCGATCGTGAAGGGTAAGCCGCAGCTCAGCGGATTGCCGGCCGTATATGCGGAAAGCGAAGAGGAAGCGCAGACGCTGTACATCCAGCTCGAAGACCGGGTGTCCGGACTTGCCGTGGAGCTGTCCTATACGGTGTTTGAAGCGTTCGATGCCGTAATCCGCTCCTCGCGGATCATCAATAACAGCGACGGCGTAATCACGCTGCAGCGGGCACTCAGCTGCAGTATAGATTTCCCGCATGACCGTTATGAAATGCTGCAATTGTCCGGTGCATGGGCACGGGAGCGATATATCCACCGGCGGCCTTTAACGCCGGGCACGCAGTCGGTCGAGAGCCGCCGCGGATCGAGCAGCCATATGAACAATCCGTTCTTTGCATTGCTGTCCGAAGATGCCACGGAGGACCATGGCGAGGTGTTCGGATTCAGCCTCGTATATAGCGGCAGCTTTGTAGGCGGGATAGAAGTCGACCAGTTTCATACAGCGCGCGCTTATCTTGGCATTAACCCGTTTGACTTCTCCTGGCGGCTCGAGCCGGGGGAATCGTTTCAAACGCCGGAAGCCGTTATGGTATTCTCCGCCGAAGGACTCGGGGGCATGTCCCGCACCTATCATGAGATGTATCGGACCCGGCTCTGCCGCGGAGCATACCGCGATGCGGACCGGCCGATCCTTGTGAATAACTGGGAAGCGACATATTTCAACTTCGACGCGGACAAGATCGAAGCGCTTGCCGAATCCGCAAGCGAACTTGGCATTGAGCTGCTGGTGCTCGACGACGGCTGGTTCGGCCGCCGCGACAGCGATAATTCCTCGCTTGGCGACTGGGTGGTAGACAGGAAGAAGCTGCCGCACGGACTTGATGATCTGGCGGAGCGTGTTCGGAGCCGGGGGCTGCAGTTCGGGCTCTGGTTCGAGCCTGAGATGGTTTCTCCGGACAGCGAGCTGTACCGCGCCCATCCGGATTGGTGCCTGCATGTGCCAGGCCGCCGGCGTTCGGAGGCCAGGCGGCAGCTCATCCTCGACCTTTCCCGGGCGGATGTGCAGGACTACATTGTGAATTCGGTTAGCGCCATACTGGACAGCGCCCCGATTTCGTATGTGAAATGGGACATGAACCGCAATATGACCGAAATCGGTTCGGCACTGCTGACGGCCGAGCGTCAGAGGGAAACCGCGCACCGGTACATGCTCGGTCTGTATAATGTCCTTGAACGAATCACGTCGGCTTTCCCCGGCGTCTTGTTCGAAAGCTGCTCGGGCGGTGGAGGCCGCTTCGATCCCGGTATGCTCTACTACATGCCGCAAACATGGACAAGCGATAACACGGATGCAGTCAGCCGGTTGAAAATCCAGTACGGGACAAGTATTGTCTATCCGATCAGTTCAATGGGTGCGCATGTTTCAGATGTGCCCAATCATCAGGTCGGCCGGATGACCCCGCTCAAAACCCGCGGAGACGTAGCGATGTCGGGCAACTTCGGCTACGAGCTGGATTTGACCCGGTTTACCGAAGCCGAGAAGGAAGAAGTGAAGCGGCAAATCGCAATGGTAAAGGAACTGCGGGAGCTGACGCAGAACGGGCACTTTTACCGGCTGCTAAGTCCTTTCGAAGGCGAAGAGACGGCATGGATGTTTGTCTCGCCGGACCGCTCGGAAGCGTTTGCCGTTCACGTCATCGTGCTCAACGAGCCGAACGCACGGCTGGAACGCCTTCGCTTGAAGGGCCTTGATCCGGAACGAAGATATGAATTGATCGGTACAGAGGATGTTATCGGCGGCGACGAGCTCATGCATGCGGGCATCGTCAGACCGCGTGCCCATGACGATTTTTCAAGTATTGTCTATCGCTTTAAGGCCGTTTAAGAGGAAGCACGCGGCCGCGTCATGGGGGATTGTGCGTTTAACAGCGGTACAGCCAAACGGACAACCTTGCTCCATCCCGCATATGGTATAGCATATTTCCATATGAGGGGGGATGGTCGTGCAACAATTGATGGTTTGCTCGGTAACAGCGCTAATGGGCTCTCTGATTACTTTCGCTTACGGCTTGTGGTCGGAGTCCCTTTCACTGCTGCTTGTCGCAATGGGAGTAGATTATTTGACCGGAATAGCTGCCGCTCTGAAGGAGAAGAGAGGTTTAAACAGCGCCATCGGTTCATGGGGACTTGCGAAGAAAGGCATTATGCTGCTCGTTATACTGCTGGCCCATCGGATCGACGTTCTGCTTGAGGTGGAGAACTCAGCGATGGGCGGCGCAATTTACTTCTATCTGGCCAACGAATTCATTTCCATTACCGAAAATCTCGGCCGTATTGGCGTTCCGATACCGGACAGGCTGCGCCAGCTCATTGAAGTGCTAAAAAACAAAAAATGACCGGCTGAATAATTTCCATATATGGGGCTATCCTTCGAGGGGATGGCCTTTCCTCATTTCACCTGCACGCTCCTCCTTGCATCCGGGATTCGGCTGAGTTATAATGAGAACAAATGTTCTTATTATGCTGGAGGGTTCTATATGGCCGTTGACATCGACTCTCTGCCGCCTGTTCAAATCGGTAAAGAGCTGGAGCTTGTGAAGCATTATGTGCTGCTTGGAATTCTTATGAGGATTCTTGACCATGATATACGTATTGTCGGCTCCGCGGCGACAAAGCTGCCCAGAGTATACGAGTCCATGCTGCGCGGACTGCAGGACCGGGTACTGCTGGAGCTGGCAGCGCTGCGGAAGCAATTTCGGGACAGCGGCATACAAGTGTACGACGGGAAGCGCGGCAGTGATGCTTTGACGACTACCTACGCTTGCCGCGGCTGCCATCATTCATTTACCATGCTTTGGACGTTCGTCAAGGCGGAAGCTGAACGGCTTCTAAAAGCGTATATGACCAAATAACGTTCATCGTTTTGTCAAAAAACGAAAAAAGTTTACCCCTTTATACAGTTTAAGGTTGAGAACATCGGACGATCTTAGGTAATATAGGGAGAGACATTCTGATGACAAAGGGGAGCAAGAGCAATGCATAAGTGGATAATGTTCGTCGTTTTCGCGGCGGCATCGGTATTGGGTGTTTTTTTGCTGACAACACAACTTCCTAAGAAGCCGGTAGATGAAGCAGCGACTCTGCCGCCTGGCGTTACGATGATGAAAGTGGAAGCAAGCCAGGACTTCGTATTTGACCAGAAGGAATACCACGTGAAAAAAGGCGATAAAGTACTGCTGAAGCTCGTAAATAAAAGCGGCATCCACGGTCTTGCGATTCCGGATTTGGGAATCGACCTACAAGGCGACAAGCTGGAGCAGGAAGTTACTTTTGACAAAGCAGGAACGTTTCCAATACACTGTTCCGTTATGTGCGGAGTAGGCCATGCTGATATGAAATCTGTCATTATTGTGGAATAACAGACAAAAGGAGCCGGGAGCGGCTCCTTTTTTAGCTTTAACCGCGGGTACTTCCCCTGCGCCTGCCTTTGTGTATGAGCCAATCGCAGAAGAAGCCGAGCAGCGCCCAGCTGGCGATTGTAAGTATATACATCAGGATCACATTCAAGTCATGGATATCCATAAACAAATCGGCGAACCAGCCCGGTACGCTGAGCATAAAGAAGACCATATTGTGCGGGTCGTATCCCGTAAAGTTATATAAACATAAAGCGACGCCGATCAGCGTTGCAACTATCGTAACCGGATAACGCATGGGTGACAGATCTCCTTTAACCGTTAGCTTCGGCCGGTTATACAGCCCGGTTGTCAGTAAAATGATTGCCGTTGCGCGGCAGCTTGGGTTATTATGTGACAAAAGGGCATCCGCCATGCGTATGCCCGCATTAAAAATAAACAAAACGAGGGAGCGATATTGCGTATGATTACTCACATTGTACTATTTAAGCTGAAGGACCGCACGCCGGAGAGCATTGCACGTACGGTGCAGGTGTTAAGGGATATGGAGGGGAAAATCGAAGAGCTTCTGTCGATCGAAGTCGGTACGGACGTGCTTCATTCCGATCGCTCATTCGACATTGCGCTTGTTACAAAGTTCGCGTCAATGGATGCGCTTGCAGCATACCAGATTCACCCCGTCCATAAGAAAGTAATCGAGCATATGAGTGAAGTGCGGGAATCTTCGGCAAGCGTCGACTACGAAAGCTAAAGAAGATCAAGCTGCAAGCAGATCGAACAGACAGGGGTTTTATTGGATGTATTTTGTAAATCGCGAACAATTATCGGCAAGACTGGACACCATACCGGACATCGTAAGGGCTCTGGGTACGCTCCAAGCCGAGTGGGATGGCAGTCTGCTTAACGGACTTGCCCAAGAGCGCGCACTGCATCTGGCGATCGAAACGGTAACCGATATCGGAAGTTTCCTGATTGACGGCTTTATTATGAGAGATGCGAGCAGCTACGAGGATATCGTGGACATTATTGCGGGAGAAGGCGTCTTTCCCACCGAGCTGCATGCACTCCTTCAGGAGCTTGTCAGATTGCGCAGGCCGCTTGTCCAGGATTATTATGAATGGCCAAGAAATCAATTGCATCCGCTGACACTGACGATACCTGAAGTACTGGTTCGATTTAAAAATGCGGTAGAATACTATGTGGCACAAGAGCTGGGTTCATAGAAGCATATAAAGCCGATAGGGCGGTTATGAATCTGCTGCCAGCTAAACGATTTACGAAAAAACAAAAATGCGTTAAAATGACGCTATTATAAAGATGTACGGAGCGTAAATATTCCGTCCCGGACTATCGGGCGAACGCGTAAGGTGGTGACAGGGGTGGAACAAGCAGGAGATCCGATTGCGAAGCAGGAGCTGCCGGTCCGGCATGATGGCTCAACGCGCCAGACCGTACTCATGCTGCTCAAGACTAGTGGGAAGATGAATGCGGGCGATCTGGCCAAGAGGCTGCAAATTACGGAAATGGCGGTGCGACGCCATTTAAGCACGCTTGAACGCGACGGTCTCATTCGGCCGACCGTGGTGAGGCAAGCGATGGGAAGACCGACGCATATGTTTAGCTTGACGGAGCAGGCCGAGCATTTATTTCCAAAAAATTATCATGTGCTTGCGCTTGATCTTCTGGAAGAACTGGAAGACAACCCTGAAACCGCCGCTCTCGTGGACCGTCTGTTTGAGGGACGTAAGCGAAAGCTGATCGAGCGATACGCTTCGCGCATGGAAGGCAAATCGCTAGAGGATAAAGTGCTTGAGCTTGCCGCTATTCAGAACGACGGCGGATATATGGTTCAACTGGAGAACGATGACGATAGCTTCATCCTGCATGAATACAACTGTCCGATTTCCCGGGTGGCCGGCCGCTATCAGCAAGCGTGCCATTGCGAGCTTGCGCTGTTTCGGCAGCTGCTCGGCGCCGAGGTTGAACGAACGGAATGCCTGGCTAAAGGCGGAGGAAAATGCAGCTACCGCATTACCGGCGCATGAAGGGGACAAATAGAGTTTGGCCATTAAAACACGGGAACTAAGTATCCGGTGTTTTTTTGTTTGTATGTTTTTTGAATGGGATCTGTGATAATTACAATGACCTATTGCCTAAGCCCAGGAAAAAGCAGTAAAATGCCATTATATCATTATCAAATTAGATAACTATCTAATATTATCAGTATCAGAAGGAGGCTTGGTTGGATGAATACAACTTTCTTTCTTGTAAGACATGCTTTAAAAGAAAAGGCGATTGGAGATGTACCAATTACCGCCAAGGGAAGGTTGCAAGCGCAAGCGACGGCCCGATATTTTTGTAACTTGCCGATAGCAGCGATAGTCACAAGTACGCTACGAAGGGCAAAAGAAACCGCCTTATATATTGCATGCGAAACGAAATCAACTATTTCGGAGGACATTCGTTTGCGGGAACGGGCAAACTGGGGAGATTTACCTGGACAACCATTTGTAGAATTTGTCGCCATGTGGGAGCGATGCACGCATGATCCCGAGTATATGCCGCCCATAGGCGATTCCGCGAAGCAGGCTGGCGAACGCTTATCCTTGTTTTTATCGGAAGCGGCTAAGAAACATCCTCTTGGCAGTAACATTGTAATTGTTACACATGGAGGATTAATTACTGATTTTCTGGTTTATACATTTTCCGAGAAGCAGCTAAATCAATGGCACCCCAATTTTGTGGCGGTGCAAAGCGGCCTTATTCCCGAGTGCTCGATAACAAAATTAATATATGAGAACAGAAATTATAAATTAGATTTCTTTGCATCGGTAGAACATTTAGCTGAACAAGCTGACCACATTGTTTAAATAAACGACGTTTTCTGCATTTCACTTCTCTTGCCAGTCAAACATCGCCTCAGGTCAATGGTCCAAGTCTCTTTAACTTCACCGGGTTTTTATTCTTATTTCATTGTATCAAGTCAAGCTCATGCTGACTATAATGACATTACGAATTGGGCATTCGTCTAGTACCTTCAGCCCGGAGGGGAGAACAACGGATGGCAGTGACATGGCTTGCGGCCGCTTTCGTCGCGGCTTTCGTAATGCTTGTTTTTGGTGTGCTGTTGTGGCTCCGCGCAGCGGACCGTAAGCTGCTAAGGCTGCTGCAGACGGCGGAAGCGCTGGAGCGTCATGCGAAGACGACCGCGGATCAGTTCACACAGTTTATCCAGCCCGCTTCGGCCACAGTTAAATCAGTGCAGCGGCAGCTGGATTCAGCCACAAGGGTATTCGAATCGGCAAGGCGCATCGGCGATGCAGCGGATCAGGTCGCTGACGCGGTAAGCAGGTTATCCGGCGCGCTTTCGGATACGACAGAGCGGTATGTGGCGAAGGCCGGAGGCAAATATCGGCGGCAAATCGCCGATGCGCTAGATTGGGCCGAAATCGGCCATGCGGCATGGCAATTTTGGCAGGCCAAACGAAAAGAAAACAGTTCCTCCTCTGCATGTTCGGACTATGGCGAAGGGCACGATACTAAAGACTGACAACCGAGCCGCAGTAAAAACGGCGTCTAACGGTTGCAGATGAAACTGACAACCGAGCCGCAGTAAAAACGGCGTCTAACGGTTGCAGATGAAACTGACAACCGAGCCGCAGCGAACCCGCGTCTAACGGTTGCAGATTAAACTGACAACCGAGCCGCAGCGAACCCGCGTCTAACGGTTGCAGATGAAACTGACAACCGAGCCGCAGTATAACGGCGTCTAACGGTTGCAGATGAAACTGACAACCGAGCCGCAGCGAACCCGCGTCTAACGGTTGCAGATGAAACTGACAACACCGAGCCGCCACAGAGCTAGCGTCTCACGGTTGCAGCAAAAGGAGCGAGTTACTATGGCAAAGGGAAATCAAAGGAAAAGCTTTATGTTCGGCGCAATCGCCGGAGGAATTATTGGTTCGGTCACAGCGCTTTTACTGGCGCCCAAAGCCGGACGCGAAATTCGCAAGGATCTTGCGGAAGGCGCGCAGGAGGTAGGGGAGCGGACAGTTCGTGTAGCCAGCCAAGTCAGTGATACCACAACACGTATCGCCAAGCAGGTTGGCAGCACCGCCTCCAATGCTGCCGGAAGAGCCAAAGAGACAGCCGGAAGTGTTATCGAAGGAGTCCGCGGCTGGCGCACATCTCGAGGCGACAATCATGCCGTCAATTCAAAAAGTGATGAATCGGCGGAAGGCGGAGAAGACGAGCAGAACCAATCCATAGAAAGCAAATCGGAAGAGCTGCAGTCGATAACCTGAGACACCGAAATGCAAATCGCTCATCGACGAAGCAGGCAATGGATTTGTGCACCTGACTAAAGGGCAGAGCCAGTTTTACGGCTCTGCCCTTTAAATGTTGAGATGAAGCTGCACGAGGCGTCTGCTGCCTGAGCTTGCCCGGTTAGCGTACCCCGCGTCTCCGGGAGCGGTACTCCGTAGGCGAGACCCCGTATGTTTTGCGGAATTGCTTGGAGAAATAAAGAGCGTCGCCGTAGCCTACCGAAGAAGCAATCTGATCGATAGACAGGTAGATCTCGCCGACGAGAAGCTCTTTAGCTCTTTCCATTCGCACTTTCAGCAGAAATTGTATCGGCGAGACGCCGGTAAGCTGTTTGAACATTTTGGACAAATGTGTCCGGTGGTAGCCAAGCCTTCGGGATAAGTCTTCTATTGAGACCTGCTCGGCGTATTGGAAGGACAACCAGCGGACAGCCTGTTTAATCTGCCTCTCAATATCCGGCACAACCGTCGGCGTATTAAACATCAATTTGCTCGCGTTTACTTCGCCGAATTCTTTCAGCAGTATTCGCAGCAGTCCGTTTGCTTCCAGATCTGCCAGCTCAGGATGCACGCTCCGCTCCAGAGTGACCTGCATGCGTCGGTAAAGACTGGTGAACCGGCGGATATTATCGCTGTGGATGACGGGATTTGCCGGGGTAATCCCTAAGCTTAGCAGCAGCGGTTCCGCCAGATGACCCTTGAAGGCAACCCAGCGATAATGCCAAGGCTCCTCGGCGTCGGCTGCGTAGGTGAAGAGCACATCCGGGAATATAAAGAAGGTGTCGCCTTTCTCGCACTCATACCGCCTCCCGTCGATTTCAAATATTCCCTTGCCGGACATAACCGTATGGACAAGGTAATAGTTGTGAACAGCAGGACCGATTTGATGGGCCGGGAACGGCTTCCCTTCGCCGCTGAAGAGAACGGTCAGTTCGCCATGCGCAGGCTGGGTGTTCGAGCCGGCCGAAATTTTATAATGATCAACAACCATATGGCTGTCATCCCTTCTTTAGCTTATCTTCCTACAATAAAGACTATCTCAATAAACTACAAATGTCCATATTAAACATGCAATAATTCATACTCAAAAGATTGGGTTCTGCTCTATATTATGAAGTAGATAAACGGATTCAAACGCTTACATCAGTCAGACCAATCGAGGAGGATGAGCATGTCCAAAATTACATTTATCGGTGCTGGCAGTACGGTATTTGCGAAAAACGTGTTAGGGGATTGCTTAATGACCCCGGCGCTTCAGGGTTTTGAACTCGCGCTTTACGATATTAATCCGGAGCGGCTTTCGGAATCTCAAACAATGCTGAGTCATATCAAAAACACGAGCGGAAGCACAAGCGTCATTAAAGCATACACAGATCGTAAGGAAGCGCTTCGCGGTGCGAAATATGTAGTGAATGCCATACAGGTCGGCGGTTACGACCCATGCACGATAACCGATTTTGAAATTCCGAAAAAATACGGCCTGCGCCAAACGATTGCGGACACGGTCGGCATAGGAGGCATTTTCCGCAATCTGCGCACGATACCGGTTATGCTTGATTTTGCACGCGATATGCAGGAGGTATGTCCGGATGCGCTGTTCCTGAATTACACGAATCCCATGGCTGTTCTGACAAACGTGATGAACACGCAAGGAGGCATTAAGACTGTCGGTCTGTGCCACAGCGTACAAGTATGCGTCAAAGGCTTGTTTGAGAACCTGGGCATGGACCAAACGGGCGTTAAATCGAAAATTGCCGGAATTAACCACATGGCATGGCTGCTTGAGGTGTCCAGAGACGGCGTCGATTTATATCCTGAAATTAAACGCCGTGCCCGGGAAAAGCAACAAGAGAAGCACTGGGATATGGTGCGGCTTGAAATGATGCTGAATTTCGGGTATTACATTACCGAGTCGTCCGAGCACAATGCGGAATATCATCCGTATTTTATCAAACGGAGTTATCCGGAGCTGGTCGATCGCTTCAACATACCCCTGGATGAATACCCGCGCCGGTGTATTGAGCAAATCGATAATTGGAAGAAGCTGAAGCAGGACCTTGTTCACAATTCGGAGCTTCATCACGAGCGCACTCACGAGTATGCATCCTATATCTTCGAAGCAATCGAGACGAATGTTCCGTTTAAAATCGGCGGCAACGTTATGAATACGGGACTGATTACGAACCTGCCGCGCGAAGCATGCGTGGAAGTGCCGTGTCTTGTAGACAGCAGCGGCGTCACTCCGACTTATGTCGGCGACCTCCCTCCGCAATGCGCCGCTCTTAACAGGACGAACATCAATACGCAGCTGCTGACGATCGAAGCGGCCATTACAGGCAAACGCGAACATATTTATCATGCTGCGATGCTTGATCCGCACACGGGGGCGGAGCTGTCAATGGATGACATCATAGCAATGTGCGATGATTTAATTGAAGCTCACGGGGATTGGCTGCCCGCATACCGTTAGAGTCGGGGCAGTTACATGTACCGCAGTCTCGGCCGGATCCCGAAGAAAGGGGTCCGGCTTTCTGTTATTGTTGAACCTTGTCCGGTTTTGCGCTAAGATGTAGGTACCTTTTTATACCCGCATTCATATTCTATTGATGTCCAGCCAAAACGTACAAGAAAGCGGTGTGTATGTGCAACAACCGATCGCAATATTGGATTCCGGCGTAGGCGGCCTAACCGTCGTTCGTGAAGTAATGCGCCAGCTCCCACGGGAGAAAATCATCTACTTTGGAGACACGGCCCGCACACCATACGGTCCGCGTCCTGCAGAAGAGGTTACGCGGTTCACCCGGGAAATCGTTGATTATTTGGTTCAATTTCGTCCGAAAATGATCGTTATCGCTTGTAATACTGCGACAGCGGTTGCACTGGATGACATACGTTCCCGAGTTGCCATACCGGTAGTCGGCGTTATTCATCCTGGTGCCCGTGCCGCAAACGGCCGGACCCAAACCGGAATCGTGGGCGTCATCGGAACGGAAGGCACGATCCGCAGCGGCGCATACGAGCAAGCGCTTAAGCAGCTGTCGCCGAACATAGAAGTGATCAGCTTGGCTTGCCCGCGTTTCGTACCTCTTGTGGAGCAGGGTAACTTCCGTTCGCAAGAAACCTATGAAACAGTAAGCGCATCGCTTGAACCGTTGAGATCGCGAAAACTTGATACGTTGATTTTGGGATGCACCCATTATCCGTTTCTGGTTGACACGATTTCCGAAGTGATGGGCAGCAGCGTTAATTTGATAAGTTCGGCTGATGAGACAGCGCGTGAGATCAGTACCATTTTGTATGACCGCAACCGGCTTGCGCGAAATGACGAGCTTCCGGTGCACCAATTTTTTTGCAGCGGGGATGCCCGCATGTTCAAAACGATCGCGCAGCAATGGCTTGGCGAACAGATCGAACTGACACCGGTGGTCTGGCAAGTGCCCCAAATCGGCTGACAGCTTCGGTTCAGGGAGCGGTTCCAATCGTTCATTAGGACGATGGAGCCGCTCTTTTTTATAGTTTTTCGCTATACTACGCTGCACAGAACCAAGGTGCAAGGAGCACCCATGGAGTTGGTCCGTGCTGGCCGACAGCCGCTTCTCTTGCCGACCTTCTCTTCGTCCCGGCAATAGGTTGGTATGCGCTAAACCTGCCCTGCATAGCATGTGACTAGAAGGAGCGAACCGCTCGTGAAAGCATGTTCAAAAAGGAGGTTTGTGATGCTTCCCTATATCGTACAGCCTGGTGACACGCTGCTGCGCATCGCGCGAAGGTTTGAGGTCAACTCAGCGTCCATTATTGCCGCAAATCCGCGGATTTCTCCGGAAGAGCAGCTTCTGCCCGGTCTGCTGCTGTCAATTCCGGCGCAGAGCATCACCGTATACTGCGTTCAGCCGGGCGATACGATCCTTCGGCTTGCGTCTGTTTTCTCAGTTACCGTTACTGCCCTTATTGCTTCGAATCCTCATCTGGATCCGAAGCGACCAGTACCAGGGCAGCTGCTCACCGTGCCGGCGGGTGGCTACCACCGGATTGTCGATCCTCGAGCCGAATACGGATATAAAGAGCTGACAAAGGACCTTGAAATACTTGAAAGTGAATACCCTTTTCTGCAAATGACTGTAATCGGGAACAGTGTGATGGGTAAGCCGCTTCCTGCCATCAGGCTGGGAGAAGGTCCTCGCACCATCCAGTTCAGCGCATCCATGCATGCCAATGAGTGGATTACTTCCACGCTGCTGATGACCTTTGCAGAGGATGCGGCCAAAGCATGCGCATTGGGCGGCAAGCTTGGAGGTGCGGACATCCGCGGGCTGCTTCAGAAGGTAACCGTATGGTTCGTTCCGATGGTGAATCCCGACGGAGTCGAACTGGTCCAGGAAGGGCTTCGGCCGGGTCATCCGCACTATACCGAGCTGCTTGCGTGGAACAGGCAGTCCTTTCGTTTCATGAAATGGAAGGCTAACATCCGCGGAGTCGATCTGAACGACCAATTTCCCGCATTCTGGGAAGAGGAGGTCGAGAGAAGGTGCGCCGATGGGCCGGGTCCTCGCGACTATCCCGGGGAAGCACCGCTCACCGAACCCGAAGCGCTGGCTTTGGCCGAATTTACCCGTGAGCAGCGGTTCGATCTTGTCGTGGCGCTGCACACGCAAGGACAAGAAATTTACTGGAATTACCGCGGATATGAGCCGCCGGAATCCGAACGGATCGCGCGCAGGCTGGCGAAAGCCGCGGGCTATAAGTCCGTGAAGCTGCAGGGGAGCGATGCCGGCTTTAAGGACTGGTTTATCCAGGACTTCCGTAAACCCGGTTTCACCGTCGAAGTCGGACTCGGCGTGAATCCGCTGCCTGTTGAATCATTTGCGGATTTGTACGATGAAGTCCGCCCTCTGCTGATTGCCGCACTCGAAGCCGCTGCAGGGTTGAAGCAATAACGGCGGTGGCTGACGGGCGGCTGGTCTTAAGGTATGCTATAATGGGCGGAAGCGTACGTTTCCTGAAGGGAGATTTAACTCTTTCTTCGAGTGATGGGATGTTTCGCCATAAAAACCTGAGGAGACTGCCATTATGAGCAAACTGCTCTCGCTTCGCCATTGGCGTCATGTGTTTGTCCGGATATTCCGCCTGCTCGCCTCGCGGGAAGTCCGGCTGCTGGACAAGCTTCTATATGCGGTGCCCGTCCTGCTGTACTGGGTCCTGCCTGATTTCATACCGTTTCTGCCGATCGATGACATTGCGGTGACGATGATCGCCGCGGAATGGTATACCCGGTACATGGAACGAAAATACGGGGAACAGCCGGGCAACCGTTTGCAATAGAATTCTTCTTTAAACGGGAGACAAAGCGGCTTGAATAAACCGCAAGGTTTCATTACAATAGGAAAGATGATTTATTGAGGATACTTCCGGCTTGGGTGCTGTTCCCGGTTGTGAACGGAAGCGGGATAAGGAGAGGAACATGACGATGAAATGCAAAATAACGCGTAACGCAGCAAAGGTTCTGCGTCAGGAGCTGGACAAGCCCGAGAATGAAGGGAAACTGCTGCGTATTTACGTTACCCACTCGCATGGCGATCATGCGCATTATGGAATGAGAATGGACGATGCCGGCGCTGACGACGAGGTCGTTGAAACCGACAAGGAAATAACCGTTGTACTGGAGAAGGGTGCCGAGCTGCTTGACGGCGTGAAGATCGATTATTTTTATTTGCCTAAGGAAGGCTTCGTCATTTCCAACCCGACAAAAGGCAACCACGGCGATCACTAAGGAGCAGGTTGCTGCCGGAAAGTAAAGCGGGGAGACAGACGATGGCTAACGACATTCGCATTTGCGACAAATGTAAACATATCCGTACGAAGACCATGCTGCCAAAGCTGCAGCAGATGGCTCCAGACGCGGAAATTCGCGTTGGCTGCAAGTCGTACTGCGGACCTTGCTCGCGCTTCGCGTTTATTTTCATTAACGGGCGTTATGTTACGGCGCCTACGGAGGACGAAGCGATCGAGAAGGCCCGCAAATATGTGAAATAAGCTGAATCCCCGCTGATTAAACAATCAGCGGGGATTCTTTTATGAGGAAGTATAAGGTTACAGTATACTTTGCTTATAATTTTGAGAGAAGAAGCTTGACCTATCTTCAGAGACGGGCTATCGGCTTTAAGGCTGTTTCCGGTAATGTTTAATCAGGTTATGTTCAATAACCAGATCGGAATGAGTGAGCTCATCGCGGGCATAGTCCGCACCGGCTTGGCAGACGGTCGTCTCGAGGGGAGCCGCACTCGCGAAATCGAGACATTTATCGTGCTCAGGCAGCAAATCCTCGGATGGAATATAGAACACTTGGCCGTCGGTAAAACTGCCGTTGCGAAGCACGACCTTTTTGCCCTCAAGCGGCTTTTCCGTTACGAGCGGAGTACCGATCATATACTTGTCCGCGCTTGAAATGCCAAGCAGATGCAGGATGGTCGGCGTTAGGTCAAGCTGCCCGCCTACCTGTTCGTATACCCCTGAGCGGTCGCCATTGGGAATATGAACGAATAACGGTACTTGCTTCAGAATATTCAGCCGTTCCAGTTCGCTCAGCGGCTTACCGAGGAATTTCTCAAACGGCTCCCATTCCCTGATCGAATTATCATGGTCGCCATAGAACAGGAATATGGATTTGTCCCACAACCCTTCCTCCTTCAGCCGCTCCACCAAATGTCCGAGCGAAGCGTCTACATAATGGACGGATTGCAGATAATCGCCGAATATCGTTCCAGTGAATTCTCCGGTGTCCAATGACTGGGCGCGCTCCGGAATCGTATACGGATGGTGACTGGATAATCCGATCAGGTACGAATAGAAAGGCTGCTTCTGCTTCAACATCAGATCCACGGATTGCTGAAAGAACGAATTGTCTCCGAGCGACCAACCAAGCGGCTCATCGATTTTAAAGCTTTTCTTGCTGTAGAAAGCATCGTAGCGCATCGCACTGTACATCGTGTTGCGGTTCCAGAAGCCGCCGTCATATGCGTGATAGGCGGCCGTCGTATAGCCGTTGTCCTTCAACGCGGACGGCATGCTGTCGTATTGGTGCTGAGGGTAGCGGATGAATACCGATCCGGTCGGCAGGGGCTGAAGCGAAATGTTCGCCGCCAGATCGGCGTCGGACGTACGGCCCTGGGACGTCTGATGATAGAAGTTTTTGAAGTACATTGATTCTCCGAGCAGCTTGTTCATGTTCGGCGTTACTTCCTGCCCGTTTATTTTTTGACCGATAACGAAGTTTTGGAACGCTTCTAGCTGTACCATAATGACGTTCATGCCTTTATATTTACCGAACATCGGGTCATCTTCCAGCTGTTTTCGGACGGCGCCGCGCTCACCGAACCACTGCTCCGCTTCGCTGACTTGCTCCGCCGGGACCGTTTTATCCATGAACAAGCGCTCTTTCCCGAAGCGGTAAATATCATAGCCGTGGAAGCCGATAACGCCTGTAATGTTATAGAGCGACATGTTCCACCAATTGCTGGCGAACAGTCCGGCCGCCCAGGTCCGCGTCGCCATGTTGACAGGAACGAAGACGAGCGTGAGTCCGGTCGCAAAAACAATCATGCTCAGCGACATTCTCATTAACGACCGGCGCACCCATTTCGGCTTAACGAATGAGACCTGCGCCCGAGCCTTGCGTTTTCGGAAGGCTAAATATAACACGAGGGGAATCAGACACACCCAGTCTATGAAATACCATATGTCGGCAGGGGTAAGCAGAGAGCCGATACTTTCGCCGAGCGAGCCGACTTGTCCGGCCTGTGTAAGAACCGGAATCGAAATAAGATCCTGAAAATACCTGAAGTACAGCAGATCCGCGTATACGATAATCGTCAGCACCATATTAAGCAGCGCAAGTACGGTCACACGTGCGCGAACCGGCAGCCACAGCGTCCAAAATGAAACGAGTGCCAGCGTCCCCAGCCCGACAAATACGTCGTCCACATCCATACTCATATTCGGCACATCGACAAAGCGGTCGAATAAAACGAGCTTCGCCATCATTAACACGTAAAACAAAAACAGGTCAATGCCCTTCGTCCGATCTATCATGCCAAGCGCCGCACTCGCTGCGCGCCGCATAACAGGTTGTAACCATCCAGCCATTAGCAGTGTAATCCTCTCTGTCTTTACGAAATGTCAATAATTCTCCTCCCAATTATATTACACTGTCCGATCTTTTCAAGAATCAAGGCTTTTCCTTACCCGGAAAAGGAGGAAGCGGCCCGAAATATTGGTACAGCGCACATTCGATCCGGCCATTGAACAGCTTCCGCCGCTTATCCGCATTGCGGCCGAAATAATGCTCTACCGCTTTGGACGGGCTTATTGCGAAGAAGGACCAGGTCGGCAAATAAAGCGCAAATCGTCCAAGCTCGCGAAGCGCTTTCTCCGCTTCCGCTTCATCGCCTAACCGGGTTCCATATGGCGGGTTCGTAATAATGCAGCCGTAGTCGCCCTCCGGCTTCGCTTTGGCGATCGGGAGGACGCTGAATTTGATGTCGCGGGCAAAGCCCGCCTTCTTCGCGGCGGCTTCGGCCACTTCAATCGCGGCAGGATCGAAATCCGAGCCTGCGATTGAAAGCGGAATATCGTCCTTCACCGAGTCGAATGCTTCCTCGCGCGCCGCTTCCCACAGCTCCTCGGGGACAAGCGGCCAACCCTCGCTGTTGAACGAACGGCGCAGGCCCGGCGCAATGTTCCAGCCGATCATAGCGGCCTCGATCGGAATCGTGCCCGACCCGCAGAAAGGGTCGTACAGCGGCCTTTCGGGGCGCCAGCGGCTGAGCAGCACCATTGCCGCCGCCATCGTTTCCTTCAGCGGCGCCTCTGTTACAAGCTTGCGGTAGCCGCGCTTATGCAGTCCGGGTCCAGTCGTGTCGAGCGTGATCAGAGCCATATCGTTAAGCAGCGACACTTCGATAACGAATCTCGCGCCGTCCTCCGGGAACCATTCGGTCCCATATGTCGCTTTCATTTTCTCAACAACGGCTTTCTTCACAATACTTTGGCATGCCGGCACGCTGGTAAGCTGCGATTTGTGCGAGCGGCCTTCAACCGGAAACTCGCCGTCTCCCGGAATCCAGTCCGCCCAATCGACCGCCTTCGTTCCTTCGAACAATTCTTCGAACGTAC
This sequence comes from Paenibacillus sp. sptzw28, assembly GCF_019550795.1. Classification (NCBI taxonomy): domain Bacteria; kingdom Bacillati; phylum Bacillota; class Bacilli; order Caryophanales; family Paenibacillaceae; genus Paenibacillus; species Paenibacillus sp. sptzw28. The sequence goes on from NZ_CP080545.1 coordinate 2,423,198, forward strand.
GCGCCGGGAATTCGGCCATTTTCACCAATACCCTGTCTGATGTACGCAGCCAAAGGTTGGCGCGGCAAATATCGGCGGGCCCGCCGGTAAAGTTGACTCGGCCGTTCTCGACTCTTACATCGTCATATCCAAGATCCTTCAATTCCCTCGCGATTACCGCCTCAAGTCCCATAGGGGATGTTGCAATCAACTGCAGCTTTTCCAAGTTATGTTCACTCCGCTTCGCTTCTTTGGTTGTTTCCGTTCACCGAAAATCATACAATCAAGTATAGGACAAACGAAGGTGGCAATACAAACTTATAGCTGGGAAGGGGAATGAGACCGATGTCTACAGAGCAATATGTGGAGCGGCTGCTCGGTAGGGATGCCGATTTGGAGCGTGTACATAAGACAATTCGAGAGCATGAAATGCCGGAGATCTCGATAGCGCCCGGGTATGGAAGATTACTGACGATGCTTGTCCGTATGTCAGGGGCGAGGAATGTGCTTGAAATCGGCGCTCTCGGCGGATATAGCGGCATTTGTCTGGCAAGGGGATTATCGGATGGGGGCAGGCTCACATCCCTTGAGCTTCTTCAGGACTATGCCGATGTAGCCCGAGGCAGCCTGGAAGCGGCTGGACTTGGGCACCTGGCCGAATATATCGTCGGCGATGCGAAAGCGAATTTGTCCCTTCTTGAACGGGAAGGGAGGAAGTTCGACTTCTTCTTCATCGATGCGGACAAAGAAAGCTATCCGCTTTACCTGGAATATGCCATCAAGCTGGCCAATCCCGGTGCGGTTATTACAGGCGATAATGCGCTTCTTCACGGCAAAACGACCGATCCGGAGAAATCGGGTCCGTCTGTCATCGCCATGCGTCAATTTAACGAACGAATGGTTACTGACAAGCGGCTAATCGGCACATTGCTGCCGGCTTACGACGGGCTTGCAGTGGCTATGGTGAAATAACGGCTTCGTTCACATGTTTGGTTACGCTTGCGGTTGCGGTTGACGGATCTTCCGGGGCTCCTATATAATGGTTATCATTACAAGCGCCCACAGCGGGAAAGGCAAGGTAACAGGAGCATGGATAACTAATCCTTTTTAGACACGCACGATCGTATATTTCATACGGTGTACATGTTCTGAAGATAGGATTCGTTTGTCCATTTCACTCCATACCCTGCCGGTAAACACCCGTATTTGCGTTCAAGATGAATTATTTTGACCGCTCCTTCGCATACCGGCGGCCTGATCCCGTTTTCACACGCAGCTTCCAAAGTGCGGCAAGGCTTGCAAGCCGTGAAACCGGATTTCCATGGACACAAATGAGCGAATCCTCCTTCAGATCGAGCTAATCGAACTGGGGAGGTTTTTTTATGCAGCTGATGACAATTGAAGGAATCGAAAAATATATCGCCGACCGTCTGCTTTTTCGGCAGGAAGGACGCATCTTGATCGAAGGCGCGGCCAGAATCGGCGTGGTCGGACGCAACGGGGCGGGCAAATCGACGCTTCTTGCGATACTTGCCGGGCGGATGGAGGCGGACGGAGGGCGGATTATCCGTTCATGTACGGCCGCCGAGCTGCTGCAGGCGGCCGGCAGCCGCGGCGGTAAGCAAGCGGCCCGGGAGACGGCGATGCCGGGTGCAGCGCCGGAACGCGAAGCGGAAGCGGCCAAGCGGTGGGCCGCCCCTGAGGAAGAGGCGGCTGAAGCTCACGGCAGCGGAGGTGAACGGACACGGCTGGCCTTGGCCGCGTTAATGGCGACCGGAGCGGAGCTGCTCATAGCGGACGAACCGACGAGCCATCTGGATGCTGAAGGCACGAAGCAGCTTGAGGATACTATCGCAGCCTATGACGGCGCTGTCGTGCTCGTATCTCATGACAGGGCGCTGCTTGACGCTGTTTGTACCCAAATCATTGAGCTGGAAGACGGCAAGCTTACTTTATTCGATGGCAATTATTCCGACTACCGCCGGGAGAAGCAAGCCCGCATCGCCCGTGCACGTTTCGAGTACGAGCAGTATGCGAAAGACAGAGCGCGCCTTGAAACGGCGATTGCCGAGGTCATGGACTCAGCCAGGGGAGTACGGAAAAAGCCGAGACGGATGAGCTATAAAGAGGCGAACCTCGGCATCTGCAAGCGTGACGGCGCCGAAATGTCCCTTCACCGCAAGGTGAAAAGCCTGGAGTCGCGATTATCGCGGCTGGAGGTTAAAGAAAAGCCGCGGGACGAAGAGGCTCCCTTGTTCGATGCCTCAGCCCATGAGTCCTGCCGCAGCAAGCATGTGCTGCGTATCGAAGAGCTCACAGCGGAATTCGGCGACCGGGTGCTGTTTCGCAGGCTGAACCTGCATGTCAGACCCGGCATGCGCATCGCCCTGCTCGGACGAAACGGTGCAGGAAAAACAACGATGCTGCAGATGATCGCGGGGCAGGTGAAGGGCGTCACGTTCTCGCCAAGCTGCCGAATGGGATATTTCCGGCAAAATCTTACGCTGCTCGATGAGAGCAAGACGGTGCTGCAAAACATCATGGCAACGACAAACTACAATGAAACCCATGTGCGGACCGTGTTGGCGCGAACGCTGTTCAAGCGTGAGGATGCGCTCAAGCATGTTAGCGAGCTAAGCGGCGGGGAACGAGTCAAAGCTACGCTTGCGAAGCTGCTACTCGGCGGATACAATACGCTTCTGCTTGACGAGCCGACCAATTATCTTGACTTATTCGCAAGGGAAAGCCTTGAGGAGGCGCTAGGACAATACCCCGGTACGATATTGTTCGCATCCCACGACAAGACATTCGTTCGAAAGGTAGCAACACATAAGCTGTATCTGAGGGATGGAGAGTGGGAATTGAATGCACACGGGGATGAGCCGGATTCGGCGCAAGCCGGTCCAGGCGGAGCAGCAGCCTCTGCCAAAGCTTCGCAAGAAGCGGACGAGGAAATCCGGCTCGAGCTGCTCCGGCTGGAGTGGGCGATCACCGAAACGCTCGGCCGGCTGTCGGTTCTCCGCCCTGGCGAAGATCCGGCTGAGCTCGACGCCGAGTTCAAGCGGCTTGTAGCCCGCAAGCGAGAGTTGTTGACGCTGGGATAAACGTCAGCTCTGTTTCTCGGCGGCGCGGTTCTTGGAGGAACTGATGAGCACCCGGCGGCGCAGTTTATTGTGCCGCCGGGTATTTTCGCACAGCCGCTCGAATAAGTGTCCGCCAAACCCAGACGGCATTGATAACGAACAGTGCCGCTGATGTAAGGAAGACGCCGCCGATACCGATCCAGCCCGATATTACCCCGCCGACAATCGGACCGATCATGTTGCCGAGACTGAGCGTGCTGCTGTTGAAGCTGTACGAGCGGCTCTCCATTCCGTCCGGCGTGAACCTGCGGATAAGCGCATTTACGGAAGGGATGAGGCCCCCGAGGAATATTCCCTGAATAAACCGGAACAGAAGAAGCTGCCACACCGACGTCGCCATAGCCTGGGGGATGAACAGAAGTGCAGCACCAATAAGCGAGACGCCCAGCACGCGTTCTTGTCCGATCCGATCGCTCAGCCGCCCCAGAAGCGGAGAGGCAATCATATTTGAGAGTCCCGCCGCTGAACCAACGAAACCCGACCAGAAAGCGAGATTAACGGTTGACCCGTGCAGCTGCTGAACATAGAGAGGCATCAGCGGCATCGGTCCGATCATCGCGAACTGGAGCAGAAAGGTTACGGCGAATAACGAGCTGAGCTGCGGTATCCGTCCGAGCAGCTTGAAGCCGTGGGCGATCGATACGTTCGGCCGTTTCGCGGCGGACGCGCGGTCGAAGCTTTCTTTGACGACAAACAAAGCCAGCAGCGATGCGAGAAACAACAGTGTCCCGGTCAGGTAGAAGATAGGACGGAAGCCGACCTGGTCGGCCAACAATCCGCCGATGAACGGTCCGAGTATCGTGCCCGCGATACCGCCGGACTGCAGCGTCCCCATCGCAAAGCCCATCCGGTCTTTCGGAGTCGTGGCGGATATGAGCGAAATCGATGCAGGGTTAAAGCCGGAGATCGTCCCGTTCACCATCCGCAGCAGCAGCAGATGCCAGGGCGAGGTGGCAAAGCCCATGAGCGCCATTACGATCGCCATGCCGAACCCTGAACGCAGCAGCATCATTTTTCGCCCGTAACGGTCGGACAGCTTGCCCCATAGAGGCTGAAACAGGAAGGCTGTCACAAAGTTTCCCGCAAAAATAACGCCCGCCCACGTGGCGATTTCGTGCGGGTTCGTAAGTCCTATGCCTTCGGACTGCAAATACAGCGACATGAATGGAATAATCATCGTCATTCCGGCCATAACGAGGAACTGTCCCACCCAAAGGACGGCCAGGTTCTTCTTCCATTGTTCCATAGTAAGGCCCTCCCGTCTTGCTGCTTGACTCATTAAACACAATAAAGACAGTATATCATAGAAGGGCAGCCCGCCACTCCCCCAAAAACCCGCTCTGAAAATCGGGTCAGATTTGGAATGCTTGTCAACGACGGCCGCTTACGAACAGCCGGGTGAAGCCGGACGATGCCCATTTGTCATACGATTGTCAATGATCGTCGAATGTTGACAGTTGTTACACCGCTGTAAAAAGGGCATAATGGAATGGAAACGATGGGAAAACAGTAGAAATGGGGAACGTCAATGAGCTACAACGATCGGTTCATCCGCGCTTGCCGCAAGGAGCAAGTCGATCGCGTACCCGTCTGGTATATGCGACAAGCGGGGCGCTATGATCCCGAATACCGTAAAATAAAAGAGAAATATTCGCTGCTTGAAATATGCCGTCAGCCAGAGCTGGCAGCCGAGGTTACGCTTATGCCGGTGAAGAAGCTCGGTGTTGATGCGGCTATTTTGTATTCCGACATTATGAATCCGGTCGCATCGATCGGCATAGATTTTGATATTGTGCCGAATGTCGGGCCGGTTATAGACAATCCGATCCGTACAGCCGCTGATGTGGCCAAGCTGAGACCGATCGATGTTGAGGGTGATTTGTCTCACGTTCTGGATACGATTCGTATATTGGACCGCGAGCTTGATGTGCCGCTTATCACCTTTGCGGGAGCGCCCTTTACAATAGCGAGCTACTTGATTGAAGGTCGTCCGTCCAAATCCTACATACGGACCAAATCGCTTATGTACGGCGATCCGGCGGTATGGCATCAGCTGATGGATAAACTTGGCGACATGGTTATTGCTTACCTGCGTGCCCATATGGCGGCGGGGGGCAAAGCGTTCCAGCTGTTCGACAGCTGGGTCGGTGCGCTCGCGCCCGACGATTTCCGGCGGTTCGTGCTGCCTACGATCGAGCGGATTTTCGATGAGCTGTCCGACCTGCCGCAGCCGAAAATATATTTTCCCGGAGTTGCTTCAGGCGAGCTGCTTCCGACTCTTGGCTCGGTAAAGGCTGATGTGATCGGACTCGACTGGCGCGTGCCGATTACAGAGGGGCGGCGCCGTCTGGGCGGAGGTTTCGCGGTGCAGGGCAACCTCGATCCTTATGTGCTTACCGCGCCTATGGATGTCGTGAAATCTTACGCAAAAGGGATTATTGATGAGGGTATCGCGCAGCCGGGATTTATTTTCAACCTTGGCCATGGATTGTTTCCGGAAGCTTCACTTGACAAGCTGCGCGAGCTGACCTCATATATTCATAAGTATTCGGCGGAAGCGATTGCCGGGTCGAAGCGGGAGGAAGCGCGTCATGCCTGACCTTAAAATCGGGGTGCTTGTCATGTCTTACGGAACGCCGGAGAGCATGGACGGCATTGAAGAATATTACACCCATATCAGGAGGGGACACCCTCCTACAACGGAGCAGCTCGCCGAGCTGAGCGGCCGCTACGAGGCAGTCGTGGGCGGCGTCTTCCCGCTTCGGGAGAACACGAACCGGCAGGTGGCCGGGCTTCAGGAGAAGCTGGATACAATTGCGCCGGGGCGCTACGTTTGTTATCAAGGATTAAAGCATGCGCGGCCATATATTGAGGATGGTGTCGCCGCAATGTTCAAAGACGGCATTCGCACGGCGATCGGTATCGTTCTGGCGCCGCATTACTCGGTTATGAGCGTTGGCGGTTATATCAAGCGCGCTCGGGAAAAAGCGGATGAGCTTGGCCTGGAAATGACTTTTGTGGAGAGCTACCATTTACATCCTAAGCTGATCGAAGCGCTTGTGCACCGGGTGAAATCGGCGCTTGATGTATTTGACCGTACGCGGCCTTTAAAAGTGCTGTTCAGCGCCCACAGTCTCCCGGAGAAAATCAGGGAGATGAACGATCCTTACGAACGCCAGCTGAACGAAACCTCAGCTGCGGTTGCCGAAGGTGCAGGCGTGTCCGACTGGCAGTTTACATGGCAGAGCGCAGGCCGAACGCGCGAGCCGTGGCTCGGACCGGATATTCTGGAAACGCTGGCGGAAGCAGGCGAGAGGGGATACAAGCAGGTGCTCTCCGCTCCGATCGGCTTTGTGTCCGATCATTTAGAGGTGCTGTACGATCTCGATATCGAAGCACAAGCGGCAGCGCGGGAAATCGGAGTTAAGTTTGAGCGGATTCAGATGCTGAATACCGATCCACTTTATATGGACACGCTTGCGGAATCGGTACGAACTCAGGATAAATGGCCATTTTAGGTTGTCATATCATGTATAGAAAGCGGCACATGCAGGAAGAGGAGATGAACGCGAATGCGGGGAAGCGGACAACCTGATCGATTAGTCGTCATTGGCGGCGGGATCAGCGGACTGAGCTCCGCTTTTTATTTGCTGCGGGAAGCGGAGAAACGCGGACGCAGCATACAGGTTACTATCGTTGACCCGGCGGAGCGGTTAGGCGGCAAGGTCAACACGTTAAAACGGGACGGCTTCGTTATCGAGAGAGGGCCGGATTCTTTCCTGGCCCGTAAGACGCCGATTATCGATCTGGCTTATGATCTCGGTATCGAGCATGAGCTTGTCGGCACCAACCCGGGGGCCAAGAAAACATATATCCTTCATCGAGGCAAGCTGTACCCGATGCCGACGGGTCTGGTTCTGGGAATACCGACGGAAATTACACCATTTGCAAAGACCGGCTTACTCTCGTGGCCCGGGAAGCTGCGCGCTCTGCTGGATTTTGTGCTTCCTGCCCGCAGGGAGGAAGGTGACGAGTCGCTTGGCGATTTTCTGTCGCGCCGTCTGGGCGACGAAGTGATGGAACGGGTGGCCGAGCCCCTCCTTGCCGGGATCTATGCGGGCGATTTGCGCAAGCTGAGCCTGCAGTCGACATTCCCGCAGTTCCGCGAAGCGGAAAGAAAGCATGGGAGCCTAATCCGGGGAATGCGGGCGAACAAGAGAAAGGCAGCTGCAGCTGCGGCTTCCGGAGCAGCCAATCTGCCTCCACAGCTTCGCAGCAGCATGTTTCTCACATTTAAAGGCGGACTGGCTACGATGATTAATGCGCTGGATAGCGCGCTTTCCGGCGTGGAACGAAAGCTCGGTATCAAAGCGGTAGCCTTTCGAATTAACGAGCCTGATATCGGAGAAGACGGGGATAGCTTATATTTGCCGGATTCCGGCGCAGGTACGGAAGCTGGCGGACAACCTCCGGCACCTTACGAAATTCTCCTAAGCAGCGGCGAGATACTGGGGGCGGACGGTATTGTCATAACCGCACCGGCTTATGACGCTGCGGAACTGCTCGAGCCTCATATGGAAACAGCGGCACTGCATGCCGTACGTTACGTCTCGGTCGCCAATGTTGTCATGGCTTTCGACAAGGAGACCTTCGGTCTTGAATTTGACGGGTCGGGGTTCGTTATTCCCCGGTCCGAAGGTACCACTATTACGGCTTGCACCTGGACATCCGCCAAGTGGCTGCATTCGAGCCCGGGCGATAAAGTGCTGCTTCGCTGCTATGTCGGCCGTTCCGGAGACGAAGAAGTCGTCGATCTGCCGGATGATCAGCTGACCGAAGCGGTTCGACGCGATATCCGCGAAATCATGGGAATCACTGCGGTGCCCTTGTTTACGGAAATCACACGGCTGCATCGTTCCATGCCGCAATATCCCGTCGGACATACGCAGCAGGTTGCTTCCCTGCGCGCATCCATGGCCGCTCAAATGCCAGGCGTTTGGGTGACAGGCGCCGCGTTCGACGGCGTGGGCTTACCTGATTGTATCCGCCAGGGCAAAGAAGCGGCAGCGCGTGTCTATGAAGCGCTTAGCCGCAGTTAAAGTAAGAAAGGGACAGCGAAAGCCAATTGGCTTTCGCTGTCCCTTTTTATTTTGCCGAAATTTTCGATGAGGAGCGGCTCTAAGCCTGCCGGCGAACGGATCAATCGAGTGGCAGATCCATGTTTCCTTCACGTTCCGCCTGCTTCCGGTGAGCGATCCTGCTGCTGGCCGACGAAGCAATGGCGCCGATAATATCGTCAAGGAACGTATGACACTGCGCTCCCTCTTTGTCATTCAGTTTTTTCAAAATGCCCGGTTTGAGCTTATCGACATAGCCAAAGTTGGTGAACCCGATGCTGCCGTATACATTCACAATGGAAAGCGCCAAAATCTCGTCGCAGCCGTATAAACCTTCGTCGTTCTCGATCATTTCCTGGAGCGGCGGCATCAGCTTGCCTTCTTCAGCCAGCAGATCGAGCTGAATGCCGGTGAGCACCGCATTCTGGACCTCGCGTTTGGAGAGTACGGCTTGAACGTAAAGCTCGCACTCCTCGATAGTCAGCTCCGGGTAGTAATCCTTTTGCAAGAACATAACGAGCTCGGCGATTTGCTTCGTTGTTACACCGCGTTTGGCGAGCCATTCGTTCGTGGCTGAGGCGACTTTTTCACTGTTTAAGCTGTACAATTTCGATTTGGACATATGGACTCACCTCTTGTCTCGAAATGGTGGACAAAACTGGTCTAATTGATAGGAAGGGCTCGTATACATAGTACTACAAAAGACGAACTTGTACCAAATGAATACCAATTACATGAATGCCAACCAATTAACGGGGAGGAAAAAACGACATGAATTACTATCGCCTGTTTCGCCGGGCTGCGCTCGCCGGAGCGCTGGCGCTGCCCATCCTGACCACCGGCTGCGGTTTATTCTCGCAAGAAGCGAGCAAATCGATTGATCCGCCGCAAACCGGTGCGCAAAACGTCGACAGCATGATTAATACCGCACAGACCGCCGCACAGGGCGATCAGACACAAATGACGGTATACCTGAAGGACGATAACGGTATGCTCGCTCCGGTTACCGTACAAGCCGCACTGGGAGCCGGAGAAAAAGCCGGCCAGAAAGCGCTCGAAATGATGGTAGACGGCGGTCCATACGCGAATGAACTGCCGGAAGGCTTCCAAGCGGTACTTCCGAAAGGGACTCAAGTTAAGGGTTTCAACATTGTGGCTGACCAGAAGTTGGCAATAGTCGATTTCTCGAAAGCGTTCGAGGATTATAACGCAGCGGACGAACGGCATATGGTTGAAGCGGTCACATGGACATTAACCGGAATGGAAGGCATCCAGAAGGTGCAGATTTGGCTGGAAGGACAGAAGCTGAACGAAATGCCGGTTGACGGCATGCCTATCGATCAGCCGCTGACCCGTGCGGTGGGCATTAATCTCGAGGCGGCGGACGGAGTCAATAATTACAGCCAGACAACGCCGGTCACGTTGTATTTCTCTGCCGTCACGCCAAATGACCAGATGTATTTCGTACCTGTCACCCGGCTCGTAAACCGGTCTGATAACCGGGCGAAAGCGGCTATCCAGCAGATGATCAGCGGCCCTGCCGACTCCCGCCAGCTTACCGCCGTCATGACGCCGGACGTCGTAGTCAACAGCGTCACCAAGAAGAACGACGTCGTAACCATCGATTTGCAGGATAACTCTTATCAAGAAGGGCAGCAGGAGCCGGCTGAAATGCTGCAGGCTATCGTTCTCGCATTGACTGAGAATACAGGCGCCGCCAAGGTCCAAATCAAGCTGAACGGAAAAACCGACATTAAGGATACCAACAATCAATCATACAGTCAGCCTGTGAGCGCCCCGCAGCATGTCAACGCGTTCAAGTCTTAATATAATGCACCGACAGCGCTGCAGTGCATAACGCAACGCAAGAAGCCTGCCGAGGTTATCGGCAGGCTTCTTCGAACTAAAAAAGCTATGAGGTTTGAAAATCCATTCTTTTACGGAATTATCAATACACCGCTTCCTTATTGCCGGCATTATCCTCGCTGTAAAAGTCCAAATTGCCCGAGCCATACAAAACGAAAGGGTCGGTATAGACGGTCCACGCGCCTTTATTAATTCGGTAATAAGTTATTTTTACGCCGGACGAATTATCTGTAGCGGTCAAAGTGACGGTATAGCCTTTGATGTATTTTTTGCCCCCTTCGTTGACCCAGTTTGGCTTGACAGAGTATTTGGTTATGGGGGCAGCATTGTCAGGTGCAGGTGCTGACATGGAGGATTGCAGGATTGTTCCAGCCTTACCCACCGCCACAAAGGTGCGGTATCCGTAAGCGATGCCTTGAAGATCTAGCGTAGCGCCGGAAGAGCGACTCGTCCAGTTAATTCCATCAGGGGATGTCAGAATCGTTCCATCTTCACCCGTCACGATATATGAACCATTTCCGTATGCGATTTCATTTAAATATTTTGATGTGCCCGACTGGCGGCTTGTCCAGGTTGTTCCGTCAGCGGATGCCAGAATCGTTCCGGATCTCCCCACCGCCAAGAATATGCCGTTGACGTACGCCACCCCGTCTAGCGGTTCTATGGTGCCAGACTCGCATTTAGTCCAGTTCCTTCCATCCAGGGAGTTGTAAACCATTCCACCCTCGCCTGTCTTTACGAATTTGCCGCCGCCATATGCAATGTCAAGAAAATTGCTGTCCCAGTTAACGGTATATTCACTGATCTTGAATCCGTAATTGTGTCTCCATTAAGTGTCGTTGTCGATAATAATACGATGGTCGTATCTGCAGGATACGCCCGAAATACTTTTTTGCCAGATACCAGGAAATTTCCATTGCCGTAAGTGATACTGCTTTGAATAAAACGAATAAAAGGTCGATAGTCAACCGGGTCTAACGAGGATCCGACCAGATAACTAATCTTCCATGACGTTCCGTCACTGGATGTCAGAAATACGCCATCCTTATTCATCGCTACGAACCTGCCGTTGCCAAAAGCGACATCTACAAGATCATACGGAATGCCGGACGGGCGGCTAACCCAGTTTGATCCGTCTCCGGAGGTCAATATTGTTCCGCGACTTCCTACTGCCACAAACGTGCCGTTGCCGTAAGTAACAGCAGAAAGATCGTAGCCGGCTGGCAGCGGATTACGGGGATGCCACTCGTCAAGGACATCGGCGGAGGCATAAGACGGTATGATTCCTGACAAAAGAAGAACAAATACAAGTACTAATGAAAACCTTCGATTATTCATACTTTTACTTCACACCCTTCTCTCTCGAAACTGGGATTGTTGAAGCGCCATCCCCGTCTTGCACCATGAACAGGATGGTGTGTTGAGGCGGAATAATGAAAAGTCGAAGGAATGAATCGTTTGGGGATGGCTTGTATCTTACTATATTATGTCACTATGAACTTTTTATGGTAATCATACTTTAGGCCTATATTTGTTAATCATTACAATTAATAATAAATAATGTTATTCGACATATTTATGAAAGTATATCGATCGATTGACAATCCATAGTTCGGTTTATTGTACTTTTTGTCAACTTTAATCGGAAGAATACTAGAGTCCAGCTATTATTGAAGGAAGCGAATGTTGGCCAAAGCTCTTAATTCGCGGGAAGTAAAAAATAAATCGAGGGCAAGTATAAAGAATCGCTCGAACCGGCATTTTAAGAATCGAGAACGTCCCCAAGGAGCGTCTTCCGCCATATTAGGGCAGTCGGCGCTTATTTGAATCGGGCAATAAGGACACGGAAGGTGCTTTTCTCTCCTGTGTTTGGTAAAATGGGATGAATTAAACTGCAGCCGCGTAACAGGGCAGGCGGGTAACATGCTGCATACAGATGGAGGATTACTTTAAATGAGAACTGACGGACGGCAAGAGAACCAGCTGCGGCCGGTTACAATAACGATGAATCCGAATAAATATGCGGAAGGCTCGGTGCTGATCGAATTCGGCGATACGAAGGTGCTGTGCACCGCATCGGTAGAAGAACGAGTGCCGCCCTTTATGAAAGGACAGGGGAAAGGCTGGATTAACGCCGAATACGCCATGCTGCCCCGCGCCACCCAAGTACGCAATCAACGTGAATCGGCCAAGGGCAAGCTGACAGGGCGAACGATGGAGATTCAAAGGCTGATCGGACGCGCCCTTCGTTCGGTTGTCGATCTTCAAGCGCTTGGCGAGCGTACAATTACGCTGGACTGCGATGTTATCCAGGCGGACGGCGGTACAAGGACGACTTCGATAACCGGCGCGTTTGTGGCACTGGCGATCGCGGTACATAGGATTTCCAAAACAGTCGATTATGCAAAATATCCGATAACCGATTTCCTGGCTTCTGTAAGTGTTGGTGTCATACAGGAGAGAACGCTGCTTGACCTGAACTATGAGGAAGATTCGAAAGCGAAGGTCGACATGAACGTGGTCATGACGGGAGCAGGCAAATTTGTCGAGGTTCAGGGGACGGGCGAAGAATCGCCGTTTACCCGGCAGGAATTGGACGGACTGCTCGGTTTGGCCGAAGAGGGAATCCAGTCGCTGATCGCGAAACAACGGGACGTACTTGGGCCGATCGGCAGCCGGATCGGTATGACTCAAGCATGAAGCCCGGCGATACGATTGTTGTAGCGACGAAAAATGCCGGGAAAGTAAGAGAGTTTGCCCATGCATTCGGGAAGCTTGGCATGAATGTCGTCAGTATGTTTGATTATCCGGACCTGCCGGATATCGTGGAGGATGGCAGCACTTTCGCCGAGAACGCCCGCAAGAAGGCTCGGGCCGTCGGGGAAGCGCTCGGGCTTCCGGCGCTTGCGGACGATTCAGGGCTGGAGGTGGAAGTGCTCGGAGGTCAGCCGGGTGTTTATTCGGCGCGTTATGCCGGGCCTGAAGCAAGCGATGCCCGCAATAATACGAAGCTGCTGGACGAGCTTTCGAAGATAACAGCGGCTTCGAACCGGCTTGAAGACGGAATGAAGCTCCTTAGTGAAGCGAGGTTCGTATGTGCTCTCGCTTTGTACGATCCATCCGGCAGCACGTTCACCGAGGCTGAAGGCTATGTGGCCGGCAGCATTACCGATAAGCCCAGAGGAGATGGCGGCTTCGGCTACGATCCGCTGTTCTGGCTGTCATCTTTTCACAAAACGATGGCTGAGCTGACGACAGAGGAGAAACAGGCGATCAGCCACCGCGGCGCTGCGCTGTCATCCCTGCTTAAGAAGCTGAAAGCCTAAGGCAGTCTGGTTTGCCAAAATCGCTGCACCGTTCGTGCTTAAATATGAGAGAAGCCCCGAAGCATGCGCTGCCAGCGCTTGTCTCGGGGCTTTATCAATTGCTGCACGGCGCGGCTGCCGCTCGGGGGATTCCGCCGCTGTTAACGAATGACCACTTTGTAATCACGAAGCCACATGTCGACCTGCAGCAGGTAGGCGAACAACTGCGGGCCGGACATAAGCTGACCGAACCATGGCAGATTGGAGCTGGCTGTGTCCGATTCGGCAATCTCGCGAATTTTCTTCACATTAATAAGCGGGAGAAGCGGCGACGTCCCTTCGTCCAGCACCTCAAGCAGCTGTGAGCGCACCGTATTCAGATAGTTTGGGTTATGCGTTTTCGGATAGGGGCTCTTCTTCCGGTAAAGCACGTCATGAGGCAGGATTCCTTCGAGCGCAAAGCGAAGGATACCCTTCTCCCGGTCGCCTGCGGTCTTGATCTCCCACGGGATGTTGAATACATAGTCAACCAGCCGGTGATCGCAATAGGGTACTCGCACCTCGAGTCCGACGGCCATGCTCATCCGGTCCTTGCGGTCAAGCAGCGTCGGCATGAATCGGGTTATATTCAAATACGACATGGCCCGCATCCGTGCGGCCACTGGATCTTCTCCGGCCAGCTTAGGCACTTCCGCCACCGCGTCGGAATAGCGGTCTCGTATATATTCGAGCGGACGGATCCAGGCCGCTACATCAGGCGACAGCAGCTCGGCGCGCATGCCGGATGCAAGCGACCACGGAAACGTATCCGCATTCAGAGCATCATCCCGATGGAACCACGGATAACCTCCAAAAATCTCATCAGCAGCCTCGCCTGAAATGGCGACAGTCGCTTCCTTCTTTATCTCGCGGCAAAAAAGCAGCAGGGACGCATCTACATCCGCCATACCCGGCAAATCACGGGCCTGCATGGCTGTCCGCAGAGCTTCGATCAGCTCGGGCGTATCGAATTGCACCGGATGATGCACCGTGCCCAAATAGCTGTTCATCCTCTCAATCCAAGGCGCATCGGAGTTCGGCTGAAAATCGTGCGCTTTGAAATGCTTGTCGTTATCGACATAATCGACTGAGTACGTATGAACCTTCCCCTGACCGGTATGTTCATAGTAGCGGACTGCCAACGTTGTCAGCGCGCTGGAATCGAGGCCGCCGGACAGCAGCGTGCACAGAGGCACATCGGATACGAGCTGCCTCTCGACCGTATCCTTGAGCAGTTCTCTAACCGTTCGGGCGGTGGCGTTCACGTCCTCGCTGTGCGGGCGGCTTTCCAGCTTCCAATAGTGGGCAATGGAAACTCCGGAGCGGCTAACAGTCGCGTATTGGCCGGGAAGCAGCTCGCCGAGATCCCGATATACGCCATGTCCGGGCGTACGCGCAGGGCCAAGGATAAAAATTTCCGCCAGTCCCTCAGGCCCGACCTCCGTCTTAACCGCAGGGTGAGCAAGCACTGCCTTCGGCTCGGAGCCGAATATGAATTTACCTGATTGCTTCGCATAGAACAGCGGCTTGACGCCGAGCCTGTCGCGGGCAAGAAACAGCTGCTGCTCCCGTGAATCCCATACGGCAAACGCGAAAATCCCGTTCAACCGCTCAACGCAAGCTTTTCCCCATTCCATGTAAGCAACCAGAAGCACTTCGGTATCGCAAGTCGTTGTAAACCTTCTTCCCTTGCCCTCCAGCTCCTTCTTCAGCTCGGGGGCATTATACAATTCTCCGTTATACACAATGACATACGTATCGTCGTCGGAGGTTCGGACCATCGGCTGAGCGCCATTCACCGGGTCGATGACGGAAAGCCTTCGATGTCCGAGAGCGCAGCTCGGAGATATCCAGGTGCCCGATGAGTCAGGACCGCGAAAGGCCATTGTTTCGGTCATCTTTTCCAACGTCGCTGATTGTCTTGTCAGGTCATCGGTCCAATCAATCCAGCCCGTGAATCCACACATGGTTCTCATTCCTCTCTATGCGGGGCTTAAACAGCGATACTATGATGGTTATGCGGTAAATATGGATAAAATGTCTGTCCGAAGGGGGATGCTATCGCATGGAAAAACGCCAGAAAAGGGAGTGAAGGTGTACGATGGATGAGCGTTTAGACTCGCCTAAAGAGCCGGGCAGCGTGCAGAACGGGAGTGAGGCCGCGTTTTACGACCGCCACACTTATTATGTTTCGGTCCAAGCGGGGTCGATCCTCGAGGACCCTGAGGCAGCGGTGTTCGAGTTCGAAATCCGGGCCAACGAAGAGGAGCTTAACAGGCTGCAGGAGCTGTTCGAGGAGCTGGTCAGCATGGATGAAGCACAGGCGTTCCATTTTACGAGCCATCCATACGGAACGGCTTCTTCCGAAGAAATCAACGAGGGCTACGACGTCTTTATGAAGGATATTTACAAGCTTCTCTACGAGCTTGGCACGCCGGTCACGAAGAAGCATATCAAAGGAATGGGACTTTTTCCCGAGGGTGAGCTCTCATGAACGTGACGAACGCCCATGTGAGAAGAACCGTCGAGAGGGACGGCGTGCGGTGCTGCGAGGTCGAGGTACATACCGGGAGCAGTGAAACGCCTGAGCTGCTCGCGTTTTTCAGTGAGTCGCTCGATAACGACTATGACATGGTTGCAGTTATCAAGAACGAAGCCGCTACGGAGATCGATTGGTTCGATAACAATTTACACAATGCATTTACGGAAATCAGCGTTGATCTGTTCGAGACGGTCACGATGAAGACGGACTGGGGCAGACGGGAAACCTTTAAGCAGCAGATACTGTCTTATCCCGGAGTACGCGCAGAATTAAGCAGCCGCTTGGGCGGATCATGAAGAGAGGAGGTGAATTTAAACCGACATGAAGAATACAAAGGATAATAAAAGCCAAAAGTTTGCCGCCAATGACAACTATGCGGAAGAGGTTCTCGAGAAAAACGCCAAACAGCCGGCGCAGAACAACCCCAGTGAAAGCGTCAGAAAATAATGTGGTGCTGCAGGCCAAACGTGCAGCCGCCTGAACAGCGCAAATTGACTTATGACGATTATTTGAAAACAGTCGTCTCCTTCACTTTCATTCTGCTACAATAGTCGCATAAGGGAAATATAAAGGAGGCGGCTGTATGAGTTCAACCTTACTGCGCAATGCAACTATTGTGACGATGAACGACCGGGACGATATCGCTACAGGCGACGTTCTTATTCGGGACGATAAAATCGTATCCGTCGGCGGCACGATCACGGACTATGCGGCTGATACGAAGATCGTGGAAGCGAAAGACAAGCTGCTGCTCCCGGGCTTCGTGCAGACGCATATTCATTTATGCCAGACCTTGTTTCGCGGGCGCGCGGACGACATGGCGCTGATGGACTGGTTGCGTACCAGGATATGGCCTCTTGAAGCGGCACATGATGAAGAGTCCGTCTACTACTCAGCTATGCTCGGTATCGGCGAGCTCTTGAGAAGTGGGACGACAACGATACTCGATATGGAGACGGTAAGCCATACTGATTCGGCGTTTCAGGCGTTGTCGCACAGCGGTATTCGCGCGATATCCGGCAAGGTTATGATGGATGCCGGTGGCGACGTCCCCGCAGGGCTGCAGGAGGAAACCGCCCGTTCGATCGCAGAGAGTACGCGTCTGCTCGAGCAATGGCACGGCCACGACGGCGGCCGGCTCGGATATGCCTACTGCCCTCGATTTGTTGTATCCTGCTCAGAGCAGCTCCTTAAAGAAGTACGCGATCTCTCCGCGCACTATAACGTGCTTGTACATACACATGCAGCGGAAAATCGTGAGGAAATCGATCTGGTTATGAGTCAGAGAGGGATGCGCAACATCGTTTATCTGGACCATATCGGCCTTACATCCCCCAGGCTCGTTCTCGCCCACTGCATATGGCTCGACGATGAGGAACGGGATATCTTGAAGAGGACCGGTACGAAGATGACGCACTGCCCGGGCTCTAACCTGAAGCTGGCGTCAGGCATCGCTCTGATTCCGGAGCTGCTTGAGGATGGTATCGGGATGGGGATCGGAGCGGACGGGGCGCCCTGCAACAATACGCTGGATATGTTCCAGGAGATGCGGCTTACCGCGCTGCTGCATAAGGCCCGCTGCGGGCCGGAAACCATGGATGCGAGGACCGTACTGCGCATGGCGACGATCGGTGGAGCAAGGACGCTCGGTCTGGATCACCTCATCGGCAGCATTGAACCCGGCAAGAAGGCGGATCTCGCTATGCTCGATTTGAACGATTTTCACACCTTTCCATCGTATGAAGCCGATCCGTACTCGCGTGTTGTCTATGCCGCTTCCCGCGGCAATGTGGATTCGGTATGGGTCGACGGCAAGCAGGTCGTCGAAGGCGGCTTGGTACGTACTGTCGACAAGCAAGTCGTACTGCGCGAAGCCGATCGCTCGATTGCAAGGCTGCTGAAGCGGATTTGACGAGAAGGGTTTCCATTTGTTTTTGAGGCTCGGTAGCCTCCTCACCGCAAGGCGCTAAACGTTTCGAGCGAAGTGTTCAAACCCGTATAAAGCGAAACAACCAGCACTTTCGGAGCTGGTTGTTTTACTTTTTATATGGCTGCTTTCTATTCAAAACGAGGCTGGTTTCAGCCGTCACTCCCGCATGCTCGGCAATATTACATTCCATGTACAAGTCCGCGATCGTGATCTCCGCTAGTTTATGTTCCAAAGCCTGCTCCGCATCCGCAAGTTTATTGCTTAGTACGCTTCGGACATTGTTGCCGAGCGAACAATTCGGTTTGTTCCCGGGGAGGCAGACCGGCTGCTTTCCTTCGATCCGGTAAATATCGAGCAAAGTGATTTGCTCCGGTCTCCGAGTCAACATGGAGCCCCCAGCAGCCCCTGAGGCGGCGGATACAAGCCCGCCATTGACCAGCTTGCGTAATATTCTGCGAATGATAACGGCATTCGTATTAATGCTTTGCGCCATGATGTCCGAATTCACTCTTTGCCCGCAGTTCCCGGCGAGAATCGTCATCATATGGACAGCGATAACAAATTGGCTGTTGGTAAACATTGCCTGATTCTCCTTTTCAATACGGCGTGAGGAAAGTATCTTATCCTTGTCTTGCCCTCCATTGTATGTATCGTCGTTTCTATTGTCAATGAGGTTTCTTCTCAATCACACGCAAGAAATCGATAGGATGATTCCAAAGAAACACCTTGACGGGCAAAAAAGTTTTTGTTAGTATTTCCCTGATCAGATACCAATATTGTTACTAATTTATATTGTTCCAGCTTATGCGCTGGAGGGCAAACAATTATGCGGGAGAACAACCGACAAATGAAGGAGTTCAGTAATATGGGGAATGGATTGAAAGGGGATGCACCCACAATAAAAGAAGAAGACATGCAGTCCGCACGATATCGGAGCGAGCCGCCAAAGCTTCTTTCGATTCTGACCTTAACGCTTTGCGCTTTTGCGCTCACCACAGCCGAGTTTGTCATCGCCGGTATTCTGCCGGTGGTCGCGGCTGACCTGTCCGTTTCCATCTCTTCGGCAGGTCACCTCGTAACGGCCTATGCGCTCGGCATGGTTATCGGGGGACCGATACTCACTGTTCTAACAGTCGGCATCCCTCGCAAGCCTTTAATCGTGGCCCTTGTTCTAGTCTTCATAATTGGTAACCTTGTCGCGGCGGCAGCGCCGGGTTACGTCATTCTTCTCCTGGCTAGATTGATCAGCGGGCTCGTTGTCGCCACTTTTTTTGCGATGGCCGTTGTAATAGCCGTTTCGCTGGCACAGCCCGGCAAGCAGGCCTCGGCCGTGGCGAAGGTAGGCCTTGGCTTCAACCTGGCGATGATTCTCGGTGCCCCGATCGGCACGGCCATCGGCCAACAGTTCGGATGGCGGGCGACGTTTCTGACAATTGCAGCCTTTACCGTTATCGCTTTGATTTTTTTGATGAGATTCGTGCCTGTACGCGGGGGGACCAGGACAGGTTCCGTTTTAACTGAGCTGCGCGTTCTAAGGAGTCGTGAGCTGCAGCTTGCCCTCGCGATCACCGCGGTCGGAAATGTGGGAGTTTTAACGGTTTTCACCTATCTCGCGCCGCTATTGACCGATATCAGCGGATTCGGCGCCGGTTCTGTCCCCGTGCTGCTGCTGGTATACGGGCTCGGCGCCACAGTCGGGAACCTGGCTGGCGGATGGATGTCGGACCGCGCTCTTATGCCGTCTCTTATTGGCTTACTCGCAGGTTTGGCAGGCGTGCAGGTGTTGTTCTGGCTCGTACGTCAATATCAGGTTCCAGCCGCGATCATGGTTTTTATTATCGGTGCATTGGCTTTCTCGGTCATCCCTGCCATGCAGACCAAAGT
Source organism: Paenibacillus sp. sptzw28 (assembly GCF_019550795.1). Taxonomy (NCBI): domain Bacteria; kingdom Bacillati; phylum Bacillota; class Bacilli; order Caryophanales; family Paenibacillaceae; genus Paenibacillus; species Paenibacillus sp. sptzw28. Next base: position 2,443,003 of record NZ_CP080545.1, read on the forward strand.
ACTGATTTCCGCTAATGCCGCCCCAACGCTGGGTATCGCAATAAACGCTTCCGCATTCCAGATTGCCGCCGCCTTTGCGGCATGGCTCGGCGGTCGGGTTATCGACGGCAGGCTGGGGCTTGATTCGATCTCTCTTGTAGCGGCGTTCGTTACGCTTATCGGCGGGTTTTTGGCAATCGCTTCATGGAAACGCGATCGCAAACCGAGTTCACTCAGTCAATAAATTGCTTCTTGGCAGAACATCATTGATCGCCAGTAATAGTAAAAAAGTAAAGAGACACCAACGGTGTCTCTTTCTGCTTTGCCGTATATTCCTAAATCAATTGCCTTATAATCATCCGTTTACGGCTTCGCCGCCGTTAATGTGCAGGACTTGTCCGGTCATATAGGACGAGTCCTCGCAAGCTAAATATACATATGCAGGAGCCATCTCGTCAGGCTGACCGCTGCGCTTCAGAGGCACGTCCGAGCCGAAGCTGGCAACCTTCTGCGCATCGAAAGTAGACGGGATCAGAGGAGTCCATACCGGACCGGGGGCGACGGCATTAACGCGAATACCCTGGTCTGCAAGATTCGTCGACAATGATCGTGTGAAGGAAACAATGGCTCCTTTGGTCGAAGAATAGTCAAGCAGAATAGGATTTCCGCGATAGGCGGTAACCGAGGCGGTGTTAACGATAGTCGAACCTGCAGACAAATGAGGCATTGCGGCCTGCGTCAAATAGAACATTCCAAAAATGTTCGTTCTGAACGTCCTTTCAAGCTGCTCCGGCGTAATCTTCTCGATCCTATCCTGTGGATGCTGTTCGGCTGCATTATTGACAACGATATCGAGTTTGCCAAGCTGTTTAACCGTTTCTTCCACGGCTAACTTGCAAAAAGCAGGATCCCCCACGTCTCCTGCGAACGTGATGCAGCGGCGGCCTTTTTCTTCCACGAGGCGTTTCGTTTCTTCCGCATCCCCGTGCTCGTTCAAATAAAGTATTGCCACATCGGCGCCTTCTTTGGCGTAAGCGATGGCTACCGCACGGCCTATGCCGCTGTCGCCTCCGGATATAACGGCTATTTTCCCCTGAAGCTTGCCTGCGGGTCGGTATGCCGGGGAATCCGACTGCGGACGCGGGTTCATCTCTGTCTCCAAACCCGGCCTGCGGTCTTGATGCTGCGGCGGAAAAGATGTCGGCCTCTTTGGCGCTGCACTGGACGGAGGGGTATTTTGCTGCTGCTGTGTCATTATCATGCACTCCCTTCAACGGTATAGGCTTCCTGATTTTGAGAGATTTTACACCTACACATTGGACTATTACCCACATGATAAGACCATAAACAGCTTTCTTAAGCCCGGCGGCGAGGTGGCGCTGCCGGGTCATACCCGTTTAATGGCCGCGGATTGATAATACGGGTAGTTCATCGACTTCTGAATATCCCGCGCTGTTTCGGTGTCGCTCAGCAGCTCGGCAACGAATAAACCAAGATCGAGCGAAGCGGACACGCCACCGGCCGTTATCGTAGTTCCGTCCTCCACAATGCGGTGGTCGGTTACGATTGTTTTGCAATATGGAGCCAGCAGCTCATAGGCCGGTGCATTCGTAGTCGCTGTTTTATGATGCAGAAACCCGGCCGCTCCAAGCAGTAGAGCACCTGTGCACACCGATACTTTATAACGGGTATGCTCAGCTGTACGAAGCCAAGCGATAAAATCGCGATCATTCCGCAAAGCTCTCGTCGCAAAGCCTCCAGGCACAAATACCATATCGTATGCGGAGAGGTCGGGATCTACCTTCTGAACCTTGATCACAACGCCCCGGTCGTCTGTTACATACTCTCCCTTCGCACATATATCCCAGGTCAAATCCTTGCCTGCCGGATATAGCGCCAATCTGGTAACAGGATCGAAAAAACCGGTAAAATCAAGTGTAGTAAGGCCGTCGAACAGTACAAAGGCAATTTTCATGGAACCCACACTCCTCTTATCCATCAATGTTGGATTGCTTGTTCTGCCGGCTCAAGCTCTATTCTGAATATCCTGCTGTTAACGAACCATCGGCAAATCCAAATATCCGAAATAAATCCAGGCTGAAGCCACGCATACGTATTCTCCCTGAATATCGTAGTCTCCGCCTGCCGATTGTTTATAAGCGAATATAGGACATATCCCGAGTATAGGGCCGAAACATGGTTGCCGCATCAGCCAATTGGCATTTTATTTGCTCAGCCAATTGATAATGTTTGTATAATAGGTGGAGGAGGGGGATTCGATGTGGAAACCTGAACCAAGCGGAGAACGACCGGTTTTTGCGCAAATAGCCGGATACTTTGAAAAGCAGATATTAAAAGGCGACCTGCCTCCAGGCGCCAAGCTTCCGACGGAACGGGAGCTTGCCTTGCAGCTTTGCGTCAACCGCAGCACGATCTCAGCCGCTTATGAGGAGCTGCGGGCATCGGGCCTTGTCACCTCCGTGCAAGGAAGCGGTACCCGAGTGAGCGATTCGTTGTGGGAGGCTGCAGAGGTGCGGACGCCGAACTGGCAGCGTTATACAGCCGTCCGCCAATTATTCGACCCCACGGCTGCTTTGCAGAGCCAGGTTTACGGATCGTTCGGCAAGCCGAATATTATTAATTTTGTCAAAGGCGAGCTGTCTCCGGATTTGATGCCCCTGGAGCTGTTGGAGCAGCGGCTTCCCGAGTTAAATCTATCGGAACCGTTCAGCTATTATTGCAGTTTTAAAGGCGATGCAGGTCTCAGAAGGACAATATCGCAGCGGCTTCAGGCTGAAGCCGGCATACTTACAGATCCTGAGCATCTCTTAATTAGCGCGGGAGTGAAGCACTCACTTCATCTAATCTGCCATACTCTTCTTCAACCGGGCGACGCTATTGCGGTCGAAGGACCTTCCTATTTATACAGCATGAACGTCCTGTCTTCGGCAGGACTGCGTCTTGTGAAGCTGCCGATTGACAGTCAGGGTCTAAATCCGGAGCAGTTGCCCGAGCTTGCCCGCAAACATCGGGTGAAAATGGTATTGACCAACCCGACTTACCAAAATCCGACCGGCACTACGCTTTCTCTCGCCCGACGGATTACCTTGCTTGATATATGCGCGCAGCTAAGAATACCCATCATTGAGGATGATCCGTACTCGCTGCTGTTTTTAGACGAAGCGGGGCGATCCCTGCCCCCTTTGAGAGCTTTGCCTGGGGGAGACCGGACCGTTATATACCTCGGAACGATGTCCAAAATCGCCACGCCGGGCATGCGTATCGGATGGATAATTGCGCCTCTGACTGTGACGGCCAAGCTTGCCGAGGCCAAAAGCCGGATGGGCTACAGCACGAGCCATATCGGTGAAAGATTGGCGGACCGTTTCTTGAATACAGGGGGGTATGAGGCTCATCTATCGTATATTCGAGGACGTTTAAGGACGAGAAGAGACTGCATGCTGGGAGCGATTCGGGAGCATATCGAACCATTGGCAGTTCCGGTATTGTCAAACAGCCGCCCAGGCGGTTATTATGTATGGCTAAAGCTGAAAAAAAACATCCTGGACAGGGATATGCTCGAAGCAGCGATCAGCGAAGGCGTTCTTTGCTTGCCCGGCCGGGTATTCGGTGCCGACGACGGCTTTCTGCGGCTCTCATTCGCGGCAATCGGCGAGGAACAAATACAGGAAGGTGTCCGCCGTTTGGGCAGGGCACTCCTCGGGATAACATAATTAAGACATTAAAAAAGCCGCTTTCAGTTAATCTGATAAGCGGCTTTGCTCATATTCATAGTTGAAGTGGCGTCCCGGAAGGGATTCGAACCCCTGACCGACGGCTTAGAAGGCCGTTGCTCTATCCAGCTGAGCTACCGGGACACGTAATGAGTATTATAACATGTGGTGTTAAAAATGTGCAAGAGTCAAAAAAATGGATTTCTTCGACTGCAATTCCGAGTGTCCATCCTTACGGAAGTCCTCGCATGACCTGTTGCAGCTTCGCTCAATAAAGGGAAAAGAATGGAAAGGACTGCCTGCATCACACAAGTGACGCCGGGCAGTCCTTGATTTGAAGAAGACTATTTATATCCTTCAGGATTCGGGACCCTTCAGGATGGTTATTCATAATGGAGCGGGTGAAGGGAATCGAACCCTCGCCTCAAGCTTGGGAAGCTGGCGTTCTGCCATTGAACTACACCCGCAGCAAACCGTGACAATGATTAATTATGATAGCACACGCATAAATGGAAATCAACAGCAGACAATGTTATAATCGTACTCAATCGAAAGCGATGTCCGGTTCGCGGCGCGGTTCCACAGACAAGGCGGTGAGACTATTACAACTTCAAATACTCCGCACGGCGACGGAAAAGAAAACGTATACTTGTTTCCAAACATGCTTGATCAATATCAGCTGCAGCTTACCCGCATGCTGGAGGCCGAACAATACGGGGCGGCGAAACGTCTGCTCCGCTTTTTGCTGCAGTGCCAGGGCGAGGAGAAGCGCCATTATGAGGAATGGGGCAGTCTGCTGAGGTGGCTGGATATGGCATTTCCGTCACACGAAATGGAAGAACAAGGCGCAGGTCCGCTGGCGCATGCCAAGCATCAAGAAGAGGAGGAGGCAGATGAAGAATCGCTGCGGCGCGAAGCGCTTGCAGCGGATGAGTATGACGACGATTATGTGAAGCAGGTCCTGTACATTATGCAGCACCATCCGATTGCGGACCAACAGGTCCTCGCTCTCGAAAGGGCCGCCCATCTCGATCATCCGGACGTGGATCAGACGATTGTGACCTGGTTGACCGGAGAGGAGCTGCATCCGGCCCTGCAGTTTAAAGCGCTCCAATGCCTGCGCCGGCGAGGGGTATCGGGAAAGCTCCCGATTGTCCGGCTCGGCGAACACGTAGAGGTGGAGATCGAACAGACACCGCTATCCATGGACGAATTTCCGGAGACGGTTACGAGAGTCGTTGAACGGGTGGAATCGGTAACGGAGGTTCTCGACGCCACCATGCCTCATTTCGCCCGCGAGATGTGGAAAGAATTTCTGCAATGTTTCTACGGAACATCCGCATACGAACGCCTGCTTGCCGGCGATGACGATACCGTGGACTGTTTCGCGGCGGCGCTGCACCAGATCGTGCAGCTGTCCTTATACGGCAGAGTCAGCGACGACGATTTAAGAGATACATACGGAATAACGGAATCTCTCAGATTCCGGTATGAACAAATTTGCCGTTCGCTCCGGCTGGTCGCTCAGCTGCAAGATAGGGATGATGGCGACGAGCCTTGATATTCGGCTGGATGTTGATTATAATAGAATGGTTTATTAAGCGTGAAACATAAACGCAGCTCGCGTTATTTAATTTGGAGGGGAAAGCATAACATGAAAGCAACATGGGAAAAAATAGACAAGAACCTTGTCGCGCTCGACGTAGAAGTCGAAGCCGGACAAGTGAACGAGGCGCTTGACAAAGCGTTTAAGAAGGTTGTTGTGAAAGTAAACGTGCCAGGCTTCCGTAAAGGTAAAGTGCCGCGGGGCATTTTTGAATCCCGTTTCGGCGTGGAAAGCCTGTATCAGGATGCAATCGACATTTTGCTCCCGGACGCTTATTCCGAAGCAGTTAAAGAAACAGGTATCGTTCCGGTTGACCGCCCGGACATCGAAGTGGATCAGTTCGCCAAAGGTCAAGCATTCAAATTCAAAGCAAAAGTTACGGTTAAACCTGAAGTTCAGCTTGGTGAATATAAAGGCCTGGAAGTGCCGGCAGAGGAAGTCAACGTAAGCGAGGAAGAAATCACGGAGGAACTCGATCGCCTGCAGCAGCGTCATGCTGAATTGACGGTTATCGAGGAAGGCGCAGCCGAGAAGGGCGACGTTGCCGTTATTGATTTCGACGGGTACGTGGACGGCGAAGCGTTCGAAGGCGGCAAAAGCGAGCGTTATTCCCTTGAACTCGGTTCCGGTTCCTTCATCCCGGGCTTTGAAGAACAAGTGATCGGCATGCAGACAGGCGACTTCAAAGATGTCGAAGTTACCTTCCCTGAGAGCTACCATGCGGAGAACCTGGCAGGCAAATTAGCCGTGTTCAAAGTGAAGCTGCACGAAATCAAACGTAAAAATCTTCCCGCACTTGACGATGAATTTGCCAAAGACGTGAGTGAATTCGATACGCTTGAGGAATTCAAGCAGGATCTCGTAAGCAAATTGGCGGAACGCAAACAGAAGGAAAACGAGCAGGCGCGCGAAGCGGCTGTGGTCGAGAAAGCTGCTGATGCTGCTGTAATCGATATTCCGGAAGCTATGATCGATTCCGAAACAGGCTACATGCTTCGCGATTTCGAGAACCGCCTGCGCATGCAGGGGATGAATCTCGAGCTGTACTATCAGTTCTCCGGGCAAGATGAAGCTGCGCTTCGCAGCCAGATGCGCGCCGATGCGGAGAAGCGGGTCCGCAACAACCTCGTTCTCGAGCAAATTGCCAAGCTTGAAGGCATCGAAGCGGGAGAGGCTGACCTGAACGAAGAATTGGAGAATCTGTCCAAACAATACAGCCGTTCGGTCGAAGAGCTCCGCACTTTGTTCACGAGCAACGGCAACCTCGAAAACATCAAAGAAGATCTCGTGCTTCGCAAAACGATTAAATTCCTGCTGGAAAACAGCAAGGCAGCGAGCGAAGTGGCATAAGGAGACCGAAGCCGTCCGCAGGGCGGCTCGCTTGATCATCGGATTCAGATAAGGCACGTACATACGTGCCTTATTTTTCCCTAATCGGCACTATCTGTTTGTAACTTGGGGCTTTGCCCCGTACATAACGGACCGCCGGTATCGTATAATGTAGTATTCAGAAAAATGACATTGCTTCCTGAACATGATAAAATAAGATCGGAATCCAAGCCAAAGAAGGAAAGAAGGTTGATCGCATGAATCTGGTACCTATTGTCGTTGAGCAGACAAACAGGGGAGAACGCTCTTACGATATTTACTCCCGCCTTTTAAAGGATCGGATTATCTTTTTGGGAAGTGCGATCGACGATGATGTTGCGAATTCCATCATTGCTCAGCTGCTTTTTCTGGCAGCGGACGACCCGGAAAAGGACATCCACCTGTATATTAACTCTCCGGGCGGATCAGTTACCGCCGGGATGGGGATATTTGATACGATGCAGTTTATAAAGCCGGACGTATCGACCATTTGCGTAGGCTTGGCAGCGAGTATGGGTTCACTGCTGTTGACGGCCGGCGCCAAGGGGAAACGCTTTGCACTGCCGAACAGCGAAGTTATGATACACCAGCCGCTTGGCGGCGTTCGCGGGCAAGCGTCTGATATCAAAATCCACGCGGATTGGATTTTGAAGACGAAACAGAAATTGAACCAAATCTATGTGGACCGTACGGGACAGCCTTATGAGAAAGTCGACCGGGATACCGACCGCGACTTCTTCATGAGTGCGGAAGAGGCGCTTAATTACGGCCTCATCGACAAGGTCGTCACATCTTCCATCCTGTAAAATATCGAAACGAAGGGGTGATCCCATGTTTAAATTTAATGACGAGAAGGGCCAATTGAAATGCTCGTTTTGCGGCAAGTCGCAAGATCAGGTGCGAAAGCTTGTCGCCGGTCCTGGCGTCTATATATGCGATGAATGTATCGAGTTGTGTACGGAAATCGTCGAAGAGGAGCTCGGCCACGAGGAAGAGCTTGATCTGAAGGATATTCCGAAACCAAGAGATATCCGCAATATTCTCGATCAATACGTAATCGGGCAAGAGCAAGCGAAGAAATCGCTGTCTGTAGCGGTATATAACCATTACAAACGGGTCAATTCGCAAAGTAAACTTGAGGATGTCGAGCTTCAGAAGAGCAACATCCTGCTGGTTGGACCGACCGGCTCCGGGAAGACGCTTCTAGCCCAGACGATGGCGAAGATCTTGAATGTGCCGTTTGCAATCGCGGATGCCACATCTCTTACGGAAGCCGGCTATGTCGGTGAAGACGTAGAGAATATTTTGCTCAAGCTGATCCAGGCTGCAGACTACGATGTTGAAAAAGCCGAACGCGGCATTATTTACATCGATGAGATCGATAAAGTTGCGCGCAAATCGGAGAATCCTTCGATTACCCGTGACGTTTCGGGCGAAGGCGTGCAGCAGGCGCTTCTGAAAATATTGGAGGGTACGGTTGCATCGGTTCCACCGCAAGGCGGACGCAAGCACCCCCACCAAGAGTTTATCCAAATCGATACGACGAACATTTTGTTCATCTGCGGCGGTGCCTTTGACGGTCTGGAGCAGCTTATTAAACGCCGTATCGGCAAGAAGGTCATCGGTTTTAATACAGCCGGCGACGGACAGAAGGACTTGAAAGCAGGCGAATACTTGTCGATGGTGCTTCCGGAGGATCTGCTCAAATTCGGTCTCATACCGGAGTTTGTAGGCCGTTTGCCGGTCATCTCGACACTTGAGCCTCTTGATGAGCAAGCGCTTGTGCGTATCCTTTCCGAGCCGAAGAATGCGCTCGTGAAGCAGTATCAGAAGCTGCTCGAAATGGATAACGTCAAACTCGATTTCGAGCAGGCGGCTTTGGAGGCTATTGCCAAAGAAGCGATCAAACGGAACACCGGCGCGCGCGGCTTGCGGGCGATAATAGAAGGCTTGATGCTCGACGTCATGTATGAAGTGCCTTCGCGCGACGACGTCAGCACCTGCCTCATAACGGAGAAGGTTGTTCAGGACCGGAATATGCCTGAGCTGGTCTCCAAGAAAGGCAAGAAGAAGGAAGAAAGCGCCTGATTCAATAAGCACCGTTCAAAGTATCCACCTCTGCCTAAGCGGCCATAAAGCCGCTCCCCGCAGGGGTGGACTTTGACGTTCACGGGAGAGGTTACCTGATGTATTCACGAAAAGAAACCATACCGGTCAAAGTAGGACCCCTGACAATTGGCGGAAGCGATGAAGTAGTCATTCAAAGTATGTGCACGACGAAGACGGCGGACGTGGAAGCTACGGTAGCGGAAATACTGCGTCTGGAAGAAGCCGGCTGTCAAATCGTCCGTGTAACGGTGAATAACAAGGAAGCCGCGGCAGCTATCAAAGAAATCAAGAAGCGCATTCATATTCCGCTGGTGGCGGATATTCATTTCGATCACCGCCTTGCGCTTGCCGCTATTGAGAACGGTGTCGATAAAGTACGGATCAATCCGGGGAATATCGGCCGCAGAGAAAAGGTGGAAGCCGTCGTCAAAGCATGCAAGGAACGCGGCATTCCAATTCGAATCGGCGTAAATGCAGGCTCGCTTGAGAACCATTTGTTGGAAAAGTACGGCTACCCCACGCCTGAGGCGATGGTCGAGAGCGCTTTATTTCATATCGGCATACTGGAAGAATTGGACTTCTACGATATTATCGTGTCCCTGAAAGCATCGGACGTACCAATGGCTATCGCAGCTTACCGGATGGCGGCCGAACAAATCCGCTACCCGCTCCATCTTGGGATTACCGAGGCGGGCACGCTTCATTCCGGCACGATTAAGAGCTCGGCGGGTATCGGAGCACTGCTGGCGATGGGAATCGGGAATACGGTTCGAATCAGTCTGAGCGCGGATCCGGTAGAAGAGGTCAAGGTGGCCCGCGAGCTGCTCAAATGCTTCGGTCTGATTACCAACGCGGCTACGCTTGTCTCATGTCCGACCTGCGGGCGTCTGGATATCGATTTGTTCTCGATCGCCAATGAGGTGGAAGAGTATATCAGTAAGATTAAAGTACCGATCAAAGTTTCCGTCCTTGGCTGTGCGGTGAATGGGCCCGGGGAAGCGCGCGAGGCGGACATCGGCATTGCCGGGGCACGCGGCGAAGGCATGCTGTTCAGATATGGCGAAATGATCCGTAAAGTTCCGGAGAATGACCTTCTTGCGGAACTGAAGAAGGAAATCGATGAAATCGTTCGCGTCTATGAGGCGACGGGTGAAATTCCGGGACGTAAGCAGCACTCTCCCGTTTCATCCGGATAACTTAGAAATTCGGTTAAACTTTACATCCGCATAGCGATTATTCCATCCGGCCGGGGGCAATACTGACAAGTATGAGTTCCCGATAAGCCGGATGTTTTTGTTGTTTCTTCTTACATGAGAGGAGTGTTTAATCGCTATGAGTTTAAGTATGATTTTGATGCTGATCCAAGTTTTTTTCGCGATTGTCATTGGTCTGTACTTTTGGAATTTGCTGCGCAACCAGAAGACGAACCGTACCGCAGTTGACCGGGAGTCCCGCAAGGAAATGGACAAGCTGCGCAAGCTGCGTTCCGTCTCGCTTACAAAGCCTTTATCCGAGAAAACCCGTCCTCAAACGATAAACGATATTATCGGTCAGAAGGACGGCCTGAAGGCGCTTAAGGCGGCGCTGTGCAGCGCCAATCCCCAGCATGTCATTATCTACGGCCCCCCGGGCGTGGGGAAGACTGCCGCCGCTCGCGTCGTCCTGGAAGAGGCGAAGAAAAATCCGGCCTCGCCATTTCTTCAAGATGCCAGGTTTACCGAAATCGACGCGACAACCGCCCGTTTCGACGAACGCGGGATTGCCGACCCGCTTATCGGTTCCGTCCATGACCCGATATATCAAGGCGCGGGCGCTATGGGCGTAGCCGGAATACCGCAGCCCAAACCCGGTGCGGTAACGAAAGCGCACGGAGGGATGCTGTTCATCGATGAGATCGGCGAACTGCATCCGATTCAAATGAACAAATTGTTAAAGGTGCTGGAGGATCGTAAAGTTTATCTGGAGAGCGCCTATTACAATTCGGAAGATACCAACATACCGATGTATATACACGATATTTTCCAGAACGGCCTGCCGGCTGATTTCCGTCTTGTGGGTGCGACGACAAGATCGCCGCAGGAGCTGCCGCCCGCGCTTCGCTCACGCTGCATGGAAATTTATTTCCGGCCCCTGCTTCCGGGTGAAATTGCTGAGATTGCAATTAACGCGCTCAAGAAAATTGGGCTGCCGCCCTGCCAGGCGGCGGTTGAAGTGGTGATGCGCTACGCAACGAACGGCCGTGAAGCCGTTAACGTAATCCAATTGGCTGCGGGACTTGCTTTATCCGAGAAACGGGAAGAAATTACCGCTGCTGACGTCGAGTGGGTCGTAAACAGCAGTCAGATTCCGCCGCGCCCCAACCGGAAAGTGCCTGCACTACCCCAGGTTGGTTTCGTGAACGGTCTGGCTGTGTATGGTCCTAATATGGGAACGCTGCTGGAGATCGAAGTAAGCGCAATACCGGCTCGCAGCGGAAAAGGCAGCTTCACGATTACGGGAGTCGTCGACGAAGAAGAGCTTGGCGGAGGAAGCAGAACCCTGCGGCGCAAAAGTATGGCGAAAGGCTCGGTCGAGAATGTGCTGACCGTACTCAGGCGCATCGGGCTGAAGCCTGAAAATTTCGACCTGCATATCAATTTTCCCGGCGGTACGCCGATAGACGGGCCTTCCGCAGGTATTGCCATGGCGACTGCTATTGCATCGGCTATCAAGGGTGAGCCCGTTGATAATAAGCTGGCTATGACAGGCGAGGTAGGGATTCATGGCGACGTTAAGCCGGTCGGCGGCGTGCTTGCCAAGGTTGAGGCCGCTTTCCAGGCGGGGGCGGAGACGGTGGTTATCCCGCGTGAGAACTGGCAGGAGATTTTCGCCGATTTGCAAGGTCTGAAGGTCATTCCGGTAGACAGGATCGACGAGGTGCTCAGCCTTGTATTTGGCCCGGGTGAAGCAACGGTTCCGGCGGCTCAATCCGCTCTGTCGGGCGATGTTTATATCGCCACGGGACTCCCCTATTTGCAGGCGGATTCCGTTGAGTGATAAAATAAGATGAAGGCGTAAGTTAAAGCTCAATTTATCCAGGCGCACGACAGGTGTTAAAATAGCTTCAAGACGGAGGTGCTGGTATGGGACCTGCTAAATGGAAAGGTAGACGGCTGCCCCTGCTGCCGCTCAGGGGATTGCTCGTATACCCCAGCATGGTGCTCCACTTAGATGTGGGCAGGGAGAAATCGGTGCGAGCGCTTGACCGCGCTATGCTTGACGATCATATGATTTTGTTATGCTCCCAGTCGGAGGTCAACATCGAAGAACCGACTCAGGAGGATATCTACCGCGTCGGCACCATCGCCCGCGTGAGGCAGATGCTTAAATTGCCTAACGGTACCATAAGGGTACTGGTCGAAGGTGTCGTCCGGGCGGAGATTATGGATTATTTACCGAATGAAGATTTTTATGAAGTGACGGTTAAGGAAATGCCGGAAGCGGAGTCGACGGATCCCGAGATAGATGCGCTCATGCGAACGGTATTGAACCAATTCGAGCATTATATTAACCTGTCGAAGAAGGTAACGCCGGAGACGCTCGCAGCGGTTTCCGACATCGATGAGCCGGGCCGGCTCGCGGATGTTATTACAAGCCACCTGACACTCAAGATTAAAGATAAGCAGGAAATTCTGGAAACCATCGATGTCCGCGACCGCTTGGAGAAGCTGCTGGATATTTTGAACAACGAGCGGGAAGTGCTCGAGCTCGAACGTAAAATAAGCCAGCGCGTCAAAAAGCAGATGGAGAAGACTCAAAAAGAATATTATCTTCGTGAGCAAATGAAAGCGATCCAGAAGGAACTCGGCGAAAAAGAGGGGCGCGCCGGGGAAGTGGAAGAGCTACGGACCCAGATGGCTGAATCCGGCTTGCCGGACAAGGTCAAAGAGAAGGTCGAGAAAGAGATCGACCGGCTTGAAAAGATGCCGTCAACGTCAGCGGAAGGCGGCGTGATCCGCAATTATATCGATTGGCTTTTGTCGTTGCCTTGGAATAAAAGAACCGAAGACGATTTGAACGTATCCAAAGCTGAAGATGTTTTAAATGAGGATCACTACGGGCTGGAAAAACCGAAGGAACGCGTCCTTGAATATCTGGCTGTTCAGCAGCTGGTCAAGAAACTGAAAGGCCCGATTCTGTGCCTCGTCGGCCCTCCCGGGGTGGGTAAAACCTCGCTGGCCCGTTCGATCGCCAAATCGCTGGGACGCCAATTCGTACGCATTTCACTTGGCGGCGTTCGGGACGAAGCCGAAATACGCGGCCACCGCCGTACCTATGTCGGCGCTATGCCCGGGCGCATTATCCAAGGAATGAAGACGGCAGGCACGCTAAATCCGGTATTTCTGCTGGATGAAATCGATAAAATGGCGATGGACTTCCGCGGCGACCCTGCATCGGCGCTTCTGGAGGTGCTTGATCCGGAGCAGAACAACACGTTCAGCGATCATTTCATCGAGGTGCCGTTCGATCTCTCCAATGTCATGTTCGTAACGACGGCCAATGCCGTTCACAACATTCCAAGGCCGCTTCTGGACAGGATGGAGATGCTCTATATACCCGGCTATACGGAGCTTGAGAAATTGCAAATCGCCGAACGGTATTTGCTTCCCAAGCAGAAGCGTGAGCATGGACTGAAAGATGAGCAGCTTAAGCTTGACGATAAAGCGATGATGCAGGTCATCCGGGAATATACCCGCGAGTCGGGTGTCCGTAATCTGGAGCAGCAGATCGCAGCTATTTGCCGTAAGGCTGCGAAGGCTCTTGTCTCAAACGCCGATAATGGACCGATAGAAGTGGACACGGTACAGGTAAAAGAATGGTTGGGACCTCCGAAATTCCGTTACGGCATGGCCGAGGTCGAGGATCAGGTCGGCGCGGTTACAGGCCTTGCCTGGACTGAAGTCGGAGGAGATACCTTGGTTATCGAGGTCACGGTGCTGCCTGGAAGCGGGAAGCTGACGCTGACGGGTAAACTCGGAGACGTCATGAAGGAATCGGCTCAAGCGGCGTTCAGCTACACGCGCTCCAAAGCGGTTGAGCTGGGCATCGATCCCGATTTTCACGAGAAAAACGATATTCATATTCATATACCCGAGGGTGCCATACCGAAGGACGGCCCTTCCGCCGGCATAACAATGGCAACGGCGCTTATATCCGCGCTCACCGGACGCCTGGTTTCCAAAGAAGTGGCGATGACCGGAGAAATTACGCTGCGCGGACGCGTCCTGCCGATCGGCGGATTGAAAGAGAAATCGCTGGCCGCGCACAGGGCGGGCATCAAGAAGGTGCTCCTTCCAAAGGAGAATGAGCGGGACCTAAGGGATATTCCGGAAAGTGTCCGCGGCGACCTGGATTTCATCCCGGTCAGCCATATGGACGAGGTGCTGAAGCATGCCCTTGCCCAATCGCCGGTTCAGACGCACTAGAAAGCAGGTAAAGATATGAATGTCACGCAGGCCGAATTTGTAATTAGCGCTGTAAAGCCTCACCAATATCCTGAGGACGCCTTGCCGGAAATCGCTCTGGCAGGGCGTTCCAATGTCGGCAAGTCGTCACTGATCAACAAATTGATACAGCGGAAAAACCTGGCTCGAACAAGCTCTCAGCCCGGTAAGACGCAGCAATTGAATTATTATCGAATCAACGAGAAGCTCTATTTTGTCGATTTTCCCGGGTACGGCTATGCGAAGGTCTCCAAGACGCAGCGCGAGCAATGGGGCCAGATGATCGAGACTTTCCTCAAAGACCGGGAACCGCTGAAGATGGTGCTCCTCATTATCGATGTACGCCACGAGCCTTCAAAGGACGACCGTCTTATGTTCGACTGGCTCAAATATTATGATATACCGACCTGTATCGTCATTACCAAGGCCGACAAAATTCCGCGAAGCAAGTGGGAGAAACATATCAAGATGGTAAGAGAAACGCTCGGTGCCGATCCGCGTCACCGGTTCGTTCTCTTCTCCTCCGAGACCGGGCTTGGCCGTGACGAGCTTTGGGCGGTTATTCTTGAAGCGATTACGGAACAGGCAGAAAGTCTGTGATGTTTCGTTCGAATAGCGAGGATAACGCATAAAATCGGGGGCTCTTCGTAATTTCTCCGTGATTTTTCAGAAATATGCGAGAATATCACGACCAGCCGGCAGGAATAAACCGCAATGATCGAGTATAATATACTTAAGCGGTAGGTTATAAAGGTGTAAGTTTAAAGAATTGAGGAGATTTTTATGGCTCAGCGGATAGCCACAGAGTATGTCAAAGCTTCTCTGCAATTAACGGCTGAAGAGATGGCGGGATTCGTCCGTTTTTTGGAAGAGCACCATGTTAAACAGCAGGTTCGGGTGCTTGATAACGGCAATCACGAGATGGTTCTCGAGGACGAAGCAGGACGTGAAGAAGTCCGCTTAACTTTCGAACGTCAACAGGATCGGTACGTGTGCGTGCTTTCCTGCCGTTTGATTAAACCCAAATTAACGAATGTAATGCGCAAAGCGGTTTCGGCTTTTCGCGGTAATGCAGTCGTAAACCGCATTTATCCGAACTATACGATGATTTATCATTATGAACAGGGTGCCGTTCGCAAAATTGTCGAAAATACGAACGGGGAAACGAGAGTCGTCTTTGAATATAAGGACACTGTCGGCCAGCTTCTGGCTCAGTTCTTAAACACGGATATCGAACAACAAATCGATGTCCTGCAGAATGTTATCAACCAGCTGCTCGATCTGCGGAATCAATGCTCGGATCCCGGGCAAATTGCCGTAATTGACGAAAGGTTGAAGCTTCACACGCGGGAATTATTCGTGCTGGAGGCTTAGAATTTCGACGGGTATTACCGATATTTTTAAAGCCGCTTTTTTGCGGCTTTTTTTATTGTGAAATTTCCGAATCGGCGTTCACGAAACGGGACCGCGCCACATACGTTGAATACTGTAGTAACAGCAGTAACCAATTCCGGCCTCAGCAAAAAAAACAGTTGCAATTCTCCGCGATAGATGTTATTTTTATTTTCGTTGAAAAGAATATTAGGAACCAGGATTCACTCAGGACATAGTAATGTTGCGAGAGATTATTCCCTCGGGCAGTGAATGACGTAGGTCCTAGCGGATGAAAGTTTTCAAACATTTTATTCCTAGGAAGGGGGAACCGAAAGATGGAATACTCAACTTTCGGAAGACACGTTGCTGTTGATACTTGGGGTGTAGATTTCGACCTACTCAACAACGCGGAATTTTTACAAGCCCAAATGGTGGAGGCTGCCGAAAGCTGTGGCGCTACCGTACTCTCTGTTCAGGCCAAACAATTTGAGCCACAAGGCGCAACCGTGCTCGTACTGCTCTCTGAAAGTCATCTCTCCATACACACGTATCCTGAGAGAGGTTTTGCCGCCCTCGACTGTTATACGTGCGGAGAAACAGTGGATCCGCAGCTTGCGATCGACTACATGCTGTCTGTTTTGAAACCGGCCACTACACATGCCAAGAAGCTTATTCGCGGTATGGGAGAGCTGAAAGTTGTCGAACCGGAAATTAAGCAAGTCGAACTTGTGTAACAGTTTCTCATAATGAAATTACTCATGGCCATGGAGCTCTCCTCCGTGGTCATTTTTTAATTATTGTTTTCAAATAATTTTCATAATTGCAGGGGTACAGGTTGTCGAACTGTGCTATAATAAATGATGATTAATTGATCGTAAAGGCAGGTGAACGCGCATGCACATTGTCGTTGTTGGGCTAAACTATCGGACGGCTCCCGTCGAAGTCAGAGAACGATTTACTTTCTCGGAGCGGGATTTGCCGGAGGCTCTAAAACAACTGCAGCATACGAAAAGCATTATGGAATGTGTCATTGTGGCGACCTGCAACCGTACGGAGCTGTACGCGGTGGTGGATCGTCCACACTTGTGCGGCCACTATATACGCCATTTTATGGAACAATGGTTTGGACTGCCAAGACAACAATTTACAAATGATTTATACATGTACGAGGATGATAAAGCAATAGAGCATTTGTTCCGCGTGACATGCGGACTGGATTCGATGGTCATCGGAGAAACGCAAATTCTCGGTCAAATCAAGAACGCCTTTATGCTGGCGCAAGAGCACAAAACGACCGGCACGATGTTTAATATGCTGTTCAAACAAGCAGTGACGCTGGCCAAGCGCGCACACTCGGAAACTTCAATCGGCGAGACGGCTGTCTCCGTCAGCTATGCTGCCGTTGAGCTCGGAAAAAGGATTTTCGGACATTTCGGCGGGAAAACCGTTATGATTATCGGCGCAGGCAAAATGAGCGAGCTTACGGCTAAACATTTATATGCGAACGGAGTCAACCGTGTTTTTGTCGTAAACCGCACCTACGAACGGGCGGCGCAGCTGGCCGATAAATTTAACGGCATTCCTCTCTCGATGGAGGAGGCGATTCATCGCTTGCACGAGACTGATATTGTTATCAGCTCGACGGGATCGGACGGTTATGTGCTGAGTCGCGAACAGGCAGCCGAAGCTATAGGGCGCCGTAAATCGCGGCCATTGTTTATGATTGACATTGCCGTGCCGCGCGACCTGGATCCTGCCATTGCCTCGGTGGAAAATGTGTTTCTCTACGACATCGATGATTTGGAAGGCATAGTCGAGAGCAATTTGGAACAGCGCCGCGTTGAAGCGGCCAAAATCGAAACGTTTATAACAGCGGAGCTCGATTTGTTCCGGCAATGGTACAAAACTCTTGGCGTGGCTCCGCTTATCCGGGCGCTGCAGGATAAAGCGGCCGCCATCCACGAAGAGACGATGGATAGCTTGACCAATAAGCTGCCCGACCTTGACGATCGGGAGAGAAAAATCATTCGCAAGCTGACAAAGAGCATCGTCAATCAAATGATGCATGACCCAATTCTACGCATTAAGGAACTGGCTTCCGAGAAGCATGCCGATGATGCAATGGACATGTTTGTGAA
Source organism: Paenibacillus sp. sptzw28 (assembly GCF_019550795.1). Lineage (NCBI taxonomy): Bacteria > Bacillati > Bacillota > Bacilli > Caryophanales > Paenibacillaceae > Paenibacillus > Paenibacillus sp. sptzw28. The sequence continues at coordinate 2,460,794 of NZ_CP080545.1, forward strand.
ATTATTCGCTTTGGAGGAGACGCTCGCCCAGGCGAAACAGCAGGAACGGACAGTGGTGGCAAAAGAAGAATTGTCTTCCGAAAGCGGATCTGCGTCTTCCTTATTCGAGAAGGGGCTCAATGTTAACGCGGCCGTGAACACGATTGCAGCAGCAACGACTTGACTCTTTCCCGCTGAGTAACTAGATGCAATAAACAGGCAGACTGGCGGCGATATGCCGCCGTTTCGCTATCGGCGATTTCATGCCGTACTTGTGGAGGCGCCTATGGTTACGCAAAATTGGCTTTATGACGGCATGCTTTATATTTACGCCCTGAGCCTTCTGTTTTACTTCTCCGATTTCCTTGACCGGAATCGGAAGGCGAAACAGATGGGAACAGGGCTCCTTATTTTCGTCTGGATGCTGCAAACGGTATTCCTTGTAGAGCGGATCGTCTCTCATCTGGATATGACGTTTATGACGTTATTCGAATATTTGCTAATATTCTCCTGGCTGCTGGTGACAGCTTCATTGGTTATAAGCCGATTTTTCCGAATCGAATTCATCGTCTTTTTCGTTAATGTTATCGGCTTCGCGGTTCTGACGCTTAACTTGTTCGGAATAGGATCGGGCGCCTCGCTTGCTCGTTGGGAGCTGGCACGCGACATGCTCGTGGTTCACGTAGGACTCATGATCTGCGCTTTTGCCGCATTGACCATTTGTGCGATCTTCTCGGGAATGTATTTATTTCTTCACGGTCAATTAAAAGGCAGGCACTGGTCAAAGACGGTCCAGCGATTGCCCAGCCTTGATATGATCGACCGTTTTATGTTCCGGGCATCGCTGATCGGAACTCCGCTGCTTACGCTGTCGCTCGCAGTTGCGGTTACATCGATACTGACCGAAGGACGGTACGGCTTGCTGCTTGACCCGAAGGTTCTAACATCTTTTGCCGCATTAGCGCTCTACATTGGAAATATTCTTCAGTACCGCTGGTTTGACGGGCCTGCCTGGAAAGCCGCACGGTTTAATGTGATCAGCTTCATTGTTCTGTTGTTCAATTTGTTGATTAATAAGATTTCGTCGTTTCACGGTTGGTCATAATGAGATTAACCCGGCTGCGCAGCCAAGGAGTGCTGGAAGGAGAGCGGTCTTGATGGCCCGTTATTACCCTCTGATGGTGAGTCTGGCAGGTAAGCAATGTATCGTTATCGGCGGCGGCGTTGTGGCCGAAAGAAAGGTGCAGGGGCTGCTTGAAGCAGGTGCTGATCATGTGGTTGTCATTAGCCCTGCAGCTTCGGAGGGCCTTAAGCGGCTGGTGGAGGACGGGTCTATCGCGCTTGAACAAAGGGAATACCAAGAAGAGGATGTGGCCGGGGCATTTCTGGTCTTCGCCGCTACGGACGAGCGGGAGACCAATCGATCTGTATCGGAGGCAGCTGTCCGCTTCGGAGCGCTTGTGAATGCTGCAGATGATGCGGCAGGCGGCGATTTCATCACGCCTTCTGCCGTACGCCGGGGAGACTTGCTGCTCACGGTAACGACGGGAGGCGCCAGCCCTGCGCTGGCGGCCCGAATCAAACGCAAGCTCGCCGTGAGCTTCAGCGAGGAATATGGAGTTCTGGTAGCGCGCCTCGGGCAGCTGCGCGAGCGGATGCTGGCTGACGAATCTGATGAGAAGCGCAGACATGCCGTTCTTCGATTGGCGGCCGAAGAGGCGGAGCAGAGAATTGACGGGTCCGGCGGGCCGTTCAAGGAAGAAAGCATTGACGAATGGATGAAGAGGCTGCAATGCGCAGTCGATGGGAGGCAGACATAATGGCACATGCGAGCAGCGGCGGACGACGGGTTATCGTCGTCGGGACAAGGCAGAGTGCTCTTGCTTTGACCCAAACGGGACAGGTGATCGACCAGCTTAAAGAGCTGTGCGAATTACATAAACTTGAGTACGATTTTGAAATCCGCAAAATAGTTACTAAAGGAGATCGTATTCTCGACGTTACGCTATCCAAGGTCGGGGGTAAAGGTCTTTTTGTCAAAGAAATCGAACAGGCGTTGTTCGACGGGGAAATCGATCTGGCGGTACACAGCATGAAGGATATGCCGTATGAACTGCCGGATGGATTGATGAACGCCGCCGTGCCGAAGAGGATCGATCCTCGGGATTGCCTCGTGACCAAGGGAGGGCTGCCGCTGGAGCAGCTTCCTCACGGCGCGCGTGTCGGCACCAGCAGTCTGCGGCGGGCTTGTCAGCTCAAGCATGCGCGTCCGGATTTACAGCTGGAATCGATCAGGGGTAATATTGATTCGCGAATCCGCAAGCTGGAAACGGAAGGATTCGACGCGATCGTTCTTGCGGCGGCAGGGCTGCAACGGATGGGCTGGGAAGACAGAATTTCGTCGTATGTCCCTGTAGAGGTGTCGGTTCCCGCTGTCGGACAAGGTGCCCTTGGCATCGAATGCCGTGTAGATGACAGCCAGGTACGCCATTTGCTCTCTCTGCTGAACGATCCGGTGAGTTCCCTTACCGTGCGGGCTGAAAGAAGCTTCCTTGGCGCGCTGAACGGCGGCTGCCAAATTCCGATCGGCGCTTATGCTACGATTGTTGAGCCTGCCAATGAAGAAAGCTCTGCATTACTGGAAATTACAGGGATCGTAGGCTCGCCGGACGGATCCGTACTGCTGAAGGAAACGCTTAGGGGACGCGACCCTGAAGCGCTAGGCCAGGAAGCGGCCGCTGCGCTGAAGGCGAAAGGTGCGGACCGCATTTTGGCGGAACTGGAGGAGTGAACAGTTTGGACAAGGGGAACGCAAGAGCGAAAGAAACGGGTAAAGTTTACCTCGTCGGGGCGGGTCCGGGAGATCCTAAGCTCATTACGGTTCGAGGAATGGAATGTATAAAAGCGTGCGACGTGGTCGTATACGACAGACTGGCAAGTCCGCGTCTGCTGAAGTTTTTGAAGCCCGGAGCGGAAAAGGTTTATGTCGGCAAACTGCCGGACCGGCACACGATGAAGCAGGAGGAAATTAATCAGCTTCTTGTAGATTTATCGCTTGAGGGGAAAATAGTGACCCGTTTAAAGGGCGGCGACCCTACGATTTTCGGCCGTGTCGGCGAAGAAGCGGAGCTGCTTCAGCGTAACGGAGTTGAATTTGAAATCGTGCCGGGCATCACCTCGGCAATCGCCGTACCCGCTTATGCGGGGATACCGATCACCCACCGCGATCTTGCGTCATCCCTCTCGATCATTACGGGGCATGAAAGCCCCGATAAGCTTGACCAATCGATTCATTGGGATAAGGTGACCAATGCGACCGGAACGCTTGTTTTTCTAATGGGTGTCGCAAAAATCGGCTACATTGCAGAACAGCTGATGAAGCACGGGAAAGCACCGGATACCCCTGTTGCCCTCATACGCTGGGGAACACGCGTTGAGCAGCGTACGATTACTGGGACTCTAGAGACAATCGAAGCGATCGTAAAGGCTGCTGATTTCCAGCCTCCGGCTGTCATCGTCGTCGGCGAGGTCGTCAGGCAGAGGGAAAAGCTGCAGTGGTATGAACGAAAGCCTCTATTCGGAACACGGGTGCTGGTGACGCGGGCGAGAACGCAAAGCAGCGAGCTGGCCGATCGCATCGAGGAGCTGGGCGGCGAGCCCTGCGAGTTTCCTGTTATTGAAACCCGGGAATCGTCCGAAACGGCAGCGGTTAGCCATCTTGAAGAATCGCTGCGTGAGGCAGAACGGTACGACTGGATTATGTTCACCAGTGTGAACGGAGTCGATTATTTTTTCAATTGGCTCGCGAAGCTTCGCATAGACATAAGGCGATTTCACAATGCGCGAATAGCAGCAGTCGGGCCAAAGACAGCTGCTGCGTTGGAGCAGCGAGGCCTGATAGTCGATGTTCTTCCAGTCAAATTCCAGGCGGAGGGGCTGCTGGACAGTCTCGCCGAAGCCTTGGAAGCCGGACAAACGGTACTTCTTCCGCGTGGCGACCTGGCCAGGGAAGTATTGCCGAGGCAGCTTATGGCTAAAGGGCTTATACCTGTCGAAATCGATGTCTATGAAACGGTAATCGCGGAGGATCAGGACGAAGAAACGCTTGAACTTCTGAAGCAGGGCAAGGTGGATGTCGTTACGTTCGCAAGTTCGTCGACGGTAACTAATTTGCTGGCCGTTATGCGAAGAATGGGAGTCGATCAGCCGGAGGAACTGCTGCAGCAAGTGGACATTGCCTGCATCGGTCCGGTCACGGCGGCCACGGCAGCAGAAGCTGGACTGAAGGTTACCATTCAACCAAATGATGCGACGATCGATGGTCTCGTTGAAGCGATCTCGGTTTCCCGTGCAGAGCGCAAAGTAAACTAACGGTTGATATTCCAGGAAGTACTTCTCAGGAGGTTTTCTCTATGACTTTTCCTATTACCAGACACCGCCGGATGCGGCGGACTGCGGCACTTCGCAGTCTTGTGCGCGAAACGCAGCTATCTGTGAATGATTTCATATATCCGATCTTTGTGACGCATGGCAGCGGCATCAAGGACGAAATTCCTTCAATGCCCGGTGTGTATCATTACTCGCTCGACTTGCTGCAGCAAGAAATCGAAGCGGTTGCCGCTTCAGGCGTTCAAGCTGTGCTGCTTTTTGGAATTCCGGAGCATAAAGATGCTGCCGGCATTTCGGCATACGAGGCGAACGGGATCGTGCAGCAAGCGACACGCAAGGTGAAGGAGTGGGCGCCGCAATTAGTCGTGATAGCCGATACATGCTTATGCCAATTTACAGATCACGGGCATTGCGGAGTCATCCACCACGACGAACGCTCAGGAGTCGCGGAAGTGGACAACGATTCCTCGCTGGAGCTGCTTGTAAAGACGGCGGTTGCGCAAGCGGAGGCAGGGGCTGATATAATCGCTCCTTCCAACATGATGGACGGTTTTGTCAGTGCGATTCGCGACGGACTCGATGCAGCGGGCTATGAGATGGTTCCGATCATGTCCTACTCAGTAAAATACGCATCGGCTTTCTACGGACCTTTCCGCGATGCGGCGCATTCGGCGCCGCAGTTCGGGGACCGGAAGACGTACCAGATGGATCCGGCAAATGCGCGCGAGGCTCTGCGGGAAGCGGAATCGGATGTCGTCGAGGGTGCTGATATGCTGATGGTTAAGCCTGCGCTTGCTTATTTGGATATCATCCGTGAGCTTAAAGAACATTTCGACCTGCCGGTCGTCACATATAACGTGAGCGCGGAGTATTCCATGGTTAAAGCCGCAGCTGCAAACGGATGGATCGACGAACGCGCTATCGTGCTTGAAACGTTGACAGGGATGAAGAGAGCCGGTGCGGATTTGATCATTACGTATCATGCGCTTGATGCAGCCCGTTGGTTGAAGGGTGAATAAAAAGGGCTGCAATACAAACCAGCAGGTACCGAAAGAAATGCCATTAACAGACAGGCAGGTGTGTCAAATTTGAACGAATATAATCGAAAAAGGCAGGATGAGCGTTCCAAAACGGCTTTCGCGCAGGCGAAGAAGGTTATACCCGGCGGCGTAAACTCTCCGGTTCGGGCTTTTCGGTCTGTTGGACTTACTCCGGTTTTCATGGAACGAGGCGAGGGCTGCCGCGTTTATGATATAGACGGCAACAGCTATATCGATTATGTGGCGTCCTGGGGACCTCTCATTATGGGGCATGCGCATCCTGAAGTTGTCGAAGCGATAAAGCGGACGGCGGAAAAAGGGACGAGCTTCGGCGCGCCTACGGAGCTTGAAACGATGATGGCCGAGCTTGTCTGCGAGCGTGTTCCTTCCGTAGAAGTGGTAAGGATGGTCAACTCCGGGACGGAAGCGACGATGAGCGCCCTTCGCCTTGCCCGCGGTTATACCAAACGCAGCAAAATATTGAAGTTTGAAGGCTCCTATCACGGACATGCCGACAGTCTGCTGATCAAGGCCGGCTCCGGTGTTGCCACGCTCGGTCTGCCGGACAGCCCGGGCGTTCCTGAGAGCGTAGCCTCGCAAACCATTACTGTTCCTTACAACGATTTATCTTCGGTTAAACTTGCGTTCGAGAAATTCGGAGAGCAGATTGCATGTATCATCGTAGAACCTGTCGCTGGAAATATGGGCGTCGTTCCTCCTCTCCCCGGTTTCCTCGAAGGCTTGCGGGAGCTGACGCAGCAATACGGCAGCCTGCTTATTTTCGACGAAGTGATGACCGGCTTCCGCGTTCATTATAACTGTGCGCAGGGCTTATACGGCATTACCCCGGACTTGACCTGCCTTGGCAAAGTTATCGGCGGAGGTCTTCCTGTCGGGGCATACGGCGGTAAGCGCGAGCTTATGGAGATGATGGCTCCGAGCGGTCCGATCTACCAAGCAGGCACCTTATCCGGAAATCCACTGGCGATGGCAGCCGGTTATACGACGCTAAGCCTGCTTACACCGGAAACGTACGAGCAGCTGGAGCGCATGTCGGTGCGGCTGCAGCTTGGTTTTGAAGCCAACGCCTCGAAACACGGCATTCCGAGTACCATAAACCGGGTCGGCTCCATGGTATGCCCATTTTTTACGGAAACTCACGTCATTAACTACGATACCGCGAAAGAAGCGGACTTGGAGCGTTTTAAAGCTTATTTTGCCGCTATGCTCGACCTTGGCGTCAGCGTTGCTCCATCCCAATTCGAGGGAATGTTCGTATCGGCACTGCACGACGAATCGACGATCGACGCGACGATTGCGGCGCATGACGAAGCGCTGCGAAGGCTGTAGGTGGCGCTTGATGAACAAGCGGGCGGCAATTGAACGGATCGCGCATGGAAGAAACGGAGAATGGTTGGAGCTGTCCGTCAAGTCTATTGACAGCTTAGCCGAAGCCGGGGTCACAGGTATAACTCCATTACAGGCCGGCAGCCACCCGCACCAAGTGCGGCAGTGGCTGCTGGCCCTTGCTTTATTTCCGGAAAAATGGGTGAATCGGCTGTTCTCGGTCGGCGGCATCCGGTTGGAGAGAGATACGGTCAGGCTGCGGGCATTTGCTCCGGTTGACCCGAATACCGATACAATATACCGTTTGGCAATGCAGTCCGGACAAGCGTCTGGTGGCATAGAGCGCGTCCCCGTATTGTTTGAGGACGACTGGTGCCTCGTACTGGACAAACCGTCAGGTATGCCTGTGCATCCTTCGGCGCCCGGGCAGAGAGGGACATTGGATGAAGCCGCCGCCTACAGATGCTTGTCCTTGAATGACCCGCTTCCGGTCAAACATATACACAGGCTTGATGACGATACCGCCGGACCGGTGCTTTATGCCAAAAACGAGCTGTCCCAGCAGCGGCTGGACGAGGCCATGCGCGGCAAACTGATTGAGCGCGAATATCTGGCGCTCGTTCAAGGGCGGATAAAGCAAGCGAAGGGTGTTATCGATGAGCCGATCGGTAAAGACCGGCACCACAGCGCCCGCAGGCGCGTTTCACCGACAGGCGATGCCGCTGTAACACGTTATGAGCGGATCGAGACTTATAAAAACGCTTCGCTGGTCCGTCTGTGCCTGGAAACCGGGCGAACTCACCAAATACGCGTACATATGAGCTATATCGGATATCCGTTAATTGGCGATGTTCTGTACGGGGGCAGCGGTGCCTTGCTGAGGCATCAGGCGCTGCGCGGCGAGCGGCTGACGTTTGAGCATCCTTTTACCGGAGTACCTCTTACAGTTGTTTCCCCTGAGCCGGTCTGGTTCAGGGAGGTCCGTATTCGTTTGAGCGCTCTGTGAAAATCGTAGTCATGCCCGTTTGCCTCCTGCCATATAGATAAATAGGGAAGATAGCTATAACCAAGCTATGAGAGGGGAAAGGAGGACGACAAGCGTGTCCAATCGATCGAGCGGCTTACGCTTTGACGTTTATGAACGCGTGCATTTACCGGAAGATGTGGCGGCAATTCACGAGCTGGAAGAAATTGAGCTCGTTCCCCGCATCGAAATCCTGCATCAAGGCGAGCAAGTACTGCTCAAAGGGCATCTGCTGCTGACGGGCGTATACCGTGCAGCCAGCGAGCCGCAAACCGAGCAGGCATTAGAGCACTGGATTCCAGTGGAAATTACGCTTCCGATGAATCGGGTTCACCGGCTTGACGACATCTCGGTTGAGATCGATAACTTTGATGTCGACCTGCTATCGGCCAGAACGCTCAATATAACAGGCGTTTTATCTCTTCTGGGGATCGAGATCGACCAGCCGCGCCCGCAAGAAGAATGGCAGGCAGAGGAGCCGTTCACCGTTGTTCACAAAAGAGACGCGGTGGAAGACAAACACAGTCCGGCTGCAGGTGCGGCCGGGGCTGCTCAGTCTCATGTCGAAGATTCCACAGGTTTTGAGGGGTGGGCGGCCCCTTCCACCCAATCGTTCAGAGACACGTTTAGCCGTGAAACGGCGCAGCAAGAAGTCGCCGAGCGGGAACGTCAAGAGGCCGAACTGCATCAGGCGGTGGAGCGTGAACGCCAGGCGGCCGAACTGCGGGAGGCGGCGGAGCGCGAGCGCCAAGCGGCGGAACTGCGTCAAGCGGCGGAGCGTGAACGCCAAGCGGCGGAGCAGCGTCAGGCAGCCGAGCAAGAGCGTGAAGCTGCTCTCTTGGAGGCGCAGCAGCACGGAGCGGCTGTGCATGAACAAGTGGCTCTTCAGCACAGAGAGGCACAGCGAGCGGCTGAAGCCGTGCTGCTGGAGAAGCACCAACAAGAAGACGCCGGTCGGGAGGCCATCTATCGCGAAGCTGCGGAACGGGAATCGTCGGAGCTGGAAGCGGTGCTTCGACAGGAAGCGCAGCGAGAGGCAGCTCTAAAGGCGACGATCGAGCGTGAGGCCCTTCAGAGGCGTGAGGCGTTCCAGCGTGAAACTTTCCAGCGCGAAGCCCAGCAGCTGGGAGCGTTCCAGGGTGAAACTTTCCAGCGCGAAGCCCAGCAGCGGGAAACGGAGGCGACTCAAGCCACCCAGCAGGAGTCGTTTAACCAGGAGCACGCCCAGCCGCAAGAAAGCCGGGAAGCAGAGCAGTCCGAACGACCTTTAAATCAACAGGAGCAGGAGCTACAATCGGGTGAGGAACCTACCGTGGATGTTACTCCTGTCAACTTGTTTCAGACCCCCCAGAATTTTGACGGCTCGGCGGAACCGGAGGCCGATCCGGGCCGAAAAGAAATGAAGGTGGCGCTGAGCAGCAAGCCCTCGCAAGAAGGGGCCGAGCCGTCGATCGGCAGTGTAAGTTTTCGTTCGCTTCTGCAAACCAGCCGCAGAGAACAGGAAGCAAAGGCAGCTGCCGAGCAAATCGCGCTATTGGCGGAAGAGGAAGCAAACAAGCCGGCAGAAGACGAGATCGAATGGAAGAATCTCTTTTTTGGCCGTGCGTCCGAAGAGCAATCATTCCGGAAAGTGCGTATGTGCATTGTGCAGCGCGAGGAAACGCTTGAGCTTATTGCCGGGCGGTACCAGCTTCAGCCGCGGGAAATCGCGCTCTATAACCGCCTGTCGGACCAGAGTATCAGCGAAGGCCAAGTGCTGTATATCCCATAGATCAAAGCAACATCGAACTCCCCCTGACGGTACCTTAGCCGTCAGGGGATTTTCGTTTTCGCGCGGCCTTCTCGCCACGGGCGGCTCGCCGGGATTGACGTAAACAAATGATAACGTGTATGATAGAAAATATAGGGTTATACTTTAAAGTAACGACATTGAAGGGGAAGAGTGGCATCAATGCCTTCAGAGAGCGGAACCGCTGCGCTGAGAGGTTCTGCAGGATCTTTGCTGCAACTTGTCGCCCCGGAGTCGCTTGAATGAAACGAACGGATTCGTTAGTTCCAGCCGGCCGCAGCCGTTATCTGCTCGAGGTGTCGTTTTTAACGTGTCCATTCCGTTAAGCGAAACAAAGGTGGTACCGCGGAAGCAAAACCTTTCGTCCTTTGCAATAAGGGGCGGAAGGTTTATTTTATTTTTCTGCAGATGTATATGGACACCAAAAACATCCGGATGAGCGTTTAAGCGGCGCCGATACCGGTTTGCAAAATTATTGGAGGTAGGAAATCATGTCTGATAAACAAATGACGACCGAGATGCCGACGACTTACGACCCGAAGGCGTCGGAGGCCAAGTGGTACGAGTATTGGATGAAAGGAAATTATTTTGAAGCCGGCAAACGCCCTTCCGCTTCCCCTTATACGATCGTAATCCCGCCGCCAAATGTGACAGGGATGCTTCATATCGGGCATGCGCTGGATTTCACGCTGCAGGATATTATGATCCGTACCAAGAGGATGCAGGGATTTGACGCGCTCTGGCTGCCCGGAAGCGACCATGCAGGTATCGCCACCCAGACGAAAGTCGAACAGAAGCTCAGAGAAGACGGACTTTCCCGCTACGATCTTGGGCGAGAGAAGTTTCTGGGGAAAGTTTGGGAATGGAAAGAGCATTATGGAGGAACAATCCGCGAGCAGTGGGCGAAAATGGGTTTCTCGCTTGACTTCTCACGCGAACGGTTCACGCTTGATGAAGGACTCTCCCGCGCAGTTCGTGAAGTTTTCGTCCGTCTGTATGAGAAGGATCTTATTTACCGGGGCAAAAAAATTATAAACTGGGATCCGGCGGCGCGTACGGCGCTTTCGGACATCGAGGTTGAATATAAGGAAGTTAACGGCCATCTCTACCATCTGCAATATCCGCTGAAAGAAGGCGGCGGTTACTTGACCGTAGCGACCACCCGGCCGGAAACCATGCTAGGCGATACCGCCGTTGCCGTCCATCCCGAGGATGAGAGATATAAGCATCTGATCGGGCAAATGCTCGTGCTTCCCATTCTTGGCAGGGAAATCCCGGTCATCGCAGATGACTATGTCGAGAAGGATTTCGGATCCGGAGCCGTTAAAATTACGCCGGCGCACGACCCGAATGATTTTGAGGTCGGACAGCGCCACAATCTTCCGCAAATCGTCGTGATGGACGAGAGCGGCGTCATGAACGACGAAGCGGGTCCATACAATGGGCTTGACCGGGCAGAATGCCGTAAACGAATCGTTGCGGATCTCCAGGCTGCAGGCGTTTGCGTTAAAATCGAAGACCATATACACCAGGTCGGCCACAGCGAACGGAGCGGTGCGGTTGTCGAGCCCTATTTGTCGACACAGTGGTTTGTATCGATGAAGCCGCTTGCCAAAACGGCTATCGACGCGCAGAAATCAGGCAGTGGCGTTAACTTCGTGCCGGACCGGTTCGAGAAAATATATCTAAACTGGATCGAAAATGTTCGCGATTGGTGCATCTCCCGTCAGCTTTGGTGGGGACATCGCATTCCGGCATGGTACTGCAACGATTGCGGAGCGATGCATGTGGCGCGGGAAGATGTTGCGGCTTGCGATAAATGCGGCGGCTCATCACTGCGGCAGGACGAAGATGTACTTGACACATGGTTCAGCTCGGCGTTATGGCCTTTCTCGACACTGGGCTGGCCGGAGCAAACCGAAGATCTGAAACGGTATTATCCGACCGATTTGCTTGTAACCGGCTATGATATCATCTACTTCTGGGTCGCCCGGATGATATTCACCGCTTTGGAATTTACCGGAGAAATTCCGTTTAAGGACGTCCTTATGCACGGCCTTGTCCGCGACGAGCATGGACGCAAGATGTCCAAGTCGCTTGGCAACGGCGTCGATCCGCTGGAAGTGATTGATAAATATGGCGCAGATGCAATGCGCTTCATGATCTCGACGAGCAGTACGCCAGGCCAGGATTTGCGCTTTCGGTGGGAGAAGGTCGAGCAGGCGCGCAACTTTGCGAACAAGATATGGAACGCGTCGCGGTTTGCGTTGATGAACCTCGAAGGCGTCACCGCCGCCGATATAGACATCAGGGGGAAATTGGGTACTGCCGACCGCTGGATTCTGCACCGTCTTAATGATACATCCCGCGACATTTCTCGTCTGATTGATGGCTACGAGTTCGGGGAAACCGGACGGCTGCTATACAATTTTATCTGGGACGATCTGTGCGATTGGTATATCGAGTTTGCCAAGCTGAATTTGTATGGCGGCGATGCGCAAGCGAAAAGGGCTACGCAGTCTGTTCTCGCTTATGTGCTTGACCGGACGCAGCGGCTGATTCATCCGTTCATGCCGTTCATCAGCGAAGAAATCTGGCAGCACCTGCCTCACGAAGGCGACACGATTACGCTCGCTGCATGGCCTGAGTACGATAAAGGGCTGGAAGCGCCGGATGCAGTTCGCGAGATGGAGCTGCTTATGGAAATCATTCGTTCGGTCCGTAATATTCGCGCTGAAGTAAATGTTCCGATGAGCAAGAAAGTCGAGCTGCTGATCAAGCCTTCCGGCGAAGCGGAAGCCGCGATACTCGGCCGAAACGAAGAGTTCGTCAGCCGATTCTGCGGCACGTCCAGTCTCGCAATCGATCTGAAGGCAGCTGCACCGGACAAAGCCATGACCGCTGTTGTAACGGGGGCGGAGCTGTACTTGCCGCTTGCCGGCCTAATTGATATCGAGCAGGAAATAACGCGGCTGGAGAAGGAAATTCAGCATTTGACCGGTGAAGTGCAGCGCGTGGAGAAGAAGTTGGGTAACGAGGGCTTCGTTTCCAAAGCGCCTGCGAAGGTCATAGAAGAAGAGCGGGCCAAAATGGCCGATTACGCGGATAAACGCGATAAAGTGAAGGCAAGACTTGCTGACCTGCGCGGCTAACGTTCAGCTTGCGGCAAGAAGGTTAATAGGAAGAAGGACGGAATCATGACAGAACAGCTTCAAAAGACCGGCAATGGCCGGCTTGCGACATATGAGGAAGCCAGAGAGTGGATTGAGGGGCTTGTCCCATTCGGCATCCGGCCCGGAATGGAAAGAATCAACCGGCTGATGTCCGCCTTTAATCATCCGGAGCGGCGGCTGAAGTTTATTCACGTTGCCGGTACGAACGGGAAGGGCTCCGTCTGCGCCTATCTGACCAGCGTACTGCTGCGATGCGGCTATGACGTAGGAACGTATACTTCTCCGTACATCACAAAATTTACGAACCGGTTCCGATATAACGGATCGGATATCCCGGAGGAAACGCTGCTTCAGCTTTCAAATGAGCTCAAGCCTCATGTAGAAGCGATTGCGGCGACAGAGCTTGGATCGCCATCCATGTTCGAGGTATCGACGGCGCTGGCGATTTTGTATTATGCAACAGTCTCTTATCCGGATTTCGTCGTCTGGGAGACCGGTCTCGGCGGCCGCCTTGATGTCACGAATATCGTGACGCCGATCGTATCGGTCATTACCAACGTCGGCCATGATCATATGGATATCCTTGGCGATACAATCGCGGATGTGACGCGCGAGAAGGCCGGCATTATCAAGCCCGGCGTTCCCGTCATCAGCGCAGTAAGCCAGTCGGAAGCAATTGATATCATCGCTTCGACTGCGAAATCAAGAAACAGCTCGCTTTATCTTCTTGGCGATAAATTCAGCGAAACGGCGATTGAAGTACGGGAGAATGAGCAGACATTCCGTTTCAACGGGTTGTTTCGACCCATTGAACCGCTTACCATTACGCTGAATGGCGCGCATCAGCGGACCAACGCCGCGGTTGCCGTTATGACACTGGAGATTATGCGGCAGTATTACGCGCTGATCATGGAAGATGACGATTTACGCGAAGGCTTGCGCGATGCCGCATGGCCCGGACGCTTGGAAATGGTTACGCAGTCGCCGCGTGTCCTGGTGGATGGCGCGCACAATCCGGAAGGTGCGGAGACGTTGGCAGCGGCTTTGCGGGATACGTACCGGTATGAACGGCTTCACTTGATGATAGGGATGCTGTCGAACAAGAATCATCCTGATACTTTACGGCATATACTACCTCTAGTGGATACGCTCGTGGTAACCGAGCCGGATTTTCGCAAGGCGATGTCTGCAGGAGTGCTGGCGGAAATCGTTCAAGGCATGCGGGAGCAGCTCGGCCGTCACTTTGAGCTCATCGTTGAACCGAATTGGAAGCAGGCGCTTGAAAGGCTGCAGACATTGACCGGAGAAGCCGATTTGGCGGTCGTGACCGGGACGCTCTATCTGATTGCCGACGTCCGCTCTCAGTTGCTATACAATAAGGAATCCGAAAAAGGTTGGTGAACCGTCTTTGAATACGGCAGAACACGTTCATTTCATCGGTATCGGCGGTTACGGTATGAGCGCGATAGCCCGGGTCATGCTGGAAATGGGTTATAAGGTGACCGGCTCCGACGTTGCAGGACAGGAACTTACAGAGAAGCTCGCAGCGAAAGGAGCCCGGATCTATATCGGTCACGAGCCCGACCATGTAAGGGGTGCAGACCTCGTCGTCTACTCGACGGCATTGTCCCGGGACAATGTGGAGCGGAAAGCGGCGGAGGATTTAAACATACCGATTCTGCACCGTGCGCAAATGCTTGCGAAACTGATGAATAACGGAAAAGGCGTGGCGGTTGCAGGCGCACACGGCAAAACGACGACTTCTTCCATGATTGCGCTCGTCATGGAAACATGCGAGCTTGACCCAACCTATATTATCGGCGGTGAAATCGTAAACGTCGGCACGAACGCGAAAGCGGGAAAAGGTGAGTATGTGGTGGCGGAAGCCGATGAAAGCGACGGCTCCTTCCTGCAATACCATCCGACAATCGCCATCGTAACGAACATCGAGCCGGATCATCTCGAAAACTATGACGGCGACTTCACCAAACTAAAAGCGGCATATGTTCAATTCCTGAATCAAGTGAAGCGGGAAGGTAAGGCGATTGTTTGCACCGATGACGAAAATATTCGTGAGATGCAGCCGCAGTTGGAAGCCGGGCCGCTCGGAAATTCCGGAGTGATAACGTATGCGATTGAACGGGAAGCCGTTTATATGGCAAAGAACATTGTACTCGGCGATCGCAAAGTTTCATTTGACATGACCCGTCACGGGAAGACGCTAGGGACTATAGAGCTTTCCGTTCCCGGCCTGCACAATGTTTACAATGCTATGGCTACCGTCATAACCTGTTTGGAAGCGGGAGTGCCTTTCGCAGCAATCGCAAAGGCGATTGTGGATTTCCGCGGTGCCAAACGCCGTTTCCAGGTGCTCGGCGAAATCAACGACATACTCGTAATTGACGATTACGCTCATCATCCTACCGAAATCCAGGCGACAATCAGCGCTGCGAAATCGACTGGTAAGCGCATTATTGCTGTCTTTCAGCCGCAGCGATACACAAGAACATTCTTTCTGCTCGAGCAGTTCAGCAGGGCTTTCACGGAAGCGGATGAGGTGATCATCACCGACATTTTCTCCCCGGCCGGCGAGCAGCAAATTGAAGGCGTTCATTCAAAGAAGCTTGTTGAGCTCATCGTGAAAAACAGCAATGCCAACACGCGCTACATTCCAACGAAGGAAGAAGTGCTGGCGGAGCTGTCTAAAAGTGTAGTTCCCGGCGATCTCGTCATTACAATGGGTGCGGGAGACATTTGGAAAGCAGCGGACGGTCTTGCCAGAATGCTTCGCGAATAACGCTTCCAAGGGCCTCGGCCCTCTGGACACCTGGATATTCAATATCCGGGTGTTTTTTTTGGATCCCCCCTAAATCCCCCGGAGGGGGACCCCAAGGGCCTCCGGCCCTCTGGACACCCGGAAAGGTATAACGTTTGTGCTCCAGAGACGGTTGCAAGACCCATGCCAGCGAGTTTCCGATTGTCCCTTTGGGACAAACTTCACTTTACGTGCTACAGAGAGAATTCGCGAAGCCGGAATTTCGAATGTAGAACACCCGGCTCTGTGAGCCTTCCTAAATCTCTGAGAGGGCCAGCGAGGCCGACTCTCGAAGAGGTATAATGTTTGTGTTCCGGGCACGGTTGCAATACCATGCCAACAACTCCCCGGTTGTCCCTATGGGAGAAACTTCACTTTACGTTCTACAGAGAGATTCGCGAAGCCGGAATCTCAATTGTAGAACACCCGGCGGAGTGAGAATCTTACCAATACAGTTTGTGTAATCAGTCTCTGTGGCGCCAACGTTAGTATGGGACGAAGTCCACCAGGCCGCACGTGAGCGCATCATTAGAGCGTGTCCCGTCAGGGACGAAAGCGGGGTTACGCAGACAGCTGCATAATCCCGCTTCTCTCTAACTCCGACGTTATACCATTCCGGGTGTCCAGAGGGCCGGGGCCCTTGGGGTCCCTCCTCGGGAGGGATTTAGGGAGGGAATATTCCTCTTAATCTCTTCATACACTCTATTAGAGAATGTGGACAAGGAGAGTGTGATATGAACTCGAAAGCGCGTATAACGTTTCGTTTCGATAAAGAGAATGGCGCACGTGTTGAGCGAAAACCGGAAGAGAAGGAGCGTCCTATCAAATCGAATGTCGTACCGTTTTTCCAAGAGGAGCTGAAATTTTCCTCGGATGCCGGTACGTGGAACAGCCCGTTCCAGGACGATTCCTCCGCGCTGGAGCAGCTCATTCGGGAAACTGACAATAGACCGAGTGCTCCGTTACCGCCACATACCTCCCGGACTGCTTCCGAGGAACGAATTCACCGGGCTCAAGCGGCGCCGAAGCTTACGACGAAGCTTACGACGAAGCAGCAGTCAGCCCAATATGAGACCTCCTTGAATCCGCCGCAGCATTATCATTATGAATGGGTGGATCATGTGCCGCTTGGCGATGAATTAGCCGGAAATTCAGCGGCTCGGGAGCCGGAGGCTTATCCGGTGATTGAGCTGGACGAGTTCGACAACCGGGACAAAGGCAAGCTTCATTCGGGGGCAGTGTCGCCTTTCAAAACCGCGAAAACCTATGGTCCGTCACGCGGTCCTTCCTGGTATAAAGTATTTGCATCGGTAACAGGGGCGATCGTGACCGGCGCGTTGTTCGGCTATTTCGTCCTGGCACTGTTTACGGGAGAGCCTGCGGATGAAAGTGGCGATTTGCCGGCTGTTGGCAGCCCCGTATCGAATACGGCGGCTATCGCCAACACCGGGCAGCAGACAGCAGGCGGAAAGGCGGATAATAATATTCAATCCGGCACTAATCCCGTTTCAACGTCTGCTATTAAAGTCGATGTCCCGGAAACCTCTTATTATATGCTTCAATTCGGTGTTTTCAGCAATAAAGAAGGTTCCGATGCCGCAGTGGCCGAACTGAAAGGCAAGGGTTTGGCCGCCGCAGCATTATCCACTCCGGAAGGCTACCGAGTCTATGTCGGTATGGCTGCCGATCGGGATAATGCGTTTGCTTTGAGTCAAACGCTTGCCGGTATGGATGTTTATATCAAGCAGGTCGAAGTTCCCTCGCTTTCGGCGATTCCATTTAAGGGAGACGCTGCCGTTGTGGAATCATTTTTCAAACAAACCGATCAGCTCTTACGATTAATGAATGGCATGACGATCGGCAAGCTCGGCCAAACGGCTGTTAAAGTCGATGGCAGCTGGAGCGAGCTTCATCAGCAGTGGACCAAATCGGCTTCCATTATGGAGAGCGGTATAGTCGGCAAGGAAGAAAAAGCGGCTCTGCTTAGTCTTGTACAGCAGGTGAATACCGCAGCGGTAGCGGCTCAGGAATATGCCAAGAATCAGTCGGAAGCGCATTTATGGACCATACAGACCGCTTTAATGAAGGCCGTATTCGCCGAGCAGGAATGGTTTGTGTCTATGGGTGGATTGTAAACCGTTCTTCTGGAGCGTATAATAAATTGAACGTGTCATAAAATGGCGAGGGACGTTGGAAGATGAAGAAAAATATATGGATATTGCTTCTATTTATCGTAATCGGTTTACTTGCCGGCGCACTCGTTTCGCGTTGGCTCGCTCCCGTCCCGGGACTTTCGTTTTTAACGAAATCGACACAGATCGTCTGGTCGCCCTCTGCTGATCTGCTTGTGTTCAGTTACAATATTACGATTCATCTCAATTTAAGCTTGCTTGGCATTCTCGGAGTCATTATTGCGATTTGGCTTTACCGCAAAATGTAAACAACCTTATCCCCGGAAATGCTGATCCGGATTGCCGGGCAGGAACCCTTCCGAAGAAAACTTTAGGAGCTACATACAATGGAATTGCCCTTGTCACCAAACTCGTTGAAGGTTCGCCAGCTTGTTCTGGCTTCATCCTCGCCGCGCCGGCGGGAACTGGTCTCTTCTCTCGACCTTTCCCTGCCGGTTCTCATTTTGTCCACGGATACGGATGAACGAACTCCGCCGGAATGGGCCCCATCTCATATCGTCGAACAGCTGGCGCTGCGTAAGGCGCACGCTGCCATTTCGATGCTTGAAGGGGAACTAGCATCCCATTCAGTGATTATTGGGGCCGATACGATCGTCGTTGTCGATGGAGAGGTTTTGGGCAAACCGAAGGATGAGGCCGATGCGGCGGACATGCTCTTGAAAATTCAAGGCCGTCAGCATCAGGTTTACTCAGGGGTTGCTTGTATTAGGACGCAAGACGGTCTGGAGCAGGTCGCTCACCGAATGACTCTTGTCTCTATGAAGCCGCTTGAGTTGGACCGCATCAAGCGTTATGTCGCTACGGGCGAGCCTATGGATAAGGCTGGCAGCTATGCGATCCAAGGGCTTGGGGCGACGCTTGTGAACGGCATCGACGGCTGTTATTTCAATGTTGTCGGCCTGCCGCTCTCGCTTCTTTCGGATATGCTTTCTACGTTTGGAATAGATGTATTTTGAGATGCAGCATATAACTTCTCAGAAAGCAGGAATGAAATGGAAGCGCAGAATTACGTGCTCAAGGATATTCCAAGCGAAGACCGGCCGCGGGAGCGCTTGATGGCAGTTGGGGCCGAGGCGTTAAGCCACGCGGAGCTGCTCGCGATATTGCTCAGAACGGGAACAAAGCGCGAATCCGCGGTTCTGCTCGCGTCCCGTGTCCTCAAGGAATGCGGCAGTCTGCGCGGCATTGTCGATTTAAGCATTGAAGAGCTGACATCCATTCGCGGTATCGGTCCGGCGAAAGCTGTGCAGCTTCGCGCCGGTATCGAGCTTGGACGCCGCCTTGCTAGAAGCCAGCAGGGAGAGACGCTCACGATACGCAAGCCGTCCGATGCGGCAAATTTCATGATGGAGGAGCTTCGTTATTTGAAGAAGGAGCACTTCGTCTGTTTGTTTCTGAACACGAAGAATCATGTCATTCACAAGGAGACGTTGTCTGTAGGGACGTTGAACGCTTCGCTGGTTCACCCGCGCGAGGTGTTTCGGGCGGCGATCAAGTGCAGCAGCGCCTCGATCATATGCTTACATAACCATCCGAGCGGAGATCCTACACCATCCCCTGAGGATGTGACTCTGACCCGACGATTGCTGGAAGCCGGCGAGCTGGTCGGTATTGATGTGCTTGACCATTTGGTAATTGGTGACAATCGCTTTATCAGTTTGAAGGAGCAAGGTTACATGTAATATAATATGAGAGATTGCCTTAAAAGAGAAAGGAAGATTAAACATGTTTGGTGGCTCCAAAGATCTCGGTATCGACCTCGGTACTGCAAACACGCTCGTATATGTAAGAGGCAAAGGCATTGTCGTTAGAGAACCGTCTGTGGTTGCTCTTCGTACTGATACAAAAACGATTGAGGCTGTCGGAGAAGCGGCGAAGAAAATGATCGGCCGTACTCCGGGCAACATTCGCGCTATCCGACCGATGAAGGACGGCGTTATCGCCGATTTTGAAACGACGGCTACGATGATCAAATATTTCATTCGGCAGGCGCAGAAGCAGCGTTCCCTATTCCCCCGTCACCCAAATGTCATGGTGTGTGTGCCATCCGGCATAACGGCCGTCGAGCAGAGAGCGGTTAAAGAGGCAACGGAGCAGGCAGGCGCCAGAGAAGCGTTTACGATTGAAGAACCGTTCGCAGCGGCAATCGGCGCCGATCTTCCGGTTTGGGAGCCTACGGGAAGCATGGTCGTCGATATCGGCGGAGGCACGACTGAAGTGGCCGTTATATCGCTGGGCGGTATTGTAACAAGCCGTTCTATCCGGATTGCCGGAGATGAAATGGATGAAGCGATCATCCAGTATATCAAACGGATGTATAATTTGATGATCGGCGAGCGGACATCGGAGCAGCTGAAGATGGAAATCGGCTCGGCACTGTCCATGGAGCAGCCGGAAACGATTGAAATCCGCGGCCGCGATCTCGTATCCGGCTTGCCGAAGACGCTTCCGATCTCGTCGGAAGAAATAACCGAAGCGCTCACCGATACGGTGAATGCAATCGTCGACGCGGTGAAGGTTACACTTGAGAAATGCCCGCCGGAGCTCTCCTCGGACATTATGGACCGCGGTATCGTGCTGACCGGGGGAGGCGCTTTGCTGCGCAATCTTGACAAGCTGCTTGCCCGAGAAACGGGGATGCCTGTCATTGTGGCAGACAATCCGCTTGATTGTGTTGCGATCGGAACAGGACGCGCTCTGGATAACATCGATTTATTCAAAACTCGGGGCGGCCCGGTTTCTCGTTCCAAACGATAATATCCGTATGGGGAACGCGTATGAGCGGAATGGACGGGTGATTCATGTTTAATTGGATGCGAAATAAAAGAATGTTCGTGCTTATGCTCGTGTTTATTGTTTTCGTGGCCGTAATGGGCTTCTCCATCAGAGAGCGGAAAAATCTTTCGTGGCCCGAAAATTTTATCCTTGACTCGTCCGCTTTCGTGCAGCAATGGATATACAGGCCCGCTGGTTATGTAGCGGGCTTGTTTAAAGATTTGTCCAATTTGCGGAATGTTTACGAAGAGAACGAGATCCTTCGCAAGACGGCCGCGGAATATGCGCGGGCAAGTATTACGTATAACCGCATAGAAGAAGATAACGCACGTCTGAAAGAGGAATTAAAATTTACGCAACGGCAAAAAGAACTTGATAATTATCAATATATAATCGCTCAGGTTGTTGCGGCCAGCAATGACCCTTATAACACGACGATCCGTATCAACCTTGGTTCCAAGGACGGAATAAAACCGAATATGGCGGTTGTCACGGATAAAGGCTTAGTCGGACTGACCAGCCGCGTGGATCCGTTCTTTTCGTCCGTGATGCCGATTACCGATTTGGATGTCAATGCTCCCGACACGAAGGCTATTGCTGCAACAGTGCTCGGCAAGGAGAACAATTCGTTCGGCATGATCGAGAGCTATGATAAAGACACCGGCAAATTGACGATGAGCAAAATTGCGGAGAATGATCCGTTAGCCAAAGGCGATACCGTCATTACTTCGGGCCTTGGAAATGTGTTTCCGAAAGGGATTGTAATAGGCACTGTAGATTCAAGGCAGGTAGGCGATTTTGGTTTGACCAATACGGCGACGATAACACCGGCCGCCGATTTTGACCATTTGACTGATGTGTTTGTCGTAAAAGTGCCGGAATCCGGGGCAGACGGGCAATGAGCATCCAAAGGATTATTGGTGTGATGCTGCTGTTCTTCCTGTCGGAGGGAACTCTCTTCTATTGGCTGCTCCCGGATAGTCTGGTCGGGCGAGTTGTACCTCATTTTACGCTGGCGTTCGTCCTTTTCGCCTCACTTTACCGCGGCCGCCATACTGCACTTGTACTTGGACTTGCGTTCGGGCTGCTCCAGGATGTTGTATTTTACGGAAGAATAATCGGGGTGCACTCGTTTGCAATGGGACTTGTCGGATATTTGACCGGCCTTTTGATGGAGCGCAAGAGAAGCACGTTGTTTATGGCTTTAACGATGATCGGCATATCGACCCTTGTATACGATACCGTTGTTCATTACATATACAGGGTTTTCCGTCTGACCGATCTTTCCTACAGGTGGGCTCTTCTCCATCACATATTGCCGAGCTTGTTCCTCCAGGTTTTATTCGCGCTGGTTCTTTATGTTCCGGCAAGACGATGGTTTGCGGGAAGTATAAAAAAGAAGAGCGAAGATCAGGAAGAGTAGGCTCTTTATGCAGGAATAGGCACGCGTCGAACAGAATCGTATATAAGAGAGGGAGGGACGAGCGTGACCGACAAGCAGCATATTACAATAAAAGGCGTCAAAGAAGGACTCGTATTTCTTCTCGACGACCAATGCGAATTTTCCACACTTCTCGATGAACTGCAATATAAACTGGAAAAGTCGCACCAACAGCTGCTGACCGGTCCGATCGTTCATGTTCATGTTAAGCTTGGAGGACGGCAGGTGGGCGAAGACGAGAAGGATCTCATCAAGTCCGCTATTCGCCAACAGGGAAACCTCATTATACAATCCATTGAAAGCGATATACCTGAAGAGCCCAAAGACGATGACGGACAGAATTTGAAAGTACTCACAGGTATAATCCGGTCGGGGCAAACCATCGAGCACGATGGCAATCTATTGTTAATGGGCGATCTGAACCCTGGAGGGTCCCTGCTTTGCACAGGAGACATTTATGTTCTTGGCGCGCTTCGGGGACTTGCACATGCGGGAGTAAAGGGACGGGAGGATGCGGTTATTGCGGCCTCCCTTTTGCGGCCTACGCAGCTGCGAATAGCCGAGGTGATAAGCCGTCCCCCTGATGAATGGATGACGGGAGACGCTGCGATGGAATTTGCTTATCTGATCGAGAGCGTAATGAAAATCGATAAAATCACCCAATTGCATCGTCTTCGTAAACTGCCGATCGTGTTCAAAGCTTAGTTGTTGCGTTACAGGCTATTATGACTGCCGATTGGGGCTGTAGGAAAAAGAACCAATGGTTGCAGCGGGGAGTGTTAAGTCATGGGAGAAGCGATAGTAGTAACATCGGGTAAAGGCGGAGTGGGGAAAACGACGACTTCAGCTAATTTGGGAACCGCGCTCGCACTGCTCGGAAAAAAGGTGTGTATGGTCGATACGGATATTGGCTTACGCAATTTGGACGTGGTCATGGGGCTGGAAAACCGGATTATTTATGACTTGGTCGATGTTGCCGAAGGGCGCTGCCGGCTTAATCAAGCGCTTGTGAAGGACAAACGGTTCGAAGAGCTTTACATGCTCCCCGCCGCCCAGACCAAAGACAAGCATGATGTAACTCCCGAGCAGGTCCGCGATATGGTGCTTGAGCTAAAGCGCGATTTCGATTATGTCGTCATCGATTGTCCTGCCGGTATCGAGCAGGGCTTCCGCAATGCGGTTGCCGGAGCTGACAGGGCGATCGTCGTTACTACACCGGAGAATGCCGCAGTCCGCGATGCCGATCGTGTTATCGGGCTGCTGGAGCAGACACATGTGCCTTCACGGCTCATTATCAACCGGATTCGCGCGAACATGGTACGCTCCGGCGAGATGCTGGATATCGATGAAATATGCCAGGTGCTTGCCATCGATTTGCTTGGTATCGTACCGGACGACGAGAAGGTTATCAAAGCGGCGAATGCCGGTGAACCAACCGTCATGGATCCATCCTCCCGGGCTGCCATCGCCTACCGCAATATCGCCCGCAGGATGCTGGGAGATATGGTTCCGCTTATGCCGCTTGAGGAGAAAACAGGCGTTCTCAAACGGTTCCGCAAGTTTCTTGGAATAGGATGATTTCATCGTGGTAGGTAAACTGAAAAAAATGGACTTGGGCATGCTGCTCATTCTGGTCGTTTTTATGGTTATAAGCACTCTGCTTGTGCACAGCGCAACGAGCGGCAATAGTGAGTATGCCAATTACGATGTGAAGACCGTCATTTTCTATATAATCGGCTTCATAGTAGCAATGGTAGCCACAATGATTGATTATAGAATCTTGCTTAAAGGTTGGATCTATTTATATGGCATAGGCATAGTGCTGCTGGTTGTGGTCTATCTTACGGCACCCGAAATTAACGGCGCCAAGAGCTGGTTCGTGCTTCCGGGAGGACTGCAGTTCCAGCCCGCCGAGATGGTGAAGATCATCCTGATTATCACGATTGCTTTTCTAATGGGCAGACGCCAAGGGGATCCGCTGCTTATTCGCAAGGATTTGCTTGTTATTGCGGTATTTTCATTCGTGCCTTTCATGCTGGTGATGATTCAGCCGGACCTTGGCAATGCCATTATTTATTTGGTTATTGTACTTGGCATGCTCTGGATCGGGAACGTTAAATACACGCATGTTCTCATTGGACTGGCGATTATCATTGCGGGACTTGTGTTGTTCGTTTTCCTCTTCAACACCTATAACAAACAGATCTACACTTATCTGCATGATCATAATAAAACGCATTGGTTCGAAAGAATCAACGGGTTTATCGATCCCAAGAACGCATCAGAGAAAGAAGTGTACCAAGCGGAGAAAGCGAAAATTGCGATCGGCTCCGGCGGTCTGACGGGCGATGGCTATATGAAGGGCGATTCCAAAAACCGCAGATTTATTCCTTATCCATATTCGGATTCCATCTTTGTGGTCATCGGGGAAGAGTTCGGGTTTCAAGGCGCCGCCGTAGTCCTGATGCTGTATTTCCTGCTTGTCTACAGGATGATTATCATCGCATTCCAATGCTATGACACGCGCGGCTCGTTTATTATAATCGGAATCGTAACCATGTACGTGTTTCAGGTGTTTCAGAATATCGGGATGATGATCGGACTCATGCCGATTACCGGCATTACGCTCCCGTTCGTCAGTTACGGGGGTACTTCGCTGCTTCTGAACATGCTATGTATCGGTCTCGTATTCAGCGTCAAGGCGCATCAGGAAAAATATGAACTGGATAATTGAGATTGCCGCTTCAGCGCATCATCCGCTGAAGCGGTTTTTTAAGTGTGATCTAAGAAATCAAGTATTTCACTATAGCTTACATTGAAGTTGAGCCATACGATCATAAGCCATACCCGGTTTACAACATAAACAAGCCCTCTCCCACATATACATAGAGCGAACAAGCTGTATGAATGGAGGGTATGCCATGGATACGAAGAGCGGTAACCGACAACGCCGTCAAGAACGGATTCGCCGGATCATGGAACAAAATCAAGCAACGATCATGCCTGTACCACGGAAAGGCCATAGTGTTAATCATCTGCAACCACCGCCTTCGCTGCACGCGCCTTCGTCCGTTCCTGCCGGCGGAGAGGCTTACAGAGCTGACACGGATTTTGCTGCAAGCCCCCTCGAAAGGGATCCCGAGCGTTTGTGGAAATCCCAGACCAATCCGTGGGATAATTCCGGATGGCGGATCGCTAATAATTTAAACAGCAAGAAAATGAACCCACAGCGCGGACAGGATGGCAGCGGGGGACGCAATACGAGCTATATCGTCCGAGGGCTGTTTATACAAACCGCGATAGCTGCCGCGCTGTTTGCGATTATATTCGCCATGTTTAAGGTCAATACGCCTATAGCGAAAAAAGGCCAGCAGATTGTAACAGCCGCGCTGACTGAAAAAATGGATTTTGACCGGGCAGCGTCGTGGTATAATCGGATGTTCGCCGGGGCGCCTTCGTTCATTCCTTTGTTTGGCGGCGGCGATGACGAGCAGGCTAAGCTGGCCGGAGGGAGCGTGGATCTGCCTGTTATGTCGCCGATCGATAAAGGGTCGGTCGTACGGTCATTTGCCGAAACCTTAAGCGGGGTTGAAATAGCCGGAGAATCCGGAGAGTCGGTGCTTGCGGCGGAGACGGGCCGCGTTCAGCTTGTGACGGACGATAAGAACACAGGGAAAACTGTCGTCGTACAGCATGCCAACGAAAGGGTTACAGTGTACGGTAATCTTGGAGAAGCTCAGGTCTCCGCGAACGACTGGGTTGAAGCCGGACAATTGCTTGGCAAGCTGCAAACGGCCAAAGAAGGCGAACAAAGCTTGTTATTTTTTGCGGTGAAGGAGAAAGGCCGGTACGTCGATCCCGCCGACGTTATTCCGTTTGATTAAGCTTGGCGGCATTACGTGGTCGGTTCATCCGTTGTTTGTGCTGGTGATGCTCGCTTCAGTCGCAACAGGCTATTTCACGGAACTGCTCACTCTATTTGCGATCGTATTGGTGCATGAGCTCGGGCATGTTGTCGTTGCTTCAGGCTACGGTTGGACAGTGCGCGAGGTGAAACTGCTGCCTTTCGGAGGAGTGGCTGAGGTCGAGCAGGCGGGAAGTCTTCCGGCGAAGGAGGAAGCCATTGTCGCCATTGCAGGTCCGCTGCAAAATGTTTGGATGGGGGCGCTCGCTTGGTCACTCGGGCAGTTGGGGTGGTGGAACGGCGATTGGTCGGATTATGTGTGGCGCGCCAATCTGATGATTGGTCTGTTCAATCTGCTCCCGATATTGCCGCTTGACGGAGGGAAGCTGATGCAGGCCGCTTTAAGCCGGATATTGACGTTTCACCAAACGCTCATCTGGGGTACAAGAATAAGTCTGGCATTAAGCGCCTCAATGATCGGATATGCGGCGGTTCCGGCATTTCACGCGGGGAGCGGCGGGATTCAGGCCAATCTGCTCGCGGTTGGTTTTTTTTTATTGCTCACCAATTGGACGGCGCACCGGCATATACCCTTCTTGTTTTTACGCTTTCTGACGAATCGCGGCACAGCCTCATCTCGTGCGGTGACCCAAGGCGCATGGGCTCTGCCCATCGTTGTTTCCAAACGCCACACCGTGTCTGCCGCGCTGCGCCTATTCAAAAGGGACAGCTATCATTTAATCGTCGTTATGGAAGAGGGAGGACGGATAATGGCCGTACTTCCCGAGCAGCGGCTGGTCAACGGGTTTTTGGCTGATGGGAAGCCAGACCGTGCAGTATTGGAGCTTTTCATGTAAAATAAGACCCAGAATGACCTACTGGGCAGGTGGTCGGTAAAGATGAAGCAAATGCTTGTGCAAGGACAAGGGAATATGCTGCAAACGGCGATCCTCGAAGATGGCCGTCTAGTCGAATTTTTTATGGAGAAATCCGAAGAAGGCGCGGGACAGCTTGTCGGAAGTATCTATAAAGGCCGTGTCGTGAATGTGCTTCCCGGGATGCAGGCCGCATTCGTCGATATCGGACTTGCCAAGAACGCTTTTCTTTATATAGATGACGTTCTGCATCCGCATTTGGAGCGGCAGCCGAAGGAGAAACCGGCGATCGCGCAGCTTCTCAAAGCAGGACAAGAAGTTGTTGTTCAAGTGATGAAAGAACCGTTCGGAAGCAAAGGCGCCCGTGTGACGACTCACGTCTCGCTGCCAGGCCGCTTTCTGGTCTATATGCCGGTCGCGGATTATGTCGGCGTCTCGAAGAAAGTGACAAGCGAGCATGAACGCTCCAAGCTTCGTTCGATCGGCGAATCGATCCGCGATCCAGGTGAGGGTGTCATTATGCGCACAGCGGCTGAGGGCGAGAGTTTCGACGCCCTGCAGTCCGATGTCTGCTTTCTCCGCGAGCTGTGGCAGGGTATAAATGATCGTGCGAAGCATGAGCCTGCGCCCGCACTGCTTCACCGGGAGGCTGGCTTGGTCCGGCGGCTCGTAAGGGATCTGCTTTCCTCCGAGATGGACGAGGTATGGATTGATCACCCTGAGAGCTATGAGGAGACGGAAGCTTTAATGAAGCAAATGGCGCCGACATTCCTCTCTCGTCTGCGGCTTTATGCGGATCCGGCTTCCGATTCAGGCAAACTGTTAAGCCGTTATCGTGTCAGCGATCAGTTGAAGCAAGCGTTTGAGCGGCGAATCCTTCTGGACTGCGGCGGCGATTTGGTGTGGGATCAGACGGAGGCGCTGACGGTTATAGACGTTAATACCGGTAAATTTGTCGGTACCAGCGATTTGGAGGATACGGTATTCCGGACGAATATGGAAGCGGCGGATCAAATTGCAAGGCTGCTTCGACTTCGGGATGTCGGCGGCATTATTATCGTTGACTTTATCGACATGGAACAGGAAGAACACCGCGAACAAATTATGCATCGCCTGGAAACGCTGGTGCGGCGGGATCGGACCAAGTGCCAGGTTGTTGGCTGGACAAGGCTTGGATTGCTTGAACTGACACGCAAGAAAGTACGCGAGCATGCCATGCATCAATTGCTTCAAACGTGCAGTGTGTGCAAAGGCAGGGGTAAAGTCTAGGTTGATAGTGCTAAATCATCGTCGCTGGCAGTCATGGGAAATGAATGGATTTGATGTGTGTGATATTCCAGCACCTGGATATGTTATCCGGTGTAACAATTTCTACCATATTGTTCTCTATCGTTTTAAGGCAGCCGGATTGATTCTGGCGGAGTCCCAAATCGATGACGACAATGTGGCCCAAGCAAGTTTCGAGTTGTTCCCGCCAAGTTGCTTTAAACGGAGCGGAAGCTTCCGGAGCAGGTTTTTTGTCCGGCATAAACCCACTGTCGAAAGCAGGAGAAACCCATTTGATATGGAAAATGGGAATATACGAGATGCCGTGCCGCACAGCGTTAAAAACGATGTAATCGTCCATAACGTCTACAATTTGTCCGTATAACGGCAGATGACCGGTAACATACAGCTCGATTAAGCCGTTTTTCGCAAGCTGCAGCAAGGTTTTGAAAGGTTTCCCGTCGGCCTTCCAGTCAGGTGACACGGATACGGAATATTGCGGTTCCCGAGTAGATTCAATTAACACAACATGATTTACTGGCAAATAGTAATATTTATTTTCTTTATTCATAACTATATAATCCGGTCCGCTATCGATTAGCAAACCGGATATTTTTTTATCGGAAATGACTTCTATTTCTACGAAATTACCGAAATAAGGTTTGATTAATTTCATTATGTTCTCTCCTTCCGGCATCAATAGATCCAGCTTACCCAGTAGTATAAAACGATAAGGGTAAATAACACGGTTGGTGGAATTACAATTATCGTAACCTTGGTGTAATCTTTCCAATGAATCTTTACTTTGTTTTTTCTTAAAATGTGCATCCAGATTAAGGATGCCAATGTGCCGATGGGCAGCAGCAGCGAGCCGATATCACTTCCGATAACGTTGGCTAAATAAGCGATTTTCAGAGACAGCGGATCAAGGTTCATTTCCGTTAAGGTAAGTGTACCGATCATTAAGGCAGGATGGTTATTAAACAACGTGGACATGATGCTTTGGATGGCTCCCATTATCAAACTTGCATTCAGCAGACTCCCGCTGACAATGGGATTGAAGTAGGAAACCAGCAGCTGAGTAAGACCGATATTATGCAGACCGTAAATAATAACGTACATGCCAAATGCGAATACAAGAATATGCCATGGCGTCTTCTTTAACATATCTACAGGTGTCATTTTTAAGTAATACCATCTCCATCCAAGCAGCAGAGATGAGCCAATGACGGAAACAAGTTCAATCGATAAGGCAAAATACGAGGCGACAAACAAACTGATGCGAACGCAAAACACAAACAGCAATATTTTTTGCATGAACCTCGTTAACTGCTCTGGGTTCAAGTTACCGAGCCGAGAAATTGGCCGCTCCTTTAACGGATGATGCAGCGCGCCGGGGCCGATGATCCAGTGGTTACCGCTTAAGGTCGGGATCTTCTTTGGGATCACCCGATAGCTGCATAAAAAAAGGAGCAACACCAGAAATAACAGACCAAGGGTGGCAGGAACGAACATCATGATCGTATGCATGTACAAGCTCATATGAACGATTTTAAGAGCTATTAAATTTACGATGTTACTTACCCCGATCGGGGCACTGGACGCCGTTGCAACAAGCGCTCCGGAAAGTAAATAAGGTATTTTTTGATGATTTTTAAGTCCCAGATTGTTCAATAGGATGAGCAATATCGGCGTTGTGATGAGAATGCTGCCGTCGTTATTGAAAAACAGGGTCATCAGAAAACAAATCAGGTTAACATACCAAAACAATCGTATACCCGATCCCTTTGCTCTGGCAGCCAGACCTTGTGCAGCCCAATTAAAGAAACCGAAGCTTTCCAAAACAACTGCCATGACGATTGTTGCCATAATCGTAATGGCGGCACCGCTCACTTTAGAGCTGATCTCTCCAAAATCAGATAAAGAAACAGTTCCGCTTAACAAAACAAGTACTGCGCCGATGGTGGAAGGTATTGCCTCATTTAGTTCCCTTGGCCTCCATAAGATGAGGACAACGGTCATTATAAATGAGAAAATCGTTATGGTTATTGCGGCAGACCCATACATGAATAATAATCACTCCCGGGCTGAGCTTGGTGATATTTACAATTGAATATGCGAGTATGTTGGCAGTTCCTTCTGTACAAGCTGCTTTTGATCATGCTCTCGGGTCCAGGAAACTTCGGGAACCGGCGGTCGAAGCAAATAGTACAGAACTGCCCCGGCGACAGCGATAATAAACAACACAACCATTGGGTAATCACCTCCCGGCAAATATATAAAACTACCAGATGTCTCTGATGGATATTCATAGCATATTGTTGAATGATAGATATTGACACGGCGATAGACATGGAGGGCGATTGAGAACAATAATCGAGTATTGCTATTTAGATATCACTCGTGTTAATATATTATGGTGCCTGTAAAAGCGGGCTTTTCCCGCGCATGCATATACCGCACAGAACAGGTTAACAAGTACGGCGCAAGATCTTAAGTCCGGCACCTGAATCAGGCGAGTCTTCGAGAATAAGGAGGTGCACTACATGTTCGCAATTATTGAAACGGGCGGCAAACAGTACAAAGTTCAAGAGGGCGATGTTCTTTACATCGAGAAATTGGACGCTGGAGACGGTGAGAACGTAACGTTCGACCGCGTATTGGCTGTTTCCAATGGCGACGGTTTCGTTACGGGTACTCCGGTTGTTGCCGGCGCAACAGTAACGGCTACAGTCGAAAAACACGGCAAAGGTCAAAAAATTATCGTTTACAAATACAAGGCGAAGAAAAACTACCGCCGTAAGCAAGGTCATCGTCAGCCGTACACGAAAGTTACGATTGGCAAAATCCAAGCTTAAGAGGACAATCGATGATCACGATCACCATTGTGCGGCAATCCGCCTCTGATCGGCGGATCGTATCGTTTGCGATTGAGGGACACGCCAAGTACGCGAAACCGGGCAAAGACATTGTTTGCGCCGGGGTATCGGCGGTTTCCGTCGGCACCGTCAACGCTATTGAGGAGCTGGCAGGCATCGAGCTTCCGGCTTCCATGAACAACGGCTGGCTCCACTCGGAAATTCCGGAGCATTCGGACCCTTCGGCGAACGAACGGGTCCAGCTGCTTCTGGAATCGATGATTGTGATGCTGAACGCAATCGCAGCCTCCTACGGCAACTACGTTCAAATTCGTCAACAATTTCGGTCATAAAGGAGGGAATTACCATGTTGAAACTGAATCTTCAGCTTTTCGCTTCGAAGAAAGGTGTCGGTTCCACAAAGAACGGACGGGACAGCCAATCCAAACGTCTCGGCGCAAAACGCGCTGACGGCCAATTGGTAACGGCAGGCAGCATTCTCTTCCGTCAACGCGGAACGAAAATCCACCCAGGCAATAACGTCGGGATCGGTAAAGACGATACACTTTTCGCAAAAGTCGAAGGCGTGGTTAAGTTCGAGCGTTATGGACGCGAGCGCAAGAAAGTGAGCGTCTATCCGGTCGAAGCGGCTCCCGTTGCTGCGGCAGTCGAAATGTAATAACAAAGTTCGCCCCGGTCTGCATGCAGGCCGGGGCTTCCTTTTTTTTTGAAAAAAAGCGTTTCCGAGGCTTGTGATATTGCCTGCTTCTCATGCTATACTGATTAAGGCAATGAAAGAACAGGAAAGTAGGATCGGTTCATGAATCGCTTTAGAACAACAAAGCAATATGGTGCCGTTTCCGTACTGCTTCCTGCGGCAGCGGCTTTCATCTGGCGTTCCGAGTTTTGGTTCTTTGCGGTATTTACGGTATGGATCATTGCTGCGGCTGCGCTTTGGGTATGGTGTGAAAGGAAAGAACAGGCGGTGCGCATGGCTCGTACCATCCATGCATTACAAACTGTGTCGGTTCAAACGTTAAATCATCATCGTCATGACTGGATGAACGACCTCCAGGTGCTGTACGGATATATCAGAATGCAGAAGGCGGATAAGACGGTGCAGTACGTGGAACAGATAAGGGAGCGGATGATGACCGAGAGCAAAATTGCGAAGCTCGGGATTCCGTCTCTTGTAACGTTCTTACAATCGTTCCGTACGCTTACGCACTCGGTAGAGCTCGATATTGAGATTGACGGTGACCTGAATATTGCGGAACTGCCTATTAATGGGGAGCGTGCCGCGGAAACGGTTGTGGAGATCATTAACGCCTATCGCTTCGCAGTCAAGCAGGGTACGGGCGAAGCAGCCAAGCTGCTGCTTGATTTATCGTATGACGAGAAGACCATGACCGTTTCGTTTCATTACGACGGCGGGCTGAAAGATATGAATGAGTGGAAACAGAAATGCAAGCGAGCGTTAAAGGGATCGCCGCTGAAGCTGTCCGGCTCCGGTTTGCAGCCGGACAATATGGCGCTTCAGGTAGAGTTTTGGAACTAAAACGGAGGCTAGGGAATGTTTGTCGATAAAGCAAAGATATTTGTAAAAGGTGGAGACGGCGGTAACGGTATCGTATCCTACCGGCGTGAGAAATACGTCCCGGAGGGCGGCCCGGCCGGAGGAGACGGAGGTAAAGGCGCGGATGTTATTTTTCGCGTGGATGAAGGGCTGCGTACGCTTATGGATTTTCGTTACCAGAAGCATTTTAAAGGGGAACGAGGCGAACGCGGCAAGGTGAAGACGATGCACGGGGCCAACGCGGATAATATGGTCGTTCGTATTCCGCCCGGCACCGTCATTATTGACGATGATACCCAGGAGGTTATCGCCGATATGACGCAGCACGGGCAGCAGGTTATTGTTGCCCGTGGAGGTCGTGGCGGCAGGGGTAACTGCCGGTTCGCAACGGTAAGCAATCCGGCGCCGGATTTCGCGGAGAACGGCGAAGAGGGCGAAGAACGATGGATTGTTCTTGAGCTGAAGGTGATGGCGGATGTAGGGCTCGTCGGATTTCCGAGCGTAGGCAAGTCAACGCTGCTGTCGGTTGTATCCGGCGCAAGACCAAAGATCGGCGCTTACCATTTCACGACTCTATCGCCTAATCTCGGGGTAGTTGAAGTCGGGGATGGCCGCAGCTTTGTTATGGCGGATCTGCCCGGATTGATTGAGGGCGCGCATGAAGGCGTCGGTCTGGGACACGACTTCCTGAGGCATGTCGAGCGTACTCGCGTAATTGTGCACGTAGTGGACATGGCCGGCTCGGAAGGGCGGGACCCGTTCGAGGATTGGGTAAAAATCAACGAAGAGCTTAAGCTGTACAACCCGCTGCTTGCGGAGCGGCCGCAAATTATTGCTGCCAACAAAATGGACATGCCGGGCACGGATGAGCAGCTGGAGCTGTTCCGCGAACAACTGGAGGCGTCCGAGGGCGGTAAGAAGCATGAGATAATTCCGATGTCCTCGCTTACGAAACAGGGCGTTCAAGAGCTGCTTTACAAGGCCGCAGACCTGCTTGAGACCGTCCCTGAGATGCCGCTCATTGAAGAGGTTAAAGATGTCGCGGAGCGTAAAGTATATACGCTGGACAAGCAGGAAGACCAATCGTTCACCGTTCGCAAAGAGAATGAAGGCTTCGTCGTCGAAAGCGCGTCGATCGAGAAATTTATGAAGCGCGTTAATCTGAACACTCATGATGCGGTGATGAGGTTTGCCCGTACGCTGCGTAAGATGGGCGTGGATGCGGAGCTTCGCAAAATCGGCGCGAAGGACGGGGATACGGTCAGAATCGGCGATTTTTCCTTCGAGTTTTTCGAAGGCAGCGACTATTTTTATCAATAAACCGCAGCTCTGCGGCCAATCATATGGTCAGTCGGAAGGATGGGACGGCTCAAAGCCGGCTCATCTTTTTTGCTTTTCCCACGGACCGTTAAAATCGGTTATAATGGAAATATTGTGTTCATCTGCTTTGCCTATTGCCGCCGCACGTAATATCCGCTATAATGTCCACTATACACGAACAAATGTCTTTTATAGGAGGACGACCGGTGATGGAACGATACTTTGTCGTCCGCGAGGATATTTTACCGGAAGGGATCGTCAAGACGATCCAGGTGAAAGAAATGCTTCAGCGCGGCGAAGCCGCTACCGTTCATGAAGCGGCGGAGAGGGTAGGCTTAAGCCGGAGTGCCTTCTACAAGTATAAAGACGGAGTTCATTTGCTGAATCAGCTCGAGCGAGAGAGGATTGTCACGATATCCATGGATTTGGTGCACCGTTCCGGCGTGCTGTCCAAGGTTCTCGGGCTTGTCGCCGGTTATGAAGGAAACGTGCTCACGATTCATCAAACCATACCGCTGCAGGGAATGGCGAATGTCGTCATTTCCGTCGATACGTCGCTGATGGGCGGAGAGTTATCGGAGCTTATCGAGGCAATTCGCAGGCAAGACGGCGTGCACAAGGCGTCGGTTATCGGACAAGGATAGAACAGATGACGGAGGAGAAACTATGAAACCGGTAAAAGTTGGGCTGCTGGGCCTCGGAACAGTTGGAACGGGAGTCGTCCGGATCGTTGAAGGCCATCAGGAAGATTTGAAAAGTCAGGTCGGCTCGCCGATCGTTATTGAGAAGATACTCGTTCAAAACAAAAGTAAAATCCGCTCGGTCAACATCGATCAAGATAAGCTGACTGAAGACCCGTGGGATATCATTCATAACCCGGATATAGATGTCATCGTTGAAGTAATGGGTGGTATCGAGCTGACGAAAGGCTATATATTAGAGGCTCTTGCCCGTGGGAAGCATGTGGTGACCGCGAATAAAGATCTGATGGCTCTGCATGGTCCGGAAATATTGGCAAAAGCGCAGGAGCAGCACTGCGACGTCCTCTACGAAGCAAGTGTTGCGGGCGGCATTCCGATTATCCGAACGCTGATCGAAGGCTTTTCATCAGACCGCATTACGAAAATTATGGGTATCGTTAACGGTACGACGAATTATATTTTGACGAAAATGAGCCAGGAAGGTGCAGAATACGCCGATGTGCTCAAAGAAGCACAGCAGCTCGGCTACGCCGAAGCCGACCCAACCTCCGATGTCGAAGGACTCGACGCTGCGCGCAAAATGACGATTCTTGCGACGCTCGGCTTCCGCGCGAATATTGCGCTCGAGGATGTCACTGTGAAGGGGATTTCGTCGGTAAGCCGTGAGGACATACTTTATGCAAAGCGGCTGGGTTATGAGGTTAAGCTTCTCGGAATCGCAGAGCGTCAGGACGACTACATCAGTGTAAGCGTACAGCCGACAATGGTGAAGCAGACACACCCGATCGCATCCGTTAATGGTATTTATAATGCGGTATACGTATATGGCGAAGCAGTAGGCGAGACGATGTTTTACGGCGCAGGAGCCGGGGAGCTTCCGACGGCCACATCCATTGTGGCGGACCTTGTCGCTGTCGTGAAGAACCTGAAGCTTGGCGTTAACGGCAAACAGGCGCTGCTCTCATACAAAGAGAAGAAGCTCAAAACCGACGAGCAGATCGCTTCGAAATATTTTATGCTGCTGCATGTGGATGACCGGGCAGGTGTTCTGGCCCGCATTACACAGGCATTCGCCGAATTCGAGGTCAGCCTCGAGTCGGTGCTTCAGCAGCCGAATGCAAGCAACCCGGAAGCGGAGATCATCATCATTACGCATGATGCAAACAAGGCGGCGGTCCAAAAGGTGCTGCAGCGATTTGAGGCGATGGATGTCGTGAAAATAGTCAAGAGCGTTTACCGCGTAGAAGGTTAAGCAGAACATCATTTTTTTATATGAAGGAGTCCTTTCAGGTCATTATGAGATACCTCGGTTTGCTTCAGACACTTGTTTTTAAATTTCATTACGAAAGCAGGCGGTTCTCCAGGCCGGAAGGTGATCCGTTATGACTGACCGCCGGGTGATCGTAAAAGTTCCGGCCAGTACCGCCAATCTTGGCCCTGGCTTCGATACGCTGGGAATGGCGTTATCACTCTATGCTTGGATCGAAATGTCCGCATCCAAAGACGGCCGCACGATAATCGACCTATACGGAGACGGATTGGACGGTATCGCGCGGGACAAGTCCAATCTTATTTATAAAGTAGCTCAGATGGTGTTCGAGAAAGCGGGTATATCGGTTCCTGAGCTGCATATTGCCATGTACAGCGACATTCCGCTTACTCGCGGGCTCGGAAGCAGCGCTTCCGCTATCGTTGGGGCGCTTGTCGCGGCTAACGCTCTGATCGGCAGCCCCCTTGATGATGACAGGCTGTTTCAAATGGCAACAGAGCTTGAAGGGCATCCCGACAACGTCGGCGCCTCATTGTTCGGCGGCATTGTCGTGTCCGCATGGGATGGCAGTCGTGCCGAGAAGGTGCGGCTCGAGCCGCATTCGGAACTCGAGGTTCTGGTAGCGATTCCCGCGTTTCAGTTAGCGACGGAAAAAGCGCGCCACGCTTTGCCTTCGCAAATCGCGCTGGCGGACGCCGTGTTTAACGTCGGCAGCAGCTCGCTGCTCGTAGCCGCGCTGGCAAGCGGACGGCTTGATCTCATCAAGCATGCGATGCGCGACCGGCTGCATCAGCCTTACCGGGCGGCGCTAATCCCCGGGATGAGCGAAATACTTGAACAAGCGACAGAACACGGGGCGCTTGGAGCCGCTTTGAGCGGCGCCGGCCCTACGCTGCTTGCGCTTGTCGAACGAAACAGCCCGCGCAAGGAGGAGCTCGAGCGGTTCTTGATCGATACACTCCATAATGAAGGCATAGAAGCGATGACGATGTGGCTGAAGCCCTGCAGCAACGGCCCGGAGCTGACGCTGCTGCGCCTCGAAGATTCAGGCTCCTCGTTACTGAAGCGGATTAAAGGAGAAGTCAGGGCATGATAAGCGTAGCGTGTTTGCCGCAAGGTTCGACATCGGACGAAGCGGCGAGATACTTATTTTCCGGTGTTGAGGTCGACTACAAATATCACCGAATCATTGCGGATGTCTTTCTTTCCACAGCCGATGGCCGAACCGATTACAGCATCATTCCGATTGAAAATACGATTGACGGCTCCGTCAACCTGCATACCGACTGGCTGATCGATGAGGTGGATCTGCCGATTCAGGCGGAATGGATATATCCATCGATTCAAAATCTGATCGGTCCCCTTCGTGAATTGTCCGGTGAAGACGGCAAGCTCGATTACAGCAGAATCGTAAAAGTGCTCAGCCATCCCGTTGCTATGGCGCAGTGCCTCCAATACTTGCGCAAGCATATACCGCATGCCGAGCTGGAGCATGTCGGCAGCACATCAGAAGCGGTGCGCATTGTACGGAATAACCCGCACAGCGGGTGGGTCGCGATCGGACAAACGACGGCAGCGGTTAATAACGGACTTGATGTGCTGGAGCGGGGCGTAACGGACCATGACAACAATTTCACCAGATTTCTGCTTGTCGGGGCGAAGCCGTTTGGCAGCAGAGAGTCGGGGGTCCATAAAACAAGTCTTCTGATTACGCTGCCGGAAGACTATCCGGGGGCGCTGCATCAAGTGCTGTCGGCCTTCGCCTGGCGGAGAATCAACCTTTCTCGAATCGAGTCACGTCCGACAAAGAAGAAGCTCGGCAATTACTATTTTCTTATCGACGTTGAAATGTCGCTTGACTCTGTACTGCTGCCTTCGGCCATCGCCGAAATCGAGGCAATCGGTTGTCAGGCTCGAATACTGGGGAGCTATCCCAGCTTTACTTACAACGAAGCATA
The DNA here is from genome assembly GCF_019550795.1 of Paenibacillus sp. sptzw28. Lineage (NCBI taxonomy): Bacteria > Bacillati > Bacillota > Bacilli > Caryophanales > Paenibacillaceae > Paenibacillus > Paenibacillus sp. sptzw28. The sequence continues at coordinate 2,498,486 of NZ_CP080545.1, forward strand.
AGCAAACATTTTCCGGAGGTGTTCCACAGTCATGGCAGAGCAAGTGATATATTTAAATGGAGATTATGTTACTAAAGAAAATGCGAAAGTATCGGTTTACGATCACGGGTTCCTTTATGGGGACGGGATCTTCGAGGGTATCCGTATTTACAACGGTAATATTTTCAAATGCAAGGAGCACCTCGACAGGCTGTACGACTCGGCGAAATCCATTATGCTTGACATTCCGCTGACCTATGAGGAAATGGAACAAGCGCTAGTCGAAACGATTCGGCGCAACGGGCTTCGAGAAGGTTACATACGACTCGTCGTCTCACGCGGTCCCGGCAATCTTGGCCTCGACCCTACGCGCTGTCCGCAGGCTTGGATTATCATTATCGTTGAACAGCTGGCTATTTACCCGCCGGAAGCTTACCGGGACGGACTCGTGTCGGTGTCCGTAACGCAGCGCCGCAACATTCCCGATGCGCTTAACCCGAAGATCAAGTCGCTGAACTACCTGAATAATATTCTCGTGAAAATCCAGGCTAATCTTGCCGGTGTCGGCGAGGCAATTATGCTTAACGCGCAGGGTTATGTAGCGGAAGGCTCAAGCGATAATATTTTTATTATTAAGAAAGGGGTCGTGTACACGCCTCCTTGCTACATCGGAGCGCTGGAAGGCATTACACGCGCGGCAATTATCGACCTGTGCGACAAGCTTGGTTACAAGCTGAAGGAAGAGCCGTTCACGCTTCACGATGTGTATGTGGCCGACGAAGTGTTCTTTACCGGCACGGCAGCCGAGGTTATTGCTGTACGCGAGGTGGACGGCCGTAAGATAGGAGCAGGCAAGGCGGGTCCGATAACTACTCATCTGCTTGCTGAATTCCGTAAAATCGTTGAGGTTGATGGCGTAAAAGTATTCGAATAGTCAAAACATGGCCGCACGGCTGTCATGGTTTGAGGTGAAGTTGGGACCATCTCCGGCAATTCCGGGTGATTGGCCCCAACTTTTTTTTGCCCGGGAGGGTGACAGTCGCCTATCTCCTGCATAGGATGTAGTGATTGATAACGGGCGTTTGCCGCGACTGCCCGCAAACAAACAGTCCGTGACAGGAGGTAAGTGTCGAGTGAAAATTCATATTGTTAAAAAAGGCGATACGTTATACATGATAGCCCAGAAGTATAATGTTTCGCTTGAAGAGGTACTCAAGCTTAACCCGAACATAGCGAATCCGGATATGATCGATGTGGGGATGAAAGTCAAGATCCCGACAAGCATGGCATCGAACATGGAAATTATGCACCAGCATGCCGTCAAACAGGGCGATACCCTTTGGAAGCTTTCGAAAGCGTGGGGCGTTCCTTTAAGCGACATGATAAAGGCGAATCCGCAGCTCAAGAATCCGAACGCTCTGCTGACGGGGGAGCTGGTCAACATTCCGAAGTCGGGGACGCCAAGCGGTATGCCGCCTGAAATGCATACCACGCAGCATCCCTTTGGCGGTTCGTCGCATTCGTCGCATACACCGCTTCATCCGATGTCGATGCTTCAGGGAGTACAAGGTTTGATGGGCAAAATTCCGACTGCGCCGTTGATCGGGAAAAAGCCGACCGGAGAAAAACCGTTTACCGCTCCGATCGCGGACACGGCTCCAATGCCGGCGCCCGTACCCATGCCGCTACCCGCGGCGGTACCCGCGCCGCTGCCGGCCCCTATAACCATGCCGATTGTCCAGCAGCCGGCCCAGAAGAAAGCATACCCGATGCATATCGAATATGAGCAGCATATTGATTTATTCAAGCAGTATGGCATGCCCGCAACTGAAGTGATGTCAATGTATGATATGCCGCAAGTTCAGGGAGCGGTCTCTCCCGCGGCGCAAATGCCTGGTTATGGCCATGGTTACGGTTACCCGGCGACATACCCGTCGGTATATCCAGGAACGACGGGCGGATACGGTTATCCGCAACCGATGTCGGCGGGGATGGTGAGTCCGGCTTCGGCTGCTGCACCGGATTGGTGTCCGCCGGAAAGTGTTATGGGAGCTGCCACTCTGCCTTGGGGTGCGCCTTCAAAAGTTCATTTTGGTTCTTGGGGGCAACAGATGACGGGCCCGTATCAGACGCAAGACGATTGCGGACCGGAGCTTGTTTCACCTGCAGGAATGCATCCGTACGGCGGTGGGTATGGGTATGACCACCAAATGGTATCCCCTTTTAGTGCGGACCCTTATTGCGAGCAACAAAGCTATGGCCATGGTGCGGACTTGGGTTCACCGGCGATCGGCGGCTTCGGCGGTGGAGGCGGAGGAAGCTACGGCTACGAACCGGCTATGGTCTCCCCGTCAGGTGTCGGAGGGTTCGGTGGAGGCGGAGGAAGCTACGGCTTCGGTCATCAAATGGTCTCTCCGGCAGGCGTCGGTGGATTCGGCGATGGAGGGGGAGGAGGCTACGGCTTCGGTCATCAAATGGTCTCTCCGGCAGGCGTCGGCGGGTTCGGCGATGGAGGGGGAGGAAGCTACGGCTTCGGTCATCATATGGTTTCGCCGGCAGGCGTCGGCGGGTTCGGCGACGGAAGCGGGGGAGACTATGGCTGCAGTCCGGCCATGGGCTCACCGTCAGGTGTCGGAGGGGTTCACGGTGGAGGAGGATCCTACGGCTTCGGGCCTCAAACGGTTTCGCCGGCAGGCGTCGGGGGGTTAGGCGGAGGCGGAGGAAGCTATGGCTTCGGGCATCAAATGGTCTCGCCGGCAGGCGTCAGTCCATTTGGCGGCGGCCACGGCTATGGAGGCTATCCCTCTGCTGTATCTCCGGCAGCCGCAGGTGGTATGGAAGCGCCATTTCAATCGTATAATTATGTCGGCTACGGCCAAGTTTCCCCGCTTCAAACAGCCGGAGTCGTTAAGAAACCATGCGATTGCGGATGTAAGGATCGGGTGGAAAATGCAGATGTGCGGGTTGACAAAGTCGAACAGCCTAAAAGCAGCAAGCCGGTTAAATCCCGAAAGACAGCGGCAAAAGCGTCAATTCGCACAGCTCGTCAGACTGAGAACAAGCGGCGGAACAGTCTCCCGTGGATTAACCGATAAAAACGGATTTGCTTTAACCAATACAAGGGGCTCTACTTCTGATTGGCCGGAGGTAGAGCCTCGTTTAATTTTGATTTGATCCGTGCATATTTCCCCATCCGAGGAGAAACACTAGCAAAAAAGGTAAAAAGGGGAGTTCCTCCATGATGGAATTCAGCCTGTGGAAGCAACTGAAAAAGCGGCTTCGCCGAGGCCGGCGTCCGCTCTGGACGCTTGGCTGTCTGCTCGGCTTACTGGCTTTGCTTGCCGAACCGGCCGCCGTTAACGCCAAATTGATGGTATCAAGTACGTCGCATATACTGTTGTCTTCCAAAGAAGGACATGCCGGCGCGGACGTTCATTCGCCTGAAAGGAACAAAGGCAGCGTTATTCAGGTTCTTGCCAGCCATAAAGGGCCTATCACCGTAAAGCTTCATCGAATTTACCTATGCGGGGACGAAACAAAACGGCTTGGCAGAATGGACGCAAAGTCGGTCCTAGGATTGCTGAAGCGGCATTCGGACTGGACGGCGGTAATGGACCAGGCCGGCGCGGTGATCATGGAGCAGCGAATTCAGGATTTGTCGGACGCCTGCAAGGAAAATGCTTATATGAGCCTGGATAAGGCAGGGAATTTATCCCTCTTTGAAGGTCCCCCGAAGAAAGAAAAGGTGCTTCGCACCTTTTTCCAGCTTGACGTGAACTATATGGAGAGCAGCCTGCCGAAGGAACGGTTCAATGAACTGGTAAACGGCATTCGCATCAGCGATATAGATGATTATAACAGCGTATTATCGAGCTTCAGCGATTTTGCGGTGGACAAGAGCGAGAAAGTGATGAAACCCACCTACTAAAGGATATGAAACAAAGAAGTGGACGTGCGAAAATACGCACGCCCTTTTTTTGCGTCCAACGTATTCTTGCACCGCGCAAGGACGGTAATCCCGTTTTCTTGGGGGAGGAACAGGGGATAGGGAATAAGGGACAAAACGCGCGTTCTCATTTCGCCTATCATTTGCTATAATGGGTAGAAGCCAATTTTGTCCACCTGATTGGCTTGAAGGGGAGAATCGTTTTGCGGGTATTAGGAATCGATCCGGGCATTGCCATCGCAGGGTTCGGATTCATTGACAAAATCGGGAGCAAGCTCGTTCCCGTCCAATACGGTTCAATCGAAACGGCAGCTCATACTCCTCAAGAGGAGAGGCTGAAGCAGGTTTACGATTCCGCTTGCGCGCTTATCGATAAATATAAGCCGGACACAGTGGCAGTCGAAAAGCTTTTCTTTAACAAGAACGTTACGACGGCTTTTGCCGTCGGTCAAGCCCGCGGCGTAATCATTTTGGCGGCTGCCCAGCGCGGGCTTCCGGTTACGGAGTATACGCCACTTCAGGTCAAGCAGGCGGTTGTCGGCTACGGCAAAGCGGAGAAACGGCAAGTGCAGGAGATGGTGCGGATGTTTTTGAAACTGAGTGCGGTTCCGAAGCCCGACGACGTGGCGGATGCGCTGGCGGTTGCGATTTGCCATGCCCATTCCTCCGTACTTACGCAAAAAATTAACGAGGTGACGCGTCGATGATCGATTATGTTAGGGGCCGTATCATCCACTGGGAAAGCGAATACGTCATTGTGGATGTGCGGGATATCGGGTATCGCGTATTTACGCCCAATCCATATGCATTTGCCAAAACCGACGACATTGTAACCATTTATACGCATCATCATGTACGTGAGGATGCCGCACTTCTATTCGGTTTCGAAAGCCGGGAGGAACAGTCGATGTTCCGTAAGCTGCTGGACGTATCGGGCATCGGACCGCGAGTCGCACTTGGCATTCTTGCCGGCGGCAAGCCCGAAACGATTGCCGCTGCGATCCGGCAGGAGAATGTCGCGTTCCTTATGAAGCTTCCGGGCATCGGCAAGAAGACGGCTCAGCGGATGATTCTTGATTTGAAAGATAAGCTGGCAGCGGTGTCAGCCGGTTTCAGTACGGCTGCCGCAGGATTATCGGTTGACGGTTCACTAGCCGTTGCCGACCCGGCAGCTGAAGGCGGGACTGTCTGGCAGGAAGCGCGCGAGGCTCTCGCAGCGCTCGGATATACGGCAGCTGAGCTTGATCGCGCTTGGCATGAACTTCAAGGCACGGCCGCGCCCGGCGAGACGGTGGATGCGCTTATGAAGCGGGCGCTGCAGCAGCTGTTTAAAGGTTGAGTGGAGAGGGGCAAGCGTGGATGGACGACCGGATAATTTCCGCCAACCTCATGATGGAAGACCAAGCGGTGGAGCTTAGTTTGCGTCCCCGCTATTTGTCCGAATATATCGGCCAATCGCAAGTGAAGGATAATTTGAAGGTATTCATTGAAGCCGCGAAGCTGCGCAAGGAAGCTCTTGATCACGTTCTGCTGTACGGCCCTCCCGGCCTCGGCAAAACGACGCTTTCAAACATAATCGCCAACGAGCTTGGCGTTAATTTGCGGACGACAAGCGGTCCCGCCATTGAACGGCCTGGCGATCTTGCCGCGCTGCTCACGAACTTGCAGGAAGGCGATGTTTTGTTCATCGACGAGATCCACCGTCTTCACCGGACGGTGGAGGAGGTGCTTTATCCGGCGATGGAGGATTTTGCGCTGGACATCATGATCGGTAAAGGACCGAGCGCGCGCTCCGTGCGGCTCGAACTGCCGCCATTCACGCTGATCGGCGCGACCACCAGAGCGGGGCTCTTGTCGGCGCCGCTTCGCGACCGCTTCGGTGTCGTGAGCCGGCTCGAATTCTATAACGTTGACGAGCTGGCTTTCATCGTAACGCGCGCCTCCGAAATATTGGGCGTAAGCGTAATCGGAGAAGCGGCTCGCGAAATCGCGATGCGCTCGCGTGGAACGCCTCGGATCGCAAACCGCCTGCTGAAGCGCGTCCGCGATTTCGCTCAGGTACGCGGGGACGGCATCGTCACGCATGAACTGGCGCGTTCAGCTCTCGGGCTGATTCAGGTTGATCCGCTCGGACTCGATCAAATCGATCACAAAATGCTGCGTGCGATGATTACAAGCTATCGCGGCGGTCCGGTGGGACTGGATACGATCGCCGCAACGATCGGCGAGGAAAGCCAAACGATCGAGGATGTCTATGAGCCCTACTTGATGCAAATCGGCTTTCTCCAACGCACTCCGCGAGGACGGGTCGTCGCTCCGCTTGCTTACCGGCATCTGGGCTTGCCCGTTCCCCAGCAGCTTGGCGGTGGAACGGAAGCTGCGAACGGGATGAATGACGATTAGGATGCGGCCGGGAAATTACCGCATAAGCAGCCTGAAGGAGGCGGCCAGCTGTTATGACGGAATCAAATATTGACGGGAGCGAGCGCGAGAGGCTTTATATCTTGTACGACGGAACCTGCAATTTGTGCATCGCCACAGTACGGCGCATAAAGGAGCTTCATTCGTCTGCTGACCTGCGGTTTGTTTCCATTCAATCCCTTGAGGAGAATAAGGAGACAATTCCGGGTATCGAAGCAATCCCCCTCGAACAACTGTTGGCTAAGCTTCATGTCGTAGAACGGTCGGGAGCGCTATATGCCGGAGCTGACGGCATCGTTCGCATACTGCGTACTTCAGCGGGTTTCAAATGGCTGGCGCCGCTATACCGGATACCCGGAATGAGAGGGTCTGCGGACGCTTTATACAGGTATATTGCCGCCAGAAGATATGATTGGTTCGGAAAGACGGAAGAAAGCTGCGACAACGGGGTTTGTACCCTGCCGAAGCGTGATCAAGTATAAGGGGATGAGCGGCAGATGCGTGCCATAGGCGCATATTCGGACAATAAAGCAGGAGCGCAAGGGTCACACTTGAGGTTATACAAGAAGGTCCCCCGCTTAAAACGGTTGATTGCTGTTATGATAGCGATAATGACAGTTATGTCTATTGTCACCGCCCGCCCCTCGCTTGGCGCCGTACCGAATCTGGATACGATAAGGGTGGGCATCTTTATGGAGATTCCCGGAAAATACAAGCTGAATACGACGACAGCCACTTTCTCATCTGCGGCCGGCTTGCAGGTCGGCTTACGTCAACCATCGGGCGTTAAGTCCATGTTTCAGACCAACGCGGGAGCGACGATTCGGTTTACGCTTGATGATTACAAGCCAAAGCTGCTGGAAACTCCGGATTTCCAGACGGCGCTTACCGTCGTCAAACGATTGAAAGCTCTTGGGGGCTCCGGATTATTGACTTCCCTCACCAAAGCGAATGGAATCGTCTATCAAGTATTGGAAGGTACATACAGCTCTGCGGCGGAAGCAAGCGCGGCAGGTGACCGGTGGCTAAGGGATGGTACGATAGCAGGTCTGTCAGCAGGAAAAACAAAGGCTGACATCACAGGCCCACTCCATTTGGAAACGGGAACATTTGCTTCACAAGCGGAAGCGCAGCAATCGGCCGCATCCCTTGGAAGTGCAGGCATCGACGCGTTTCCCGCTTTAAAGCAGACAGCGGATGGTGCCACATCGTTCACTGTACTCGTCGGAGCCGCACCGGACATCGCTGCTCTAGACAATGTGAGAGCGCAGGCTGCTAAATCCGGTAACGGAGTTACATTGAACCAGACCGATCCACAGTGCGTATACTTACCGATACGCAGTGACTACACCTTCACCGAATCGCCGAATTCGCCCACATCGCTATATTCGGTTCCAATGACCGGAGCAAAGGTATGGCTCTCCACAGCCGGAGCTGCCGGAATTAAGCTGATGGAGCGGTATAACCGCAGTTACCGGGGGCAGTTTGAGGTAAGCGGACTTAACAATAAGCTTACGGTTGTCAACGAAGTACCGTTCGAACAATACTTGTACTCCGTTGTCGGTGCGGAAATGCCGGCTTCATGGCCGACTGAGGCTCTTAAGTCCCAGGCTGTCGCGGCACGCACGTATGCCCTTTATCAAGGCTTCGGTTTTCAAGTGGCGCATGTGGTAGATACGACTCTTAGCCAAGCTTATGGCGGTATCGGTTCCGAGAAGCCGGCTACGATCGTCGCCGTGGATGCCACAAAGGGTGAAGTGGCGATGTATAACGGCAAGGTGATCGAGAGCGTCTTTTCTTCCAGCGCCGGCGGCCAGACAGCCGATGCGAAGGAAATTTGGGGTACCGACATTCCCTACTTGAAGAGCGTGCAGAGTCCGGACCAATCGTCCGAGCTGGGTCTGTATCACTGGCAGCGAGTAGTGCTGCCCACAGGCGAGGTGGGGTATATAAGGGAGGATCTGCTTGAGGATACCGGGCAGAAATCACCCGTCGGCAAGCCTTTGATGCGGGTGAAAGGCGACGGGGTCAAGGTGCGGCCGATCCCGCTCATTCAGGACAATGTTGAGCCTGTCGCGCTTGCAAACAGGGGAACCATAGTTGTGTCGCTTGAAACGGTCGTGCAATCCAACGAAATGTCCTGGGTAAGAGGGCCGTTCACACCCGGAGCTTTGCTTTCACTTATGCAGGGGAAACTTCAGTCACCCGTCACCGCCCCGATTCAAACCCTTGAGGTAAGCCAGTCGGGGACATCCGGCCGTCCTACGGAGCTGCAAGTCAACGGACAGAGGCTTAATATCAAATATCCGGACTTATTCCGTTCGATTCTCGGCGGTTTGCCAAGCACGCGTTTCAACATTGATGAAATGGCAAGAATGACGATTGCCGGTTCGGGTGGCCGTATAAGCTCTCGGCCTGACACAGGCGGCGCCCTTGCTGTGACCGGGGGCGAAGGCCAAACAACAGAACTGAATAAGGGCAGCTTGTTTATAATGGACGGTCAAGGAAACATGAGAGCCGCGACGACAGATACGGCGTTCCGGTTTGTGGGCAGCGGCTATGGGCATGGAGTCGGTCTGTCCCAATACGGCGCCCGAGGCTTGGCAGAACAGGGGTATGACTACAAGTACATTTTGCAATACTACTACAAAGACGTAACGATTGTTAAGGAATGAGAATCAGTCTATGAATGTGAATGAATTCGATTTTGAATTACCGGAGCGCTTGATAGCGCAAACTCCGCTGGCGGACCGCACCGGATCCCGTCTGCTGTCACTAAACCGCCATACTGGCGATGTCGCTCACCACAGGTTCATCGAGCTTGAAAATATGCTGAAGCCGGGGGATACGCTTGTGTTGAACGACACACGGGTGCTGCCGGCAAGGCTGCTCGGAATAAAGCCGGATACCGGAGCCAAAGTCGAGCTTCTGCTGCTAAAGCAGTTAGGCGGCGACCGTTGGGAGACGCTGGCTAAACCGGGGAAACGCTTGAAAACCGGAGCCGAGCTCGCGTTTGGCGACGACGGAAGCGGTAATCCTCTGCTTCGCGCAACCGTGGTCGCAGAAGGAGAAATGGGAGAGCGAGTTGTGGAATTCCAGTATAACGGCATATTTCAGCAGCTGCTTGACCGCCTTGGCGAGATGCCGCTGCCTCCTTATATCAAAGAAAGACTTGAAGACCGCGAAAGATACCAAACCGTCTACGCGAAGCACGAGGGTTCAGCCGCTGCCCCTACTGCGGGGCTGCATTTTACCCAATCATTTCTGGGGCAACTAAGGGACAAAGGTGTGGATATTGCTTATGTCACTCTGCACGTAGGCCTCGGCACTTTTCGTCCAATGTCTGTGGAACTTGTCGAAGAACATGCAATGCACTCAGAATATTACGAATTGAATGAGCAGACCGCAGCTTTGCTGCGATCGACCCGGGAGCGGGGCGGCCGTATTATCGCGGTTGGCACGACATCGGCGAGAACGCTTGAAACGGCGGCCGGGCAGTTTCCGGGCGGAGAACTGAAGGCATGCAGCGGATGGACCAATATATTTATATTCCCGGGCTATACTTTCAAGCTTGTCGACGCGCTGCTCACGAATTTCCACTTACCGAAATCGACGCTGGTGATGCTTGTCAGCGCACTGGCCGGCCGCGAGGCGATTATGAATGCCTATCGGGAAGCAATTGAAAGAGAATATCGATTCTTCAGCTTTGGAGATGCAATGTTTATCTACTAGGATTGGACGAGAGCAAATTGGCGATTAAATATGAACTGATCAAAACATGTAAACAGTCCGGTGCAAGACTCGGCCGCGTGCATACCCCGCATGGTGTAATCGAGACACCGGCTTTTATGCCGGTCGGCACGCAGGCGACAGTAAAGACGATGAGTCCCGAGGAGCTAAAAACACTCGATGCTCACGTTATTCTGAGCAATACTTACCATTTGTTCATCCGCCCGGGTCACGAACTCATACGAGATGCCGGCGGGCTGCACAAATTTATGAACTGGGACCGCGCTATACTGACGGATAGCGGCGGCTTTCAAGTGTTCAGCTTGAGCGAGATGCGCAAAATAAAAGAAGAGGGCGTGGAATTCCGCTCCCACTTGAACGGCGATAAACTGTTTCTTTCACCTGAGAAGGCGATGGAGATCCAAAACGCTCTCGGGTCCGATATCATGATGGCTTTTGATGAATGCGCCCCATATCCTGCGGAATATGATTATGTGAAGAAGTCATTAGAGAGAACTACCCGTTGGGCCGAGCGCTGCTTAGAGGCTCATGCGCGTCCCCGCGATCAGGGATTGTTCGCGATTGTGCAGGGAGGGATGTTTGAAGATTTACGCCGCCAAAGCGCAACCGAGTTGACTTCCATGGATTTCCCGGGGTATGCTATTGGTGGACTGAGCGTCGGCGAACCTAAGAATCTGATGTACAATGTACTTGAATGTACGGTTCCGCTGCTGCCGGCCGGGAAGCCAAGGTACCTGATGGGGGTCGGATCGCCCGATGCGCTGATTGACGGCTCCATCCGCGGTATAGATATGTTCGACTGCGTGCTGCCGACTCGTATTGCCCGCAACGGGACAACGATGACAAGTACCGGCAGACTCGTTATCCGCAATGCAAAGTTTGCTGAGGACTTCGGACCACTCGACCCGGAATGCGGCTGTTACACATGCAAGAACTACTCCCGGGCCTACATTCGCCATCTCATAAAGGCGGAAGAGACGTTCGGAATCCGGCTGACGACGTATCATAATTTGCATTTTTTACTGCAGCTTATGAGAGACGTGCGCCAGGCGATTATGGAAGACCGGCTGCTTGACTTCCGGAATTCCTTCTTCGAGAAATACGGCTTGTTTGAGTCGGATAAGGGATTTTAAGGAAAGGGGTGAAACACCATGACAGGAGTAGCATCGATTCTCCCGTTTGTGCTGATGTTTGCGGTTTTCTATTTTCTGCTTATTCGACCGCAGCAGCGCAAATCGAAACAACGAAATCAAATGCTCAGCCAATTGAAAAAAGGCGATAAAGTCGTCACGATTGGCGGAATGCACGGCACGATTCTGGAGATCACCGACGATATTGTCGTCCTTCGAGTCAACGACGCTACCAAAATTACGTTTGACCGCAGCGCGGTAAACAACGTAACGACAAGCGCACCGGCCCCTGCAGAGAAGAAGGAAGAAAAGACGGAAGAAGTTAAAGCGTAGTCTTTCTTCCGGGTACATAAGAACGAGAAGGCCGGGGCCGGGGGATGAAATCCTCCGACCCCGGCCTTCGGCATTATTACCGGCAGTAGAAGAAGAATAGTAAGCAGCCTGTCACCTCGCATGGAGAACCGCCCTCCTTTCTGGATTTCCGTACTGTCGATATAGAGATCATATTTTAAAAATAAGACAAGTATTGTCATGAATTTTAATTGTTCATTTTATTTGGAGTTATGAACCTGTACTCTCCGCTTATAAGATTGCCGCACAGAAAAAAACCGCTCCGGCATGCAGCCGAAACGGTATTGGCTTGGCCGAGCTTATGCGGCCGGGAATTACTTCGCATCGTCGTGCGCAAAACTTATGTTTGCCGGGGTTCCTTTAAGCGAATGGTTAGGCCGGCGGCTCCTTAGGCTCATGTTCAAGGCGCTTAACCTCATTCCTACTGTCGATGCAAATACTCCAAGAATCAGACCGCCGCCCATATCAATCAACCAGTGAATACCGAGATAAAATATTGCAAAAATGATCATTACTGCGCTAATACTGCATAACCAGGCCCATCGTTTATTGCCTGAACGGATCGCGAGGACGGCAAGTGTTACGGAAATTGAAGTATGCAGGCTGGGGAAGCAGTTGTTGATTCCGGATAAAGAACGGTATTCGGTTTCGAAATTAGGGAAAACATCAAGCATAAGAAAGCGCACGCTTGAATCGTGAGCCCATACTTCATTGACTGGAAAGAACAGATAGAACGGAATCGCGACAAGATAATTAACCATGATGGCGTAGCAGATTGCATAATACATTCTTCGGCTTTTCTCCTGATACGTATAAATTCCGACGGATGCAATAAGGAGCGCCTGAAAAACAACCACATACATCACTGCCAGAACCGCAGTCAAAATATCGTTGTGGAAGGTATGCTGCAAATTCGCCACGAAATGGCCTTCGATCGACTGAAATAAAGAGGTGAAATCGTGAGTTCCACTCATGTTTGCCTCAATCGAAAGCTCTAATTTGTTACAAAACAAGATGAGCATCAGAGCTGCAAAATGGAAAAGGTACTTACGATTTACAGCCATCTCCCGAACAAACAATCCGCCGATGCGAAATGGATTTGTCCGTGCGCCATATGCAAGAAGAACAACGACAGCAATCATCGTATAAATTCCAACGGTTGTCATATTATGAAATAAGTTCATGGTGGTGTCTTTCCCCCTAAAACCAAAATCGCCCGATTCAACTCGACTTAGTATAGCACATTTTTAAGGGGCGATTACAACTTGATGGTGTTCCTAAGATGTATGCAGTTTATGACCGCTTAGCGTTAACGCCGATAATGCCGCCGAATGAACCGCATGCCAGGGTCTCTCCGAGCATAGTGAGCGTTCGAAGGCTGACGCCTGAATTTGACGCCAGAAAGCTGATAAGAAGCACAAGAAGGCCATACACAATGCCCAGCAAAGCGCCGTAGTACCAGCCGCGTTGGCCGGCGCGTTTACCGGCTACAAAACCTCCTGCAAGAGCTGCCAAGCCGTGTACGGCCAAGCTGTAGAGAGGAAGCTCACTCTCATGCATACTTCCCCAGCGCAGCAGCGATGCAAGCAGGAGCGCCCCCACGGCCAGCCAAATGGCCGAATATAATATCCCGGAAAGCATCGGTGATGTAATTTGCGCCTTAGGAACATTTTTCATTGATTTCATCGGATTGATCGAACTCATCGGATTCATCCTCTCTTATCGTTTATTCACGGGTTCGGTTAGTACAACATATGGTCAAGCAGCCCGAAATAGTACAAGCGAGCTTCGATGCACGTCTTCTTTTTTGCCAAATTCAAAAAGTGCCTTTCTGCTGCTCGCTTGGCTCTCTTGCCAGAAATTGCGCCGGCAGCCTTCCGTATGAGTGAACGTCCAGCAGGTGACAATAACAGCACGACCGGCTGGCCCTCAAAGCGGCGGCCTTTGCGGATAAGGAGGTGTCGGTTTCCGTTGGAAATATGGAATCTGTTGATCCGTACGGCTTTGATCTATGTAATCGTGTTTTTTATTATGCGTTTTATGGGGAAAAGGGAGATCGGCAAGCTGTCGGTATTCGATCTTGTAATCTCCGTCATGATTGCCGAAATCGCGGTAATCGTCATCGAGGATACGAAGCGGCCGATTATTGACGGGATACTGCCAATGGCGCTGCTGATGCTTATACAAATCGGAATGGCCATTGTCATGTTAAAAAACCGCCGGCTGCGGTTATTGTTTGAAGGGAAACCTGTAGTGCTCGTAGAGCGGGGCAAGTTAAACAGGCAAGAAATGCGAAAGCAGCGGTACAGCCTTGACGATCTTATGATGCAGCTTCGCGAAAATCAGGTTTCATCGATTGCCGACGTCGATTTCGCGATATTGGAGACGAGCGGCAAACTTTCGGTTATAAGAAAAGACAATGTTCATACGGGGGCCGAGGGCCTGCAGCAAAGATCGCATAAATCGCAGACAGATGCGCTCCCGGAGCGGTTTCGCTTCGAGTCGCTTCCGGTGGCTCTTATCATGGATGGAAAACTGCTGAGAAATAATTTGGAGAAGCTTGGTAAAGATCGGTTCTGGCTTAACAAAGCGCTTCGCCAAAGAGGAGTGACCGATTTTAAACAAGTATATTTGTGCACGGTTGACCATAGAGGGAATTTGTATATCGACTGGCGCTGAAACGGGTCCGGATCTCTTTGCTGGAGAGCGCCGGAACCGTCTATTTGCGTCTTCACTGAAACCATTTTCCGACCAGAGGGATACGGGCAATGTCATGCCGGTCAATGATTCGCAGCCGAACCATTAGAAACATGTAAATAACAAGACCTATCAGACAGGCGAGAGACATATTTTGCCACAAGGCAGGAAGCGCCTGACGATTCATCATCCATAAAGACACGGCGCCCATGATGACCATAGCTGCTCCCACTTTGACAAAGTCGAGCATATGCATTCGAAATCCGATGAAGCGCATAACACTGATCCAATGCAGCACGGTAACGAGCACGATATTGATATTAATGGCAATAAGCGCGCCATAAATGCCGAGATCGGGGTCGGAAGCCAATTTCACGATAAGCAGCAGCTTTACGACCGCCCCGATAAACGTGTTCATCAGGGCGGTTGAAGGCTTATCGAGCGCTTGCAAAGCCGCCTGCAGGGGAGCTTGCAAATAAATAAAAAGACCGATAGGAGCCATCCATTTCAACATGGGAGCAATCTCCGCATGATTGTACAATATGCGGCAGATCGGTTCTGCGAACAAAGCCATGACGACGATAAACGGGGCCCCGCTGACAAGTGCGAGCCGCATCGATTGGTGAAGCCGTTTGTGAATCGTTGACCGGTCACCTCTTGCCGCGGCTTCGGAAAGGGAGGGGACGAGCGAGACGGCGAGTGAATATGTGAGCGCTGTCGGAAGCAGAAGGATCGGGATTATCATGCCTTGCAGCGCACCGTATTGCGCGGTAGCAATTCCGGTGGCGATTCCCGCGGCCGCCAAAGCGCGGGCCGTAAGGATGGATTCGAGTAAATAAGAGAATGACCCGATCATTCTGCTGGCCGTTACAGGCACGGAGAGGCTAATAAGCCGGCGCAGCACCGGCTCGGGCTTAACCGGGCGCGAGGACGAGCCGCTTGGGTTTAAAGAATCAGTTCCGGAAGACGGCGGCCTGTCGGCAGGCTGGCGCCGCTTCTCCCTTACATACTGCCAGAGCAGCACGGTAAACCCGGCGATTTCCCCGGCAACGACTCCGATCATGGCACCTGCGGCAGCCCAGGCAATGCCGAGCGGCAGGAGCCAACTGGCGAAGAGGAGCGCAAAGATGATCCGGATAATTGTCTCCACCGTTTGAGATATTGCGGTCGGAACCATATTTTGTTTGCCTTGAAAATACCCCCGGTATACGGAGGATATGCCGATGATAATGAGCAGGGGACTCATTACCAGCAGGGTTTGGTGAACCCTGGAATCGGTCATGAGATGCCTTGTGATCCAGGGAATCAGAAGCAGAAATATGACCGTGAGTAGCGAAGAAAGCACGACAGTAAGTGCCATAGCCGTTCGGAAAATTTGTTTGACCCGCGCCTGATCGCCCTTGGATTCGGCTTCTGCAATCCATTTGGCGACGGCAAGCGGGATTCCTCCGGTCAAGAAAGTAAGGAGTACGATCAAGAACGGATAGCCAAGCTGGTAGAGTCCAACCCCCTCGGCTCCGATGATCCGCGGCAGCGCAATACGTGGAATGAAAGCGAGAATGCGGTTTATGACGCCTGCAGTGAGTAAGATGAGCGCTCCTTTAATAAATGTTTGCTTGGTCACGGTCGTTCCCTCTTTCTTCTGCTATCGAATGGCGGTCGTATCCGGATTGCATGCAGGACCAACATGTCCTATCTCCATGTTTATGCGGAGCATGTCCATAATCATGCAGCCATTTTTTAATGAGGGTGCAGGAATTGCGGCCGGCGATAGCGAATTCATAAGCAAAGAGAATACGTAAGGAGGCCATGCGATGGCGGACGAAGACACGCCGATGACTACCGAAGAGTGGAACGCGACCATTGAATCGTTGTGCGACAGCAAGGCGGCGGAGTTTAGGCTGGTCGGCTACGAGCATGTGACAGGGAAAGAAATTTGGGAGTGCGTAAGCGATAAATATGCAAAAACCGGAGAGCCGGCCATGCACCAAGTGGTGAACGATATTTTGTCGCTCAAGGTAACCAGATTTATGAATTTCATGACGCTAAACGCGTATAGAGGTACCCATTTTTAATAGATGGGCCTTTTTTTTTGACTCGATTTTGCGCCATCGTTATAATAGGAATATTGACAAGCGAACTTAAGGGGGAACTAAGGGTATTATGAATCGTCTGCTAGCGTTCGTTCTCATCGTCGTCGTATCACTCGGCGTCGTTGGTGCAACAAGCCCGTATATCTTGGACAAGGTCAAGCTTGGCCTCGATTTGAAGGGTGGATTTGAAATTTTGTACGAAGCGCAGCCTCTTGAAGCGGGCGGCAAAGTAACCAAGGAATCGCTTATTGAAACGGCCAGAAGTCTCGAAGAACGGGCCAACGCTACAGGTGTCGCCGAGCCGGACGTTACCACCGAAGGCACGAACAGGATTCGCGTTAAGATCGCCGGAGTAAGCGACGAAGCCAAGGTACGCGATATTCTCAAGAAGCCGGCCGACTTGACATTCCGAAGCGCGCAAGGCTGCGCTCCGGACAAGGGCTATTGTAAAATCGAACTTCGCGGGAACGACTTCGTGCAGAACGGCGCAGACGTCCGCCAAACAAATCTCAATGAGTATGAAATTTCGATTAAGTTGAAGAGCGCCAGCAAGTTTGCCGAGGTCACACGGGAGGTTGCCAAACTGGCCCCGAATAACCAGCTTGCCATTTTCCTCGACGACCGCGAGCTTTCCGCACCTAACGTTTCGAGGGAGATTAACAGCAATGAAGCTGTAATCACCGGGAATTTTACGCGGGATGAAGCTACGGAACTCAAAAACACGATAAACCTGGGCGCCCTGCCGCTTAAACTGACAGAGAAATATACCCAAAGCGTAGGCGCTACGCTGGGGTTGCAGTCATTACAGGAAACACTGTTTGCCGGCTTACTGGCCACTGTGGTCATCCTGCTGTTTATGATCTTTTTTTACAGATTGCCGGGGATCATCGCCAGCGTATCGATCATTATCTTCATCTGGCTGCTGCTGCTTGGCTTTAACCTGATCGACGCAACCCTCACGCTGCCGGGTATAGCCGCATTTATTCTTGGTATAGGGATGGCTGTCGACGCCAACATCATTATGGCAGAGCGGATCAAAGAGGAGATGCGCAGCGGCAAGAGCATCATGTCGTCGCAAAAAGCCGGTTCCAAAAACTCGTTCCGGACCATTATCGACGCTCATGTGACTACGGCTATCGCAGGCCTTGTGATGTTCTTTATCGGGACAGGCTCCGTCAGGGGCTTTGCGGTTATTCTCATTCTCACTATTATAGTCAGTATTCTGACCAACGTGTTTATTTCACGCATGCTCCTTTCGATGCTAATACGAAGCAATGCTGTGAAGAAACCGGCATACTTCGGAGTAAAGGAGGAAGAAATTCGTGCGCTTTAATTATGCATCCAACCTAAAATTCGACTTTGTCAAGAAGGCCCGTTATTTCTTCATCTTTTCACTAATCATTACCGTACTCGGCATTCTTGCTCTTGGTATATTCGGCCTGAATTATGGCGTTGATTTCCGCGCAGGTTCCAGTGTCGATATAGCGGTAAATAAAGACTTGACCGGCCAGAAAGGCGAGATTGAGAAATTCCTTGCCGATAACGGACTTGGAAGCCCGCAAATGACGGTCGTCCCTGACCGCGTAACGATGCGCTTTCCCAACATCCTTACGACTGATCAGGAGAATACGCTGAAGCAAGGGTTTGCCACTAATTTCGATAAGGATGCCTCTGCGGAGGTGAATACCGTCGATGTGGAAATCGCAAAAGAGCTGCAGTGGAATGCAATAAAAGCGGTCCTTATCGCGAGTATCGGTATTGTCATCTATGTCAGTATCCGGTTCGAGTGGCGATTTGCGGTCGCGGCGATTGTGGCGCTGCTGCATGACGCTTTTATTGTAATCAGTCTCTTCTCCATACTAAGGCTTGAAGTAGATCTGCCGTTTATCGTAGCGGTCCTGACCATTATCGGTTACTCCATTAACGATACGATCGTTATCTTCGACCGTATCCGCGAGAATCTGCGTTTTGCGAAAATCAAAAAGCCGGAAGATCTGGACAAGCTGGTCAACGCAAGCGTAGGGCAGACGTTTACCCGGTCGATCAATACCGTCCTTACGGTTGTCCTCGCTGCGGTGTGCCTGCTTATTTTCGGAAGCGCCTCGATCAAATTGTTCTCGCTTGCGATCTTGTTCGGTCTTGTGAGCGGCGCATATTCGTCGATCTTTATCGCAAGCCCGCTCTGGCTGTTTTTGAAAAAAAAGCAGAACATGAAACCCGCAGTCAAATCACAGGCAGCTTCATAGAATAAACAACCGGTTGTAAATCAGTAATAAGGAGGCGTCCATGTCAGCGAAACAGCGTTACTCCAAGGCGGAGTCTGCAGCATGGACCGGGCTTCTCGGCAATGTCTGCATTGCAGCGGTGAAAGGCGGAATCGGTTTACAGGCAGGCAGCAAAACGCTGCTAGCCGATGCGTGCCGTTCCGCTTCCGATGCGGCGTCATCGTTTGTCTCTTTGACCGGCATCAGGCGCAGCCGCAAGCTTGGTGCGCCTGACGCTCCGGCACCGGCCGTGCGTGGTCGTACGGAGGCTGCAGCGGGTGTAATGGCATCGATTCTGTTAATGATCGTCGGTCTGGAAATCGGCATATCCGCAATCAGATCAATTGCAGAAGGAATCGACAAAGGTCCGTCGTGGCAAGCGGCTGCGGTTGTCGTGCTCGCCATTGCCTTGAAGGAGCTATTCTTTCCGGTGAAGGAAAGGAGAACGGACCTTTATGCCTCCCTTGCAGCCATTGTCGGAACGGGGGGAGCTGCGCTGGGCAAACCTCTTGGTTTACCGGTTCTGTACTATTTTGACCCGGCAGCATCGCTTATCATCGTTGTGATTGTGTTTACCAGCAGCTACCGCGTCGCCTCGGCATCGGTCTTGAGAAGCCGTTCATACCAGGTGGAGCCTGCTGACATGAATGAGTTCAAAGCTGCGGTACAGCGAATTGAAGGCGTTATTACGGTAGAGGAGCTTCGTGCACGCGAGCATGGCCACTACGTGGTTGCGGATGTCGTTATAAGCGTGAATCCGCGTATTACGGTGCTGGAAGGCAATGAGATAGCGAAACGGGTCAAATACTTCCTAATGAAGCGGTTCAGCCATGTCATGGATGTATCTGTTCATGTCGAGCCTTACGATCCCGGTTATCCGTACAAATCGAATCACGATCCGAATCAGGAGCATATACCTACGCTGCTGCAGTAGCAGCAGCGTTTTGTTTTTTTTATTATAAGGGAGGTGCCATATTGATCCGGTCGAAAACACGCTGGATGATCGCATCTGTCGATTCCGGCGGGGAGGAACGCGCCGCTGAATTAGCCAACGCGTTATCCATACCGCCGCTAGTGGCCAAAATACTCGTACAGCGGGGATTCGGGGAAGTTGATTCGGCGCGCCGCTTCTTATACGGCGGTATTGAATGCTTGCACGATCCCTTTTTGCTTAAGGGAATGAATGAGGCCGTGAGCCGCATCAAGCTGGCGGGAGAGCGCGGCGAGCGGCTGCTTATTTACGGCGACTACGATGCGGATGGGGTTTCTTCCACAGCGCTTATGATCTGTTTGTTCAATCGACTTGAATTGAAGTTTGACGCATACATACCGCACCGCACGAGGGAAGGCTACGGTTTAAACGAGAAAGCGATCGACAGCGCTGCAGAAGCAGGCATAACGCTTATTGTGACAGTTGATACCGGCGTAAGCGCCGTGCCGCAGATCGCCTATGCCAACACTCTTGGCATCGATGTTATCGTCACGGACCACCATGAACCGCCGAGCGTCTTGCCGGATGCACTGGCATTGATCAATCCGAAGCAAGAGGATTGTTCCTATCCGTTTAAAGGTCTGGCCGGTGTCGGCGTCGCGTTCAAGCTGGCCCATGCGCTGCTAGGCAAGCCCCCGGTAGAATGGACGGATATTGCGGCGCTTGGAACGATTGCCGACTTGATGCCTCTGACAGACGAGAATCGGATAATCGTAAGGCTTGGCCTTGAACAGCTTCGTAAGGGAGAAAAGCCCGGTTTCCGAGCGCTGGCCGAGGTTGCGGGCATTGAGCCGCACCAAATCGATGCAACCGCTGTAGCGTTCGGCATGGCTCCGCGCATTAACGCCGCAGGCCGGCTCGATCATGCGGAAGGCGCCTTGAAGCTTCTGACTGCTGCAACCGACGAAGCCGCATCGGAAGCCGCGGTTGCGCTTGATACGCTGAACCGGGAACGTCAGCGGATTGTGGACGCTATAGTGAAGGAAGCCGAGCGGATGTGGGCTGACAAGTGCAGTCAGGCTGCCGAGGCAGGTACACCTGACCCTTCTGTAATCGTACTTGCAGCTGAAGGGTGGAATGTCGGCGTTGTCGGGATCGTCGCCTCCAAGCTTATCGATAAGTATTATAAGCCGACACTTATACTCGGCATTGACCCCGAGACAGGTATGTGTAAAGGCTCCGCTCGGTCGATTGAAGGCTTCAACCTTTATGAAGCGCTCACCGGCTGCAGCGAGCTGCTGGAACACTACGGCGGCCATCAGGCCGCGGCAGGAATGAGCCTCCACCAGGATAAGCTCGGGCTTCTGGAAGCACGAATGGGTGAGTTTGCAGACCATTGGTTAAAAGCGGAGGATTGGGTGCCAAAGACTGCAATCGATATGGAATGCGGGATGAATGACGCCTCGCTGCATATACTGGAGCAGTTGTCGCAGCTTGAGCCATACGGCGCGGGCAATGCGGCGCCAAAATTGCTTCTCAAGGACGTTGTTCTCGCCGATCGGCGCACGATCGGAAAGGAAAAGAAGCATCTGAAGCTTTCGCTTAGCGGCGAAGGGAAACTGCTGGATGCGATCGGCTTCGGCTTTGGTCCGATTGCCGAGGATCTCTCGGAGGGCGCTGCCATCGAGATGGTCGGCGAACTCACCGTTAATGAGTGGAACGGGCGGCGCAGCGCGCAATTTGTTGTAAGCGATATGCGAATCCCTCACATCCAGCTTTTCGACCGAAGAGGGGACAGCGGGGGAGATTCTTTCTCCGTACTTGGTAAGCTGGTAAAGGAAAGTGACGTCGGCCGCAGCGCGGTCCTTGTGCCGACCCCGATTTGGCTGGAAGCGGCGAAAGCGTCCCAGAAGGCAGCACTCCCCGGGGGGCTCAGGGTCGTTACCTATGAGGAGCTTGAAATCCGGGCGTTATCCTGCTCTAGATTGTTTGTACTCGGCAGACCCCCTTCCGCAGCCAAGCTGGCTGCTGCAATTAGAGCTTGTGAAGGTCTGGAAGCGGTCTACGCTTTGTATGGCGAGCACCGCAAGGGCGGCTCAGATGCTTTTAGCAAAGCTTCATACCCACGTATAACGGCAGGAAATGAGCACACTGACCCGGATTGGACAGCGGCAACAGACAGGGATAATTTCGGACGGCTTTACCAGACGCTCCGCCGCCTCGCTCCCTTCGGTCAAGAGGATTGCGCCGGAAGAATCGCAGTTATGTTGGGGTGGAACCAAGATACGGTAGCCTTCATGCTTACCGTGTTCGAGGAGCTTGGCTTCATCATGTATCGGGAAGGGCAGCTGCAGCTTGCCGCGAACCCCGATAAGAAAGAACTGGCACACTCTACCGCTTATCGGGAAGCGTTGCGGCGAGTGGAAACGGACAGCGTTTTATTCGCCGAGACGAAGGAGCTTGCGGCCTGGATTATGCGGCAGATGGATCAATTACCGGCAACGATAAAAGAAGGAGTGTTCGTTTCATGAATTTTAAAGATTACATTCGCGTTATACCGGATTTTCCACAGCCGGGAATCCGGTTTAAGGATATCACGACATTGATAAACAACGGGCCGGTTTACGGCTCGGCTATCGAAACGATCAAGCAAGCAGTTGCGGATAAACAAATCGATCTTATAGCAGGACCTGAAGCCCGCGGGTTTATCGTTGGAGCTCCGCTCGCGGTTTCCCTTGGAATAGGCTTTGTGCCTATCCGTAAAAGCGGCAAGCTTCCAGGCGAAGTTGTCGAAGCAAGTTACGATCTGGAATATGGCAAAGACAGGCTTGCGATCCATAAAGATGCGATTAAACCCGGCCAGCGCATATTGATCGCTGATGATTTGCTGGCGACAGGCGGCACAATAGCCACCACGGTCAACCTCATCAACCAGCTGGGCGGCGAGGTGGTGGGAGCCGCTTTTCTAATTGAACTCGGATATCTCGATGGGCGAGGGAAGCTGGGCGGCATCGATATTTTCTCGCTTGTGACCTATTAAATCCATGACAATGAGGCATTCCAACCGGGCAGGAGCAGCTGAGCTCATCTGTCCGGTTTTTTTTGTACCCTGCAGGCGATCTTGCTCAAGCAGCTTCGGGTTGACGGAAAGCATGAGAAACAGGCATAATAGGAGGAAAACGACGGGATACAAATTTCGCGGCCGCATATGCGGTTGTTTTTCTTAAGAAAGCAAGCAGGAGTTATTTCGCTGTACTTTGCTTCCGCAGCAATGATGATTGGAAAGCGAAACGCGCGGCATGCGCAATTTTCCGGAAAGGGACATTCATGGGCATTGAGCAGTTAATTGACATAGCATCGACCTATATGAAGGAACAAGATTTAAACCGAATCAGGGAAGCCTACGAATTTGCCGAGCAAGCCCACCACGGGCAAGTGCGCAAGTCGGGAGAGCCATATATCCTGCATCCGGTTGCCGTTGCGGAAATTCTCGTCAATATGCAGATGGATGTATTGTCGATTATTGCAGCGCTCCTTCATGATGTGGTCGAAGATACGACCGTCCCGCTTGAAGAAGTCAGAACCCGGTTCGGAGAACCTTGCGCCGCCGTTGTAGATGGATTGACGAAGCTTGAGAAAATTCAATTCCGCTCCAAGGAAGAGCAGCAGAACGAGAACTACCGGAAAATGTTTGTGGCAATGGCTCAAGATATCCGGGTCATTCTTATTAAACTTGCAGACCGGCTTCATAATATGCGCACGCTGAAATATCAGTCGGAGGAAGCGCAGCGGCGGATCGCTTACGAAACGCTGGAAATCTTTTGCCCGATTGCTCATAGGCTCGGTATTTCCGCAATCAAATGGGAGATGGAAGATATCGCTCTCCGCTATTTGAACCCGCAGCAGTACTACCGGATCGCCAATCTCATGAAGAAGAAGCGCACCGAGCGCGAACAGTATATCTCCGATGTAATCGGACGCATCACAGAGAAGCTGGAGGAAATGGGCATCGAAGGAGACATATCCGGCCGGCCGAAGCATATCTACAGCATTTATAAGAAAATGACGACGCGCAGCAAGCAGTTCAACGAAATATACGATCTGCTCGCGATCCGCATCATAGTAGACAATATTAAAGATTGCTATGCCACGCTCGGTATTATCCATACGTTATGGAAGCCGATGCCGGGGCGGTTCAAGGACTATATCGCCATGCCGAAGGCGAATATGTACCAGTCGCTGCATACGACTGTCATTGGGCCTACCGGTGAGCCGACTGAAGTTCAAATCCGGACATGGGACATGCACCGCACCTCCGAGTTCGGGATTGCTGCACACTGGGCTTACAAAGAAGGCAGTGTCGTACCGGGCGGATATTTCGAGGATAAAATGACGCTTTTCCGTGAAATAATCGAGCTGCAGCATGAGGCGAGCGATGCTTCTGAGTTCGTCGAATCGCTCAAGATGGATTTTTTCTCGGATCTCGTATTCGTTTTTACGCCTAAGGGCGAGGTTTTCGAGCTTCCCGCAGGAGCCGTTCCGCTGGATTTTGCGTATCGCATCCACACTGAAGTAGGCAACCGGACGATTGGAGCCAAGGTCAACGGCCGTATCGTGCCGCTCGATTATAAGCTGAAAACCGGTGATATCGTAGAGATTCTGACCTCGAAGCATTCCTACGGGCCAAGCCAGGACTGGGTTAAGATCGCTCAATCCTCCCATGCCCGCAGCAAAATCAAGCAGTGGTTCAAGAAAGAAAAGCGCGAGGAGAACGTCGAGAAAGGCCGTGATCTGCTCGAAAGAGAGCTTAAGCGTCTTGGCCTCGAGCCCTCCGCATGGCTAACCGATTCTCAGCTGCAGGAAGCGGCTTATAAGTTTACGTTCAACGATATCGACGACATGCTGTCGGCTATCGGATTCGGAGGCATCACAGCTGCACAGATTTGTACCAAGCTGACGGAAAAGCTGCGCAAAGAGGCTGAAGAAGCGAGTCAAATCGAGCTCACCAACGAGAAGAAGGAAGTCAAGACGGCGCCGACGCTTCGTAAAACACGGCCAACACTTGGTGTTTCAGTTAAAGGAGTCGACAACCTGCTTGTCCGTTTTGCACGGTGCTGCAATCCGGTTCCGGGCGATGAAATCGTAGGTTATATTACACGGGGGCGGGGCGTTTCCGTACATCGTGCAGATTGCCAGAACATTCCAATTGGTGAAGACGGTGAAGAGACCGCCCGTGTGATCGAAGTAGAGTGGGAGCAATCGGTCGAGGCGAATTACAGTGTCGATATTGAAATTACCGGTCATAACCGGAACGGTTTGTTAAACGAAGTGCTGCAGGCCGTAGCTGAGACCAAGACTAATATTTCAGCGGTTTCCGGACGCTCCGACAAGAACAGGCTGGCCATGATTCATATGACGATTCTGATACGCAACATCGATCATTTGCAGTCGGTGGTGGAGAAAATCAAACGCGTGAAAGATGTATATTCGGTTCAACGGATTATGCAGCAATAAGCGTTCGAAAGAGGGATACAAGCACAGATGAAGGTAGTTGTGCAGCGCAGTAAACAAGCTTCCGTAACCGTGAACGGCGAGTGCGTCGGGTCTATAGAGAAGGGGCTCGTCCTGCTTGTCGGTATTACTCATGACGACACGGAAGCGGATATCCGCTGGATGGCCGATAAAATAGCGGGGCTGAGGATTTTTGAAGACGAGGACGGCAAAATGAACCTTTGCGTCCGGGATATCGGCGGTGATATTTTATCAGTTTCCCAGTTTACCTTATACGGAGATTGCCGCAAAGGAAGAAGACCGAATTTCATCGCAGCCGCCCGGCCGGAGCAGGCGGAGACGGTGTACGATACATTTAACGAAGCGCTTCGTTCTTTGGAGCTGCGGGTGGAGACCGGACGTTTCGGAGCGATGATGGACGTTTCACTGGTGAACTGGGGACCGGTGACGCTAATTTTGGATAGTAAGTCCTAAGGAATTAGCATTTGTATTTGGTTACCTGTGAGGTGTTAGTTACTGCATAGTGGGCAACACTAAAACCGAACAATCTGTATCAGCACCGGCTTACGGTGCCTTTACAGCCTGATTATCGGTGGAAGGAGAATTGCTCACGATGCATCAGTCACGCAAGGAGCAGGGGATGGAGCGGTCGTCACGAAGATTGCTTAATCCCGACCGCCGGGAAGCGCTTATATTCTCGGAGCTTGAGGAAGATATTGAAACTGCGGCGGAATGGGCTGTAGGAGGCTCGTCACCGAGGCGCGATTCTAACGGTGAACGCGGTGTTTAAAGGGGGAGCAGGGGCGGAGAGCGGCGATTAATCGGCAGCTGTCCGCCCTTCCCCTTGTATTCGGAAGGAGTTATGAAGAAGATGCATGTCCATTTACAAGCGGTTGACCCTTCATTTGAAAGATCCTTGTCGCACATTGTGCCGCTTTTCTATGAATCGGTGAAGACCTCTTACGGCCCGGAACGAAATAACGAAGCCGATATGACCGTTGTGCTCCAGGCGGAGGAAGACGGGCTTACTATGCGGGCTTCTGCGCGGCTTACTGAGCATCGAGCAGATAGGGAACGACTTGCACAGCACCAGCGGCAGTATCCTTCTGGAGCATCGCACGAGGAACGCCGCAGGACGCTGAAGCAGGCGCTTTGCTTCGTGCTGCTTGATGTGCTGCAGCAGGATACAGGGATCATCCAGCCTTGGGGCATTCTTACGGGCGTACGGCCGACGAAGCTGCTGCACGAAAGGCTTCAAAGGGGTATTCCGATGGAGCAGGCCCACCGTGAACTTCAGGAAGATTATCTTATTTCCGCCGAGAAGGTGGCCCTCATGCAGCGCATTGTGGAGAGCCAGCTCAGCGCGCTGCCGGATTTGTACCGTTTGAGCGGAGAAGTCAGTATTTATATCGGGATTCCTTTTTGCCCTACGAAGTGCGCTTACTGCACATTCCCCGCTTACGATATCAAAGGCAGTCAAGGCTCCGTCAACGGTTTTCTCGCCGGCCTGCACTATGAAATGCGTGAAATCGGAAACTGGCTAAAGCGTAACGGGATTGCCATCACGACCATTTACTTTGGCGGCGGAACTCCGACAAGCATAACGGCGGAAGAGATGGACGAGATGTATGCGGTGATGTACGATTATTTTCCGAATGTCCGCCATGTGCGTGAAATTACCGTGGAAGCGGGAAGACCGGATACCATAACGCCGGAGAAGCTTGCCGTGCTGCACAAATGGGGCATCGACCGGATCAGTATCAATCCGCAATCCTATACGCAAGAGACGCTGGACCTGATCGGCCGGCATCATACAGTTCAGGAGACGACCCAGAAGTTCGAACTTGCCCGGATCTCGGGAATGGAAAACATTAATATGGATCTGATTATCGGCTTGCCGGGAGAAGGCGAAGAGGAATTTAACCACACCTTATCGGAAACAGCCAAATTAATGCCGGAGTCTCTTACCGTCCATACGCTCTCTTTCAAACGGGCGTCGGAGATGACACAGCATAAAGGCGATGCCAAGTATAAAGTTGCAGGCCGTGACGAAATTAACCGAATGATGAACCGGGCCGTCGAATGGACGGATCAATTCGGTTATATCCCCTATTATTTGTACCGGCAAAAAAATATTCTCGGCAATCTGGAGAATGTAGGCTATTCAAAGCCCGGCATCGAAAGCTTATACAACATCCTCATCATCGAAGAGATGCAAACCATTATCGGCCTCGGCTGCGGCGCATCAAGCAAATGGGTCGACCCGGTAACGGGTTCGATCGGCCGGCTTGCCAATCCGAAGGAGCCGAAGGCTTATAACGAGACTTTTCAGGCGTATACGGAGGCCAAAATCGAGGCCCTGAATAAGCTGTTCAGAGTCGAAACGCAGCCGGATCCCGTTGTATTGTAAGAAATGAAAGACCGAGAGGAAGCAGTGGCAGGAAAACGTTTTTATTTTTGTAATGAAACTGTAATCTATTTTCAATGTTCCTATAACATCCCGAACCTATAATAAAAGTCGACCCCCTTTTTTGAATATATTATTGATGGACCTACAACTCGTTTGTAGGTTTTTTTCTGTCTTGAAGACACCCCCTAAATCCCCCTGAGGGGGACCCCGAGGGATTCCCATCCCTCTGGACACCCGGAAAGGTATAACGTGGGAGTTACAGAGCCGCGCCTGCATTGCTGCGTGCTAGGCTCGCTTTCGTCCCGTTCGGGACACGCTTTACGGTCGGCGCTCCCGGGCGCCCTATGTCCCTTGCGGGACTTGAAGAACGTATGAGCGTAAGAGCCGCAGCTGCATCGGTGTGTGCTAGGCTCGCTTCGTCCCATCGGGACGCGCTTTACGGTTGGAGCTCCCGAGCGCCCTGGTGTCCCTTGTTGGACATTAAGGAGTATGGAACGCTTATGTCGTCGATCGAAGCGTCTACGGTGCGCCTTTTAACCGTCTCTGTGGCGCCAACGTTTTTCAAGCCCCGAACGGGGCATCAGGCGGCACAGGAGCGCCATATTGGAGCGTGTCCAGGAGGACGAAAGCGAGCCTTGCACAATGTTGAACGGGTGCTGTCTCTGCCCCTCCAACGTTATACCTTTCCGGGTGTCCAGAGGGCCGGGGCCCTTGGGGGTCCCCTAAGAGCTTTCCGGAGGAAAGCTTGCATCGGAAGCATATGCTCAGGGGGATTTAGGGGGTGGCCACACTTAGGGGGTGAGTCAACCACTTGACAGGAATATTCCGCATGGTTACAATTGGTGTTATATTGTGTCGATCCAGTGATGGGACCGCGTCGTTCAATCCGCACCAATGCAGAGAGGGATTCCACCGGCTGAAAGAATCCTCGGCGTGCCTGAACGAACAGACTTCCCGGAGGACATTCGGTGAACAGGAAGACGGAATTCTCCCGCCCTCAGTAGCTGATTTGCGTAATCGGGCGTTAACCGAAAAAGCGAATTAACAGCGCGATATTGCGTTTTAATTCGAAATGTGGGTGGTACCACGGCAGCTTCGTTCGCGCAGCTCTCGTCCCTTTTTGCCTTATCGATAAGGCGGAGGGCGGGAGCTTTTTTGATTCCGATTGCGATGCAGAGGTAACATTGGCAAATTAAGATTAACAGTCCAGTTCTAAAGGAGGGTTTGCAATGGCGTTTCAAAAGCCGCCGGGGACACAGGATTTCCTGCCTGGTGCAGTAGAGAAATGGCAATTCGTCGAGAGCAAGGCGCGTGATATTTGCCGCCGGTTTAATTTTCGGGAAATTCGGACGCCTATTTTTGAAGCGACCGATTTGTTTCGAAGGGGAGTCGGAGAGACGACGGACATTGTCGAGAAAGAGATGTACACGTTCACGGATCGCGGCGACCGCAGCCTCACGCTTCGTCCGGAGGGAACCGCAGGAGCGGTGCGGGCTTTCGTCGAGAATAAGCTCTACGGCGAGCCTGATCTGACGAAGCTTTATTATATCGGTCCCATGTTTCGTTATGAACGCCAGCAAGCGGGACGGTACCGTCAGTTTCATCAGTTTGGGGTTGAAGCGCTCGGCGCTGTCGATGCGGCACTGGATGCGGAAGTAATTGCGCTCGGCTATACCTTCTACCAAGAGGTTGGACTTACGGGCGTAAACGTTGAGGTCAATTCGGTCGGTACGCCGGCCGTACGTGCCGCATTCCGCGAGCAGCTGCTGAGCTTTCTTCTCCCGAAGCGGGAGCTGCTCTGCAAGGACTGTCAATCCAGGATTGAGCGCAATCCGCTGCGGGTACTCGATTGCAAGACCGACCAGAAGCATTTTGAAGGCGCACCTTCCATTCTGGACAGTTTGGACGAGGAATGCAGGACGCACTTTGAGTCGCTGAAGCTGCACCTGACCAACATGAACATCCCGTTCTCGATTAATCCAAGGCTCGTTCGCGGCCTTGATTACTACACACACACCGCTTTTGAATACAAAGCGGAAGGGATCGGCGCCATCGATACAATCGGGGGCGGAGGCCGCTATAACGGGCTTGTGGCGGAAATCGGCGGACCGGATCAGCCTGGTATCGGACTTGGACTGGGACTCGAACGCACCGTGATGCTCCTCGAGAGCCAGGGCGTTGAGCTTGGCAGCCTGCATAATGTGGATGTCTATCTCGTTGGGCTGGGAGATGCGGCCGAGCGGGAGTTGACCAAGATTATTTATGGACTGCGGATGCGCGGCATTGCAGCCGAGCGGGATTATCAGGGACGCAAGATGAAGGCTC
Organism: Paenibacillus sp. sptzw28; assembly: GCF_019550795.1. Classification (NCBI taxonomy): domain Bacteria; kingdom Bacillati; phylum Bacillota; class Bacilli; order Caryophanales; family Paenibacillaceae; genus Paenibacillus; species Paenibacillus sp. sptzw28. The sequence continues at coordinate 2,528,294 of NZ_CP080545.1, forward strand.
AGATGAAATCCGCCGACCGTCTGCAGGTTCGTTACACGGCTATTCTCGGCGATGATGAGCTGGAGCGCGGTGAAATAACTCTGAAGGATATGGCGACCGGTGAACAAAAGCTCGTTCCTCTTGAGAAGCTTGCGGATGAAATTGCCGGGTAAATAAATTATCAATAACAAACATTAAAAGGAGTCGACTTGAATCATGATGTTGAAAACTCATTCTTGCGGTTTACTGACGAAATCCGAGGTAGGCCAAACCGTGACCTTGAACGGCTGGGTCCAGCGGCGCCGCGACCTTGGCGGCGTGTTGTTTATCGATTTGCGCGATCGCACAGGAATTGTCCAAATCGTATTTAACCCGGATTTCTCCGGAGATGCCCTTGCGGTTGCCGACCGTGCGCGTAACGAATATGTGCTTGCTGTCCGCGGCCAAGTTGTGGAGCGTGATCCCGAGACAGTCAATGCCAACATTTCCACAGGTGAGATCGAGATCCGTGTGACGGAAATCGAAATTATGAATGCTGCCAAAACACCGCCGTTTCCGATTGAAGACGGTGTTGAAGTCGATGAGCCGCTGCGCTTGAAATACCGTTATCTGGATTTGCGCCGTCCGGAAATGCAGAAGACGCTTCTTCTTCGTTCCAAAGCTGCTAAAGTATTCCGCGACTTCCTCGACGCAGAAGGGTTTATTGACGTGGAAACGCCGATCCTTACCAAAAGCACGCCTGAAGGAGCGCGTGATTATCTTGTTCCGAGCCGGGTTCACCCAGGAGAGTTCTTCGCGCTTCCGCAATCGCCTCAAATATTCAAGCAGCTGCTGATGGTTAGCGGTCTGGAACGCTACTACCAAATCGCCCGCTGCTTCCGTGACGAGGATCTTCGCGCGGACCGTCAGCCGGAGTTCACGCAGGTGGACATCGAGACGTCGTTTCTCTCGCAGGATCAGCTGCTCGGTCTGATGGAAAGCCTCGTCGTCAAGCTGTTCCGGGAAACGGTCAACGTCGAGATCCCGACTCCGTTCCAGCGAATCACTTATGCGGATGCGATGAACAAATACGGCTCCGACAAGCCGGACCTCCGCTTCGGATTGGAGATGGAAGATATTACTGACATCGTTGCCGGCAGCGAAGTCAAGGTGTTTGCTTCAGTTGCATCGGGCGGCGGCGTAATTAAAGCATTGAATGCCAAAGGCTGCGCGAGCTGGAGCCGCAAGGAGCTTGACGACCTGCAGCCGTTTGCGGCTAGATACGGCGGCAAAGGACTTGCCTGGGTAACGGTAAAGGAAGGCGAATGGCGCGGTCCGATCGTGAAATTCTTCAAGCCTGAAGAAATCGCCTCCTTGACCGAACGACTTGGAGTAGAAGAAGGCGATCTGCTTCTCTTCTCGGCCGACAAGAAAAAAGTCGTAGCTGATGTTCTGGGTAATCTGAGGCTCAAAATCGGCAAGGATCTGGGGCTGATCGACGAGTCCAAATTCAAGTTCGCCTGGGTAGTCGACTTTCCGCTTCTTGGGTGGGATGAGGACGCCAAGCGATTTGTTGCCGAGCATCACCCGTTCACTCGCCCGAACGAAGATGACATTGCGCTGTTTGATACCGACCCGGGTCAAATCCGCGCGCAAGCTTACGACCTTGTTCTGAACGGGTACGAAGTCGGCGGCGGCTCGATGCGTATTTACAAGCGTGACGTGCAGGAGCAGATGTTTAAGGCACTTGGCTTCTCCAGCGAAGAAGCGCATGAGAAGTTTGGCTTCCTGCTCGACGCATTCGAATATGGAACACCACCGCATGGCGGTATCGCATTCGGCTTCGACCGGCTTGTCATGCTTCTTGCAGGCCGCACGAACCTTCGCGAGACGATTGCATTTCCGAAAACGGCTAGTGCGACCGATCTGTTATGCGATGCGCCTTCCGAAGTCGATATATCACAGCTGCAGCAGCTTCACATTCGCACGATCCCGAAGCCGGGCAAACAGCCTGAGACGGCAGCGGCTGTCAGCGGAACGAAGGCTGAGTAGGCGGCGCAGCGGCAGCCGCTGTCGACCGCCGGGTATGAGCACCTACGCGCTGGGCAGTTAATGTCAGCGGTAAGTGGCACCTATCCCTGCCGGGTAGTTGATGCCCGGCGGTGAGTGGCGGATACGCGAGCGGTGAGTGGCGCGATGCGAGCCGGAAGTGATTTTTGGTTGTTATAGTTTGGCACATGTGATGCACGCGTAATTTGTTTTTAAGGAGGCGTTGATCAAGATGCTTCATCAATTTTCCCGCACGGAGCTGGCGATCGGCCCTGAAGGGCTTGATATTATGAAGGGGAGTACGATCGCCGTTCTCGGCATAGGCGGTGTCGGTTCGATCGCCGCCGAGGCGCTGGCAAGGACCGGAGTCGGCCGTATTATATTGATCGATAAGGATGTCGTCGATATCACAAATATAAACCGGCAAATCCATGCCCTAACGACGACGGTCGGCCAGCCTAAGGCTGATTTGATGCGCGACCGGATCAAGCTGATCAATCCGGATTGCGAAGCAATATCGCTTCGCATGTTCTATACCGAGGAAACGTATGAGAAGCTTTTTGAATACGACCTAGATTATGTGGTTGACGCTTCCGATACGATTTCGTACAAAATCCATCTGATTAAACAATGCCTGGAGCGTAAAATACCGATTATTTCCAGTATGGGCGCTGCCAACAAAATGGATCCGACGAAATTTCAGGTAGCCGACATCTCCAAGACATCGATGGACCCGATTGCCCGAGTCGTCCGTCAGAGGCTCCGCAAGGACGGGATTAAGAAAGGCGTCAAGGTTGTATTCTCCACTGAAGAGCCGCAGAAACCGCGTGAGGATGTCACGCAGCGTATTGTGCCCGAGAATGCACCTGAGATTCGCAAAGCCCAGCAGCCGCCGGCAAGCAACGCTTTTGTGCCGCCGGTTGCAGGCTTAATCATGGTGAGTGTGGTCGTTCGCGATCTGCTGCACAAGGGAGGACAAACCACATGAATGCAGCGCTCGTCAATAAGCTTCGGTTGTCGCTGGATATGAACGTATTAGTGCTGCAGCCTCCTGCTCCCTCCTATCTGGAGGAGCTTGGAGCAGGCATAGAGCAACCCGCCTACGATTCCTCGAAAGCGGGGACGTATGATTTTGTGTTGCTGTTTGCCAAGGACATTGCCAGTTTGGATGAGCATGCGCCGGACGCTCTCGAAGCAGTGAAGAAGGAAGGTCTGCTCTGGATTTGTTATCCGAAAGGGACCTCCAAGATAAGAACCGACCTCAATCGCGACCGAGGCTGGAAGGTGGTTACTACCGAAGGATGGGAAGGTGTCTCTCTGGTTTCTCTTGATGACACATGGTCGGCAATGCGGTTTCGTCCGGTCGGCGGCGTCAAGAGCAGGGTACGGTCGAACCGCACACCGGATCCCAACAAAGCTGCCGGCAGCAGAGCTTCGTCCACTCCGGAGGAGCTCGTCGTACCGGGCGATCTGAGGGCTGCGCTGGCAGAATCGCCTGAGGCGGAAGGTTATTTCACGGGGCTTGCACCGTCACATCGCAAGGAATACATTCGCTGGGTCGAAGAGGCGAAGAGGGATGAGACGCGATCGGCTCGAATATCCGGCGCTGTCGAGAAGCTATTACAGAAACACAAACGTCCTTCGGACAAGTAATAGAACAGAAAGTCAATGAATAAAGAACCGTGGAAGCGAAAGCATGAGATATTGCCGACGTTTCAGCGGTTTTTTGTTTAAATCAACAAAAGTTGCCTTTGACAAACTTTTTTGTAGGTGTACAATGAAATCTAGCGGCAATCATTATACTTTGCATAAACGCAGTGATTAGATAAGCAGACATTGCAAGTTAGCGAGAGGTGAAGAATTATGAGTGATCAGCCTACAACACTCGTGAAAGAAACCGGTTGGCGGAAGGCCAGTAGTAACCCGTCGCTTCCGGAAGTATTCCGTTCAATGAAAATTCCAAAAAACGGCTCCTGGTTTCGAAAATTTCTCGCTTTTGCCGGTCCCGGCTACCTCGTAGCCGTCGGATATATGGATCCCGGTAATTGGGCAACTGATTTGGCAGGCGGATCGATGTTCGGGTACACGCTGCTTTCGGTCATACTGCTGTCGAACTTGATGGCTATTCTGCTGCAGGCGCTTGCCGGCAAGCTTGGGATCGTGACAGGACGCGACTTGGCGCAGGCATGCCGCGATCACTACAGCAAGCCTGTGGCCATGGGACTGTGGGTGCTCTGCGAGCTTGCTATCGCCGCCTGCGATCTGGCTGAGGTTATCGGCTCTGCGATCGCACTGAATTTATTATTCGGCCTTCCTTTGATATACGGCATCATTATTACCGTTGTAGACGTATTGCTTATATTACTTCTGCAAAATAAAGGCTTTCGAAAAATTGAAGCGCTGGTAATAACGCTCATTGTTACGATCGGCGGCTGCTTTTTAATCGAAATATTCTTAACGAAGCCGGAGCTCGGCAGCGTCCTGAGAGGATTCGTTCCAAGCGGTGAAATCATATCGGACCCGAAAATGCTGTACATCGCGATTGGAATTCTAGGCGCAACGGTCATGCCGCATAATTTATATTTGCACTCATCTATTGTACAGACCAGACAGTTTGAACAGACGATTCTAGGAAAGCGGCAAGCGATCAAATATAGCACCTGGGATTCGACGATCGCCTTATTTTTCGCCCTATTCATTAATGCGGCTATTCTTATTATCGCCGCGGCCACGTTCCACACATCAGGTCATACAGATGTTGCGGAAATCCAGGATGCTTACAATCTGTTGACGCCTCTTCTGGGAACCGCCGCTGCCAGCATTTTATTCGGTGTCGCCCTTCTGGCTTCAGGGCAAAATTCTACCTTAACGGGCACGCTCGCAGGTCAAATCGTGATGGAGGGCTTTCTCAATATCCGGCTTCCGGCCTGGCTGCGGCGCCTTGTGACCCGGTTGATCGCCATTATTCCCGCGGTCATTGTCACGGCTCTGTACGGCTCGGAGGGTACCGCGGACCTGCTTATATTGAGCCAGGTGATATTATCGCTGCAGCTGTCGTTCGCCGTTATCCCGCTTGTGAAGTTCACAAGTGACAAGAACAAGATGGGCTCATTCGCAAATCCGCTCTGGATGAAGATTCTTGCATGGACAGTTGCTGTCGTTATCGCAGGTTTGAATATTGTGCTTCTGGTGCAAACCTTCATTTGACGTTCCAATGTAATCGAAACAAAGCCTTAATGAAGCCCCTTCCATACGGATAGGGGCTTTACCGCCCTAAGCGGCGGAGGCCGGCTGGCGAACGTGTGTGCTTGTATGTTATGATGGCTGTATTCTTTATGTATGCTCTGTTTCAAACCACTGACAATAAAGGTAGTGTTGTATAGATGGACTTATTTTCCTATCAGGATTCGGCCGACTCGACAAGGGCGAAGCTGCTCGCCGACCGGATGCGTCCCGAGACGATCGACGATTATATCGGACAATCGCATATTGTCGGACCCGGCAAGCTCCTGCGTCGCGCCATCGAAGCTGACCAGGTGTCTTCGATTCTGTTGTACGGTCCTCCCGGCTGTGGTAAAACAACGCTTGCGCACATTATCTCCAAGCGCACGAAGGGCGAGTTCATCAAGTTGAATGCGGTTGACGCTTCCGTGAAAGATGTTCGCGCCGTCATTGACGAAGCGCGGATAAACAAGTCGATGTACGGCCGTAAAACGATACTGTTTCTCGACGAGGTGCACAGGTTCAATTCCTCAAGGCAGGATGCTTTGCTGCCGGCGGTTGAGCAGGGAGTTATCATTTTCATCGGGGCAACGACTGAAAATCCGTTTCACTATGTGAACGGGGCACTTCTGTCGCGCTCGACGCTGTTCCAGCTCGAAGCGCTTACACGGGAGGATGCTCTGGAAGCGATGAGGCGCGCTCTCTCCGACAAGGAGCGGGGACTGGGTTTTATGGATCTGCAGGTGGACGAAGAAGCGCTCCGCCATATTGCGAATATGGCCGGCGGAGACATCAGAAGAGCTCTCAATGCGCTTGAACTGGCGGCGGTTACTACACCTTCCGCTCCGGACGGTTCGGTGCTGATTACCCTGGAAGTAGCTGAGGAATCGATCCGCAAGCCTACCATCCGTGCGGATGAATCAACGCAGTACGATGTCCTCTCGGCATTTCATAAAAGTGTTCGGGGTTCGAGCGATGCCGCGCTGTTCTGGTTTCTGTACGCGGTAGAGAAGCTTGGAATGGATCCAATGACCTTTATCAGAAGGCTTATTGTCGCCTGCAGCGAGGATATCGGTCTCGCGAATCCTCAGGCGATGGTACAGGCCGTTACTGCAATGGACGCTTATCATAAAATCGGATGGCCGGAAGCGAAGTACAACATTACGCAGGCGATCCTGTTCGCGGTGGAAAGCCCGAAGTCCAATGCGGCGGCAATAGCCATCGGCAATGTGATGGAGGCAATCAATGCCGCAGGCTCGGCGGATGTACCGCTCCATCTCAGGGACGCCCATTACAGCGGCGCCCGGGAACTCGGACATGTAGGCTACAAATATCCGCACGATTACCCTGAACATTATATTAAGCAGCAGTACTTGCCTGACAAAATCCGTAATAAAACATTTTATCAAGCGACCCAGCAGGGGATGGAGGATAAAATTAGGCTGAATCAACAGCGGCGAAACGGCCGGTAAACGCCGTTAGACCTCAAAAACAACAGCAGGAGCCAGCAAAACGTGCATAAAGGGCAACCTTTACCGAATAAACATAACTATAGACTCCAAAATGACCGCTCGTCGGCTCTAGAGAGTTTGACGTAGGATGTCGCATCGACTAATCTTATATTATAAACTTTTTTTATAATTTTAGTGCCCAGAAGGAGGTGCACCTGTCGCTGCATAACGTCGTTCTCAGAAGAACGGCTGCGGCAGACAGGGAATCGTTGAATAGTGACCCGTTACCCATAATTTTGAATGGTATATTGATTTTACTGCTTGTATTTATGAACGGCTTTTTCGTAGCAGCAGAATTTGCGATGGTGAAAGTGAGAAGCAGCCGGATCGATACGCTCGTTCAAGACGGCAACCGCCGCGCGCGTTTCGCTTCCATGCTGACAAACAATCTGGATGCCTATTTGTCAGCGTGTCAGCTCGGTATTACGCTTGCCTCGCTCGGCCTTGGTTGGATAGGTGAACCTGCCATTAAGCATTTAATTGAACCTTGGCTCTTGAGGTTTGGTTCGAATGAAGCGTTCATCTCCACGATTTCATTCATTATCGCATTCTCCATCATTACTCTGCTCCACATCGTGCTCGGCGAACTCGCGCCGAAATCACTCGCCATCCGCAAATCGGAGGCGGTCACGATATGGACAGCGATGCCGCTCATTGTCTTTCGTATAATCATGTATCCGTTTATCTGGTTACTGAACGGCACAGCCAACTGGTTGCTGAAACGAATCGGCATCGAGCCGGCCTCTGAGCATGAATCCGCTCATACAGAGGAAGAGATCCGTATTTTGATGAAAGAAAGCCATAGATCCGGTCTTATTGATAATACGGAATTAACGCTCATGGATAATATCTTCGACTTTGCGGAAACCAATGCAAGAGAGATAATGATTCCACGGACAGAGATGGTTTGCCTGTATGCCAATCTCTCTTTCGAAGAGAACAAAGCGGTCGCGCTGAAGGAAATGCATACGCGCTACCCGGTGTGCGACGGCGATAAGGATAACATTATCGGCTTTGTTCATATTAAGGATATTCTCAAGGTCTCGGGGCAAAGCTTGCCTGACCTTCGCGAGATTACACGTCCGATGACCACCGTACCCGAGTCGATGCAGATCAGCACGCTGCTTAAGCTGATGCAGAAGAAGAAAACGCAAATTGCCATTCTGATTGACGAATACGGCGGCACGTCGGGACTTGTCACTCTTGAGGATATTATGGAGGAAATTGTCGGTGAGATTCAGGACGAATTTGATGAAGAGCGTCCCGATATCGAGCGTAAGGACGAAGACTCCTACTCCATTAACGGCCTTATGTTAATTGAGGAAGTGAACAGTTATTTCGGTCTTGATATCGGCAGCGACGATTACGATACGATCGGCGGATGGATGTATGCCCAGATCGAAATTCCTCCGACTAGGCAGCAAAGGGTGTATGAACGGGGCTTCGAATTCATCATAGAGGAAACCGACCATTTGCGGATTTCCCGGATTACGTTAAGAAAACGGGGAAACGATGAGGAGCAAGTGGAAGAACTGCAAGCGGAAACCGGATAGATTTCAAAGAAAAAAGGTTCGCAGCATTCTTGCAGCGAGCCTTTTTATTTTTTATAAAAGCACCTGTCACGCATTTCCCTCGCGCGCGCGTCAATCGCCATCGGTGCTACGCTTGGCGCACTTGATCGATCGTGCCTCCGCCCAAGCAAACGTCCCCGTCATAGAACACGACAGCTTGACCGGGCGTAATCGCCTTCTGTGATGAATCGAAGACAACCTCAGCTTCAGTTCCGTCTTCGCTTAACGTCAATCTTACACCTTGATCGGGCTGCCGGTAGCGGAATTTCGCCGTGCAGTGCAGAGTTCCCGCAGGCTTATGCGGTGCAATCCAATTCATGCCTGTCGCTCTTAAGCTCTCTGAGTAAAGGCTTGGATGCTTGTCGCCTTGAACGACATAGAGCACATTTTCCTTCAGATCCTTTGCTGCAACGAACCAGGGTTCACCGCTCCCGGAGCCTCCAATGCCCAGTCCCTGACGCTGGCCTAGAGTGTAATACATAAGGCCGTCGTGGCGTCCTTTCGACTCGCCGGTTTCAATATCGACCATGGCGCCGGGCATCGCAGGCAAGTAGCCGCTCAGAAATTCCTTGAAATTACGCTCCCCTATGAAACAAACGCCTGTACTATCCTTCTTCTTCGCTGTAGCAAGTCCGGCCTCCTCCGCAATCCGCCTGACCTCCGGCTTGGGCAGATGTCCGATCGGGAACATCGCTTTGGCCAGTTGGTTTTGCCTGAGTGCGTGAAGAAAGTAGGTCTGATCCTTGTTGCTGTCCACGCCGCGCAGCAGCCTCGTTTCGCCTCCGCCGGTTCTCTCCAGGCGTGCATAGTGGCCGGTGGCAAGGTAATCGGCACCGAGATCTACAGCTTTCTGCAGAAATTCGCCGAATTTGATTTCACGGTTGCACATGACGTCCGGATTAGGCGTACGGCCGCGTCGGTACTCATCGAGGAAATAGGCGAACACCTTTTCCTGGTAAGCTTGCTCGAAATTGACTGTATAATAGGGAATACCGATTTGGTCGCAGACGCGCCTGACATCTTCGGCGTCTTCTTCAGCGGTGCAATGACCGAATTCGTCAGTATCATCCCAGTTTTTCATGAAAATGCCGATAACGTCATAACCTTGCTGCTTAAGGAGCAGTGCCGAAACCGATGAATCGACTCCTCCTGACATTCCGATTACTACGCGAATATCCTTATTGCCCATTTCACCATTCCACCACCTTGGTTTCTGCTGCATTGAATGCCCCGTAGTTATCCTGACAAGGCGTTCGTCGCATAAGTTTCTCTATTGTAGCACAATTCATGCAACTTTTTCATGAAGATGACACGCTTTTTTCACCAAATCGTTGTTCGTTATGTTAACATATATATGTTATGGGAATACCATGATTTAAAGCCGTATTCAAAACTTAAATTTACCATTAGATACATGTTTGCCGGAGAAGAGGTGTCGTGCTTGAAAATATCAACAAAAGGCCGTTACGGTTTGACGATTATGATGGAGCTTGCGGCAAAATTCGGAGAAGGTCCGACGTCACTTAAAAGCATAGCCGAACGCAATCAATTATCGGAGCATTATTTGGAGCAGCTTATCGCACCGCTGAGAAACGCCGGGCTCGTCAAGAGCATTCGGGGAGCTTACGGCGGGTATGTGCTGTCCAAAGAGCCGGAATCCATCACGTCCGGGGATGTTATACGCATACTGGAAGGACCGATTTCACCGGTCGACTTCACCGAGGAAGACGACCCGGCCAAGAGAGATCTGTGGCTGCGTATACGCGACAGCATTGCAGAGGTGCTGGATTCGACAACTCTTGCCGATCTCATAACTTACAAGGACGCGGGAGAACTGGATTCCTATATGTTCTATATTTAAATTGATTCAAGCCCGGTAATGTCATATTACGGACTATGTAAGGATGAAGAAGAGAAATGAGCTCACAATTTTATTTTGATCATGCGGCCTCCTCGCCGCTGCATCCCGAAGCCGCCCGTATGATGATGGATATATACAGCGGACCGGCCGGAAACGCTTCAAGCGTCCACCGGTTCGGGCGGGCCGCGCGGCAGCATTTGAATCGGGCTCGCGATACGGTCTCCGAAGCAATCGGATGTTTGCCTTCCGAGCTTGTATTTACATCAGGGGGTACGGAAAGCGACAATATGGCGATTACCGGCGCTGCCAAAGCATGCCGCAGCAGAGGGAAAAACCATATTATTACCTCGGGGGTCGAACATCACGCCGTCCTTGATACATGCAGGTCCCTAGAACGCGAGGGGTTTCGGCTGACAGTTCTGCCGGTCGACCAATATGGGCGGGTTAATCCAGCCGATGTTGAATCGGCGATCGGGGACGATACGGCGCTAATCAGCATCATGTATGCCAATAACGAGACCGGAACAGTTCAGCCGATCGTTGAAATCGGTGATATTGCCCGTTCCCGCGGGGTGCTCTTTCATGTTGATGCCGTCCAGGCACTGGGTATGCTTCCAATTGATTTACGCACGCTTCCCGTTGATCTCATGAGCTTCTCAGCGCATAAGGTCAATGGACCCCAAGGTGTCGGCGCTTTATATGTAGCCCGGAAGACCCCATTTGATCCGCTGCTTCATGGAGGCTCGCAGGAGCGAAAACGGCGGGCAGGTACAGAAAATGTCGCCGGAATAGCCGGTTTTGCCAAATCGATTGAACTTTCTGTGAATTCAATTGATATCAAGAAACTTTTTCTGGACAAGCTTCGTCTTAAATGGGTAGAGAGTATGCGCGGGATTGTCGGTGAATCATGTCTGGCGATTAACGGACATGATACGCAGTGTGTTCCGCATATTATCAATTTGAGTTTTATTGGCATGGATACGGAGACGCTGCTGATGAATCTCGACATGGAAGGCATTGCCGCTTCCAGCGGCTCGGCATGTACGGCAGGAGCTTTGGAGACTTCTCATGTTTTGCGTGCCATGGGGCTTCCTGAAGAGCGTTTGTCGTCTGCTGTTCGTTTCAGCTTCGGTTTGGGGAATACTTTAGAGGAACTCGAAAATGCGGCGAAAAAAGTTGAAACTTTTCTAAACCGCATTCGTACTAATGCCTAGGAGGACTCCAAACACTGTGATACGACTGCAGCACATGATCGGACTTCCTGTTATTGAAATGAGTGCAGGCAAACATGTAGGACATGTGAAAGACGCCTGGTTTGACGAACATTGGCAGCTGGCTGGAATCGTGCTCGATGCGGGCAGACGATTTCTATCGGCAATGAAAGCGGTCCTTTGGAATGAAGTTCTTATTTGCGGCGAAGATGCCGTTCTTATAATGAACGAGGCGTCCGTCCGCAAGACGGAAGCGGCCGAAGTACAGCGTTCTTTTCATTCCGGTATCATCCGACTGAAAGATTTACCGGTGGTAACATCATACGGTGAACAGTTAGGCCGAGTGTCGGATGTTTATTTTGATGATTTACAGGGTACACAAATAGTAGGCTATGAGCTAACCGACGGTTTTATAGCGGATTTGATGGGAGGCCGTAAATGGCTGCCCGCGCCGCTAGACTCCGATTCAGTCCTGCTCGGGGAAAACGCGATTATCGTTCCGGCCGGCAGCGAATTACTTTTGGAGCCGGTCGCCGCTTCTGATTTGAATATAGGGAGAAATGAACCATGAGATGCCCCAATTGCAATTCGAAAGATATCGGGAAAATCGGATCCCACCAGTATTACTGCTGGGGTTGCTTCATTGAACTAACTGTCAATGGAGAAAAAATGTCCGTCTTTCAAGTTGAAGAAGACGGTACATTAAGCTCGCTCGACGATTTGTTTTTTGAAGATGAAATGCCGCAAGTTCACGCAAACTAGTCGGTATTTGGAAAGACGGCCCTTGCCAAGGGTCGTCTTTTTTTTTGCTTGCCAATTCCTGAGCGCCTGAACGGGGATATGCCGTTTCGGGATGATTTGTCCAACTTGTACATATACTGTTACAAAACATTATATCGGCTGTCAGCATCGTTTTTATTAGAGGTTAAACGGGTTTGAAGGAGGTGCGCACCGTGGAGCGGTTTACGAACAACCGTCTGTTTGCGTGGCTGGTTTATTTGATTCTGGGGCTGATCGCGCTATATCTGCTGCTGCTGATCAAACCGATCATAATCAATGTATACAATTTTCTCAAAGCGGTGCTGGCACCGTTTCTCATCGCAATGATTATAGCTTATGTGCTAAATCCGATCGTGAATCTCCTGAACGAACGGAAGGTGCCACGCACGATGGCCGTGCTGCTCATTTACGCTGTATTCTGTGCTTCGCTGACAGTGGTACTCGTAAATGCGATTCCGATGTTTTTGGAGCAGCTGCAGGAGCTGAATCGTCATATGCCGGATTTCACGATGAAGGCGCAAAGCCTGGTAAACGACCTCAACAATTCGTCGTTTCTGCCCGAGAGCATCCGCGGCGGCGTTAACAATTCGTTATACAAGCTGGAAAAGCAAGCCTCCGATGCGATTTTCAGCTTTGTCAACAACATTGGTGCAATGCTAAACGTCGTGTTTATCGCGTTCATTATCCCTTTTCTGGCGTTCTACATATTAAAAGATTTCGACGTATTTGAGCGTACAGTGCTGACTTATGTGCCCAGACCGCATCGAAAACACGCCATCCGTCTGTTTAAAGATATAGATAATGCGCTTGGCAGCTACATCCGCGGCCAGTTTCTCGTCTGCTTGATTGTGGGCATACTGGCGTATATCGGCTACGTGATAATCGGAATGCCATACCCGCTGCTGCTGGCAAGCGTGGTTGCTGTGACCAATATCATCCCGTATCTGGGACCATTCTTCGGCGCCGCGCCGGCGCTTGTGATGGCATCAACCATCTCACTCAAGATGATGGTGTTGGTCGTGGTTGTCAATACGGCCTGCCAAATCCTTGAAAGCAACGTCGTATCACCGCAGGTAGTGGGCAGAACGCTCCATATGCACCCGCTCTCCATTATATTTGCGCTCCTGGTCGGCGGCGAAATTGCCGGGATGATCGGTATGATTTTGGCGGTTCCGATATTTGCCGCGTTAAAGGTAGTGCTTCAACATATCTTCTCTTATTATGTGAGGCGAAAGACCATTTGACAGCAGACCTGCTGTGTATATATACTAATGACAAATGCGTCAATTCCATGACTATTAAATCGAAGATGAAACTTTAGTAAGCCATAGTCCGCCAACCAGAGAAGGAGTTTCTTCGTAAGCGCATAGCGCTGCGTCGGCTGCGAAAATTCCAAGTGGCGAAGGATGGCCGAAAGCTGGTTTCGGAGAGTGAATGAACTTCACCGGGTGGACCCGTTAGCGTCCGTTCAAGGAGATTGCCGAATGCCGCCGAAAGATCTTTGTTCGGGTGCAAACAGCAATAACCAGGGTGGTACCGCGAATGATTCGTCCCTGTTTTACAGGGGCGTTTTTTTTATTTATTGAAAATGGAGGCGAGAACGTTATGAAAGCTAGTGAAATCCGTTCCAAGTGGCTTGCTTTCTTCGAAAGCAAAGGCCATAAAATCGAACCGAGCGCTTCGCTCGTGCCGCACAACGATCCTTCTCTGCTCTGGATCAACGCAGGAATGGCGCCGCTCAAGTCGTATTTTGACGGCCGGGTTATTCCCGATAATCCGCGTATTGCGAATTCACAAAAGTGCATACGTACCAACGATATCGAAAATGTCGGCAAAACGCGCCGTCACCACACTTTCTTTGAAATGCTCGGCAATTTCTCGATCGGAGATTATTTCAAGGAAGAGGTTATAACATGGGCCTGGGAATTTCTCACAAGCCCGCAGTGGATCGGGTTCGATCCGGAGCGTTTATCGGTTACGGTCTATCCGGAGGATGAGGAAGCATTCCGGTACTGGAATGAGAAAATCGGTCTGCCGGCTGAGCGGATTTACAAGCTGCAGGATAACTTCTGGGATATCGGGGAAGGACCTTGCGGTCCATGTACGGAGATTTTCTACGACCGCGGCGACAAATACGGCGACCTGAGCGATCCGGAATGCTGGCCGGGCGGAGAGAACGAACGATTCCTGGAAGTATGGAACCTTGTGTTTTCGCAATATAATCATAATAAAGATGGCAGCTATACGCCTTTGCCCAATAAAAATATCGATACCGGGGCGGGTCTTGAACGGTTTGCGTCGATCCTGCAGGATGTGGACTCCAACTTCGATACGGATTTGTTTCGCCCGATCATAGACCGGACATGTGAAATTGCCGGTGTGCGCTATCATGCGAGCGAGGAATATGACATTGCGTTGAAAGTTATTGCGGATCATATCCGCACCGTATCGTTTGCCGTTGGCGACGGGGTACTGCCTTCGAATGAAGGCCGCGGCTACGTCATTCGCCGTTTGCTTCGGCGTGCAGTCCGCTATGGTAAATCGCTGGGAGTCGACCGGCCTTTCTTGCACGAGCTGGTTAAGATCGTCGGTGACATCATGGGCGTTTATTACCCGGAAGTAGTCGAGAAACGGGAATTTATCGAGAAGGTGATTCGAACCGAAGAAGAACGCTTTCACGAAACGCTTTCGGAAGGGCTTACGCTGCTTGCAGATATCGTGTCGGCAGCACGTGCTGCGGGACAGGGGGAAATCGGCGGAGAGGACGCGTTCAAACTCTACGATACGTATGGCTTCCCCTTCGACTTAACCGAGGATTATGCGTCTGAGCGCGGGATGACTGTCGACCGCACGGGATTCGACCGGGCAATGGAACAGCAGAGGGACCGTGCCCGGGCCGCAAGGCAGGATACGGGCGGAATGAACGTCCAGGGCGGACCGCTTGCCGATTTCACGGATAAATCCGAGTTTATCGGCTATGAAGCCTTGACTACCGAAGGCGCAGCGGTTGTCGCAATAGTTCTTGAGAATACGCTGGTCGAAGAAGCCGGAGAAGGCAGCCGCGTATTATTGCTGCTGGATCGAACGCCGTTTTACGCCGAAAGCGGTGGACAGATCGGCGACCGCGGTCTAATCGCCGGAACAGACTTTATTCTATCGGTTGAAGATGTGACGAAAGCGCCGCATGGACAACCGGTTCATCATGCCGTGGTAACAAGCGGGATCGTCCGAGTAGGCGACCGCGTTCAAGCAGCCGTAAGCGCTCAAGCCCGGGATGCGGTAATCAAGAATCATACGGCTACACATTTGCTTCACCGCGCACTTAAAGACGTGCTTGGCGAGCATGTCAATCAGGCTGGTTCGCTTGTCGAGGCAGATCGGCTGCGTTTCGATTTCTCGCACTTTGGAAGTATAAGCCCTGAAGAACTTGCCGATATTGAAAGACGTGTCAATGAACAAATTTGGCTTGGCACGCCGCTGCAAATCGATTATAAGTCGCTCGCCGAAGCGAAAACGATGGGAGCGATGGCTCTGTTCGGCGAGAAATACGGCGATATCGTCCGTGTCGTTCGTATCGGAGATTACAGCCTGGAGCTTTGCGGCGGTTGTCATGTTGCCAATACCGCTCAGATCGGCTTGTTCAAGCTTCTGGGCGAGAGCGGCATCGGTTCAGGGGTTCGCCGGATCGAAGCGGTTACCGGCCGCAATGCTTATCTATATATGGAAAGCCAGCTTGACTTGCTCAAGCAGTCAGCCGTGCTTCTCAAGTCCAATGTGAATGATGTGCCAAGACGTATTGAAGCGCTTCACGTCCAGGTAAAGGAGCTTAGCCGCGATAATGAATCGCTTCAGGGCAAGCTGAGCCGTATTGAAGCAGGCTCGCTCGAATCGAAAGCAAAAACCGCAGGAAGCATTACCGTACTGGCGGCCCAAGTTGAGGCGCCTACGATGGAAGCGCTGCGCGGCATTGTCGACGAGCTCAAAACGAAGCTGGGCAGTGCCGTTATCGTTCTCGGCGCGGCTGCGGACGACAAAGTCAACCTGGTGGCGGCCGTGTCGCCGGATCTGGTAAAACAGGGCTTTAATGCCGGGAAAATTATTAAAGAAGCCGCTGCAGCCTGCGGCGGCGGGGGCGGAGGCCGGCCGGATATGGCCCAAGCAGGCGGCAAAGATCCGTCCAAATTGGGCCAGGCTTTGCAAATTGCCGAAGAACTGGTTCTCTCACAGGCAAATGTGATATGATACTGGTATATTACGGCTATTAAGCGGCTTGGAAAGCGAGGTGCTGGCGATGAGTTCCATGGACAACACAATGAAATTCGACGTGAAGGCGGAAGGACCCGAAACTTCTTCGAAAGAAATTTTGCTGACGGTTTACAATGCGCTGCAGGAGAAGGATTACAATCCGATCAACCAGATTGTCGGCTATCTGCTGTCCGGAGATCCCGCATACATTCCGCGGCATAACAACGCAAGAAGCTTAATACGAAGAAAAGAGCGAGACGAGCTTATTGAGGAGCTCGTGCGGTCCTATTTAAGTCAGCACCGTAAATGAACCTTTCTATGGAAATGGGGTAATGAGCCGTATGCGTCTCATGGGATTGGACTATGGCGACCGAAGGATCGGGGTTGCCGTCAGCGACGCATTCGGCTGGACCGCACAAGGTGTCGGTACCGTCGAGAAAAGGCGCGATAATGGCGAGTTTGAGGCCATTGCCAAGCTGGTTAATGAACATGAAGTAAGCGAGATCGTGGTCGGACTACCCAAAAACATGAATGGAACCATCGGTCCGCGTGGCGAAATTTGCATCGAATTCGCACAGGAATTGCAGCAAAAACTAAATGTACCCGTTCACCTTTGGGACGAACGACTGACAACCGTTGCGGCAGAACGAACGCTGCTCGAAGCGGATGTAAGCCGGAAGAAGCGAAAGTTAGTGGTGGACAAAATGGCGGCAGCGCTCATTTTGCAAAATTATCTCGATTCTAAAACGAAAAGGTGAGGGTAACGATGACAAAGGACGACATGCAGTACGAAGAGCCGGAAATCATCTACATTCCGGATGAAGACGGCAACGAAGAAGAGTTCGAGGTTGTCATGAAGTTTGAGGTAGACGGTTCCGATCAGAAATATATGATGGTCGTTCCGCTGAACTCCGAGTCCGAGGGTGAAGATGAAGATGCGGATGAAGTATATGCATTTCGGTACGAGGAAGACGGAGACGATCTGAAGCTGTACACGATCGAGGACGAAGAAGAGTGGAATATGGTTGAAGAAACGTTCAACACGCTCCTTGCAGAAATCGACGATAACGGCAACGATTAGGATTATCCGTGCGGAAGGAGTGCATGGCGTGTCCGATGTGGAGCAAATAACGCTTTTAAAGTCTGTTTACGGTGCCGAAGTCGAGTTGATCGGGGATGCGAGTGGCTCGGAACAATTTCGCATAGTCGCTGAATTCCGTATTGGCGGCAAAGCCTATGCGGGACTGCAATCTGCCGCAATGCGAAAAGAAGACGACGTCGCTTTTTTCCGAATTGTTGAGAATGAAGGCGCCGAACCGGAGCTGGAGTCAATCGACGATGAGGACGAATGGGAGACGGCTGCTGAGGCATTCGACGATTTAATGTTTACCGGGGACGAGCGGCCATAAATGGATTGCCCGCTCGTTTCATGGTTCCCGGTGTACAGACAACGCAATCAATATGGCATGGATGGGGCGGCGCCGACCGCCCTTTTTCCGCGACTCTAATACTTGGAGGATACAACCTTTGGATCGTTCAGAGCAGCATCCAGGTGGCGAAAAGCCGGTGGCCGGCGAAATTCGCCGGACTGGACCGACACGACGCAAAATTACACTATGGGTTATCCTCATTCTGCTTGCCTTTATTTTAATATGTGCAGCCGGAATTGCGTTCTATATATGGAACGGCCTGCGGCCTGCTCCTTCAGGTGAAGCGAAACAAATCGAACTGAAGAATGGAATGTCTCCTTTTCAGTTTGCCGAAGCACTCGAGAAACAGGGGATTATCCGAAATGCATTTATTTTCAAATATTACCTGCGCTATAAGCACGAGGGACCCCGTTTTCAAGCTGGCGTGTATGAGCTGAAGCCCGGTATGGACAAGGATGCTATTATCGCCAACCTCAATGCCGGGGAAACCGTGAAAAGAGAATCAATGCGCTTCACGATCCCGGAAGGCTTTACCGTTGAACAAATCGCCGACACCTTAAGTAAGGCCGGCTATGTGGATCGCACTGCCTTTATCAAGCTTGCTGACACCGATCGTACTTGGGGAGACGCCCAAGCGGTCCGCAGCATTCCCAAGAATGCCAAGCTCCGTCATCGTCTCGAAGGTTATCTGTTCCCTGAAACGTATGAACTGAGCAGGGACAGTAAGCCTGAGGATATCATAATTCGGATGCTTGAGGAACTCGACCGTAAGCTTGACACGCTTCCGGAAAACTGGGAAGAAACGATGGCCGAGCGAAAAATCGATTTTCATCAGCTTTTGACAATTGCATCGCTTATTGAACGGGAAGTGGTGGTTGATGATGAAAGGCCGTTAGTAGCCGGCATCATCTATAACCGGCTCGCTAAGGGCATGCCCCTGCAAATCGATGCAACCGTACAGTACTCGCTTGATAAGCCCAAGGAGAGGCTGTTCGAAGGGGATTTGAAAGTGGACAGTCCATATAATACGTACAAAATCAAAGGTCTTCCGCCAGGGCCGATCGCCTCGCCGAGCCTGAAATCGATCGAAGCGGCTCTCTATCCGGCGAAAACGGATTATTTGTTTTATGTCACGAAAAAGGATGGCAGCCACGAGCATTTGTTTGCCAGGACCCTTCAGGAGCATAACCGCAATATCGCCCAAAGTCTTGAGACTGCAAAGCAAGGAGGTGAAACCGGTGCTAATTAAGCCGGAGCTGCTGACTGGAGCGGCATCAATTAACGAAATGGAACGGCTTATAGAAGCAGGCGCCGATGCGTTCATTATTGGAGAGTCCCGCTACGGCTTGCGTTTATCCGGCGACTTCGATGCGGCGGCTATAGCGCAGGCTGCCGAGCTTGCGCATTCACGGAATGTTCGGGTATATGCGGCCCTTAACAACGTTATGGATAATGATACGGTCAAAACATTGCCCGATTACGTCCGTCAGCTGGCAGATGCCGGCGTTGACGCAATCGTGTTCGGCGATCCTGCGGTCCTGATGACGGTGCGAACAGCCGCCCCGGGAATGAAATTGCATTGGAATGCGGAAATGACGTCGACCAATTATGAAACGGCTAATTATTGGGGACGCCGCGGAGCGACCCGCGTTGTCCTGGCGCGCGAGCTGAATATGGAACAGGTAATCGAAGCGAAAGCTCATACCGCTCTTGAGGTTCAGGTTCAGGTGCATGGATTAACCAATATTTACCACTCCAAAAGGCCGCTTGTGCACAATTATCTGGAGCATCAATCGCAAAGAGAAGATGCCGGCGATTGTTTATCCGATTCATTTCCGCGAGGAAAAATCGAAGATGGCTTATACTTGATCGAAACGGAAAGACCGGACGAAAGGTTCCCGATCTACGAAGATGCCAACGGAACACATATAATGAGTTCCGACGATCTATGCATGATTGAAAATTTGCATGAGCTAATGGAAGCCGGCATCGACAGTTTCAGGATCGAAGGGCTCTTGAAGTCAATCGAATATAATGAGATGGTGGTTCGCAGCTACCGGGCGGCCATTGATGCTTATTTCTCCAATCCGGATGGCTATTCCTTTCAGGAAAAATGGCTTGAGGACATCTCGAAACTTCAGTCCCCGGACCGCGAGCTGTCATACGGCTTTTTCTATAAAGAACAGGTGTATTAATCAGTGCCTTATATAAAATAATACGGGAGGTGACAATCATGACAACCAAAACTTCGCCTCGTTTCACAGGCAAGCGCCATCGGCTGGCCAAACCGGAACTGCTCGCTCCGGCGGGTAACCTCGAGAAGCTAAAGTTTGCCGTACATTACGGTGCGGATGCCGTTTACATCGGCGGACAGAAATACGGCCTCCGTTCAAATGCCGATAACTTCAGCTTTGAAGAGATGAAGGAAGGCGTCGAGTTCGCGAGCCGTTATGGGGCAAAAGTGTTTGTCGCCACGAACATTTATGCGCACAATGAGGATATCGCCGGTCTGGAAGACTATTTGCGCGGGCTGCAGGATGCGGGTATAAGCGCTATTATTGCTGCGGACCCCGTTATTATTGAGACCGCCCAGCGGGTTGCACCAAAGCTTGAGGTTCACTTAAGCACACAGCAATCGACGCTCAATTGGCAGGCGGTTCAATTTTGGAAGGAAGAGGGGCTTCCTCGTGTCGTACTCGCCAGGGAGGCGAGCCTTGAAGAAATTGCGGAGATCAAGTCTCATGTCGATATTGAGATCGAAGCTTTTATTCACGGTGCCATGTGCTCGTCATTCTCGGGCCGCTGTGTCCTATCCAATCATTTCACGGACAGAGACTCCAACCGTGGCGGTTGTTCGCAATCCTGTCGTTGGAAATACGATATCTTTGAAGAAGATGCGGCGATGTTTGCCCCGGAAAGCGACAAGTTTACAATGGGGTCGAAAGATCTGTGTATGCTTGAAAATATTCCGGATTTAATTGAAGCCGGGGTTGACAGCTTCAAAATCGAGGGCAGAATGAAGAGTCTTCATTATGTAGCGACGGTAGTCAATGCGTACCGCCAAGCAATCGATTCCTATATGGCGGATCCGGAGCATTACGAATTGAAACGGGAATGGCTGGAGGAAATTCAGAAAGCCGCGAACCGTCCGCTTAATACCGGCTTCTTCTATGATACGCCCGGTGCGGAGGATCATATATATGAACCGGAGGAGAAACAGGCGCCTTATGATTTTGCCGGCGTAGTGCTGTCATATGACTCGTCCACTGGGCTTGCCGTCATACAACAGCGCAATCATTTCAAGCCCGGTCAGGAGGTCGAGTTTTTCGGCCCGAATGGCACGTTCTTCAATCAGATAGTAGGTCAAATTACGGATGAAAGCGGAACGGAGCTTGATGCCGCGCGTCATCCCCTGCAGTCCATAGTTATGCGAACCGAACAACCGGTGAACCCGATGGATATGATGCGCAAGAGAGTGCGTCACTAATTTATCCTTACGTAGGCCGACGGAACTAGACCTTTTCGAACGAATTTTCGTTCGAAAAGGTTTTTTTTATGAACAATTTAGGTGAGCGTTATAACAAACATGACCTTCATTACCGATATATAGGAGTAAGCCAAATAGAGGTTGTACATAGGTGACACATACCCGCACATACTTCATGCAGGATGAAAAATTAACATTATATCAGGTGGTGTCTGACGATGAAATGGACGAATAAGGGGAACAATATGAAAACGGAATCAGATAAAAAAGGCATTAACGTGGATGTTAAATCACTTTACTCATCCTCCGTCAACGGATTGAAGGGAATTAAGCTGGAGAACCCTTCCAAGTCAGTCGGCTTGATGCTGTTTTTGATCATTTTTAGCGCGATATTGATATGTGTCCTTGTTGTAGGTCTTTTTTCTTATTCAACGTCGAAATCTATTATCAAGGATAAAATTTCACAATCAAGCTCAGTCGCTATTACTCAATCCAAAGGCAAGCTGGATCTTATGTTCGGCAACTATGTGGATTTGACAATGCAGATTATGCTCGATAAAAATGTCCAAAGTGAACTTCTTACGCTTGAATCGACTACGGATTCCTATGAAAAATTCAGCTCCATGAAGAAGTTGAGTGACATTCTACAAACTTATGTGATCGGAAACAGCACAATTGTCGGTGCCACCATCATCCCGATCAAAAGCGGCGATCCAAGCGTTTCCGTTGGGGGAAGCACCATCTCTTCCGACGCAGCTCAGAAGTCGGATTGGATGAAAACGATCGTAGACGGAGGCGGAAAAATATCTTGGCTGCCTTCCAAAGCCAAAGGGTACAGCGGGACCATGTCGGAACCGACGATCGCTCTCGGACGGGTATTGAAAAATACCGTTACAAATCAAGGGAATTATGTACTTGTACTTGAGATTTATTTGAAACAAGTTGGTAAACAGCTTCAGGACCTTAGCCTGGGACAGAATAGTGAAGTGACCATTATCAACAGTGATAACACGATTATCTACTCAAAGGATTTTTCCAAGCTCGGCAAACCATCAGATATTGTTCTTCCGGCAGACGCCGACAAACAGGTTCATGGTTCAACCCAGACGAAGGATTCACAAGGCCAACAAGTGCTGGCCATGTATGATAAATTCGATTCGATGAACTGGCGTCTGCTTGGTTCGGTACCGGTTAAAGAACTGGTGAGAGACGCCGCCAAGATACGCGATTTGACCTGGATTATTGCAGGTATAGCAGCTGTAATCGCAATCGGCATTGGCATCCTCGTGATTCGGATGGTTGCCCTTCCTCTTATCCAGCTGCGCAATTTAATGAATGAGGGGGAGCGGGGCAATCTGTATGTTCGTTCCAAGGTAGGCAAGAAGGACGAGATCGGCCAGCTTTCCCAAAGTTTCAATCAGATGATGACTCAAATTACCGCACTTGTCACACAAACGAATCAGTCGGCACAGGACGTTCTTACAACTGCAGGAGAACTAACCGATGCCTCGAAGAAAACAGCCGTTTCTGCGAAAGAGATTGCGGTCGCTACCGAAGAAA
This sequence comes from Paenibacillus sp. sptzw28, assembly GCF_019550795.1. NCBI lineage: Bacteria > Bacillati > Bacillota > Bacilli > Caryophanales > Paenibacillaceae > Paenibacillus > Paenibacillus sp. sptzw28. The sequence continues at coordinate 2,551,179 of NZ_CP080545.1, forward strand.
TCGCCAATGGGGCAACCAGCCTGGCGATGGAAGCGGAAAAAGGCAGCGATTTGACCACGGAAATCAGTGAACAGATGAAAGAGGTTATGCAAGCTAATCATCAGATGGGCTCTTCGGCGGCTGAAGTGGAGAAGGCAAGCAGACAAGGTACGGTCTATATGAACAGTCTGATTGAAAAAACAGGGCTTACCGAAGAAATGACCCGTTCAATGGTTGAAAAGGTTGACCGGCTTAAGGAAAGCACTCGTTCGATCCGAAAAATTCTCGATGTTCTTAACAATATGACCAAGCAAACAAATATTTTATCCTTGAACGCTACGATTGAGGCAGCACGCGCCGGCGCAGCAGGAAAGGGCTTTATGGTCGTAGCCGATGAAATTCGAAAGCTGGCGGATCAATCGCGGCAATCGATCGATGTCGTAGGTCAAATCACGGAGACGATTCAGAGAGAAATTGATGAAACGGTGAATGTGCTTTCCAACGCTTATCCGATTTTCCAGGAACAAATCGGATCCGTAAAAGAGGCGAATCAGATTTTCTTGACGGTCCAAAGTCAAATGGGTGACTTTGTTCAGCGTTTAAACTCGGTTACGGATTCCATCAGCGCACTTGATCGGTCGCAGCTTGTATTGTCTGATGCAATGGCGAATGTCAGCGCAGTGGCCGAAGAATCATCCGCTACCTCGCAAGAAGTCGCATCGCTTAGCAATGAACAAACCAATATCAGCGAAGGGCTTGTCAAGCTTTCAGACAAGCTGGAAACAGTCTCTATGGGGCTGAAAGAGACGCTGTCACGTTTCCGAACCGAATAGGTTAGAAGAGCGACGGCCGGGTACTAAGTGCTCGGCCGTCTTTAAGATTTGCAAACGCGGTCCTGTGTGGAGTGTAAGTGGACTTGAAGAACTTGGTCTGCCCATAAGGGGATAATTTAGGCAGGCCGCCCTGGGGAGGAAATAGAAAGAGGCGGGAGCTGCTCCCGCCTCTGTTTCTTTATATATGCGATTGAATTAGTCGCGGCTCTGGGTGAAGATCATGATGTATTTCAGTAGTTCTAGAAGTGAGATCAGAGCAGCTGCGACATATGTCAGTGCGGCGGCATTGAGTACTTTGGCGACGCCGCGCTCTTCTTCGTTTGTAATAAAGCCTTCGGATACCATTAGCTCGCGCGCTCTGCTGCTCGCATTGAATTCAACGGGCAGTGTGACCAATTGGAACGTAACCGCGCAAGAGAAGAATAGAATGCCAAGTCCGAGCAGCCCTGTCGCTTGAAACAGAAAACCGGCGATCAACAGGAACGGCGCGACTCCGGAAGCGAAGTTAACAACCGGGAATATGCGATGGCGAAGTGTCAGCATCGGGTAGTGCTGTTGGTGCTGGATCGCATGTCCTACCTCGTGGCAGGCTACTGAAATCGCCGAGATCGAGTTCTCGTAGTATACCGGTTCCGATAAACGTACGACGCGGTGGATTGGGTCATAATGGTCCGAGAGCGTGCCTGGCACCGGTTCGACGGGAACGTCATGCAGACCGTTTAAGTCAAGCATCCGTCTTGCAGCGTCATATCCGGTCATACCGCTCATCGTATGAACCTCGGACCAACGTTTAAAGCTGCCGCGCACGCGAAATTGTGCCCAGATCGACAGGCCGAATGCGATAATAATCAGAAAGTCCATCGGATGAAAAAGCAACATTTGTCGTTCCCTCCATTTTTCGTGCTACATAAGTCCGCCCTTATTCAGCAGAAGGACGAGCGCCTCGACACAGGCTGCTGTTTGAGGTACAAGCCGTTTAAACAGCTGCTTGGCCTGTTGAGGCTTCAACTGGCTTAGAACCGGCTCCAGCTCCTTTACTTCGCGCTGAAGCTGCTCCAAATGCAGCTGAAGGTCTGTCAATTTGCTGGATACCTGCTCTTCGGACGAGACTTTGCGCCAAACGTTGATGTTTGCCTTGATTTCATCAAGCGTATATTTGTCTTTCTTCATTTGTACAATACGTTTGAGTCGAAGTAAAGTTTCATCACTGTATAAGCGGTAATTTTTCGCAGAACGGCATTCGGGTTCGAGCAAGCCCATCGACGTATAGAAATCGATTGTACGGGGGCTTACGCCGGCCAGCTTAGACAGTTCGCCGATACGGTATAAAGGTTTCTCCGCCAATATTTTCACCTTCTTTCATCTGTGCACATTCATGCTTTACTATATTATATGATACCGAATCCGCAACTATACAGTCAAACGTTATGCTTTTTTTATGAGAAATTGCGAAAAAACCTTACATAAGACAATACCACCGTTCTATTATATAAAAATCGACATAAAATGTCTCTCAAAAATGAAAATCCGAAGCAAAAGGCGAAGAATCAGACGCTCATTCGAGGTTTTTTGTTCAGAAACTGCAAAAAAACTTAACATTCGGCTGTTGGAAATAACTTAATGTTTGATTTTCTTATATAAATTGAAAAAACCATATTGTCAAACTAAGCACTTCTGACTATAATGACATTAAGTCTTTCCTCATATGTCAAGAAACATCACATTAGGGAGTGGTCAGCAGTGGTCAAAAAGTTATTACTATCAGTAGGGGCATTATCTCTTGTATTTCCCGCAATGGCGTTCGCGGAGGACCCGTCTCCTGCACAGCTAAACCTGGGGCTGAACTCAGTTTGGATCCTGGTGGCAGCAGTGTTGGTAATCTTGATGCAAGGCGGCTTTATTCTTCTTGAAGCCGGATCTACAAGAATGAAGAATGCAGGTCATGTTGCAGGTAAAACGATTTTCACACTAGGTCTTTGTTCCCTGGTTTATTGGGCAGTCGGGTACGGACTTTCGTTCGGTACTGACAATGCTGCTTCGGCTATGAACAAATTTATCGGATCGGGCAGCTTTTTCTTTAACCCGTCTCCGGTAGGGGATCCTGCCAGCGAAGCTTATCCCACCACCGTATTCTTTCTGTTCCAGCTTGCTTTCGCAGCCATCTCGCTGACGATTGCGTGGGGCGGATTCGCAGAACGGGCAAAATTGTCATCGTACCTTATTTTCACCATTCTCTTCACGGCTCTTATTTATCCTGTCATCGCTCACTGGATTTGGGGCGGAGGCTGGCTTGCCAAAGACGGCGCGCAGGACTATGCAGGTTCCACCGTCGTTCACTTAACCGGTGCACTCGCGGCATTCGCGGCAACGGTATTGCTCAAACCGCGTATCGGTAAATTCAATAAAGACGGCTCGGCAAACGAAATTCTTGGTCACAACCAGGTATTCAGCTCCCTGTCCGTTCTTCTTCTGTGGGTAGGCTGGTTCGGCTTCAACGCTGGTTCTGCACTTACGATCGGCACAGGATTCTTTGGGTATGTAGCGTTCAACACACAGCTCGGCGCTGCAGGAGGCGCGGTTGCGGCTCTGCTTATCTCATGGCTGGTCAATGGTAAAGCCGATATTGGAACAATGCTCAACGGCGCTCTTGCGGGTCTGGTTGCCATCACCGCTTCCTGCGCATTCGTTGATCCTTGGGCTGCTGTAGTTATCGGTCTTGTGGCAGGCGTCCTTGTATTCTTCAGCACCAAATTCTTTGAGAAAATCAAAGTGGACGATCCGATTTATGCATTGTCCGTACACGGCGCAGCAGGCGTCTGGGGTACTCTTGCAAATGGTATCTTCGCTACGCAAGCATTGGCAGAGCAAGTCGGTATCGGTAAAGGCGGCATAATCGACACTGGAAGCTGGCATCAATTCTGGGTTCAGCTCGAATCCGTCGTTGTGTGCGGCGCTTACGCGCTTGGCGCATCCTTCCTTCTCCTCGGCATTATGAAGCTGGTAATGGGCTTCCGCGTTACTGAGGAACAGGAAATCATCGGTCTCGACTTGGCCGAGCATGGCGTATACGGTTATCCGGAGCAAATGAAGAAAGCTCAGCAAAACCTGTAATCCAAACACAATACTTTCATACTGACCAGGGGGAGAAGGCTGCATGAGCGATCCGGTTTATGCACAGCTTCTGGCGCTCATCGGAACCGCCGATGACGTTAAGACGCTGCGCGGCTTGCGGGATCAAATCCACGAGCAAATGGAAGCTATGCTCTCTGAACAACCTGTCGAACAATTCTATATCGATCTGAACGAGGCGCATGACGCATTAATAAGGCGGACCATTGCCCTCTCGGAAGCGCAAATGGCACGGATGGGGAATGGCTCCCCACCCGTGCCTTACGCATATTTGTTGTTCGGCAGCGGGGGTAGGGAGGAGCAGACGTTATCAAGCGATCAGGACAGCGGAATTGTATACGGTTCTCCCGAAGAAGAATCAGACCGTGAATCGGTATCACTATATTTTCGTACATTCGCGAATACGGTCGTCGAGAAGCTGCAGCAGGTCGGTTACCCGCCCTGCGACGGCAATGTCATCAGCTCAAACCCGGAATGGTGTCTATCAATAACCGAATGGAAGACAAAGCTCAACCTTTGGTTTGAGGAGCCTGATTGGGAACGGGTGAGATACCTGCTGATTGTAGCAGACTGCAGGCTGATTTGCGGTGACAGCACTTTATTGAAAGAGCTTAAGGATCACTATTATACCGATACGCTGGAAAACCCGGTCATCGTACGGCACATGCTCAATAATACAATGCGTCATAAGATGCTGATCGGTGTGTTCGGGCAGCTTCTAAAGGAGCAATACGGTCAGGATGCCGGAAGTCTGGACGTTAAATATGGTGCTTACATTCCAATGGTCAACTCTATTCGATTGATGAGCATACAAGCAGGTCTGCGGGAAACATCAACACTGAGCCGAATTCGCGGCTTGCTTTTAAAAGGGAAACTTACAGCCCATGATGCAGCATCTTATGCCGGTGCGTTTCGTTTGTTTCTTAGGCTCCGGCTCATGACGACCGAGCGCAAGGACGACGGTCTGTATGCCAATAACGGCAAGCTGGCCGGCAGCAAGCTTACCAGAGAATTAGTCGATGAGCTGAAGAATGGTCTAAGGCTCGGCAAAAGGCTGCAGCGACACGTCAATAAAGAAACAATGGGCAGGCTTTAGGCTAGGCGGAGGGGAGAACCATGAAAGAGCAAAAAGGCGTCGGGCGGATGTGGCACCTGTATAAAATGGGCGGCATCACCCCGGCGATTGCTTCAATGATGGGCGCGCAGAATGCGCAGCAAATGGCGTTCATCCGTTCGATGTCGAAGGAGCAGCGCAAGGAATCAATACTCGATCAGCCGCTTTCCGAGCTGGAGGTTGTCGTATTTGATTTGGAGACGACGGGGTTTTATCCGTATAACGGCGATGAAATCCTATCGGTTGGGGCTGTCACCTTAAAGGGTGAGGAGCTGCTCGAGAACCGTTCATTCTACAGCCTTGTCAACCCAAAGCGGAAAGTGCCCAAGCACATTACGGAGCTGACGGGAATAACGAACGAGATGGCGGAGGATGCGCCGGATCTGATGCAGGTGCTGCATGATTTCATGGAGTTTACCGGAAAACGGATGCTGATCGCTCATGCCAGCAGTCATGACAAACAGTTTTTAAATGCGGCGCTTTGGCGGACCTCCAAGATCAATCTTACTCACCGGGTATTGGATACGATGATGGTGGCCAAATGGCTGGAGCCGAAGCGGGACGGGTATGGGCTCGATCAACTGCTGGAAGACAGCGGTATTCCCATCACGCAGCGGCATCATGCGCTTGAGGATTCTTTCATGACGGCGAAGCTGTGGCTGTTGTATTTGAAACGAATTTTGAACCGGAATATTGTGACTCTTGGCGATCTATACGCCTATCTCAGCAAGCACTAAGGGAGTGAATGATGTACCGTTCCAAAAGTATGGCCTGATTGAGGGACGTTCAGGTTCTGAAAAGGATATGATCCAGTAAGAAGCGACTGCTGCATACTGGAGTCCATTATAATCCGCCCTAGAGGGAACTGCAGGGGCATTGGGATGGGAATGATATAAACCGACAAGCTTTTGTCGGTTTTTTTCTATGCGGTAAAGCGTTTCAATCCAAGCTTGCGGATCGAACATGAACGATTGCAAAGGCCAGCCGGCAATATTGCGGATTGGATATACGGAGCTGACTCTCGGGATATTCCCGGGCAGCGAATCGGTGTCTTGTTCACCGCATGCAAGTACACCGCATGCTTCCAAGGGTAGTGCTTGCCTGCATTCGGTAACAAGTGATTGAGCGGCGGCGGCAGTGATTTCGGCCCGCACAGGATGTCCGGAGTGCAGCCATTTAAAGTCCGGTGTCTTAGGTTTCTTGGTATCCATAAACCATTCTCTCTTTCGCCACGAAGGATTCAGGCTTCATTATACCTTATCGGCCTCTTCTTCAGAAGTGGCTGGCCTGTTGTGTCAGCCTCCAACCTTCTTGGGCGGATGAATCAATAGAAGTATTATGATTAAACCCATCAGCGACAAACCCGCCACGACACCGAACAAAAGCCTATCCGAGCGATCTGCCATCCATCCGAACAAGGGCGGGCCAAAGGCTACCCCGAAGAAGCGCAGGCTGCTGTACAGCGAGGTAACCATACCCCGGTGAGAACGGTCTACTGAAGCTGTAATCAGCGTGTTCAAGCAGGGCAGCAGAAGACCCGTGCCAATGCTGCTCAGTGTCGTAAATCCGATAAGCGCATATATATTGCCGTTCAGAAAAGCTGCCGCTGTAAGCGCTCCGCTCATAAGCCCCAAACCAACTAACATAAGCACTCGCATGAGCGTTCCATTGTTCTTGATTTTACGCCCTGTGAGGTAGGCGGTTGCCACGAGTCCCAGAAGTGGTATGGCTAGAATCCCGCCTTTGGGGACACCGTCGATGTTATATGGAGCTTTCTCCAACAGGTCGGACAACCGAAAGAGTATGCCGAACAGAATGAACAATCCGAGCGAACCGCAGACGAAGGCGGAGATGAGCCAGCGGCCTTTCTCCCGGAATATTTTGACGCCATCGGATACGTATTGTTTGACGGTTTGTTTCTCCTTATCGTTCGGGGGCTCTTTAATCATCAGCAGCATGGCTGCGAATGAAGCGGCACAGAAGAGCGGGAACCCGAATAAGGGGGCATACCATACGATTAGGGCCAGCAGTGAACCGAGGATAGGGCTCAAGACTTTACCTGCTCCGTTGGAAGCCTCAATAAGTCCAAGCGCTTCACTCTCATCACCGCCCTTATACATATCACCGACGAGTGCCATCGCGATCGGGGAGGTGCCTGCAGCTCCAACACCTTGCAAAGCCCTGGAAGCGATGAGAAGCCAGTACGAATGCATTACAGCTCCGATACCTGCCGATATTCCTGCGATCCCGTATAAGGCAAGCGAGGGAAGGATAATCGCTTTGCGCGAGAAACGGTCCGATAAAAACCCGGCAATGGGTATGACAATGCCCGCTGCGAGGGAAAACAAGGTAATAACCAAGCTTGCCTGGAAACCTGAGATGTCGAGTTTACGTTCCATTTCGGGAAGTATCGGCACAAGCATGGAATTTCCGAGTACAAGCACCAGCGGAACGGACGAGAGCGCAATGTATTCTTTCCATTTGGTACCGCCGCTTGTCTTCTTCTTGTTCCCGCGGGCTTCTTGAGTGGAATCATCACCCTCCACGGTACGCAGTTTCTGTTGTTTCCCTATTGCCCACCCTGGCTTTACTTTGTCCATCGTCTAAGTTCTCCTGTTAAGGTGTATTCTGGCTTTAGTGTTAATGTGTCCTCCGACTTGAGGATCCATTCTTTATCGTGGTAACATGTAGGAAGTGCGACCCTAATAAGAAGAAGGAAAGAAGGCGCAGGATGAAACGAACCATTTTTTTGATAGCAATCGTGCTCGTACTTGCGGGCGCCGCGATTTATGTAAATAATGATAAGCAAAGCGAGGCGCTCAGTGCTTCGGCGGAAATGAAACCGAAACCGGGATATTCGGCACCTACGCTGATGCTTCCTGATTTGAATGATAAGGACGTCGCAATCGGCGGCAAACGGGACAAACCGACCATTATTAATTTCTGGGCTTCATGGTGCGGCCCTTGTGAGACGGAGGCTCCGGATTTGCAAGCATTGTCGCAGAAATACGGAGACCGGCTCGATCTGTATGGGATCAATGCGACCAGCTATGACAGGGAGCGTCAGGCAAGGGAGTTTGTCATTCAGCAAAATCTGACATTCCCGATTCTTATGGACCGCGATGGGAAGGCGACGGAGCTCTATAAGGTTAGCTCGTTCCCGACCAGTCTGCTTATAGACAGCAAAGGAATTGTCAGAGAGCGAATTCCGGGCATTATCTCGAAGGATCAATGGGAGGAGATCATTGACAAGTGGCTGCAGGCCGAGGAACAGGCCGGCGGCAGCGTCGGCTAATGCAAAACGCCAAGGCACAGCGCGGGATAACCGCGAATGTCTTGGCGTTTCCTTGTATATGAGCGAGAATCAGAGATTAATGATTCACAAGTCCAAGCCTTAAACGGCTCTCGCTTTGGACGCCGTTTACTTTGGACATATTGAGAAGTGCGTAGCGGAAGCTGTCAACGAGCGCTTCGAAGCTTGCTTCTATGACGTTGCCGGAGACGCCGACGGTGCTCCAGGTGTTGTTGAAATCGGTCGATTCCATCAGCACGCGAACCTTGGCGGCCGTTGCATCCTTCTCATCGATTACACGCACTTTATAGTCGGATAAGTGAATATTGTTGATGCTCGGAAAAAATTGCACCAACGACTTGCGGAGCGCGTTATCGAGCGCATTGACCGGACCGTTGCCTTCTGCCGCCGTATAAACGGATTGACCGTCAACGTTTACTTTCACGATCGCCTCAGCGTTCATGCTGTCGCCGTTCGATTTCTCTACGAGCAATTTTAGCGATTCCAGCTGAAACAGCTCTTTCATTCCGCCGAAAGCTTCACGCAGAAGGAGTTCGAGCGAGGCGTCTGCGCCTTCGAACTGGTAGCCTTGGTGTTCGAGCTCCTTGATGCGCTCCATGATTTGCTTCGTCTTCTCGTTGTTGGCATTCACATCGAGCCCGAGCTCCTGCGCCTTCGAAATGATATTGCTCTGTCCGGCAAGCTCGGAAACCAAGATGCGCTGCTTGTTACCTACCAATTCCGGGCGAATATGCTCATATGTCTTTGAATCTTTCATAATTGCGGAGACATGAATGCCGCCTTTGTGAGCGAACGCCGCATTGCCGACATAAGGCTGGCCGACAGGCATATGCGCATTTGCGATTTCGCTGATGTATCGCGCGGCACCTGTAAGTGATTGCAGCTGTTCGCTGTTGATACAGGGATAATTCATCTTAAGCTGCAAATTCGGTATAATAGAGCACAGGTTAGCGTTGCCGCACCGTTCACCGTAGCCGTTGATAGTCCCTTGAATCTGGCGTGCGCCGGCTTGTACGGCTGCTAACGTATTGGCCACTGCGAGCTCGCAGTCGTTATGTGTGTGAATCCCAAGTGGTGCGGTAAGTTCTGCGCGGATGCGCGAAACGATGTCGTGAATTTCCGTCGGGAGCGTACCCCCGTTCGTGTCGCAGAGCACGATCCAATCCGCTCCAGCGTCCTGGGCTTTGCGCAGAACGGAGAGCGCATACTCCGGATTATGCTTGTATCCGTCGAAGAAATGCTCGGCGTCGAAAATTGCTTCAACTTCGCTTCTTTTCAGGAAGGCAAAGGAATCATATATCATCGCCAGATTTTCCTCCAGCGATGTTTGGAGCGCAGTATGAACATGAAAGTCCCATGACTTCCCGACCAGCGTGGCAGCGGGTACGCCGGATTCGACAATACGAATAAGACTGCTGTCATGCTCGGCGATGCTGTTTTTCCTTCTCGTACTGCCAAAGGCGGTAACTTTGGCATTAAAATTGAAACTCTTCACACGCTGGAAGAATTCGATATCCTTGCTGTTGCTACCGGGATTTCCGCCTTCAATATAATGAACGCCTAGTGAGTCGAGCTTCTGGGCGATTTTGATTTTGTCGTCGGCCGACAGGCTGATTCCTTCTCCTTGCGTGCCATCTCGCAGCGTCGTGTCGAAAACCGAGATTGTGTTTGCCATTGCCTGGACGCGCCTCCTTCATGAATATTCGATGCAAAGTCATAAGTTCTATTATAACATTACTTGTGCAGGGCGTAAATGTTGCCAATCCGGCGCGAATGCCTTCCGAGACGGCATGCGGAGCGGTTCATATTGACGGCTTTGCGGAGCAATTGTATCCTGATAAAGTACCTATTCTCATTCATGCAGGAGGTGCGGAAGCTGTGAAAAGATTATCATTGATTAGGCTCGAGCAAGCTGCGAATACGGTTGCCCTCCATGAATGCGCGGCTGGAATTCTAGTATGAAGGAAGAGCGAAAGTCTGCAGGCAACAGCCGGGTCATTATCCATCTGGATATGAATGCATTCTACTGCTCCGTTCACGAAGCAGAGGAGCCGAGTGCTTATAAAGGAAAGCCGACCGCGGTTGCCGGGAGCGTGGAGCTCCGTAAGGGCGTCATCGTGACATCGTCTTATACGGCACGCAAAGCGGGCGTCAGGACGGGAATGACCGTACGTCAGGGCTTAAAGGTTTGTCCGGAGTTAATACTTATTCGTCCGGACTTTGATTTATACCGGAAATATTCGCGCGGCTTCATGTCGATCGCGAGTCAATATACACCGCTGGTAGAAGCCACTTCAATTGATGAATGCTATCTTGATATTACCGGTTCTTCCACATTCGGCGAGCCGCTTGATATCGCCAGCGCGATTCAGGAACGGATTCAAGGGGAATGGAACCTGCCCTGTTCAATCGGGGTTGCGCCAAACAAGCTTCTGGCCAAGATGGCCTCTGATATGCAGAAGCCAAACGGGTTTACGGTTCTGCGCATTCGCGATGTACCCCGGCTGCTTTGGGATAAGCCGTGCGATTCGCTCTTCGGAGTCGGACATAAAACGGCGGAGAAGCTGCGGCGTCTCAATATTCGCACGATCGGTCAGCTCGCGGCAGCGGAAGAAGCGATGCTGGTCAAGCATTTCGGCGTTGTGGGCTCCTGGATGAAATCGGCAGCGCACGGAATTGATCACTCGCCCGTCAGCAGCGCTAGAGAGCGCAACAAATCTATCGGGCATACGACTACGCTTCCGAGGGACGTCACCAAGCGGGAGGAGGCGCACCGCATTTTGCTGAATTTGGCGGATCAGACCGGCAGGAGAATGCGGCGGCAGAAGCTTGTGGCGGCCACGGTTCAGATCGTAATCCGTAAACCGGACATGTCAACGGTAAGCCGCTCGTCTACTCTTGGCGTGCCTACGGATACCACAAACGAGATTCACCGGGAAGCATGCAAATTGTTCGACAAGCATTGGCGCGAGGGCGAGCCGGTCAGGCTGCTGGGCGTGACGCTGCAAAATTTAACGAAGCAAAGCGAAACCGCCATGCAGCTTGATTTGTTTGATTACGAGCAGCAGCCCCGCAAGGCTGCGCTGACCAAAACGATGGATATGCTGCGCGACAAATTCGGGGAGGATGCGGTTCTCACGGCCGGCATGCTTGGAGACGATCCTTCAACGCTGATCAGAAACAAGCGAATTCGCGGGACATCCTTGCAAATCGATGAGCATTTGTTATATAGTGATGAGTGAGGATTGTTCATATTTATTCTGCCAGAAGGTAAGCTCTCAGCGCTTACAAACCAATAGGAGGGAAAACGATGTCGAAGTTTACTTGGGTTGAAAAAGATACGTGCATAGCTTGCGGAGCTTGCGGAGCAACGGCACCGGACATTTACGATTACGACGATGAAGGTCTTGCTGAAGTAATCTACGGCGGAGACGCGAACAAAGGAAACACGGAAATTCCGGAGGATCTGTACGACGATCTGCAGGATGCTGCTGATGGCTGCCCGACCGATTCCATCAAAATCGCCGATGGTCCTTTTAACAATTAATTAAGCGATGAAATGCCGAAAGGCGTTCACATGAAAGTCCCATTTCTTGTTTCGACAAGAGGTGGGATTTTTCTTTGTTTTTAGGGCAGGTTTATATTGCCACTAACTGTAACAGTGAACTAGAATAGAGAAATGGATTGATAGTGCAGATTATTAAGAGAATCGGGGGACTTTATGCTTAAGCGCAGATGGCCGCTTACGGTAGCCGCCGGGATGCTGATTTGTATCTTCTGGTCGTATATCGCCAGTCTCGGTACAGGCGGCTCGCTAAATCGTCTGGAATCGGCGCTCCAGGATTTAATGATGCAGCAGAGCGATGCCGAGAGGGCGCCTTATGATGACATCAAAATCATTAAAATCGATCAGGGCTCGCTTGATCAGCTAGGACAATTTCCATGGGACCGGGCGCTTTACGCACAGCTGATCACAATGCTTGCGGATGCGGGAGCGAAGGCGATCGCTCTCGACGTCGTTCTGGCCGAGCCCGGACAAGACCCGGAGAGTGATGCGGCGATGGCGGCGGTCATGAAGAAATATCCGAACGTCGTGCTGCCGGTGGTCTTTAATTTCAAAGCCAGGCAGGACAAGCCGGGCGAGCTGGAGACCGAATCGATTTCTTATCCGGCGAGTACAATCGGCGCAAGCGCCGGCCAGGAGGGGCATATCAACGTCCTGCAGGACACGGACGGGACGGTGCGTAAGCTTACTGTAGGGTTGCGGGATAATGACAAGCTAGTCCCGGCCTTCAGCGTAAGACTTGCGAACTATTTGCTGGACCGTGACCACCAGATTCACTGGGATGTGGAGAAGGGAAGATGGTATCGCGGCTCCGAGCGGATTCCGGCAGATTCCCGCAACCAGATCGCCACGGAATTCTATACGCATCCCCGCGAGGAAATGAGTGCCGCGACCGGCTACGACTCGCAATCGTTCTTCGATGTTCTCTCAGGGAACATACCGCCGGAATATTATGAGAACAGTGTAGTTCTGATCGGACCCTATGCGCCTGGTCTGCAGGACGAATACTTAACGCCGCTCAGCACCTCGCTCAAAATGTACGGGGTCGAGATTCATGCCAATATGGCGCAGTCGCTCGCTGCGGGCAAATTTTACATAAAAACCGGCCAAACGGTTACATATACGCTTATTATCGCTCTGGCCTTGTTATCGCTTATATTGTTTGAGCGAATAACCGGGGGGCGTGCATTCATCCTCTACGGCGGTCTTTCTGTCTTCTTCTTCGGAATGTGGATATGCATTTATTATTTTGCCCAGACTTTCATCACGTTTACTTATCCTTTCCTGGTGATGACGTCGACTTTTATATGGTCCGTAGGCAGACATTATGTGACGGAGCGCCGTGAACGCAGCCGTGTAACGAGCATTTTCGGTCGATTTGTGCCGAGGACGGTAGTCGATGAAATTCTCGCCTCGGGAGAAGACGCAAAGGTTGGCGGCGAGCGGAGAGACATCAGCGTAATTTTCGTCGACATCCGCGGTTTTACCTCTATGTCCGAGAAGCTGCAGCCAGAGCAGGTTATTCAGATACTGAACGAATATTTGGATATTTGCACCAAGGCGGTATTCAAATGGAACGGTACGCTGGATAAATTTATCGGAGACGGAGTCATGGCAATATTCGGTGCTCCGGTCACGCAGTCCAATCATCCGGAGCTTGCCGTACGTGCAGCTCTTGAGATGAAGCGGCAATCGGCGGAACTGGAGGAGCGCTGCCTTCGGGAAATCGGCGTTCCCGTCCGGTTTGGCGTCGGCGTTAACAGTGGGCCGGCAGTAGTCGGGAATATCGGTTCGCAGATGCTTCGGCTTGACTATACCGCTATTGGCGATACGGTCAACCTGGCAGCCAGACTTGAGTCTAACGCCAAGCCCGGGCAAATTCTGGTCAGTGAAGAAACGCTGAAGCGGGTGGATGGCATATTTGAAACATCGGCAATTGGCGAAATTATGGTCAAAGGCAAGGAAAAGCCTGTTCTTGTAACGGAGGTTCTGGAAGAAGCGGGCACTAAGCGGGTATCCGCACAAGCAGAGATTGAGGGGAGAGAAGGAGAATAATGAATACAAGAAATCGGATTCTGCTTATGGCGCTGTGTCTGATGCTGCTCGCCGGGCCGGCCGCTTTGTTTGCGGGAGCCGGACAAGCGTCCGCTCAGGTGATGCGAGTCGCAATCGTGAAGTCGAAGAAGGGTACTGTACAGGTTCTTAAATCCGGCGGTTCAAAGCCGTTCGCGGCTTTTAATAAAATGAGCTTGAATGAAGGGGATCAAATTGTTACGGGTAAGGACGGCGGCGTAGAGCTGGAGCTGGCAAGCGAGGACGCGGCTAAAGACAGCGTCACGATCGGAGCAAGCTCGCAGGTTACGTTCACGAAGTTGAAGGAGAGCGGCGGCCAGAAGACGAAAATGAGCGTCTGGGCTGGATCGCTATGGCTGAAGGTGAAATCCGTTTCCAATGCAAATGACCGGTTCGAGGTTGAGACGCCGACATCGATTATGGGAGTGCGCGGAACGCATTTCTTTGTCGGGGTCGACCCTGAGACCGGTCTGAGCTACGCTGTGCTGGCAGCAGGGCTTATCCAGATTGAGGCGGAACGAACCCGGCGGGATTCGGAGCTCAATCGGGAGTTGACTCAACAGCTTCTCTTGTATCCGTCGCAGCAGCTCGTAGAGACGAATGTAGATGAAGGCATAAAGACCGCAGTGTCGGTTTTCGACCCGAATTCGATTATCCAAAATGCTTCATCCAACGTCATCGAGGCTATCATCAAGGATTCTCGTTCTATTAAAGAAGAGCAGCAGGAAACGATCGATAAATTGAAACAAGAGTTGATAGATAAAGGCAAGTTGGATAACAATATGGATCAACTCACCGGCGGGATGGTCAGAAACCGGGAAGATTTGGACCGTTTGACGAATAATTTGTTTAATTTTGTAAGCCTGGTAGCCGAAAAAGCTGTCGATGAAGGTAAAGTATCGGAAAAAGACATGCAAAACCTGATTGATCAGGTGAACAAAGAAGCGGGAGAGAAGCTGGTGGATATTACCTCGCCGCATGAACTGAGGCTGACGGTTGAGGAGCAGCGGAAGCTGCAGGAAGCCGCACAGCTTATCGCGGCAGAGAAGCGGCGCGCAGAGATCGAGAAGGAAAGAAAAGCCGCATCGGATCAGCTTGATAAAGACCTCATCGATAAGCTCAAACAAATGAAAAGCAAATTGGATGCATTCAATAAAGAGGCAGCCGAAGCAGCGAGAAAAGCAGCCGAAGAACGATTCTACAACCAGCTGAGCGATGCCCAGAAGAAGACTTTTGACGAAAACAAAAAGAGCAATGAAGGTAACGAGACGGCTCAGCCGGATTCTGCAACAGGAAGCGTGAACACGTCTCCTGTAACTACGCCAATGGCAAGCTTGCAGTTTAGCGACCCGGCATATATCTCAGGGAGCGCTGTACTAACCGGCACTTCTATGCCGGTAGAACTGAATTTGGTGTTGAGCGGATTTACAGGCTCCAGCCAAATCTATGGCTATCAGATTGAAGTGGAATACGACAGCAGCCGGACTAACTTCGATTCGGAGAAATTCTCGGCTGCACAGCAGCTGCTCAATTACCGCAGCGGCGGTGGTGTGTTCAAGGTTGAGCCAGTGGGTGCTGCGGTCAGCGGGGCTGACAGTGTAGATCATGTTCGGCAAATTACCGGGGAGACAAAATCGTCTGTCATTTATTCGGTAACGAAATTCAGCGGCGGCGAAGTGGAAGTGAAAGGCGAAACAACTGTGCTTAAGCTTCCGTTTGTAATCTACCGACTGGCATCCATTCCGGACTCCGGGCCAGCGACGGTTCCCGTAACGTATCACATTAAATCGATTACGGCCGTCGACGCCAACGGTAATAAAATCGGGACGGCAGCGGGCCGGGATTTGACCCTCAATGTAACATACAAACCAACGACATAAAGGAGCTGCGCTGAAATGAAGCATTGGACAAGAAACGCATCGTTGTCTTTAGCGGCGGCTATAACGCTGACCGCTTTCGGCAGTACCGCTGTGGCATTTGCCGGAAGCGACACCGTTCTGAATAATAAACCGCTCTATGAAGTGCGTACGGCCGCGGGAACCGGTGAGTTCAACCTTCGGGACGGCAAGTCGTTAAATGCGGCTTTCCGCCAGCCGTCGTCCCTGCTGTATGTTCCCGAAGAGGGGAGTTTCCTCGTTGCGGATACGCTTAATCAACGGCTGCGGTCCGTTTCTCTAGGCGAGACCAAGGCTGTGGCCGGTATGGATATTGGTTATGATGAATTCAATGCTCCGCAGGGAGCGTTAGCCGACGGTCCCGTGGATAAAGCGGCGTTCAACAGTCCGGCAGGCCTGGCTATCGATAACGCTGGAAACGTATATATCGCTGATTCGGAAAACAATGCTGTTCGCATGATCGACCGGGACGGAAAGGTAACGACA
Source organism: Paenibacillus sp. sptzw28 (assembly GCF_019550795.1). Classification (NCBI taxonomy): domain Bacteria; kingdom Bacillati; phylum Bacillota; class Bacilli; order Caryophanales; family Paenibacillaceae; genus Paenibacillus; species Paenibacillus sp. sptzw28. Next base: position 2,567,566 of record NZ_CP080545.1, read on the forward strand.
ATTGCCGGAACCGGTGAGATCGGTTTGAAGGACGGCGCGGCCAAATTCGCGCAGCTCTATCATCCTCTTGATGTAGCCGTAACGAAGAATGGCATTGTCTATGTGGCTGATACGCTGAATCATGTCATTAGAATCATCGAAGGCGGCAATGTGAAGACAATTGGGACTGCCTCTACGCGTTCGGTTCAATATACTCCGGGAGCAGTGGAAGCTGCCGGCGATTTTGCAGACGGTTCGTTCAGCGAAGCAAAATTCAATGAGCCTAGTGGCTTGGCACTGGATGTGCAAGGCAATTTATACGTTAGCGATACGGGAAACCAGCGGATACGATATGTGGATTTCGCGAAAGGTACCGTAACGACTGCGGCCGGAGGAAAGAGCGGTCAAGCGGTCGTTTATGCCGCGGACTCTCCATACGCACAAGGCGGATACGCCGACGGCAACGCTCCAGACGCCCGATTTTATTCACCAAGGGGCTTGACCGTCACACCGGACGGCGGCCTGTTAATCGCCGACTCGCTCAACCACGTAATCCGTTACTTGAAGGATGGCCGAGTAAGCACTGTTGCCGGCTTTCCCGGTGAAACCGGAAAAGCCGATGGTTTGGCTATGGCTGCACAATTCAATAAGCCGATTGATGTCGCGTGGATGGGGAACGGGCGGATCGGTGTAGCCGACTCCGGAAGCAACAGGATTCTCATCATCTCTCCGTATACTGTGCCTCCGGGCGTGAAAGACAGTAAATCACCACAGCTGTTGTACAATTCGAGCTTATTGCAGCCGGATGTCGCACCCGTTACGATTAATAATTCGATATTCGTTCCTTTGCGGGTCCTTACCGAAAAGCTGGGATTCAAGGTGGAATACTCGGGCGGTAAAACGAAGTTAACACGCGGATCCGATACATATACAGTTCAAACGGGTTCGGTGAATGTTGTAAAATCGTCGGAGGGCGAAGCGAAGCAAAGCATCAAGCTGACTTCCGCTCCGTTCAACAAGAAGAATCGAATTTTTCTGCCGGTTAGATTTTTCGCTGAAGAGATGGGACTAGACGTCCAGTGGCTGCCTGAAATTCACGCGGTCCTGCTGCGTGATAAACGATTTTAATAAAAAATTTAGCCGTCCGATGCGAAATCGGGCGGCTTTTTTGCCGATATAGTAACTAATAAGTTGTCTTGGGAGGGATCAGGATGGAACAGCGGGACGATATGTCATACCTCAAGCGTTACGTTCAAAACCACCCCAATAACCGGATGGCATGGTATTTACTCGGCAAACAATATATGTTGGAAGGGAAAGAAGCTAAAGCCAATTACTGCTTTCTGCAGGCTGGCAGTATATACGAAGCGTACGAGCGTAAGAGGCATCCTCTCGCAAGCGAGCCGCAGCAAATGATTGCACAGTGGAATCGCAAACGCCGTCTTAAGATGCTGGCCGTTCGCTCGGCCGCTGCGATGATGCTCTTGCTGGCGGCTGTACTGGCGGATCCGTTCGCCGGGCATCAGGACGGCGGATATATTAATGAGAACGAAGCGAGCATTATTTCGTCCGGGAAAGAGGCATCCGGTAATGCAGAAGCTGCGCAGCTTGTCCGGGTGGTTTTCGTGGAGCCTTCTGAAAGCAGTGCAGTTGGCACGGCGATAGGTGATTTGATGGACGCCGGCGGCGGAAAGGCGCCCCGCCTTGGTCTTGCAGCAATGCTGCAGCAGGAGGATTCGTGGCGCAAATGGACGGGCGACACCCGTATGATTCTTTCCATGCGCCGTCAAGGGATGGGCGAAGCCTTCGATGTGACGCTGCTGGATGCGACGACGTGCGATTGCCAGCCTGCGGATGCTGCGGACGCTTATAAAACCTATAACAGCTGGAGCCGGGAGCAGGAGGAGCGTTGGACTTTATCGAGCGCCATCATCCAGTACCGCAGTCTGTTCGACCGATGGCCCAAGGCGCTGGAAGATATGGTGAGGCCGTATCCGAATAATGTCCTTGCTGGGGAAACGAAACAAATGCGCTCGATATTCCCTGATGTCCTGGAATCGCTGAAAGCTTCCGATTCGGCTGGAGCATCCGTTGTGCCGGCAGGCGGGGGAGGCGGTTCGGCCGTAAACAAGGGGAAGGACGAAGGTAGTGGCAGTGCTGTGCCGCTAACGGATAAACCTGTCGCGATCATCGTCGATAAAGACCGGCACCAGCTTGCAGTTGTCAGCGGAGATGTAATTATCCGCAGCTATACGGTTGGATTGGGCGGGTCAAAGACACCTTCAGGCAGCTTCTATATAAGCGAAAAGGTGAAAAACCCGAACGGCCGGGAAGACGGCGAATTTGGAAGCAGAGGGATGACATTGTCCGGGACGCGCTATGCCATTCATGGAACGAATGAACCAGGCAGCATTGGAGGGGATGAATCGCACGGGTGCATACGGATGCGTAAGGAAGATGTGGAAGAGCTGTACGATCTCGTGCCGCTCGGCACTCAAGTGGATATTAAAAGCGGGGTTCTTCCCTTTACCGTCCAGCCGCCCGCTGCAAGATTCAAGCTGACGCCGATGGAGAACGAGACGAACCCCGCTGTGGTTTACCGGTGGCTTCATTAAATTACTTGTCAAAGATGAGCAATAACGCCATTGCGACGACGATAACGCCGATTGCCGATCCGATCCACACCATCGCCTTTTTGTTCACTTGCTCTTTCTGTTTGGTTTTCATTATTGGCGGTTTTTTCTTTGCTTGGCTCATGCGGACCAACCTTTCTCTTACGGGTATGGTAATATACCCTCATTGTAACCGTTTCCGCAATAGCCCGCAATAATCAACCGCAGCTGGTGATCGACGGTCCCGCCGCTATATGCATGGCGGGCTCTTTCTTTTTCCAGTCGAACAAGTTAAAATGTTCCGTATAGCTAACATCAAGAACGGAGTGAAGCAAGTTGTTGTATACCACATTGGCCAAGCCCATCTTATTTCGGATGGATCCGGAGAAAGCCCATCATGTTGTGATAGACGGACTTCATTCAGCGACGCGGATACCGGGTATCCCGGCAATGATGCGCGCCATGTACGGCGTACCCGAGAGCCGGGAGCTTGCTGTCGATTTGTTCGGACTTCATTTTCCGCACCCTATCGGTTTGGCGGCCGGCTTGGATAAAAACGCAAAAGCGGTCGGTATGTTCGCCAATATCGGCTTCGGGTTCGCCGAGGTCGGCACAGTAACGCCGAAGGGACAAGCGGGCAACGAGCTGCCGCGGTTGTTCCGGCTGCCGACGGACGATGCGCTCGTCAATCGGATGGGCTTCAATAATGAAGGAACGGAAGCGATGGCAAGGCGGCTCGCTCAGAATCATCAACGCCGTATTCCGATAGCAGTAAATATAGGAAAGAATAAATCCACGCCAAATGAGCTCGCGCATGAGGATTACCGTGCATGTATGAAGGCGTTATATCCCTACGGAGATTTCTTTGTCATCAATATCAGTTCCCCGAATACTCCAGACCTGCGTGCTCTGCAGCATGGCGACGAGCTTCGGCTGCTGCTTTCCACTGTAATGGAGGAAATGGGCGTCCAGGCACAGGCAAGCGGTAGCGGGCGTAAACCGGTGCTTGTGAAGGTCGCGCCGGATATGACGAGCGAGCAGCTCGGCTATATGGTCGAGACGATCACGGCCAGCGGGGTAAACGGGATTATTGCCACGAATACAACTGTCAGCCGCGAAGGGTTAAAGCATCCGCATGCGAGGGAAACGGGCGGTTTAAGCGGCAAGCCCCTGAAGGAGCGTTCGACAGAGGTGGTGCGCCAAATATACAGCCAGACAGGCGGCAGACTGCCCATTATTGGCTCCGGCGGCATTTTTACGGCTGACGACGCATACGATAAAATTCGCGCCGGCGCAAGCTTAATCGAAATCTATACGGCGCTGATATATCGCGGACCCGGGCTTCTGAGGGAGCTTGCGGCCGGTATTAAGGAGCGTCTTCGCCGTGACGGATTCGGCAGTATTACGGAAGCTGTAGGCGCAGATCACAGGTAACAGTCAGGAGGCGGCTGGATGGACGGTAGGGATTGGGGGCTGTTTCTACAGCCTTACGAGCAAGCGGTGGAAGAGCTTAAAGTCAAATTCAAGACGCTGCGGACGGAGTTGAAGACAAGAGAGGCCTATGCGCCGATCGAGTTTGTCACCGGGCGTGTGAAACGGATATCGAGCATATTGGAGAAAGCCAAACGGCTGCAGGTACCGATGGAGCGAATCGAAACCGGCATCGAAGACATTGCGGGCATTCGCATCATGTGCCAGTTTGTCGATGATATCCACCGCGTTGCGGAGCTGATCCGAACGCGTAAGGATCTCACGCTTGTATTCGAGAAAGATTATATCACGAATTTCAAGGACAGCGGCTATCGCAGCTTTCATATGATTGTAGAATACCCGGTTCAAACCGCGATTGGTCTGAAAATTGTGCTTGCGGAGGTGCAAATCCGCACGCTTGCGATGAATTTCTGGGCGACGATCGAGCATTCGCTTAACTATAAGTATAAGGAAAGCCTGCCCGACGAAGTGCGCCTGAGGCTCAAGAAGGCGGCCGAGGCCGCGTCCGTCCTCGATGCGGAAATGTCCAGCATCAGGAAGGAAATTCTTGATGCACAGCGGGAATTCGAGGAGAAGTCGAACATGGTTTCGAGTGTGCTGAGCGACATACAGGATCTGTATTTCTTCCACCGCGTGAGGGAAGCCGTTCAGTTTCAGCTGCGCTTTAACGAGCTGTGGGAGCAGGAGGATGCTTACGGGATCCGGATGCTCGCAGATGAAATCCGCACTGCGCTGGTTCGGGTAAAGAAAAGCGGTGGCTCCTAAGTGCCGGCGGGTGCGCGTTATGACGAGAAGTTCGTCCACTTTGTCGTGCTGTTCAATGTGGACGAGGACTACTTCGAATGCCACGAGGTCATGGAGGAGCTGTGGCTGGAGGAAGGCCGCAACACCTTGTATCAAGGCCTGCTGCAGGCGGCGGTCGGTCTCCACCATTGGCGCAACGACAACTTCTCCGGCGCGGTGAAGCTGTTCACGCAAGCGGAAAATAAACTCGCCCATTACCCGGACGAGATGATGGGGCTTGACCTCAGGCAGCTGCGCAGCGATATCGCGCGCTGTCTTGAGCCTTTATCAGGTTGGTTGAAGCTCGCGGAAACAGGTAAAAGCGGAGAGAGCGGGGAAGCAGGGAAAACCGATGGTGGTGGCAAGCCGACGGAAGGACCGCCGGCTTTTGCCGCGTTCCGGCTTATTGTAACCGATGACGAGCTGCGTGCACTTGCGAAGGCGCTTGCGGACATTCCGCTGGAGCAGCGGCTCCATAAAGAGGATTGACGAAGACGCTGGTATTGGAGGCGGAAATAATATGACTAAACGAATGCGGCTGGACAAGCTGCTTGCGAATATGGGCTTCGGTACGAGAAGCGAAGTGAAGAGAGCCGTCAAACAGGGACGAGTTTCTGTGGACGGTCTGCGGGCGAAGGACAGCGGGATTACTCTGGATCCTGAATCGGCCGTTGTACTGTTCGACGGCGAACGCGTTATTTACCGTGATGTGATTTATTTCATGCTCAACAAGCCGAATGGTGTCGTATCCGCCACGGAAGATACGCGCGACCGGACGGTGATCGACCTGCTTGAGCCGCAGGACCGTGTGCTGCAGCCTTTTCCGGTTGGACGCCTCGACAAGGATACGGAAGGCTTGCTGCTGCTTACAAACGACGGTCATCTTGCACACGAGCTTCTTTCGCCGCGCAAGCATGTACCCAAGACGTATGAGGCAGTTGTGGACGGCGATGTCGGTGAGGCGGATGCAAGGGCGTTCGGCGCAGGTGTTAAACTTGACGATGGCTATGTGACGATGCCCGCGCGGCTCGTTGTCGACGGTAAGGAAGCGGGCGCTGGGGACGGAGCAGTGATTAGCCGGATTACGCTCACCATTCACGAAGGTAAGTTTCATCAGGTAAAAAGGATGTTTGAGGCCGTTGGCAAGAAGGTCGTTTATTTGCGCCGGGTTTCAATGGGACCGTTACTGCTCGATCCTTCGCTGCAGCTGGGGGAATACCGTCCATTGACGGAAGCGGAGATCGAAATGCTTATTTCCGTCCGCAGCACTGGAGCTGCTGACGATGACGGTTCAGGGAGCGGCGAATCGATTAATTTTGGCTTGGCGGGGAAGGCACAGCTGTTGGAAAGCGGGGAACAGGATGGCGCTTAACTATGATATTATCGCATTGGATGTCGACGGAACGCTTATAACGGATGCGCATGTGCTTACGCCGGCTGTTCGTGATGCCGTCAGGGAAGCAGCCTCCCGCGGAGCGGAGATTGTGCTGTGTACCGGCCGCGGGCCGATCAATGCGCTGCCTGTGCTGGATGCGCTTGGCCTGTCGGGTACGCTGATAACACATAACGGCGCTGCAACGGTCGATGCGGCACGGCGTGAGGTGCTGCACCAGTACGGGATCGAGGGTGCGGATGTCGCCAGATTTCGGGAATATTGCCTGAGTCATGGGTATCATTTTGATGTGAATACAGCCTTTGAATTGATGATTGAAGGTATAACACCGGACGCGGAAGCGATGTACGGCCGTTATGAAGTGAAGCCGATTTGGCGGGACGCAGCCTCGCCGCTTCCGGAAGGGCTTGTAAAATTCACAGTGTTCGGCGGCAAGGCGGAAATGGATGCGATTGAAGCGGATTGGAGCGGTTGGAAGGGCGGGCTGCAGCCGATCAGGAGCGGGGATTATTTTATCGATGTACAGCATCCGGAAGCGAGCAAAGGGACCGCACTTCGGCGGCTTGCGTTAGTACGCGGAGTCGAGATGAACAGAGTGATGGCGATCGGAAATTATTATAACGATATCGGGATGCTGACCTATGCAGGGCTAGGAGTGGCCGTAGCCAATTCGCCGGAAGCAGTAAAGTCGGCTTCAGATGCGATCACGTTATCGAATGAAGAGGATGGCGTTGCCCATGCGCTGCGGACATATGCCTGGTAACAAACAGAACCTCATAATCTCAAAAACGAAAAACCGCCGAAGGGGACTCCCGTCGGCGGTTGTTTTTGAACTATAGGAAGATTCTCTATAGTTTTTTTGGGGAAGAACTTCGACGGGCTATGCCGGCGAAGTTTCTTCTTGTTATCGGCTAAGCGAGAGATTAGTACAAGATTCCGCGGGATACGATGACCAGCAGAATGAACAAAACAAGAATCACACCAGCCGTCGTAAATCCGCCGTAACCTGCCACACCGGACATGCAAATTCCTCCCTGAGTAGGTATTTCCGTCGCCGTAAACGATCTGGTTGCCATCATGTTGTGTTTCGGCGTTCGGTATACAGTATTGTATGAATCCGGCCTGAAGAGGATTGGACGAATGTCCCTATACTTATTCAATTGGGCGTTTGTCCAGCCCGGCGAAGCAGCAATTCGGGTCGGATGTGCCGCGTACGGCCGCCATGGAGTGACAGCGGCCGTCGGTTATTTAAACCGCCTGAGCCCTTTGGGCAGGTGGTTCTTGATTTGGCCGCCGCTCGCTTTGCCCCATCCGAGCGGTAGGCCGTCTACGGCGACGAGGCCCCAACCGGCGGAGCCTTCCTCTGCGGGGAGGGTCTCCCCGCGCAGGAAGGCGGCGATTTCCGGGGCCTCGGGCCGGTAGGTCTGCACCCATGCGGCGGCGTCCGCGTGTACGGAGAGGGCCAGCGCGTGAGCGGGCTCGATGCGGTTCTTGCGGACGTCGCCGAGGTGCAGACCGGGGCGGGCGACCTTGAGACCGGTTAGGTCGCCCGCTTGGATTGGTCCGCCGCCGATTGTATGCGGCAGCCAGTAGAGCGCGTCGCCGAAGCGCAGCGGCTCGCCCGGCCCGAGAGCGATGCCGCCGGGCAGCGTCGCGTCAGTGAAGCCTCGCAGCAGCGCCATGTCGGCTGCAAGGCTGGCGCTTGGGCGGCCGGGTGCGCCTGCTTGCGTACGGCGCCGTCCGCCAAGACGAGCGCCGTCTGATTCATGGACCCGAGCATTGTTCCCGGCAGAGACGGTATCCGGGACTTCACCAGCCTTGGACAGCACAGCGACGAAATGCCCTTCGCCGCGGGATATATGCGGCCAAACCCGCTCGGTCTGTACAACCGAGAACTGCGGATGACGCTGACAAAATGCCTCTATTGTGTTTTCATTTTCGGCACGGTTGAAGGTGCAGGTCGAATAAACGAGCCGGCCGCCGGGCTTCAGCATGATGGCGGCATGGTCCAGAATATCCGCTTGCCTGGCTGCGCACATCACTACATGTGATTCCGACCATTCCGCGATAGCTCCTTCATCCTTACGGAACATGCCCTCGCCCGAACAAGGAGCATCGAGCATAATGCGGTCGAACATCGACGGGAATCTGCGCGATAGCTCATCCGGCGGGGCATTTGTTACAATTGCGTTGGCAATGCCGGCGCGTTCCACGTTTTCACTTAAGATTTGTGCGCGAGCGGGATGGATTTCATTGGCGACGAGGACGCCTTGACCTGCCATTTTCCCGGCAATTTGCGTTGTTTTGCCGCCCGGGGCTGCAGCCAGATCGAGAATAACCTCCCCCGGCTGAGGGTCCAACAGCTCGGCAGAGGTCATCGCTGAAGGTTCCTGGATATAGTACAGCCCCGCGGCATAGTACGGGTGCTTGCCAGGGCTGGTCGATTCATCATAATAGAAGCCTGTCGAACACCAGGGAATCGGTTCGAGTCTGAACTGCTTCTCCAATATGCTCAGCAGCTCCTTATTGGAGGTATACTTGAGCGGATTCAATCGTAAGCCATATGCCCGGGGGGCATCATAGCTTTCCAGAAATCGTTCTGCATCGGGACCGAGCATCGATTGCATATTGTGAATGTAAGCTTCAGGCAGTAGCTGGCGCACGTCTTAATAGCTCCTTTTTAGCGAGAAGATATCTCAAGAAATATGTATTTTATTGCTGACCATTATATCACATCTCGGCGATCGGCCAATCCAGCCTCTTCCCAATATACTAACTTTAATGCTGATAATGGATCATGCTCTGAAAGCATCAGAGACAGCCTGGGCTGCGTAATTTATGCGCAGGCTTGCTGTCTCTTTTTTGATTTTTGAAGAAAAGGAAATTAAAGGGGGATGTCGAATCAGTGAAAAGAAATGGGAAAATGGTTTACATTCAGGTTCGAGGAGATGAAGATGGTTATTGGCGCATTCAGCATTCGCACGATAAAACGATTTGGAAAACAATGATTTCGATATTCCCTAATAAGTGGTTAACAGCCTCCCGCGAATGGAAGATACCGTGTGATGTCAGATCAATTGAATTATTTTTGTCTCAGTTTAAAGGGGAAGCTGTGCAGTATCATCCGTCTGCACTCCATATTCCTTGGGTAAAAGAACTGGTCGAACGATGGCTTAAAGGAGATAACGCGGAGAAAGAAAGGCCGAATAAGGCCGAAATGACGGATGTTCTCGATGATGCACACTTGCGGAGATTGAGAGAGCGGTTGAAGCTGAGAGGGTATAGTCCGAAGACTCTAAAAGCATATGTTCTTCATGTCGAACATTTTCGCCGATATATCCCTAAGACGCTGAAAGATGTAGATAAAGAAAACATAACGAGTTATTTAATTCATTTGATCGATCGCGGTTGTTCCCGCTCCTTTATCAACCAGATGCTCAGCGCATTAAAATTTTTCTATATGGAGGTATGTCCAATTACATTTAACTGGGACTTCCCCCGTCCCAAGCGCGATCAAAAGCTGCCTGATGTTCTGAGCGCCGACGAGGTAGGAGCGATTCTAGCGTGCTGCTATACTTGACCTATTCCGCCGGTTTGCGTGTCGGCGAAGCGGTTCGGATTCGAGTAAAGGATATCGATGCTGCGCGTCAGGTTGTTTATTTCCGACAGGGAAAAGGGCGCAAGGACAGGCTTACACTTTTATCACAGAGAATGGTTGACATTCTGGGCAGTTACGTTCATGACGTACATCCGGATGCATGGCTTTTCCCGGGAGGTCAGCCAGGGAAGCATCTGACGGAGCGTAGCGCCCAGATGATTTTTGAACGAGCGAGAAGCAAGGCTGGGATTGTGAAAAAGGTCAGCATTCACAGCTTGCGGCATTCATTCGCCACCCATCTGCTTGAAAATGGCACCGATTTGCGCTATATCCAGGAACTCCTTGGCCATCAAAGCAGCAAAACGACACAAATATACACGCACGTCTCCGTGCGCGACGTCAGGCGAATCCAAAGTCCTCTTAATCGACTATAAAGCTTCGCCTATCAGCAAAACACACGGCGTTTACTGAAGTTCATCTATTGGGACGATGAGACTGATTATTGGAAATTCGTTGAATGGTAGTTATATGCAATTGGGGCAATTTTTTTGAGAGGTTGAAGCAAAATTGGTTTTCTACATATAAAACAATGGATTTTATTATTAGTATTATTATATATGGAGTAGGCGGAGTAGTAGTATTTTTACTATTTTTAATTTTCATAACAGAAGGAAGAATATTTAATGATTCCGGTATGAGTTGGAAAATTTATGTATATGGGATAATAGGATCAGTATGTTACTACATTGTAGATGAGATAGGCAAATATGTTTTATCAAGAAAGGAAGTTAGTAAGTAAATCAAGGATGGCCCCAACAGCATATAACACAGTTTCACGCTGTGGAGCTGTGCCCCTTGGTCTGCAGAGGCAATAGCAGAGATGTGAATTCAGCAGACAACCCTGCACCACCTAACCGCGTCACGGCCGGGACTAGCGTCCCTTAAGGTGGTGAGGGTTCGTGAATACAACAACGTTAAATTAAATCGGGAGAGCATGAAATACATTAAACCTAAACCAATAGGTGCGGTTCTTATCATATTGGAAATATTCATTATCTTAATGGTTAATAAATCAAATAACGTACTTAATACAGAAGAGATTCACAACGATATTGAAAGAAGACTCGAGAAGATCTCAGACAGTAATAATTTATCGAACTTTCAGATTAGAAGTGAAAAAGAAATAGGTGACTATATGTTTTATGTTTTTACTTATAGATACAAGGATTACAATAGACTATCCAGCGCAGTTTATCAACGAGTCGGTAACCAAAAATACAAATTCGATATGAGTATGGGACTAACATTTAAACTCAAAGATTCGGTAAATAAAGATAATATTGGGATAGAGAACTTTAGTTTTGATAAGTACCTTGTATTTTATGGAATAGTTCAAAAAGGAAAGCCAAATAAATTCACTATTCAATCAGGGACAATTAAAACTCAAGTTATTTTTCCTTCTAATCAATTCTTTATAGATCCGTATGTTCTAGAGAATCCAAATGAGTATAAAGTAACAGTTGAAAACTTCGAATAGAACTATGAGGGTAACTCTGGAGGTCCCCCTACATCATATAACACCGTATTCACGCATCGGGGACGGCATGTTGTCCCCTTGGTCTGTCGCTAGCCGCTCCAGACACATCTGGCTAAGTCCGTCGGACCCGGCTCCCGCTAATCACCTTAAGCCAGTGAGGGTTCGTGAATGCAAGAACGTTAGGTGAAATTATTGAAAGACTTGATTTTTACTCATTACCTGGGGTGATGGTATGGCATTGTCGGAAGAACATTCTTTTTTACTTAAATCTGTAGTTAATTGGTTTAACCAGAATGAACAAGTTTCGCATTACACCGAGGAAGTATACTCTGGTCCAAACCAAGCCGAATCATTTCTATTAAGTTCACTACCAAAAGAAGGTACTGTACTAGATGTTGGGTGCGGAGCTGGAAGAATAAGTTTGGAACTTGCACGACTTGGATATACAGTAACGGGCATTGATGTGAGTGGAAAGTTAATTAATGTGGCTCGTGAGGTTGCAATAGAGAATAATTTAGATATTCGCTTTTGCCATACCGAAAGCCAAGGTTTAGCTTTTGATGATAGCCAGTTTGATATAGTTGTTGCATTTAAGGTCTTGTGTTATTTGCCAACCAAAGATCTAAGAATGTTTTTATTAAGTGATTTATATCGGGTCCTTAAGCCCGGTGGTAGCTGCGTATTAACGCAGAATATCGTTCCAGATGAATTCATTGATGAAGCTAAGGATGAACACTTTATAAATAGTCCAGCATCCAGATTTAGTATTCTTGAACCGGGAGATAATTTTCCATTAGGGATTGGTTATGTACATTGGTTTACTAGTTATGAATTGCTGGAAGAGATCAGAAATACAAAATTTGAGGTAACCCGATTTGAAAGTGATGAAAACTATGGGGGATCGGGTTATTTAAGACTAGTAGAACTGAAGAAACCTTGCTATATAGATGGCACAAAAGATTTTTAAATTCGGTTGCAAAGTCGAGAAACGATTCGAGAATGATCTTTGCTGATCTCTGAGATGAACGTTTGAACTGCACTTCGATTTTCAGCCAAACTGGCATAGAAGACATTGTATATGACAGATTTTTTCAGCCATCCCCATAATCCTTCAATGGGATTGAGATCGGGAACTGTACGGTGGCAGAAACATCAACTGGAGAGATTCGGCGTGAGCTTGTAAAAAGGGTTGAATCAGTTTTGCGTGATGGATGCGGGCATTACCCAGAATGATGACGAGTCTTTCACCTGGAAATCGGGCAACAATTCGCTTTAAAAACGATAGAAAAACGTGAGCATCATAGTGCTCTTCTTCGACACAAAATACTTCACCGCTGGCATAATCGAGTTCGTCAAGCAGCTTGACGCCATGGTGCTTACCATAAGTTTTAATCTTTCGTTGATGCCCTTTGGGAAACCAGGTATTGGCTATGGCTTGGTAATCACGGATCATGGATTCATCTTCACGTTAATTATTATTCCATTTAGAGCATTCCAGTTACTAACTGAAGAGAGTCAACAGAGGAGATTTTTAGAGTTGGTTCTTAACCAATTGTCTGATGAAGGTGTTTTTATTATTAATACATATCGACCATACGGCATACTGGATGAATCTTGGGTACAGGATGAAACAGAAGATTGGGTAATTGAAGATCCTAAAACAAATAGTAGAGTTAGAAGAACTCATATTCGAAGAAGTATTGATATAAAAAAGCAGGTTACATATCCAGAACTCATTTATTATGTTGAGGAGTCGGATGGAACAGTCAATAAGCATATTGAGAAGTTAGCCATGAAGTATTACTACGAAGATCAATTACGGGAATTGGTAGAGACAAGTGGTTTTACAATCAAAGAAGAGTATGGTTATTACGATTATCGTCCGATTCAAGACGGTCCAGAATTAATTTTTGTGTGCAATTCGAAGAAGAGTTGAACTTCAGTTAACAAAGTGTTCCAGCTTCGCGGCTGTCGCCGCTCGGTCTGCCCGAGGCATTTCAAGGAAGCGGATTCAGGCAGACACATCGATTCCCTAAGATAAGAGCTATCTAATGGGGATCGACGTCAGGAACACAAGAACGTTAGAAGAAATCAATGCTAAAAACACTTGACAAAATCAAATTAAGATACTTATTAATCAATTTTAATTTATGGAGTGAGACAAATGATAGATTTGAAATATAAGCCAACAATTGTGGGGGAAAAAATTATTCTGAGACCTTTTAAAGTAATTGAAGATTTTCCACACTTAGAACAATGTTTAATGGATCCTGAGGTTTTAAAATTAACAGGAAGCTCATCTGATTATAATAGAGAAGAGGTTGTTAATTGGTATAATACAAGAAATGAACAAACTGACCGATTGGATCTCGCTATTGTTGATAAATTTCAAGATATCTTAGTTGGAGAAGTTGTGATCAATTTATATGATGAAAAAAGTCAAAGCATGAATTTTAGAATACTCATTGGACCCAATGGTAGAAATCGTGGAATAGGAACGGAAGCAACTCAACTAATTGTCGAGTATGTTTTTAAGAATACTGACCTTAACAAACTAACTTTGAGTGTTTTTGCTTTCAATCCTAGAGCAAAAAAAGTATATGAAAAAGTGGGATTTGTTATAGATAATGTTGATAAAAATGAATTAGAGTTTGAAGGAGAATGGATAGATTCTATTAATATGAAATTGACAAGAGAAAATTGGAAGAAGAAAAATGTATGAGGTAGTCGAAATACAGAGGACAACTATCTATCGACTGAGGACCCGTTAAGGAAAGCGGATAAGGTTCTATCGTATAAGCGGAAAGGAAATCCAATTTATGGAGAATGTTAACACCAAAGAATTTCCCGTTTTATCCAACATTATTGATTGGGGAATTGTGAAGGCCAGCTTTACTTTAAACAAAACAATAAATGAGGACTTGGTAAGCAACGTCAGTATAATACCTTATGTAGGCAACAAATATGTTATCTTTCAAATCGATAATGGAATGTGGGAACTTCCAGGAGGAACCTTAGAGGCTGGAGAAAGATATCTCGAAGCTTTAAGACGTGAGGTTATGGAGGAGCTTGGAGGAGAATTAATTACATATGAAGTATTTGGTCAATTTAACTGTGAATCAGGTGCGGTAAAACCGTATAAACCTCATATCCCACATCCGAAATTTGTAAGAATTGTTGGTTATGGCGAAGTGAAACTAGTTGGTAAACCGCTGAATCCTGAGGGTGGAGAGCAAGTAATTGCGGTAGAATTAGTTGACATTGAAGAGGCTGTTACTAGATTACAACAGATTGGAAGGCAAGACATAGCAGAATTATATCATCTGGCACACATTACCAGAAAATACAAAAATGAATTAACATCCGTCGATTAAAGGCAGGAAGCAATTAATGGAACAAAACGAAGATGAACAGATCGGGATTGTAATCAGTTATGCACCTGCTGCAGACATGGAAAGGAGGCTGAGCGTAAGGTTCTAGGGAAATTTTATATAGCCATTATAGCTAGCGGCATCTTTACGATTACAATAGTTATATTCTTGTTCGATTTATTAGAAATCGTGATAATGGCAATACCGGTACTCTTTTTTATCGTTTTCCCATTATCTCTAGTTATAAGCCGAGTTCCCTTCAAAAACAGGTTGGTAACAATTTTAATTCGATTAGTATTTCAGGTTCTAGTTCCATCAATCGCATTGGCGTATTTTGACCACTACTATGGGCTGCTGGTTATTTCAACACTATATATATCCTTAATCTACTTTGTTTGTGAAATACTGCTTGAAATAACTGGGAAAAGATAAGGAGAAGGTATGCACAAAAAGTATATCTTGACAGCTTTATGTGCAATTTTATTTGCAGCAATAATTTTGAATCGAAGTATCCCTAGTGAACAAAAGTATGTCAATTGGTTATTGGAAAAACATAACATTTCATGTGTCAATACAAATATTACTATTAATTGCACGCTGAGAATTAACGGTCAAGACCAATCAATTGATTGGCTTTCAAGAGCTAAGACTAATAACGGTCTTTACTTGACGATTAAAGATGAGTATAAGGATGAAGAAGGAAACATAGTGATTATTAAATCATTAGGGATACTGAATGAATTCTACGGAAGATGATAAGGAGTAAACAAATCTATTGAAAAGGATTGACAGAATTGATTAGTCCCTTACATGTTACACAAGCTACAATAGAAGATGTGGAAGATATAGCACATTTATTTAATGAGTATAGAATTTTCTATAATCAGGAATCTGATTTGGTGGCAGCCAGAAGTTTTTTATCTGACCGCTTTGAGCACAGTGAATCGATTCTATTCATAGCCAAAGATACCGTCTTGAACAAAGCAATTGGATTTACTCAACTGTATCCGTCGTTTTCATCAATTTCAATGAAGAGATCATGGATTTTGAATGATTTGTATGTAATTGATGCGTACAGAAGACGCGGTGCTGCCCAATTGTTATTGGATGCGGTAAAAACATACGCAAAACAAACAAAAGCTAAAGGAATAGGACTGTCAACGGCAATTGACAATGAAAGGGCTCAAAGAATATATGAACGAAATGGATACGAGAGAGATAATGAATTTTTCCATTATTATTTGAGTTTATGACACCTGAGCAAGGATGATACGATGGAACTCCGGCTAATGGCTACCGCTTTTCTGATTAACGGCAATAAAATACTGATGATGAGGAAAACCGGAAATAGATTTTATAACTCCGAATTTTGGACTGGTCTTGGCGGACATATAGAACCTGCCGAACTAAACAGTCCGATGGAAGCTTGTCTGAGGGAGATCTTTGAAGAGTCAGGGATACGAGACACCGAAATCAAGGAATTAAAGCTGAAATATATACTGCTGAGGATCAAGGAAGATGAAATCAGACAACAATTTGTTTACTTCGGTTACACAGATAAAGTTGATTTATTACAATCCGAAGAAGGGGATTTGTTTTGGATTGATAAGAAAGAATTGTTGAGTTTGCATATGTCCAGCATAATCAAATATATGATAAAGCATGATTTGAACCATCCGAAATTAGTCGGCACATTGGTTGGGACAATGACAGTTAATAAAGAACAATTACCCGAAATTCAATGGTCGGAGCTTAAGGACCCAATCGTTTTTTAAGAGGAGCGGGTGATGGAGTTTGAGTCGACACATTAAGTTAGCACAGAAGAATGAAATCGGTCTCGTATATCAATTAATTCAGGAAGCATTTCAAGAATATGACGGTAAACTTGATCCCCCATCAGGTGCTTTGAGGGAGTCGGAAGAAAGTATAAGTAAAAAAATATCAGAGCTTGGCGGGGCCATAATCGTTTGGGAAGACACAATGCCTATTGGGACGGCACTTTACGATTTCACCGGTGAATATATGTATATAGGTCGGGTTTCGGTTGTACCGGATAGTAGGGGACAAGGAATTGGAAAAGAACTTATTTTATATCTAGAGGCACTAGCTCGGGAACGTCAACTTAAAACAACGAGAGTCGGAGTGAGATTATCAATTCCTCAAAATGTAATTTTTTATCAGAGGCTTGGTTATCAAGTGTTAAACCATATTTTTTATCCTGAAGGAACGGACAGCTGGTATGTAATGCAGAAGAATCTATAGAAATTTGATGAATAGAGGTCCATACAGATGTATCAGCTCCGAGATGCAAGATATTTTGGGTTTAAGGCCGCATATAACTTTAGCCGTATATAATGATATTCCGGACCTGGATTCGTCTTTGGAACGGTTTACACATTATTTTGACAATGTTCAAGAAATTGGTTTGAAGTTTGAAGTACTAGCGTTGTTCCCGAGCTCGGGCACACTTTTTCTAAACCCCCACAGTGACTGAAGAGTTAATCGGAATTCACAAAGATTATCATGGTCATTTTGAGGAATTAATCGAACTCGCAAACCCTTATTATATACCAAAAAGTTGGGACCCTCACTGTACATTGGCGCTGCGGTTATCCTCGGAGAAAGCACTTGAAGCGATGAAGTATTGTTATGAAGATTTCACACCTAGAAGAAGTAAAATTATTGAAGCAGGTGTCATCAAACTTGAGTATGATATGAATCGTAAATGCAAAAGCAGTCAAACTATACATTTGAAGAAATTACGAGGTTAATTGCATCCGATAATGGACATGGCTTAATTGAAAAATAGCCCCAAGCGGAGTTAAAGCCGAACGTTGTAGCCTGCAGTTCTTCGGGAGCCATCTTTTTCACAAGCACATTGAGCGATGGCAGCATCCCGCCGATAAATAGCCCGAGAAGAAATCTTCCCACAAGCAATACGCCTATTCCTGTGGCTAAAGCCTGAGGAATATACATAAACGCCGCTGCACATAGCGCGAGAACGAGAATTTTGCGTTGGCCGATACGATCGCCAAGTCTTCCGAGCGTCGGCGCTCCAATAAGATTGGCCATACCGCTCATCGCCACGACAAGTCCCGCAATCAAAGCTAAATGTGCGCCGGTATAGAGTGTCTTCGCATAAATGGTAACAATGGGTTCAATGCTCATCATGCCAACCTGGATGAACGTGGAGGCCGCAAAAACGGGGAATAGCGGCTTTAATTGCATGAGTCCCGCTTTCGGACGGCTTCTGGCGTCCACTCTGGGCTGATGCTGTTCGTGTACGAAGAAGATGACGATAACGGCAGCGGCAATGAGCAATGCGCCCGTGCAATAGAAAACGCCGCGAAATCCAATTAATTCCGACAGCACGCCGCCAATCAGGGGACCGATAAGACTTCCCGCAATTGCGCCGGTTTGAAGGGTGCCAAGGGCACGGCCCGATTGATCATTGGGCGTTATTGATGCCTGAAGAGAGATCGCCATCGAGATAAAGCCGGAGAAAATTCCGTTCAAGAACCGAAGCAAAAGCAATTGCCACACCGCACCTACAGCGCCCATCAAGACGGTTACGATCCCCATCCCCAAGCTGGCACGAATAAGCATTACCTTGCGTCCATGTCTATCGGCAAGTGCTCCCCAAATCGGTTGGCAGATAACAGCCGTGATGAATTGAGCGGAGAACACCCAGCCCGACCATCGTTCAATATCCTGCAATTGATATATACCAAGTTTTTCAATGTATAGTGGAAGGAACGGGATCACTAAACTCATGCCGGCTGTAACGGAGAAGTTAGCCGCCCATAAGATCCACAGGGTACGTTTCCAGCTCACCTAATCCATCTCCCATGGAATTTCTTCTCTTAAAGTCAGCCGTTTACTCCAAGAGAGGAAATCCACTCATTTACCGTCATTACATCTGCTTGACGGGGAAACACTTTCTCTAACAGAACACGATGAACTTCCGGGTCCGCATCCAGACATGCATCGGACAGGACGGTCAGTTCAAAATCCTTATCTGCAGCTTCCCGCAAGGTTGACAACACCACTCCACTCGTGGCAATCCCTGTAAGTACAAGCTTGTCGACCCGGTATGCCCTTAAAATGACCTCAAGGTCACTCCCTGCAAATCCGCTCACGCGAAGCTTCGTCACGATCGGTTCATCCATACGAGGTCCCACGGAATCGTGAATTTGTGTTGACCAATCCGCAGAAGTCATACCACCGCGTTGTGCGATAGTGGAAAACGACTTGTTACGGGTACTGATTTCAGGAAAACCGTCACGGAACGCGACACGAACGAAAATGACCGGAGTACCGGCTTCACGGGCCGCTTTTACCGCGTTTTGTAAAGGAACCAGCACTTCCGGATCATCTGCAAAGCGTGACACTATGCCATTTTGAACATCCATCACCAAGAGCGCTGTATGATTCGATTGCATGTTATCATTCCTCCCAACTAAAGAAGTGTTCATGCTAATATAGTCAAAGTTTTAGACTGTATAATCCACGATTCGAACTTTTCCTTAAATATGTAGAACGTTTGATCCATAAAACAAGGAATAACCTGAAATAAGTAACAAATTACGCATTTTAACTATAAAATATAGGAGTATTTAATCCAAATTTAACGCGGCGCCGATTGGGAGTCAAGTATGGATTGGAGTGTACAATCTAATAATTGTTCATATAGTCGACTGATTTCCTTGACAGGAAACAATGGTGAGATTAAAGTTTATTTGAGGTGTATGATATGAGCAAGCGACAGGATATTATAAACGCAACTCTTGATCTTATTGATGAAATTGGGTTGCAGTCAGTCACGATTGCGCAAATATTGAAAAAAGCAAATGTGGGCTCGGGCACCTTATTTAATTACTTCAGCACGAAGGAAGACCTTGTAAACGAGACGTACAGTGAGGCAAGAAGAAGGATGGGTCGGAGCCTTCTAGCTAACTACGATTCCAGTTTAAGTGTGTATGAGAGGTTGAAACATCTTCAACTGAACAGGCTTCGCTTTGGAATGACATTTCCTAAGGAGTTTCTGTTTATCGACAGCTACTCCTATTCTCCATATATTTTGCCGGAATTACGAAACCTGGATGAAACCGGCTCTGCTGCCGAAACGTTATCCGTTATTATTCAGGGCCAGAAACAGGGATTGATTAAAGAGATGGATCCCCACCTGTGCCATCAGCTTATTCATGGCATCGTCGCCTCAGTCGTTAAAGGTTATTTCATTCAGAGGTATCCGCTGGATGAACTGCAGGAGCAGCAAATTCTTGAGGCATGTTGGAAGGCTATTAAGTTGTAGCGGATAATCTGGTTTAATTGAATCGAATATGGGTAGATATCGTTTAGTGCTGATTAAAGCAGCAGACGGATTTCAGGAATTGGGGAGCTTTTTAGGGGCCGTATGGTTCTTAACATCAATCGCCAAAGCGCATATTAATGGAGGAAATCGTCTATGAGCGAACAACTTAAAGAAAAGAAGACGGGCACTAATCATTTTGTAGGCGGAATAGGAGCAGTCTATGTTCCGGTTAGTGATTTTTGGACATCCAAGACATGGTATGAAGAAGTCCTCGATTTAAAATGGGGAGGCCATTGTTTTCATTTTGAAGACAATGAAACAACTTTATTTTTAGTCGAAACAAAGAATCACGAAAAACCGCATTTAAATTTCATCTCAAAAGGCAGTTATGAAATGTTTATTCTCACTTTGAATATTAAAAAAAAGGAATTATTTGAAGAGTTTCACCGACGCGTTGTTGCTTTGGGAGTAAGAGTGGAAAATATCGAGAATCGTGGTATCTGCGGGGATAATTTTAGATTATATGACCCCGATGGTAATAAAATAGATATATGGAATACCGATTATCGACATGTAACAGCCTCTCAGTGGGGATCGACGGCAGGAACACTGGAAGAAAGCATTTGAAAATCCGCAGATCAGCGAATGAATACATACTGAAGAACAAGAATTATGAGATCGCGGACTAATACGATTGAGCACATACAATATCAAGCGAAGATGGTCTCGAGGCTAATTCACCACGATCTGGCTGCTATTCATGTTCAGGATGCCCCCCTTACTGAAAATCCTTGGTCAAAGGGGCATCGGATAGCATGGCAAACTGATGGATTTCCGGCGGAAATACCTGTGGAGGCTCAAGAGATTATTAATAATTTACTTCAAAGGGTAAACCTGAAAGAGGATTATAAAGTTCAAATTGTTCATGGCGATTTGTCGGGAAATATTCTTTTTGACGAAGTATTGAGCCCTTTGATAATTGACTTTTCCCCAACAATTGCCCCTGTAGAATATGCGGAAGCAATTTTAGTATGTGATTGTATCGCGTGGCAGGGAAGCGAGATTTCTGAGATAGAGCTGCTTCCTAATGATGAACTGTACAGTGAGATGATTATAAGGGCTATTATTTTCCGTTTAGCAGTTTCGGCAATTTTGTCTAATGGTGATTATCATAAATTTGTATGCGAATATAATGCGTACAAACCTATTATTGATTATATGAAGCAAGATTCTTGGGAGGACATACGATGAAGATGAGAAGTTCTGTCTGCGCCTTGATTATTAGAGATAACCATGTCTTGACCATTAAGAAACACGATAAGGACATATCTGAATATATACTCCCAGGTGGAGGGCAAGAGTTCGGGGAAACTCTGGCAGATGCTCTCCGCAGAGAAGTCAGAGAAGAGGTGGGTGCAAGCATTAATAACATAAGATTGTTATTTGTGCGGGAGTATATTGGCAAGAATCATGAACATTCAATACGTGATAAAGAAATACATGTTATAAGCCATATTTTCACATGCGACCTTGATGAAGAAGGTAAATACCCACTGGAACCAGACGATGACCAAGTTGGAATGGAGTGGATAAACATAGAAGAATTAAAGGACTACAACTTCTATCCGAAGGAGCTTATTAAACTTCTTAAGAAAGACAACCTTGAGAATCCTAAAGAAATCTATATTGGAGATATAAATTGAAAAGGCTGTCCCGCAGATGCCGGGCATCGGCTGCGGGATCAGCTTTTACTTAACCTGCGTTATTCGTTCAAATAAGTGTTGATACGGTTGGCGATCGATTTGGCAACAGCATCCGCCGATTTGCTGCCGGAGAAATAAGCTGCGGATTCCTGGATGATCATACTGATCACTTTCGGATCTTGATTACTGTACTTGCCAACGGACGGCACTAAGTCAAGCACTTTGTCGATATCCTCGTCACTCAGGGTGGGGTGGGTTACTACACCGTCCGGATTCTTAATTGAGATTTGTGGCTTTCTTCCCTCGGTTCCTGTACCATCAAGCATTTGCTGCGTCTCTACAAGCTTGTTTTTGAGCGCTGCCTTGTTAACAGCAAAGTTCATCATGGACCTCGCACTCTGCATTTCTTCAGAAAGCAAGAATTTGACGAACGACCAAGCCGCATCCTTCACCTTCGATTTTGCATTCAGTCCAAGCACCAGATTTGATTTGAACGGAATGCCCTCATCCTTACCGGTTCCCGGCGGACGAAGCATGGCCTGTGATTTCCCACCCAACTTCGGCATCAGAACTAAATCCATCGGATTACTCATGCTTATCTTGTTAAAACTTGTATTGTTCGGTGCCATATTTTCCTCGGTTGCAACACCGCTATCATAGAGCTTCTTGACATTTTCCATATACGCTCGAAAGGCGTCTGCATCGAAGACTGTGGAATCGCCGTCTTTCTTCACCAGCTCCCCATAAACCGATTGGACGAGAAATCCGAGCATCTTGGCGGGCGTCACGCTAGCAATGCCGTATTTGCCGTCAGTTTTCGTTTTTATCAATAGGTCGACGAATTGATCCCATGTCCAGGTTTTGTGGTCCAGACTATTTTGCTTGAGCAAGGAGTCGTCCCCGAGCATAACATCCAGCGAAAATGAAGTAGGGATGCCGTACAAGCCGCTGCCTTTCGAAACGCCGTCAAAGATGTTCTCATAATAATCCGATTTATTGAAGCTGCTATCTTTGCCGGCCAGTTCGTTCCAATCCATCAGCAGCTCTTTGTCCGCATACTTACCGACAGGCAGATTCTCCACAGAGATAATGTCTGACGCGTTACCCGACATGAGCGCGGTATTGACGCTGTTTGCGTATTTTTCCAATTCTTCAGTTTTTGTACCCGAATCCTCTCCCGAATTCTCTCCCGAACCCTGCCTCATGATGACTTTGTCGCCGCTGCTCGTGTCAGCGGGAACAAGTTCATTGACTTGAACGTCGATATTGGGATTCGCAGCTTCGAATTTCTGCTCCGCTTCTGCGAGAAAACGGTCCTTGGTCAGCACGGACATCGTCACGACTGTTTTGCCATTCGACGTTTCAGGCTTACTGTCGGTTGGAGTCGGCGTCCCTTCCGGAGCGTTGTTATTCTTGCCTCCCGAGCATGCAGTCAATGCTGCGCACAGCAGGATTAATACTCCCATTTTCCAAACTTTCGCTTGCTTTTTCATTTTCGTTTCCTCCCGAATTCATTCGATTATTTTAATAACGGACGCGGTCTCCATCGCTGAGCGGTTCGCTGGATTCCGTAACGAATTTCTCATCAGGCATCAGCCCTTCCGTAACTACGGTATCTCCGTTCTCGTCTTTGACCGTTACGTATGTTTTACTGGCGTAATAGGCGGCACCGAGCGGACCGTCTTTCTCGGTCACAGTGAATACGTAGTCACCATCATTGTCGCTTTTGAGAACAGACTTCGGGATCTGCATCCCGAAAGATTTGCTCTGGTTAGAAATGCTGACGGAAGCTTTCAAACCAGGCTGCAGCTTGGGGTCCTGGACTTCGAATGTAATTTTTTTATTGTCGCTGTTGTCGTTAGCCGATGCGCCTGAAGCATCCTCGATTTCGGAGATAATACCGTCTACTCTCCTAAGTGGAACTTCATCGAGAATCACTGTGACCTTGTCGCCAATGCGAAGCGGAGAAGCATTATCGCTGTTCGCGTTAAGGGAGAACTGATAGCCGGAAGCATCGTCTGCGATTTCGATGATTGGCTGTCCCCGGCTGGAAAAGGCGCCTTCGGAGGCGTTCAGTGAAGTAATGATACCGTCGACGGGAGCTTTCAGCGTCCGGCCTTCGGAGATTTGTTTCCGCAGGTCGTTGATTTTACGCTGCTGCATCTCCATATCGAGCTGTTGTTTTTCGATGTCGCGCTTCAGGTTCGCGATATCGGATGAATTGTCACTCCTCAGCATTGTTTTCATCTGATCCGCCATCTTGTCTAGCTGCAGCTTAAGCTGCTCGTAGCGGGTCTCCTCATCCAGAAGCGTTCTTTCCGTCGAAGCCGTATCGAAAGTGACAAGCGGATCGCCTCGATTAACGCGGTCGTTCTTGCGTTTGAGGACTTTGTCGACCTTCCATTCCCCTTCCGCATAAAGCTGCGCAGTGTGTGCCGGCTGCAGGAATCCTTCGCCCGATACGGTAAGGTCAAGACCGCCCATTTCGGGCTTCGAGACCGTCACTTTGGGCAGGGACATTCCCTGAATCGTGTTGGATAAAAACGTAAGAACGAGAAGAATGGCGAAAAAAAGGCCGATCATCCAGCCAAGCGTCTTTTTTCTTCGCTGCATGTGCGGTGTAAACCTCCTAACCAGAGACGGTTTTTAATGAGAAATGAGAGCAAACGATCCAACTTCGGAAGCTTGCGCTTTAGGGTTATCCTTTGATTCCCGACATTTGAATGCCTTCGACGAGATGCTCTTCGCCGTAGAGGAATATAAGCACCATCGGCGTCATGTACAGGACAGATGCGGCGAATGCAACCCCCCGCGCTCCTTCAGCGATATTCGTCAAGTAGACGGACAAGGGCTGGCGAATTGGCTCGGTCAGAAACAAGATCGGCTGCTCGACCATGTTCCAGTTATCGACAAATGATAAGAGGATAAGCGCGGCGATGCCCGGTTTGGCGAGCGGCAGCGCAATATGAATAAATGCCCGCAGCCCACCTGCGCCGTCGATTTTCACTGCTTCCATATAAGCGTCCGGAATGCCTGACATAAACTGCCGCATCAGGAACACTCCGAACGAAGCAAAGATACCGGGCAGTACAATTGCACCATAACTGTTTAAGAGACCAAGCTTATCCGCCACCAGGTAATTGGGTACGAGCGTAACCTGAAACGGCATGAGCATTGTGAGCAAATATATAAAGAAGAGCTTGTCTCTGCCCGGGAAAGCCAATTTTGCGAACGCAAATCCGGCTAACGTGCCAATAATCGCCTGACCGACAATAATGGGGAGCGTCAGCTTAACTGAATTCCAGAAGTGCAGCAGGAATTTCGGCCGCTTAAGCAGCAGTTCGCCGAATTGGGAGAGCGTGACGCTTTCCGGAATGAGGCGGATGGCTGTATTCTTGCGGGCATCTGTGGAATCCGAGCCGCCCAAAGAATCATAATGGCGGCCGATTTCGTCCTCGGACATGAACGAGTTGCTGACCGTCAGTACAACGGGAAACAAGATTGCTAGCGCGATCAGAACAAGGAACGCCAGCTTCATGGAGATCAGGGTATTACGCAGGGCAGTTGTCATTGATCGAGCGCCTCCCTTGATCGTCTTTCCGCCCGGAAAAGGAAGTACACCGTAACACCGATCACGAGCGACAGCAAGACGGCAGCAGCAGTCAGCTTTGGATAGTCCAGCGACTGGAACATGTTGTTCATGAAATGCTGCAGCGTATAAATGGAGTCGTGCGGGTAGGCGCCGGCCACCAAATAAGCTTCCCGGAATACCTTGAACGATTGGACGATGCTGATGACGATGACGAAAAAGGAAGTCGGTGCGAGTCCCGGCCATGTAATGTGCAGGAACGTACGAAAGTTTCCCGCACCGTCTATGGACGCCGATTCGTATTGTTCCGTCGGGATGTTAGACAAGCCGGCAAGGAAAATGATCAGGTTATAACCGGCGTTTTTCCAAAGGAATGCGGCCAGCATGACGGCAAATGCCCAGCTTGTGTTCATCCAATCGACGGGAATCAGCCCCCATTTCAAGAAAACACCGTTGATCGCTCCGTTCCATTGAAACAACGTCTGCCATACCAGAATTACGGAAGCGACAGGTACAACCAACGGAAGCAGGAACATCGTCCGCAGCGGCCCGCGAAAAGGTATCTCCCCTTTGAGAAGCAAAGCAAGTCCCAGAGATACCGCGAAGAGCAGAGGAACACTGACGCCTGCAAACACCAGGGAATTGACGAACGCTTTGCGGAACGAACCGCTGGCCCATAATGCTTGGTAATTATTGAGGCCAAGAAAATTACCGTTTACCGGGTTGTCGATGAGCGAGTAATAGACAACGGCCCCAAACGGGATAATGAAAAACAAAAGAAAACCGGCGAGGCTCGGTGCCAGGAACAGCAGCGTGAACGGAGCATCCCGCAGGTATTGCCGCCTAATACGTAACAGATAAATCCCCTCCTTTCCAGCGAATTGCTTCGCGTTCAGTCGTCATCATGTCCCCCATCATATCCGTACTGTGTGACATGAGTGTGACAGATCACAGCGTGACAAGGAGGCAGTGATTCGCCTAAAATAAGGATGATAACATTGGAACGGCAACCTGAAAGGACGGATCCGTGTGAAACCGAAGGTGTTGATTGTCGAGGACGAATGGCGTATCCGCGAATTAATCGCCGATTATTTGGAGGAAGAGGGCCTGGACTGGTGTGAATGCGATCGGGGTGACATCGCCTTGGAAAGTTTCCTGCAGCATACGCCACAGCTTGTAATTCTCGATATTTTGATGCCGGGTCTGGACGGCTATGACGTGTGCGAAGCGATCCGGGCCAAATCGGATGTACCGATCATATTTCTGACGGCTAAATCCGAAGAAGACGATGAACTGCTCGGATATGATCTTGGCGCCGACGATTACATGACGAAGCCGTTTAGCCCCAAAGTACTCGCGGCGAAAGTGAAGGCTTTGCTGAAACGGTCGGAGACGGTGAGAAAGGCGCTGTCCAGCGGCAATGACGGAGAACGGATGGAATTGGAGGAGCTGATGTTGAATGTGACGGCGAGGGAAGCGGAGCTCGGAGGCTCTCCTCTAGTCCTCTCTCCGAAAGAATTCGATTTGCTGCTCCATTTCATCCGCAATCGCAATCGCGTACTCAGCCGCGATATGCTGCTTGACGCCGTTTGGGGTTATGATTATGAGGGAGATATCCGGACGGTCGATACTCATGTGAAACGTCTTCGGCAAAAACTTGGTGACCGTGCCGGGTGGATCGTTACCTTGAGGGGGAACGGGTACCGGATGAAGGTGATGCCGTGACCCCATGGAGACATTCGGTCGCATTCCGGCTCTTCGCCATCACCTTTCTCGTTATTATGCTCTTTCTCGGGGGACTTTTGTCGGTGCTTGCAGGGAGTTTCACCTCGTTCTATGAGCGTCGGCAAATCAAGGATATTACGTCGCAAATCAATCTTATTCGGGATAAATATGCGAGGGAAGGATGGCACTCCTCAACCGAGGGAGGGTTCCCTCCTTACTTCTATGAATTTGAAAATGACTTTTATGCGATGATTTCGCTGTTGAAGCTGGACAACGGTAGAATACTTGTCCAGAGAGGCTTAATGAGCAAGCAGAATAATATCTCCGACTATTTAGAATTGCCGCGGTTGGTGCAACCCGGCTCAGACGAAGAAGGCAAGTTTATGTTGGCACTTGCGGAATGGCACCAGGATGGGCAGGCGGTTGACCTGGTAATGAAGCAGGGCAAGACACTTGTGTATCGTTCTCATGGGATCGGTTCGGTTAATTTCGGTGGCGATCAACTTATCGTCGTCTCTCCGGTCAAATCCGACGGGAACCGAAACGGAACCTTATTGTTTGCCATTTCCTCACTGCAGCCGGTTATAGGCGCAGCGAGCGTCATCCGTGATTTTTCCTGGTATGCGTTTGGAATCGCGCTCGTTCTGGTGCCCGTTCTCGCATTCCTTTATGCCGGTATTCTTACCAGACCTCTCCGATCCTTGAACGAACTTGCCGGCAGATTGGCATCGCTGGACTTTTCCGTCCGCATCCGTTGGCGCCGCAAGGACGAGATCGGCAAGCTGGCGCAGACCTTCGATTTTCTGGCGGATAACCTGCAGGGGGCGCTGGCGGAGCTCCACGAAGCAAACGACAAGCTGAGGGAGGATATCGAGAGGGGAAAAGCGCTTGAGCGGATGCGTCGCGATTTTGTGGCCGGGGTGTCGCATGAGCTCAAAACGCCGCTAAGCCTGATCGGAGGGTATGCGGAAGGCTTGCAGGACAACATCGGTGCCGGAGCCAAGCGGGAGAGGTACGCGGAGGTTATCCTGGACGAGACGCGTCGCATGTCCGCCATTGTCGGTGATATGCTCGACCTGTCCCATCTTGAAGCCGGACAATACCGGCTGAACCTGGAGCCATTCGATGCGGCGGAGCTGCTGAGGGAATCGGCTGAGCGTGCGGAAGCTCTTGGAGCGGGAAGACACGTCCGAGTGGAATTGTCCATTCCGGAAGAAGAGAATGGAAACGTCGAAGTGGCGGCCGACCGGTTCCGGATCGGCCAAGTACTGACCAATCTGGTGACCAACGCCGTACGGCATGCCCCGGAAGGGGGAACGATCACGTTATCGACGATCCGGGAGGCCGGAGGATGGCTCTTCTCCGTCCATAATGAGGGAGAGCCCATTCCGCAGGTGGAGATCCCGCGCATCTGGGGCCAATTTTACCGTGTAGACAAAGCGCGTACCCGGGAAAGCGGCGGTACCGGTATCGGACTCGCCATTGTGAAGCAAATTCTCGAGCTGCATGGCAGCCGGTACGAAGCCAGGAACGAGAGGGGAGGCGTGACATTCGCTTTCACGCTTCCCGCAGCGGAAATAGTTAACTGAGGTGCTGGAGCGGGAGCTCCGGCATCTTGCTGTTTCGGGCGGTGATCTAATGCGGCAGCCGGTTATCCGTCAATAAAATGTTTCAACGGGGAGGACGAACCGGGCTTCGTTTGCATTTAATGCCTAATGATTTCAATTCTTCGTAAACCTTCGCCATTTCATCGTTAATCTTTTCGCATTCCACGCCGGTTTGCTTGAAACCTTCTAAAATAACCATCTGCTAGACCATTCTTTACGTTGAAGGAGGTTTTTAATCGTATCCTATTTTTTTACTTTTTCTTATCGTATTTCTTCATTAAGGTTAATAGTTACCTGATATACTGTATGGGGAAGGGGTGAGCACTGAACATAAGCGTAACTAAATTCGAATCCTTTTTTGATAAGGAGGAAATTATGGAAGAATCGCTAAATTTGTTTACAAGTACTGTGATACGAAGCAAATATTGGTCTACAATAGACGATATGAAGCTTGCAGCCCGGTTTGATAAACAACTTAGTAAGTCAAAATTGCATGAACCAGTACGTGCGGAATCGTTTGAACAATCGACATTCTCATTGGAAGAGCAGTTCTCTATATCTCTCGTGAAAAAAGAGATTTCGCTCATTCAGATTGTGAAACCCCATCTGTTTATATATACGAATGTCCGAGGGGTCGCCTTACTGATGAACGGATTTATGGAAATTGTGCAAGTTTTGGAACAACACCACATCGGAATAGGGACATCCTTTACGCTTGAGCATTTGGGCCAAAACGCTGTATCACTCGCCATGCACACCGGAAAATTATCGATTGTTTCCGGATCGGAGCATACCAATGAGGTTTTCAAGACGTGTTCCTGTATTTGTGCACCAATTCATGTGGACGAACGGGAAATAGGTTACCTCGTTTTATTGTTCAGCCGCGACGAAGAAGTTACATTCTGCATCCCGTTAATCGAGCAAATTGTGCGCAATATTGAAAAAGCCTTATCACGAAGAACCCCGGATCAAATCCGAGAGAGCATTTTTAAGCAATTTGAACAATATCAGCTTACCTATCGAGAGATGCAAGTCGCTTATGAATGGTTCTGCAACAAATGTGTGCCCGAGATTGCCATGATGATGGGGATATCGGAACTGACAGTCCGGACGCATATTAAAAAAATCTATAAAAAAACAAAGGTGTGCCACAAAGGTGAGTTTACCATAAAGCTTATAACCTCTTAAATACCCAATTTTGGGTATTTTTTTATTTTTAGTATTTGGTTACTATAAAAGTAAGTTCTCCGTACCGTAATGACAAACCGGCACGAATCACAGCGTTACCTATCTGACAACAGGCGGGACGTTAGTCATTAAGAATTAATACGATCGTAAAGGAGAAGCTGCGAATGTTCATGTTAAATGAAATAGTCGCCAACAAAAGACTGGAAATCGAGAATAAGAAGAGAAACTGTCCCCTTGAAGAATTAATGGCGAAACTATCAGGAGCCAGGCAGGTAAGAGATTTTCATCATGCTCTAACGATGCCGGGTATATCCTTGATTGCCGAAATAAAACGTAAATCACCTTCAAAGGGGGAACTGCGCCCGGGCTTTGATGCGATTGAACTGGCCCGAATTTATTCGGAGCATGGCGCCAGGGCGATATCGGTATTAGCCGACGAGAAATTTTTTGGCGGTGGCGCGCATGTGGTGGAGAAAGTGGCAAACGACCCGTTTGTCCGATTACCGGTCATGTACAAGGAATTCGTTATCGATCCCTATCAAATTTACGAAGCCAGGTCTGTAGGAGCGGACGCAGTATTGCTCATTGTTCGCTGTATCGAACAACCAAGTTTGCTCTCAGAAATGATTGAAATCATTCACAGCCTAGGCATGCAGGCATTGGTTGAATGCTTTGCAGCCAATGAAGCGGTTCGTGCCGTTGAATCCGGTGCCCGGATCATCGGGATTAATAACCGCGATCTGCAAACGTTTGATGTTGATTTGAAGCGCTCTGAAGAAATTCGTTCCGTCCTTCCGGATTCGGCGGTCACTGTAAGTGAAAGCGGTCTTTCATCACGATCTGATGCGCTTCTGGCCCAGGAGAATGGGTTTGACGCCATGCTGGTAGGAGAGGCGCTTCTAAAGTCGGATTCGATTGTCAGCCGAGTCAGGGAGTTCGCCGGGCTGGGCGAGTTGGAAATGGACGTGTTGGAGCACAAAAACGTTTAGGAGAGGAGAACCGGGAATGGATGGTTTTTTCGGTCAATACGGCGGTGCCTTCGTAGCCGAAACGTTAATTCGTAATTTGGAAGAGCTGAACAAGGAATATATACGAGTCAAAGCCGATCCGATGTTTCGTGCGGAAATTTCTAAGCTGCTGAAAGTATTTGTAGGCAGACCGACACCGGTTACGCCGCTTCATCGTATGACGGAGCAGCTGGGCGGCGCGAAGGTGTATCTGAAACGCGAGGACTTAACCCACACGGGTGCTCACAAAATCAACAACGCTCTCGCACAAGCAGTCCTGGCGAAAAAGATGGGCAAACGCCGGATTGTTGCGGAAACCGGAGCAGGGCAGCACGGCGTGGCCGTGGCGACGGCTTGCAGCCTGCTCGGAATGAAATGCGTGGTTTACATGGGGGCGGTGGATGCGCAGCGGCAAGCTCCAAACGTACAGCGTATGAAGCTCCTTGGAGCCGATTTGCGGCTCGTTCACAGCGGTCAAAAAACGCTTAAAGACGCCATCAACGAAGCGATCCGTGACTGGATTACCAATGTCGGCGACACGCATTACCTGCTCGGTTCGGCGGTCGGTCCGCATCCGTTTCCGAATATGGTCCGCGACTTCCAGTCGGTTATCGGCGAAGAAGCGAGAAGCCAGATCATGGAAGCGGAAGGCCGTCTGCCGGACTGTATCATTGCCTGCGTTGGCGGCGGAAGCAACGCGATCGGCATGTTCAGTGCGTTCTTGAATGATGAGGATGTCAAATTGATTGGTGTTCAGGCAGCCGGAGACGGACTGGATACGGACAAGCATGCCGCCCCGCTTGTGAAAGGAACCGTTGGAATCGTACAAGGCAGCCTTACCTATATGCTGCAGGACGAAGACGGACAAATACTGGAAACTCACAGTATTGCACCAGGACTGGATTACCCGGGCGTCGGACCGCAGCATAGTTATTTGAAAGACAGCGGACGTGTACAATACACCGCGATTAGCAACCGGGATGCGCTGCAGGCTTTTGAGTATTTATGCCGAACAGAAGGCATTCTGCCTGCTCTTGAATCTTCGCATGCCGTCGCCCATGCATTAAAGGTTGCCCCGACGCTGCCAAAAGACGCGGTGGTATTGGTGAATCTGTCCGGTCGGGGGGACAAAGATTTGGACCAAGCGATCGCTGCTCTGGACAAGATGAAACAATCGGAGGTGTCGGTATGAGCTTTAGCCGGATTGAACAAATGTTTGCCCGATTACAGGAGAAGGGGGAAGGCGCTCTAATCCCTTACATTCCCGTCGGATATCCGACGGCAGAACGGTCGGAAGCACTGATCCGGGTAATAGCGGAATCCGGAGCAGACCTTATCGAGCTTGGAGTTCCCTACTCGGACCCGCTGGCCGACGGACCGACTATTCAGGAAGCTAGTCAAATTGCCGTCGCGGGCGGAGCGAAGCTGTCTACCTGTCTGACTACCGTCAAGTCGCTCCGAGATTCCGGTTTAAATCTTCCGATCGTGCTCATGGGCTACTGCAACTCATTCCTTGCGTACGGACTGGAGAGGCTGGCGTGCGACGCAAATGCGGCTGGTGTAGACGGGTTAATTATTCCGGACCTGCCTTCGACCATGGCAAAATCATGGGTGGATATATTTGAACCGCACGGATTGGATGTTATTTTCTTTCTTGCCCCAACGACCAGCGAAGAGCGGGCCGCCGCTGTCGTGCAGCAGGGCAAAGGCTTCCTTTACTGTATTTCGGTAACCGGGGTCACAGGTGAACGGGATACGCTGCCCGATGAACTTCCGGCATTTCTTAAGCAGGTTCGAACCGTTACAAATCTACCGCTTGCCGTCGGCTTCGGAATTTCGAATGAAAAGCATGTGAGAGAAGTGATTCAGTACGCCGACGGCGCCATCGTAGGAAGCGCGCTGATCAACGTCATACGGCAATCGTCACCGGACAAGCTGGAATCGGAGGTTCGCCGATTTATTCGCGAGCTTAAACAAGCCACTTGCTTGTCGGAAACCCGGGTCTAAGGAACGGATTAATATACTGAACATGACTCGTATAAAAATGTGCAGAAAGCGCTGTCACTGATTTAACAGGGACCACGGAGGAGGTTCATTGATTGCTGCAATCACTCATTATCGGATTTGGAAGAGCAGGCAGGGGACTGCACTACCCCTGCTTACAGAAAGCGCAGAAGTCGGAAAGCTATTCCGATTTGTTTCACCCTTACATCGGCGTTGTAGACCCCAGGATAGCGGAAACCAATATTGAACAACCGAATCTTCAGGTGTTCTCACAATTGGATCAAGTGGCCGGCTTCGATCCGTCCAGCACGGTAGTACACATCTGTACTCCGCCGGAGCTGCACAGTGAAACGCTGCACCAGGCAGCTGCGCTTGGCTACCGCATGATCGTGATGGAAAAACCGTTGACGACCTCCCTTCGCGAATTACAGACGATTCATGAGCTGCAAAACCTCTACCAGTTCGAGCTTTTGGTCGTAGCCAACTGGTTGTCCAGCGTTCTGACAACTGCGTTATCCGGGCTGCTCCAAACGGGTGATTACGGGCCGCTTCGCTTCCTGGAGGCAGAACAGAATAAGCCGCGTTTATCACGTACACTGGCTAATCCGAGCCATGGCAATGCCTTTGATGTAGAGATTCCGCACTTGGTTGCACTGGCATTAGCGCTTGGAGGAACGGATTCCGAGATCATTGATGCGGAAATTGCGGATATGTGCATCGGGAATCGGGTCATACCCCGCATGGGATATGCAAGTATGACGTTGATGCACGCTGGCGGACTTACATCCCAACTAAGTTCAAATTTATCGTCTCCGATCCGGAAACGATGTATCCGGCTGCATTTCGACCGTCATTTTGTGACCGGCTATTATCCATCGGGCAGTGACGACAGCTATTCCTGGCTGCAAATTCATTCGGTGGATGGCCGGCTGCTGGACGAGCGAATTATTGAAGACGATCCGCTAACAGCCGTATTTACGGACTTTTACAGTTTCTTTGATGGACGCGCCAAGAAGCCGGTCAGCGATCTGGACTTCAATGACCGTGTGGTCAGCACGATTTACGAGGCTAAAGAAAAATGCGGCTTGCTGTTACCTAAACAGGAGACGACTGGCGTCCACAATATATTGAACATGGCTAAGATGAGGTGATTGAGTTGAATGTTGCCTTCTTTTCCGGGTCAAAGTCATTCGAACGGCAATGGCCCTTTATCGCCGAAAGGTTGGACCAAATCGTAGATAAGGGCATGTTTACGAACGGACCGGCGGTCAAAGAGTTGGAAGCTGCTCTGGAGATATTCACAGGCGCCAAGCATTGCATCGCAGTGGGAAATGCGACGGATGCCCTAATAATCATGCTTCGAGCTGCCGGAATCGGACCGGGCGACGAAGTGATCGTGCCTTGCTATTCCTTCTTTGCCACGGCTTCATGCGTCGACCATGTCGGTGCGCGGCCTGTATTTAGCGACATTGATCCCGTGACTTACAGCCTGAACGCAACTGATATTGAAGCAAAGATTACGAAACGGACGAAGGCGATTATGCCCGTCCATCTGTTTACCCAGTTGGCGGATATGGCTGCCATTAGAGAGATTGCTGACCGGCACAGTCTTATGGTGTTGGAGGACAGCGCCGAGGCGATCAGCATGTTTTGCGAAGGCAAACACGCCGGATTACTCGGGGATGCCGGCGTCATTTCCTTTTTCCCGACCAAGACGCTGGGTGCCATCGGTGACGGGGGTCTTGTGCTGACGAATGATGGCCATATTGCCGCCCAAGCGCGTCGTCTTCGAATTCACGGTCAGGACGAACATACGCCATATATTCATCATATGGCCGGTTATAACAGCCGAATGGATGATATACAAGCGGCTGTACTGCTCGTCCGTTTCGGTTTCCTCCAGCAGGAGATCGCGCGCCGCGCTCACTTGGCAGCTTGTTACGACCGCGGCTTGTCGGATCTGTCCCAGGTGCGCACTCCTACAATCAGGGAGAGGGCGGACGCCGCCAATTCCGTCTACTATGTCTACCTAATCGAGGCGGAACGAAGGGACGACTTGGCTGCTTATCTGACGCGTCAGGGTATCGGAACAGAAATCTACTACCCATATCCTTTACATACTCAGCCTTGCTTTGCCCATCTTGGATATCGGCCGGGAGATATGCCGCATGCCGAACGGGCTGCAGAGCGGGCGATAGGCTTGCCGATGTACCCTGATTTGACGGAGGATCAGGTCGATGAAGTGTGTCGCTGGATCCATCAGTTTTATGAAAGCGGGGGCTGAAGGATGAAGGTACCCTTTTTTAATTATGAGGCCCGATTCGAGGAAGACCGGAAGATGATCAAGGAGATCGTTTATCGGGTAGGAATGTCAAACCATTTTATTTTGAAAGAACGGGTAGCCGAATTCGAGCAATCGATTTGTTCTTATATTGGAGCAAAGCATACGGTAGCCGTGGCCAACGGCACAACCGCGTTGTCGATTCTGCTGCGGGCGATGGGCGTCGGACCTGGAGTTGATGTCTTGACGCCGGCCTTTTCATTTATTTCGACAGCCAGCGCTATTGCGCTGCTTGGCGCAAGGCCTGTGTTCGTGGATGTAGACCCGGATAACGCGATGATGGACCCGGTGGACCTGGAAAGTCGGGTGACGCCTTCCAGTAAGGTTATTATCCCGACCCATCTGTTTTCCGTCATGGCTGATATGGAGGCAATTAATCAAGTTGCGAAGCGGCATCAGCTTCTTGTGCTTGAAGATAGCGCGGTTGCCCTTGGCGCCATCCAGAACGGCAGACCTGCCGGCATGCTGGGCCATGCAGGACTTTACTCCTTTTTTCCGGCCAAGCCTTTGGGCGGCATCGGGGACGGAGGAATTATCGTAACGGATGATGACGAACTGGGCCGAATGTGCAGAATGCTCCGCAATCACGGACAGGACGGTATTACCCGGTTCCTCCATCACCATGTGGGGTACAACAATCGGATGGACGAGATCGTGGCGGCCTACCTGCAGCACAAGCTGAAGCGCTACGATGAACTGCTGCTTCAGCGGCGTCGGATCGCTGCCCTGTACAACGATGCTTTCGCCGGATTGGCCCCGATGATGAAGATCGTGACCGATCATCATGACGAGCGGGTTTACTACACCTACGTCGTACAAGCGGAGAATCGGGAAGCATTGCGGCAATATCTCACCGATCGGGGGGTAGAGACGCAGATCTATTATCCGTTAGCGCTTCCGCTGCAGCCTGCATTTGCGTACTTAGGCCATCGACAGGGCGATTTCCGGAACGCGGAACTGATTACCCGGAAGGCGCTGGCGCTGCCGCTGTACGCGGAAATACCGGATGATCATGTGGAACAGGTAATCGAAGCGGTGACATCCTTTTACGCGAAGGTGAACGTTCATGTCTGATCCGCTTGGTGTTATGCTGTCCGGCTTGAGCGATGAGGCCGGGCCATTGTTAGAGACGCAGCTGCAAGCCCATCTGTCACTGGGGTGGCAAGAAATCGAGTTGCGTTCTGTAGAAGGTCAAGCGATAGCCGATTGGGAGCCGGAATTTTTCCATAAGATTAGACGCGCCGTTGTGAGAGCAGGGTTGCTGGTGACCGTCGTTGCATCGCGAATCGGCAATTGGGAGCGGCCCATAACCGGCTCCTTTCAACTTGATCTTGAGGAATTGTTGCGGGTTGCCGAACGAATGCAGCTGCTCGGAGCCAAATATGTACGTATCATGTCATATCCAAACGATGGTTTGTCCGATAATGAGTGGCGCGACAGGGTGCTCGAACGATTTCACCGGTTGACCGAAACGGCTGCTGAAGCGGGTATTGTGCTGCTTCACGAAAATTGCTCCGGTTGGGCCGGAACACGGCCGGAACGCGCGATTGACCTGTTGAAGGAGATCGACAGCCCGAACTTACGCCTGTTGTTCGATACGGGGAACGGAATTGCTTACCGCTACGATACGTATGAATATTTGCAGCAGGTTTGGCCTTATGTGGCGCACGTCCACGTTAAGGATGGTGTGCTGCTGAACG
This sequence comes from Paenibacillus sp. sptzw28, assembly GCF_019550795.1. Classification (NCBI taxonomy): domain Bacteria; kingdom Bacillati; phylum Bacillota; class Bacilli; order Caryophanales; family Paenibacillaceae; genus Paenibacillus; species Paenibacillus sp. sptzw28. The sequence goes on from NZ_CP080545.1 coordinate 2,604,508, forward strand.
GTGAAGCGGTATACACACTTCCCGGTAAAGGGGAATCAAAAGTCCGGGAATGTCTGCGTTGGCTGCTCGATCACGACTATAAGGGTATATTGGCGATTGAACCTCACCTTCACCTGATTCCGCATCTTAGAAAAGCCGGTGACAGGAAGAACCTGACTGACTCTTATATCGACTATGGGCGTCATCTGGGTACCCTGTTGGAAGAAATGACCGTAGATTCCCGCCCGGAAAAGGACTGTAGAGAACCGGCGCAAAGGATGAGCAGCCTATGATGAAACGTACCCTCTTTACGTCGGATCACATCGATCTGCTGTTGAGCTTGCTTCAATTAAACACGGTCACGCCAATGGAGACGGGTCGACCTGCCGATATTGCTGACGCACAGGATAATTACGCCCGCTTCGCGACGGAGCGGCTCGACTGCGAAGTAGTATTTCACGCCCCGCCGATACCGGATAACCTGGAAGGCGCCGTTGTGCCGCTAAGCGTGCACGAACGTGCTGACAGAATGGGGTCGGACTTCTGGGCATGCCAGCCGAACCTGGTACTGCGGCTTGGACCGGAGCGGCCGTCTGATGACACTGTAATGTTCAATTTCCATATGGACACCGTGGACGGTACGTTTCCGGTATCCTATGACGGGGAGACGTTTGTGGGCCGCGGCGCCGCGGACATGAAAGGACCCGGTGTCGCACTGCTGGCCGGCATAGAAGGGGCACTACGTAACGATCCGTCTTGGTTGGACGAGTTCAGTGTGCTGATCCAGTGCGTGTCGGGGGAAGAAGGCGGTGCCATGGGCGTTTACGGAACCAAGCTGTTGGCAGAGCAGGGGTGGCTGGGCCGTCTGAATATTTTTGCAGAGCCGTCGGGGAGCATCTATTTTGATAGATCGACCACCTCCATGACGGCACGGATCGAGGTTAATGGACAGGACGCGACCGATGATGCTCCGCATCAAGGTCATAATGCAACCCTCCTCCTCGGTTATCTGGCAGAGCGGCTGCTGGCGGAACTGTCGGGTCCCATTGAAAAAGACGGGGGCAAAATGTGCCTTGCCGGTATCCATACCGGATATATGCATAACAAAGTATACGGCAGCGGTACTCTGCTTTTGAACTTTGCATATGGATCAACCGATTCCGGAAGAACAATTCGCAGTTTGATGGATGAAGCCTTCATCCGGTTGATCGGAAAGTTTAGCGATGAATTCCGGGAAGCGGCAGCTGCCCGGTTTACAGCGGAGGCGGCAGCAGAAATTTGCAGCTTGACCTGGGTCAAGGAGGGACTACCCGTGCTAGGCAACCGCGATCCGGAATGGGAAGCCTTCCTTGAACATATAGGGTGGGTTCGAAATCCGGATGATCATGTCGAGCAGGCGTTCACCTGTGACGCGATGTGGGCGCAGCGGCCAGGAAGCTATACGATTGTATACGGCCCCGGTAGTCTCGGAGGTAATTTGGCGCATGCCGAAGGAGAGTTCATCAGGCTGCAGGAATTGGAACGGTATGCAGGTGACATCATGACACTTCTGACTGGATACGGTGCCCATCGGCGAAACCAGAAGGGAAAGGAAGCGGGAATAAGAGATGAATCAGTCGTATGAAGTCAAGCGAGAGGATCTCCGCCGATTTGTCGCCGAGGTGTTTAACGCCTGCGGTGTCAGCGAAGACAACAGCCGTACCGCCGCCGATGTGCTCTGTTACGCGGATGAGAACGGATTTGACACGCACGGTGTAATAAATTTGGAGCGGCTTTATGTAGCCCGGCTTCAGGACGGCCGTATCAACCCTGCTGCGGAATTTATCGTTAAAGCTGAGACGGCGTCTACTGCCGTTCTTGATGCCGATCATGGTCTTGGCTTGGCAGCCGGTGCAGAGGCAATGGATATGGCGATTACGAAAGCACGCGGAACCGGGATCGGGTGTGTCGTCGTCCGTCAATCATCCCACTTTGGCAGCGCCGGCTATTATACAAGTCAAGCATTGCAGGCCGGGATGATCGGAATCGCGATGACCAACCTCGGGTCCCAAACCGTTGCCCGGCCCTTGAACGGAACGGTCAACATGCTGGGCACCAATCCCATAGCAATGAGTTCACCGGCCGGTGTACTTCCACCATTCGTCCTTGATATGAGTACGAGCGTCGTTGCCACAGGCAAAATCCGTGCCGCTCAGCGTAAAGGGGAATCGATTCCGGAAGGTTGGTTAATTGACGATAACGGAAAGGCCGTAACGGATCCCGAAGCCTATGATGAAGGTACAGGGCATCTGCTTATGCTTGGAGGTTCTTATGAAACGGGCGGAGCGAAGGGATATGGACTTGCGCTCATGGTTGATATTCTTTGCGGCATGCTATCCGGTGCGAATGTCGGGCCGGACCCGCGTGTACTGCAGCCGGGTGGCGTACAATACGCGCAGGAAGACCAGAACATCGGGCACTTCTTTCTGGCGATCAACGTGGAAGCGTTCCGCCCTTACGGCGAATTCGTCTCGGGTATGGACCGGATGCTGCAAACCTTGCTCCATTGTCCCCCAAATTCTTCGGCGAACAAAGTGCAGTACCCCGGTTACCCGGAAGCACTTAAGCAGCGGACCGGTGATACGGTAGCGCTCGATCAAGCGGTATTCAATCAGCTTGAACAATTGGCGGAACGATTGAACGTTCCTGCGCCTGTCCTAGTGATGGAATGGGCATGACTTACGTTCTATGAAATGGGAGGAAGTGAATGATGTTATGAAATTACGAGCGGGCATGATCGGTTTAGGCGTCATTTCGAAGTTCTACGTCCATGCGCTTCAGCAGCGACTGGACAACCCGGTGCTTGCGGCAGTATGCGATTTAAGCGACGCACGAATGGTTCCTTTTACGGAGGACGGGCTTCCTGGTTTTAAGGATTATAAGGAACTTCTGAAGCGTGACGATATTGATGCGGTCATCGTCAATGTGCCGAACGATAAGCATTTCGAGATCTGCCGGGACGCCTTGCTTGCAGGAAAGCACGTTTGCTGCGAAAAACCGATGACGTTGACTCTCCAGGAAGCGGAAGAGCTGGTCTCCGTATCCCGGACTACCGGACGGACGATGTTTACCGCCTTCCACCGACGTTACAACGTTCATTTCGTGAATGCTCTGGAGCAGTTGAATTCTATTGAAGATATCCATTCCGTTTCGGCCGGTTACTTGGAAAAAATTGAAGAACACGCCGGAGAAGACCGCTGGTATTTGCAGCCCGAGCGCTGCGGCGGCGGCTGCGTTGCAGACAACGGACCCAATGTCTTCGATACGCTTGCTTTCTTTCTGGGTAAAATGCGTGTCATCTCCGCCGACATTACAAGAAACGAGCGCAATGTGGACATTGAAGCCCGCGTAAAGCTGTTGACCGGTTCCGGCATTCCGGTATCCGTTCATCTGGATTGGGCTTACCTCCATGGCGAGAAAAAAGATATTCGCATTCATTTGAAGAACGGTCATACGATTGAAGCGGATATGCTTGCGGGATTCACGGCATTCAAATCTTCCCTCTATCACGAGTATGAAGAGATTTTAAAAGACTTTACCACCCGTATTAAGACGGGAGGTTGCCATGGCGAGGACGGATTCGATGCCGTTCGACTTGTGTATGAGACCTATCAGGCAGAAGCGATAAAAGCATGAACCATAACGAAAAACGTTTTGTGGAAGGGGTATTCGTCAAGCTTCTATTTCACAAACAGGAACAGCGGGGCATGCGATTGATTGAGTTTGAAACCCGCTGCGTCAGACAGGGGGAAATTCACGAAATCGTTACAACGACCCATCATGACGCAAAGAGTGGAGATCGAATTGACCGCGTAGGTTTTCTGGGATTTGCAGAGATGCGCTGCGGAGGCGTTATCGAACGGGGAGATGCGGTTAAGGTGGGCGGGAAAACAATAGGGACCGTGCTTGGATTCGACGAATGCCATTATCCCAATCATTACAATATTCTGATTGCTACCGCGGAAGTACTTGCTGCCGGTGACCTGGAATTGGCCGCTGAAATGGGAATCGCATTTGGATGAAATCAGTGTGAATGAGGATGGAGGAGGGAATCGTTTGAACCTCGAAATGAAAATCAACAATCGACAGGCCCGAATTGGCGTTATCGGCATGGGATATGTCGGCTTGCCGCTCGGCATCGAGTTTGCCCGGGCGAACTTTTCTGTGACGGGAATCGACCTGAGCGAGGAAAAGGTCCTCGCGTTAAATAATGGGGTTTGTTATATTTCGGGAATCGATGGCATCCAGGATATTGTGGCTAGAGGATTGTTCCGCGCCACGACTGATTTTTCGGTTATTAGAGAACTGGACGCCGTTTGTATCTGCGTACCGACACCGCTCAGTAAAAATCACGATCCCGATCTGTCCTGTATCCGGGCCGTTGTTGATGAATTGAAGAAGTATCTACAGCCCAATACGCTGGTTGTTTTAGAAAGTACGACATACCCGGGTACGACTGAGGAATTAATCGGAGGTGAGCTCGCGCTGCAGGGCATGCACGCAGGAGTCGATTACCACCTATGTTATTCACCGGAACGCGTCGATCCGGGTAACACAACGTACACGATTCGAAATACACCGAAGGTGATCGGCGGCATGACACCGAAGTGTCTTAAGTACGGGGAACTGTTATACGGTGCCGTCGTTGAACGAACCGTAAAAGTGTCTACGACCCGGGCGGCCGAAATGTCGAAGTTATTGGAAAATACTTTCAGAAGTATTAATATTGCCTTTGTTAATGAAATTGCGCTATTGTGCGACAGGCTCGGCGTAAGTGTCTGGGAAGTCATTCAGGCCGCGTCAACGAAGCCATTCGGGTTTATGCCCTTCTACCCCGGACCGGGAATCGGCGGTCACTGCATCCCGCTCGACCCGATGTATTTGTCCTGGAAGGCGAAGGGCGAAAACTTCTTTAGCCGGTTCATCGAGCTTTCCCAAGATTTAAACCGGAACATGCCGCGGTATATCGTCCAGAAGATCGGAGATATATTGAACCTCAAGGGCAAGTGTATCAACGGCTCACGGATTCTGCTGCTGGGCATGGCATATAAGCCGAATGTAAATGATTGGCGTGAATCGCCAAGCCTGGAAATCTATGATTTACTAGAAGAGAAAGGGGCGATGCTGACCGCCAACGATCCGTTCTGCGACTACATTCGCACAGAAACAGGAGATTTGGTTCATATTGAGCGTGCGATTGACAAGAAAGCACTCACATCCTATGACTGCATCGTGCTGCTCACGGCACATTCCTGCTACGATTTGCAGATGGTTGCCTCCTCGAGCGTGCCGGTTCTCGACACTCGCAATGCGTTTGCCGGAATTGATACTCCAAGCGTGATTCGAATCGGCGACGTAATGCCCTCCTTCGATGAACGAACGCTTATCGTCGTTTGAGCAGGAAGCCCGCCAGTTTGATAAGTTATTACAACCTTACAGGAGGAAAAGTCATGTTCAGTCGAATCGATATGATCGGGCAGGTTCAAGCCCATCTTGACGGAGTTGAAGTATATGGCTGCCGTCTCCAGCTTAATCCGAAGGGAGCGGATTCGAATCCGGACTATGCGGAGGATTGGCGGCAAATCCACTCCGATTGGCGGGGAAAAAGTAAAGCGGACGTTGCGGAAGCCCCGGTTGTCGCAGCATACCATACGTTTTATACCCGAATCGGGCTGAATCCGAAGAAAAATCCGCCATCCGTTCAAAATTTGATCCAAAGGTTCTTCATTAAGGAGGAGCTGGATCGAGTCCCTCTCATTCATCCTATTGTTGACGCTGTTAATGTAGCGGCCCTTCGGCACCTTATTCCGCTGGGTGTATTCGATGCGGAATGCGTCCGTGGGCGAATTCATCTTGCCTTTACCCGGGGAGGGGAGCCTTTTCAGGGGCTTGGAGAGTCTCAATCGGAACTGCTGCCGGAGGGCCTGCTGGTGCTGGCTGATGAGGAAAAAACACTTTCACGGTTTTGTTACCGGGATAGCGAAGCCCAGAAAGTAACGGAAGCGACACGCAATATATGGCTGTTAGGCTGCCAGGTCCCAGGCGTGGAAGAAGAGACAGTAAAGCTTTCGCTCCTGACGGCACTCGAACTATTGGGACGGCGTTACCGTTATGAGCTTGTCTCTTAATCGCATGCCTGGAAGGGGGCATCCACCCGTATGGTAACCGCAAACAGATTCACGGTGTTCTTACGCCGTTACGATACTGCCATTTGGATCCGTGTATTAGGAAATGCGCTGAATGCGATGACGACCTTTATTATTCGGCCGTTTCTCGCCCTGTATCTGTTTGACAAGCTGGAAGGTTCCATACTATACACCATGATGGTCATCGGTCTTCAGCCCTTCGCGAGTATGATTACCGGGGTATTCGCGGGAAGTCTGAGCGACCGCTTCGGACGTAAACCCGTCATGATTGCAGCGCTTCTAATCCAAGTATTCAGTCTTGGCGCTTATTCAATGGCGAACAGTGTATGGCTCTTTGCCATCATCACCGCAGTGCTCGGCGTCGGTACAGCCTTATTCACCCCGGCGGCCAACGCGATGGTTTCAGACGTGGTTCATTCCGACCGGCAGGCAGAGGTATTCGCTCTGCTGCATACAGCATCCAACGTCGGCGCTGCGTTCGGTCCTGTTATTGGAATACTCCTGTTCCAATGGAACTCAAACATCGTTTTCTTGGCAGGTTCGGTTATGCTGTTGGCTTATTTGACGCTCGTTCTCTGGAAGGTGCCGGAATCGCTGGCGCAAGTGCAATCGCATGCTGGGACAATTCCGGATAATCCAACATATCACCGATGGTTTGCGCATAAAGCATTGTATGGGTTGACGCTATTGGCGATGCCTCTAGGGCTTATCTATGCTCTGGTCATTTCCATTTTACCGTTTCATTTAGGGGACCATTTTGCCAGGCCGGAAGATCTTCTGGCTTCTCTAATGACCTTTAACGGCGTCTTTGTCATCGCGTTGCAGTTATGGTTGATTAAACGGACAGAGCATTTTGCGGCATACCGGATTATAGGACTTTCCTATGCGATGTACGCCGCGGTATCATTCGGGTATGGATTTTCTCACTATGTGGCCCTTTTGTTTTTCTTTGAATTCATATTCTCTATCGGCGAAATGCTGGTAGGGCCGCATTTGCAGAAAGCTGTCTCTCAGCTTGCTCCACCTGATAAGCGCGGTTTTTATTTTTCAATCTTTGGGCTCCACCTGCAATTGCCACTTGCCTTCGGTCCTGTGATCGGCGGTCTGCTGTACACGGCTTACGATGGAAAAGTTTTGTTCTCACTGGTCGGTATACTGTTCCTTCTGTCAGGTGCTGCACAGGTCATGTTAATCCGTTGGTTGAAGCGGCGGAATGAAGCTCTTCAAGAAAGTAACCGTCGGTTAATCGGAAAAGGAAGCGGTGAAAGTGTTTCAATTCATTAAGGAATAGCCAGGAGCAGCGTCGGAGAAGAGGGGAGTACAGCACTTGATACGAAACACGAACGCGTACGCAGCCATGATAATCGCCATGACCCTTGTAGGAAGTTCGCTTATCGTAGGCAAGTGGGTAACGAATGCAATTCCCGTATTTCTCGCTTCGTTCTTACGATTCGGGATCGCTTCTGCGCTTCTTCTCCTGCTCCTGTATTTGAAAGAAGGATTTCCCAAGCTCGAACGTAATGCATGTATTCTGCTTTTTCTTCAGTCGCTGACAGGTGTCGTTCTCTTTAACGTCTGTGTTCTGTACGGATTACAAATGACAACCGTCGTAGAAGGCGGCATCATAACGAGCACAAGTCCATTGGTGATTTCACTGCTTTCGTTTTTACTTTTCAAGGAACGGATTTCGATTCGACAGTGGCTTGGGGTGGTCATGGCCGTATTCGGTATTGCAGCGATCCACTTGTTTGACTCTGCTATTGCTGATGGGGGTATATCCGGCGGAGGTTTTCCTTGGCTCGGTAATGCGCTTCTGATGTGCGCTGTGGTCGGGGAATCGTTGTTTACACTGATCGGCAAAAGACTCTCCAGACAATTATCTCCGCTTGCGATCACGACTTTTGTTTCCGTGTGGGGATTTGTTCTGTTTATGCCGTTGGCTGCTTATGAAGCTGTCACTTTCGACTTTTCACAACCTTCCTCTTCAGACTGGCTCTGGGTCGTGTACCTGGCCATTATCGTGACCGTAGTCGGATTTATGCTCTGGTATTACGGTGTTTCCATTGTTTCGACAGGCACATCCGCCGCGTTCACCGGAATCATCGCTGTCTCTTCGCTAATGTTTTCGTATTGGCTCCTTGAGGAACCGATCCGTTTGGGTCATGGAGTGGGGATGGCACTAGTTGTAGCCGCCATATTATATAGCGCCCGGGCGGAACAAAGATCGAGCAGCATGGATCCCGGTTCCAGCGTCTCTAATTGAGAACAAAAATTAATTAAGAGTTCACAGGAGGTATAAAGGATGGCACAAGATAAGGTGATCGTCGTTATCCATCGTTTCGGGGATTATATTCTCGGCGGTTTCGTCAACTACAACCGAGTGATCGATCATTCGGAGCATCGAGTGGTTTATTTCGTCAACGCCAGGGGGCATCAGGATATCAATGCGTATAAGGATCAGGCGGCTGCGATATACGAGTTCCCCGACTTGGAAGACTATGCAGCTTTGGAAGATGCAGCGAAGGAAGTAATAGAGTCGTACGGCATCATCGATTATATTATCGCCATGTCGGAATATGATTTAATTCAAGCGGCCAAACTGCGAACGAAATTCGGCATACCTGGAACATCGGAACAGAAAATCGCCTTATACCGGAACAAAATCGTTATGAAGGAACGTCTCCAATCAGACGGGCTTCGGGTACCGAATTTTCTGGATTATGAAACGGTGGAGGATGCCATATCCTTTGCCGAGAAGGCCGGTTTTCCACTTATTTTGAAGCCAAAGCTTGGCGCAGCCAGTAAAGGCGTGCTGCGTGTCTCCAACTGGGAGGAACTGATTCAGTCACTCACAGCCATTGAAAGGGCAAACGAAACTGCAAATTACCAGTGTGAAGAATTCGTTAACGGACCGATTTTTCATATTGACGGATTAGTCCGGCATGGTCAATTGAAGTTTATTACGGTGTCGCAGTATGTGAACGGCTGCTTGGCTTTCTCTCAAGGTCTTCCAAACGGTTCTTTCATCATAACGGACCGGACGGAATTAAAAAACCGGATGACGCTGTTCACCGAAGACGTTCTCCGGGCACTAGAGCTGCGGGACGGCTGCTTTCACTTGGAAGTAATCGATCGGGAAGGTGTCGAAGCCGTCTTCCTGGAAATCGGAGCCCGCATGGGAGGTGCCGAAACCCCTTTCCTTACATTGGAACTTTATGGCGTCAACCTGTGTGAAGAATGGATTAAGATTGAGCTGGGCACCTTCACTGAATTGGATGTCCCGCAAACCGGTATACATGGCGGGCTGCTGCAGTTCCCCGAGCCTCCGTGTGTTCCGGCGGAAGTGATCAGTGTGACAAGCATCATAGACCGCGTCCCGGAAATTTTTCATGAACGCATTCCAGAACCTGGTGAGATTATGGACGGCAGCGGCTCCTACTACCATATCAGCGGCAGGTATATGTTCCGCGGTGAGAGCGAAGCCAAGGTCGAACAGGCCATTCATTGGGCAATTGAGCTATTCCGAATTGAAGCGAGGCCCTTGGAACCCATGAAGGCCTAAGAGCCCGTTGCTTCACTTCATACCGAAGAGGAGAGGAAGCGGTTTGAAAAATATTTTGCTTGTTAGCGATCTGGGAGGATTTCCCCCGTCACTGGAATCATTATCGAAGCTGGCGAATGTTTATGTCTATATTCCTCGTCCCAGTGCCGTAACCAAACCATATTTAGAAACAATCAACCGATATGCCCACGGGGTTCTGAAAGAAAGCACGGCCTATGCTTCCGGCGGATATAACCATCCTGATCGCGTCACTTTCACCGGGGCTCAGCCTTATTCGTTATCCGATGACCAAATGGTGGAAGCGATTATCAGAGCCGCAATGATTTTTGATGCGGAAGGCATCATCTTCGGCGGTGCGGAAAATATGGTACTCTCCGCGGCACGCGCGGCGGATGAGCTCGGTTTTCGCTCTGCAGATGCCAGTGCGGCCCAGAGGGCAAGGAGCAAGTTTTCTATGCGGGAGGCGTTCCGTCATGCGGGCGTACCGTCACCGGCATTTCGCCCCATATACGATGAAGAGGATTTGGCTGCCGCCGTACTGGAGCTTGGTTATCCTCTGATACTGAAGCCGACCTACTTGGCCTGCTCCATCGGCGTGACGCTGCTTGACGGTAGTCGCGACCCGGTCGAAGTGTTCCGCGAGGTACAGCAGAGTATTCGGGCAAACACCTGCGACTTGCTGTTGTTCAACGAAGAATGCCTGTTTCTTGTCGAAGAATACATGGAAGGCTGCAATGAGGATTGGTACGACAATCCCAACTTTGCTGATTACGTCTCAGTGGAGGGGATGATGATTGACGGTCGTTACTACCCTATTGCGATTACGGACAAGACTCCTTTGCTTTCGTCGTTTACGGAAGCTGCGCATATCGTGCCCAGCGTGTTGGATGCTGAAGCCCAAGCGATCATCGTGGATGCTTGCCGCAAAGCGAATGAGAGTCTCGGTCTTCGATTTTGCCCGACCCATACGGAGATCAAACTGATGAAAAACAGGCAAGTAGGCATTATTGAAACCGCTGCCCGCTTCGGTGGCTGGAATATTATTCCTCAAATTAATGACGTTTTTGGTCTTGACCTGACAAAGGCATGGGCCGAAACGCTTCTTCATGGCAGCACATCGGAGATGCCGGACAAGCTGTTGACCTATGCCGATAAATCCCGCTGCAATGTCCGTATCTATCTGGAGGACGATCCATTTACCGATAACCGGAAGAAATATCGATACTTTGGACATGAAAGGTTGGACAGTTTACTTGAGCCTGATGTTAAGGTCAGCACCGAAGTCGAAATTCCCATGGGTACAGTTGTTAGCTGCATCCCGCAGCAGAATGCAATGAGCTTTGTTTCCACTCTGGATCTGGAGGCACCGGACACGTGGTCTCTCAGCAGGACGGTCCGTAATATCCGCCGCGGTATCAAGTTGAAAGTCACCGAACTGGAATCCGAAGAGGCTCTGACAGATTCGTCGAAGCAGCAAGGAGAGAAGGTAACGCAGCTGGCCAAATAACAACAACATTCCAACGTTCCCGCCATGAGTGGGAACGTTGGTTATTTTATGCGTTAATAGTTCGTCTTGTTGATCATGGGATAATACTTGGAGCAGAATAAGGGGCGAGCCGTCACCATGGGGTGTTTTCGGCTTGAGCGCCCCTTCTTGGTGATTTTAGCGTCATAAATCCGACTGGAATTATCACCAACAATTGTATAGTGTGATATAGTTAGAAGTAGGTGTGAGCTGAAGGCGGGGACGGATTTGCCTAAGGCTCATTTTTGTATAAATAAACACAAAAGACGATTAAAATCAGGAGGTAGTTTGTATGAACGTCGCAATTATCGAAAAGCCTGAGGTTAAAGCCATTGTGTTAAAATCAAATCAGAACGGCCGTGATGTAAGACAAGCCTGGAAGCAAATCCAGGAATTATTAATTGGTTATCCGACCAGATATAATAAAGAGTACGGTTATGTTTTTATTCCGGAATGGCAGTGGTCTACGGGAGTTCATACACTTTGGGTCGGCGTTGAGGTGGACTCTTTTGAATATGTTCCAATTGAAGTCGAGAGATTTATCATTCCTTCAAGAAAATACGCCAAACTTACTGTCAATGGTGGACGTGAAGAGATGAATTCCGCTTACAACTATTTGAATGAATGGTTTAAGGACAATGGGTGTGAAAGAGATGTGGCGGAGGGATCATTCAGCCTAGAGGTGAATCGGCTTAAACCAACCAATCCGTTTCTCATTCCGGCAGATGAGATTGATCGTTTTGATTTTGATGTCTATGCGCCAATTAAGATTTCATAAATTTGCTAGCTAATATGACTTATAGTCTAATTGTCGTATTTATTCTAACGATGGTCATCCACACTGCCGAAACATTGTCTTATTCCGTACGTTTTGCCGGGGTAAAGCTAAACAAAATTGCTGTTGCTTTATCACTTACAGGCATCATTGTCCTGGTTTCAAGAACGGCAAACCTCATCCAAGCTCCATTAACGGCAAAATTTGTTGACCATGCAAAAGTCGATCCATCGTTTCATTTAATCAGCCATCTGAGATTCATTATATTGGCTTCATCTGTGGGAACATTGCTTGCCATCGTTCTGTTTCCAACGTTTATAAGTGTGTTTGGAAGAATAATTTCAAGGTTGGAAGTTGCAGGTTCCATTCCTAAATTAATAACGGGTGTCACCATCGGCCAACTGATTAAAACCAAACATTATATAAAGCGGCCATCATTTAAACTTCATTATTTCAGGTATCTGGACATCCCTAAGAGATTCCTTGCATTCAATATATTTGCAACCGCATTTTATACGGTAGGAGTATTATCCTCTCTGTATGCCGCGCATTTATTACCGCAGTTCAGCACAACGGCTTCGCAAGCGTCAGGGATCATCAATGGGATTGCAACGATTCTGTTAACCATCTTTATTGATCCTCAGTTAGGCCTAATTACAGATAAAGCAATCAATAACGAACAATACCGGGATCAGCTAGGCAGAATATACATATTGTTAATGGTTTCCAGATTTCTTGGGACGTTGCTGGCACAATTTATATTGATCCCTGCAGCTTACTTTATTAGCATGGTTGTGAAGCTTATTTGAATAATACAAACAAGAAAAACGCAGAAGTCATTTACCGGAGGTAACGCATGGAAAGAAAGTTAGTTAAAGCAGGAATATACGGTTTACTTCTCGGCCTTTTATTTTCAATAATATACCACCCGGACATCATAAGTCTTAATAATAATGGTGCTTATTCGGGTTATGTTGTGCCAATGAGAGAGTATATGTTTAAAGTATTACGTACTGCGATCAAGATCTGTTTTGCTTCTATAATAGTCGCGGCCTTGGTTGAATATTATAAAAGTCTGCCAAAAGGTGAATATAGTATTAAACAATTTGTGCTAGGAATCATAAAATCGCTTATCATCGGAACGGTACTATTTCTAATCGTGTTTTACATTATTGGTATTCTGACGCACAATTAAAGAAACAAGGAGCATCCATATGATTGAAGCTTTTATATTTGATATGGACGGCGTCATTATCGACAGTGAACCTATCCATTTTGACGTTGATGTACAGACTTTAGATTACTTTGGAACGACTATTAAGAAAGAGGCATTGGAGAAATACGTGGGGATGACTAACCCGGAGATGTGGGGGTTGATCAGGCAGGAATACAATATCATGCAGTCTGTCGATGAAATTATTGAGTATCAATTAGCGAATAAAATCACCATATTGCAAACATTGAATATCGAGCCGATCGATGGAATCTGGGAGTTGATTATTGAGCTCAAGCAAAATAATATCCCTATAGGGCTTGCCTCGTCTTCACCTAGAGTATTTATTGAAGCAGTGCTAAAGAAATTTACCATTTCCGAATTCTTTGATTGCATAATCAGTGGGGAAGAAGTGAACAAGGGTAAGCCTGCGCCGGATATATATCTTGAAGCTGCCAAACTTTTAGGTGCCGGCCCAAGAAATTGTATGGTCCTCGAGGACTCCAGGAATGGAGTTGCGGCTGCAAAGGCTGCCGGAATGCGCTGTGTAGGTTATATTAATCCGAATTCCGGAAATCAAGATCTATCGGGGGCGGATTTAATTATAAGATCGGTCAGAGATTTGAATGTCTCAATTATTTCAAGGGAAATGATATAGGATTTGTTGAACGGAGGAATAGCCCATGAGAGAGCTGAAATTAGTCGATGCAGCCCCGGACAACACCGATTTGGCTCGGTTGATCAAGAAGCTTGATGAGGATCTCCTGCAGAGATACCCGGCGGATGAGATATTCGGGGTAGACTTTGACGATCCGAATATTAATGAAGTTGCCTTCATAATTGCTTATTCCGGTGAAATTCCTGTCGGGTGCGGTGCGATTCGGCCGATTGACGATGACAGCACTGAATTAAAGAGGTTTTTCGTTGAACGGGAATATCGAAACAAAGGAATAGCAAAGCAGATATTATCCGCATTAGAAGCAAAAGCCAAAGGACTGGGGTTTAACTGCATACGGCTGGAAGCGGGGACGAAACAGCCGGAAGCTCTAAGTTTTTATATCAAGCACGGCTACTATGAAATAGATAAATTCGGTGAATACATAGAATGTGAATCGAGTCTTTGTTACGAGAAACGGATATAGTGGGAGACATCATGCTGGAAAACAGGTTGAAACAATATTTGTCGGAGAATGAAGCTATCTTGAGGGACTTACGACTGGTAAGGGGTATGAATTTACCTCAATGCTTTATCGGGGCAGGTTATATAAGAAGTTATATCTGGGATCGACTGCACGGGATTACGCACCGGGAGATACATAATGATATCGATGTTGTCTATTACGATACCGCTGTTCGATCGGAAGACCGCGAGAAGGAATTGGAGCTCGAGCTTATCAGGCAAACCGGGAATCCTAAATGGTCGGTGAAGAACCAAGCCAGAATGCATGTTAGAAATGATGAGAATCCATATGGATCAACGGAAGATGCGATAAGCAGATGGCCGGAAACGGTCACTGCTATAGGAGCAAGAATTAATGAAGAGGGCAATATTGAGATATGCGCTCCCTATGGGTTGGACGATCTGTTTAATATGATTGTAAGGCGAAGCCCGTTATTCAAGAATAGACATCATTATCTGGAACGAATAGCTAAAAAAGATTGGAAGAAGAATTGGCCTTTGATAACCATAGTGGAAGAGTGAGTCCGGGTCTGTCCATTTCTTCTGGGAGTGATAATAGATGGCGTTTTTATCAGGAGCAGCAAACAACAATGGGATAAACATCAACTATTATGATTCGGTTGGTTCGGGCCAATCTCTGGCTCCCGTACTGATTTGCCCCGGCTTATCGGAAACGGCGGAGGAATATTTGGATCTGCTTGAGTATTTGCTTCCGAGAAGAGGTGTAGTTCTCTCGTTCCGTGGTAGGGGGAAGAGCGAT
This sequence comes from Paenibacillus sp. sptzw28, assembly GCF_019550795.1. Classification (NCBI taxonomy): domain Bacteria; kingdom Bacillati; phylum Bacillota; class Bacilli; order Caryophanales; family Paenibacillaceae; genus Paenibacillus; species Paenibacillus sp. sptzw28. Next base: position 2,619,687 of record NZ_CP080545.1, read on the forward strand.
ACACCATTAGAAGGTTACGACCTCCAGGATCATATTACAGATATAGGCAGGGTCATTCAACACGCGGGCCTGACTAAATACCACTTGCTCGGGAACTCCAGAGGAGCTTCTTATGCTTTGAAGTTCGCACAAGAGCGAGAACAGGCTAATCATGTGCTTTCGCTCACTTTAATTGATTATCCGCCTGAGCATAGACAGATGCCGCCGGGATGGGCTGAGGATTACATAAACAATTATTTGATTCCTTTTGACAGGCTAGGCAACATTCGTGCGGAAGCCGTATGGGGAATTCAACGAGATTCGGCCCAAATAGCATTGGATCATAAAATGAAGCTTCCAGCGCTTGTTATCAGAGGGCTGCTCGAGGGCTCCCTGATATCGGACCACGATCTGAACAAATATAAGGAAATCTTCCGAAACCTTACCGTACACGAATTTGCAAACTCCGGCCACAATATAAGGACCTCAGAGAAAGAGCAGCTCGAAAAGTCAATAGCTGATTTTCTGAGCAGTTCGGAGAAAGGTGGTTAGTAAAAGCGATGAATATGAATGAAATATTGCAGGCAAACAAGGAGAAGCTTCAAGCCAACAGCTACCCGGGCAGAGGGATAATTATTGGCATGACGCCCTCCGGGGAGCATTATGTCCAAGTTTACTGGATCATGGGGAGAAGCGAGAACAGCAGAAACCGGATCTTCGAGCTCGAAGGGGATTTTGTGAAAAACAAGGCCTATGACGAAGCCAAAATGACCGATCCTTCCTTAATCATCTACTATCCCTTAAAGAGTACAAGCGGGATGCATATTATTACCAACGGGGACCAGACCGATACGATATATAACGGACTGAACGATAATGAAACATTTGAGAGTTCCTTATTCAAACGGGAATACGAGCCGGATCCCCCGCATTTTACACCAAGGATATCCGGGATTATAAACACGGAACAACGGGGTTACAAATTATCGATTTTGAAGAGTGCCCAAGGCCGTCCGCAGGTGTGCGTAAGAAATTTCTACAGCTACAATGCATTCATACCGGGTGAAGGTCACTGCATCCATACTTATGACGGTGAGCTTAATGGGAGGCTGATCTCATTTAATGGAGAGCCGTTCATTCTTCCATTGTTCGACGGGTTACAGGAAGTCAAGGAGTATTACTGGAATTTGCTTAACCCGGCTAACAGAATATCGCTATTGGTAAAATTCATTCGGACAACCGATTGTGAAACGAGCATAACGATCGTTAATAAGAATTATTAGGTTTAGCGGCATCGACGCCGGGGCCATCTCATGAGAGATGGCTTTTACTGATTTTAAAGATTAAGGAATTATTTATTGGCTTAATCAAGGTTTCAGGATTTATAATAAATAAGGGCTTTAAATGACCAAGACTGGAGAATTCATAGATGCGCAGATTCATTATCCTCTGTTTATTCGCCGGCTGCCTTCAAATCGTAACGGCCTGTTCCTATGTGAAAGGCGGCAGCGGCACAATGGTCGATGATTATAAGGACGGATATGGTAAACCTGACGGGTATTACGCGAAGGAAGTTATGATTGCTTACGAGCAGTCCATCATAGAAGCAATTAATCAAAATAAGTTTTCGCTTGTTGAAGGGCTGCTCGATGAGGACGGCCCCCTGTATCAAGATCAGCAAAAACTTGTCAAACATTTAAATGAGAAGAAAATAAAAGAAAAGCTGATTCGCTACCAAATCCGCAGCATTCAGAAAACAAACGGAGTGTACAAATTTTATGTTGTTGAGAACACTGAACTGTACCATCCGGACAGAGAGCCAGAAGTAAATGAATATTATTGGATCTATACCGTAATTGAGAATCCGGAGAAGAAGGAAGCAAAGGTCCATAGTATCGAGAAATGGGATCGATAAACCGGAATCCGGCAGTTAAAGCTGATGGGAGGAGGTCGCTGCATGCCGGATTGGTCTTACCACACCCTATTCCGACCGCTGCTCTTTCGGCTGCCGGCAAAAGCTGCACGGGGCATAACTCTTCATGCAATGGGCGGACTCAGCAAAATTCCCGGCGGGTCTCTGCTTATTCGGACACTTGGCCATATGGAAGTATCACCGCTGCTAAGGCAAGAACGGCACGGTGTGAATTTTACATACCCGGTCGGCATTAGCGGCGGAGTCGATCCTCATGGAACCGCGCAACAGGCACTTGCCCAATTCGGGTTCGGTTTTGTGGAAATTGGACCGGTTACGATTCAGCCGGTTGTTTCCGAAGAGCCTGTCCAGAGAGATATCAACCAAGAAGCACTGATTTATCCAGGTCTGTATGCAAATGATGGCCTGGATGCCATTTTGAAGAGAACCAGGTGCAGGCAGGGACATCAACTGCCTGTCTTCTTCCGCATACGGCATATGCCGAAGACGAAGCCGCCAGCAGCGTTGGCTGAAATAAGAAATCTACTGCAAAGTCTTGAGCCTGGTGCAGCTGGTTTTTACCTCGATATCATTGATCAGCATCCGGATCTAACCGAGATCGAAGCATTGTACCTTGTTGTTCAATCGATTACAGCGGCCCGTGAGGCGGCGCCGCGCAAGCCGCTGTTTCTTTATGTTCCGCTTGATATGGACAATGAACGGCTTCTTACCCTTACCAAAGAGCTTGACCGGAATAACGCGGAAGTAGACGGCATTGTAATCGGCGATGCTGTTCGAACGGATAGAGGATATGAGATCGGCCGAAACGGCTTATCGTTTACCATCGGAAAATTACAGCGGCTGAAACAGTTATATTGCAATCGGTTCACACTAATTGTGTCCGGTGGTATTCATGAACCGCAGAATGCCCTTGATTGCATCGAAGAGGGTGCGGACTTCGTGCAGCTCCACAGCGGACTGGTTTATTCAGGTCCAGGGCTGCCTAAACGGATAAACGAGGCCATCCTTTACCGCATCATTAAGGATACTCAGACGCCTGTTCCGCTCTCATTTTGGTCAGGGTGGGGAGGGATGTGTCTTCTTGGCATCGGAATGATCATCGGCGGTATAATGGCATGGATCATTGCCGCTACCTCGGTGGTGCTTCCATACGATATCGCTTTCCTCTGCGCAAGCCCGGAGCAAATCAACCGGATCAATGAGCGGCTGCTGCCTTTCATGTCGCACGACCGAATCACTCTTGCCGGTACGATGATTTCAATCGGCATTATATATACCCAGCTTGGCCGGTATGGGCTCCGGCGGCGGCTGCATTGGGCGCGAACCGCGCTCATGACGTCCGGTGTCTTCGGCTTCAGCAGCTTTCTGCTCTACCTGGGATACGGATTTTTCGATCCTCTCCATGCAGCGGCTGCTGCGATCCTTCTCCCGATGTTTGTACTCGCCATGCGTGACCGGACCGATTGGCCGCTTCGGGAGCCGCCGAATACAAGTAACGACCGGGTGTGGCTAATGGCGCAGCGCGGCCAGTTCATGATGGTTGCTCTCGGTTTTGCACTGGCTGTCGGAGGTATTATAATCTCTTACATCGGGGTGACGGAGGTCTTTGTCCCTGAAGATTTATCGTTTCTTATGACGAGTCCTGCTGCGCTGGATGCTGCAAACGGCAATCTTCTGGCACTCATTGCTCATGACCGCGCCGGGTTTGGCGGCGCACTGTTATCTGATGCGATTGCACTTCTGGCAATGGCGCTTTGGGGAATTCAGCAGGGCCAGCGCTGGGTTTGGTGGACCTTTCTCGCTGGCGGCCTGCCTGCGTTTATCGCCGGTTTCAGCGTTCATTTCCATATCGGCTATACGGATTTGTGGCATTTGTCACCGGCAGTATTTGCGCTGCTGCTTTATACGCTTGGTTTAATTTGGCTTTATCCGTATCTAATGCGTTCGCCGGCTGCTATGCAGCGGTACCGGACATTCGTGGCAGAGGGAGCAGACAGATGACACTTTTACGAAAATTCTTGCGAACATTACTGTTGTTCACATGGAATCAAGCGCTTTGCTGCGTGTTCGCCGTTGTTATTTTCGCCTCTATGGCGATTACCAAGGTGGTGACGATTCCCTTTATTCCCCGCTATGATCTCATATTGATTATTTGCATCATCACTCAAATTCTCATGGTTAGGTATAAGCTGGAGACGGTGGATGAGCTTAAAGTCATCACGCTGTTCCACATTATCGGCCTTGGTCTTGAGGTGTTCAAGGTGAACATGGGATCATGGGCCTATCTGGAGCCGGCGTGGACCAAGTTCTGGGGAGCTCCGCTGTACAGCGGCTTCATGTATGCGAGTATCGCCAGTTATATATGCCAGGCATGGCGCCGTTTCCATCTTCAATTTCACGGATGGCCGGGAGCGGCAATCACAGTGACCTTGGCCGTTCTCATATACGCCAACTTCTTCACCCATCATTACATATACGATTTTCGATATGTCATTATGGCTGCTTTGGCGGTGGTGTTTATAAGAACCTCTGTCACGTTCAAAGTCGGCACGGTCCAATTAAAGCAGCCGATATTGATCTCATTCCTGCTTATTGCATTCTTTATCTGGGTAGCGGAAAATATTTTGACCCTTTTTGGCGCCTGGACATATCCGGATCAGGAGGGAGCATGGCGGCTCGTACACTGGGGGAAAGTCACTTCATGGTTTATGCTTGTTATCATCAGCATTATGATTGTTGTACAGCTTAAGCATGTCAAGTACAAGCTGCAGCAGCATGAATATGATTCCAAAGAAGGGGTGCGGCAATTATGAGCGAACTAGCATTTGTGGAGTATACCGAGGATTATTTGGATGCTGTTCTCCGGACTTACAACTATTATATCGAGCATACGACTTTTTCTTTCGATTTGGAGCCCTTTACACCAGACCAAATGCGGCAGGTTATCATTCCTTTGAATGAGAGCTACCGGTCATTCGTGATACTCGTGGAGGGAATATATACAGGCTATGTGCTTATCACCCAGCACAAGAAGAAGCCCGCTTATAACGTTACCGGTGAACTGACATTGTATCTCGAGCTTGACCAGACGGGACGAGGGATCGGTCCCCGCGCCGTCTCTTTCATGGAAGACGTTGCCCGGAAGCTTCGCTTCCATTCGCTTGTTGCCACGATCTGCGAGGAGAATGAGGGAAGTATCCGGTTATTCGAGAGACTAGGATATGAGCGCGTCTCCCACTTCAAAGAGGTAGGGTATAAATTCGGGCGATGGCTTGACATCGTCTCGTACCAGAAGATAATAAAGACTCTTGAATAATAGAGTGTTGTATAAAAACATATTTGGCCGTATATTTATTCATATCGAACCGATCAGGGAGGATAGAATAAATGTACAAATTAGTTGAGGAACTTGCTTTGAACGGTTGGCCGGCTTTACAGACAACCGTGATGGACGGATGGCTGCTGCGGACTGCTGACGGGTACACATCCCGTGCGAATTCCGTTAATCCGATCTATCCAGGTGTTTATTCGTGGACCGTTAACGATCAAATCCGGGAAGCGGAGCGTTATTATTTGGCGGCAGGACAGGATGTTATTTTTAAAATAACGCCGTTCGTGCACCCGGTGTCGCTGGATGATACCTTGGCGCATAGCGGCTACCGAAGGTGCGATCTATCCAAGGTATTGCTGCGCTCTCTGGACGGTTTACCGGAGCCGAAGCTGAAGGATGCCAAAGTGGAGGAGTCGCTTTCCGAGGATTGGCTGAAGATGATGGCAGGCATGAAGCAGCTGACGGATTCAGCTGTGAATACGACCCGCAAAATGCTCTCGGTCTCGAGGCTAAGGCAAAGCTTTATTACACTGTACCTGAATGGCGTACCGGCCTGCTGCGGTGTTGGAGTGATTGAGCGCGGATTTATCGGGCTGTATGACATCGTTGTAGATCCCGCCTTTCGCAACCGGGGTTTCGGTGAACAGCTCATTCTTCATTTGCTGCAATGGGGACGGGCGAACGGAGCCGGAAACTGTTACTTGTTGGTCGCCGCTGACAATATTCCGGCTGTTCGACTATATGAGAAGCTAGGCTTTAAAGAAATTTATACGTACTGGTACCGCACCAAAAGTAAAGAAGAGATTTGCGCCGCTCAGCCTGAGCTGCACGAACAATCGGAGGAGAATATTTTTGAACAACGAAACCGTACATGAACAGGCTAAACGTTTACATGCGAAAGCGGTTATTTTCGATCTGGATAATACGCTGCTGGACCGTACCGCAACATTCCGCAGATTTTCCGAGAAGCTGGTTGACCGATATTTCAAAGGTTTGTCGGGCCAAGAGCGTGAAGCGAGAATCGAATATATCCGGGTTGCCGATCAGGACGGCTATAAGAACAAGCCGGATCTGTTCGCCGAGCTTAGTGAGCACAAACTGTTTGCCTGGGACCCGAAGCCGGCTCCGGAAGAGCTCCTGGCTTTCTACAAGCGAGAATATGTAAAGAGCGCCCAATTGATGGAGACTGCTGCCGAACTGCTCGCTTACTGCCGGAAGCATTATAAGGTTGGGCTGATCACCAACGGTCTTATTGAAATTCAGTACGGCAAAATCGAACTTCTGTCGCTGCGTACCAGCTTCGATCATATCGCCGTATCGGAAGAGGTGGGCGTCAAAAAACCCGATCGGCGCATATATGAGCACTCGCTGGAAAGCCTTGGAGTGAATCCGGAAGAGGCCGTCTACATAGGGGACCATCCGGTTAACGACATAGGCGGCGCTGCTGCTGTCGGTATGCAGACGATTTGGCTGCGCCGCAATCAGCCATGGACGGAGTCGGTAACGGCAGTACCGCTTGTCACGGTGGAGACGCTTCGCGAGCTGCTTGATATTCTGCGCGGAGATTGAACACAAGGAGACGTTTAGTATCGTCGCTCTGTTGATTCTGGAGCTGATGCAGCTCATACTGCGCCGGGGCAGCTTTGATATCGACGATGTGCTGCTTAATACAATTGGCGCAGTGATCGGTTATACCGTTTACCGTATCGGGAAGAGATTGCACTAGGAATATAGAAAGGGCGTTGAACGCGATGTACAAAGCAATTCTGTTCGACCTTGATAATACGCTTCTGGATTATACCTTCAGCGAGCAGGATGCGATGCGCAGAGCGATCGAACATCACCGGCTGCCGGAGGCAGTCGGCTTCGAATGGGAGACGTTCAGAACGATATTCGCTCCTATTAACTGGACCTATTGGATCGAACGGGTTGAACGCAACCTTCATATCGGGCAAGTGCTGCACTACTCATTCCGGGACACGCTTGAGAGGATGGGGCATGATCATACGATATCCGCGATGCTGGCGGACACTTATTGGCGTATGTTTTGCTCAACCTGCCATCTGATGGACGGGGCCGTCGACTTGCTCGGCAAGCTGCATGAGCGTTACCGAATGGGGATTATCTCCAACGGTATAGGGGAAGCGCAGCGCAGCCGCTTAAAGACGGGAGGATTAGAACATTTCTTCGACCATCTTTTCATTTCGGATGAAGTTGGGTTCTGGAAGCCCCGCCGCGAAATTTTCGATACCGCCGTCCTTACGCTCGGGGTCGACCGCTCGGAGGCTCTCTTCGTAGGCGATTCACTGCAGGATGATTACCATGGCGCGGCGGGGGCGGGAATTGATTTTTGCTATTACAATCCGTCCGGGGAACCGCTGGACCATTCGCTACTGCCGCCAAAATATTCGATTCGAGCTTTGACGGAACTTACAGCAATTGTTTAATTTGATCTGGAAGGCGATCCCTTACATGACCGGGAAGCCTATACGAACGCAAAGACAGAGTTTGTCCGGAGCATACTCGGTTCCGTTTCGCAATCAAATTCTGCTACAATAGGAATCACCAGCTCTCGGAAAGATGAGGAGATACCATGAAATTCAGACCTTGTATCGACCTGCATAACGGCAAAGTTAAACAAATCGTCGGCGAGACGCTCGATGCCAATGAGCAAAATGTAATCGAAAATTTCGTATCCGAGCACGACTCTGCATATTATGCATCAATGTTTAAAAGGGACAAGCTGACCGGCGGCCATGTCATTATGCTGGGCGGCGGCAATGAGGAAGCAGCTCTTAAAGCTCTTCGCGAGTACCCCGGCGGCCTGCAGATCGGCGGAGGCATCAACGCTGACAATGCGGCCCGTTATCTGGAAGCGGGGGCATCGCAGGTGATTGTTACCTCGTATATTTTTCGCGATGGCCGGCTCGATATGGATCATTTAAACCGGATCGTCTCGGAAGTCGGGAAGGACAAGCTCGTTATCGACTTAAGCTGCAAGCAGCGTGACGGCCGGTGGTTTGTTGTAACGAACCAATGGAAGACATTCAGCGAATTTGAAGTGAATGAGGCTAATCTGATTGAGCTGGCGGGCTACTGCAGCGAATTTCTCGTTCATGCGGTCGATGTGGAAGGGAAACGCACAGGAATTCTGGAGAGCTTGGTCGAACAGCTTGCCGGTTGGGTGTCTCTGCCGACCACATATGCGGGCGGAGCGAGGTCGTTTGAAGATTTGGAGCTGTTTTATAAGCTTACAGGCGGAAAGCTGGACATAACGATCGGCAGTGCGCTTGATATCTTCGGCGGGAATTTATCTTATGAAGCTGTTGTCGCCTACTGCAGCCGCTTGGCGTAATTACAAGGCTATATCTGACAAAAATGCGATGACCATGGTCTAGTTCCAGGACTAGCCATTTTTTTGTTTACAATAAGAACATGTGTTTGGTATGATGGTCTGGAGCAATAAATCAGAAAGATTGGTTGGTGGAATAATGGGACGAATGGTATCCTTTGAACTAAGCAGTCAAAACCCGGACCTTGCGGCGAAATTTTACTCGAGTGTTTTCGGTTGGAAGGTTGGAGAACCCAACTGGGGATATCACCCGGTCATTACCGGTACAGAGAGTGCCGGCATCGATGGAGGCATTTCAGTAGGACCGACGGACTTCCCGCATGGGACCCGAATCACGATTGAAGTCGATGACATCGATGCGGCGATCGAGAACGCCAAGCAGAATGGCGCTAATGTACTACGGCCGAAAATGGACTTCGCCGAATTTTATTTGGCTTATATGATCGATCCGGTGGGGATCGGTTTCGGGCTTATTCAACCCAAGAAAATAGACACACCGAATATGTAACTGAGATTTATCTGAGAGAGCGGAAATACTCCGCTCTCTTTATCATATTTATATTCCTGATTCAATTTACAGCAAGTTGAAACCATGCTAAATTATTAGCTACGCACAGGGTTTTCAAGTGATAAGGAGGTTGCTATGAACTATCATATTCGGGTCCGGCCAACTGCGCTTATTATTGAAAATAACGCGGTACTGCTTGTCGAGTACGAAGATGCGGACGGCATCCACTACAACCTGCCGGGCGGCGGAGCTGAACCGGGCGAGACGATTATTGAAGGCGTCAAGCGCGAGTTGATGGAAGAGGCGATGGCGGAAGCTGTAGTCGGTCCGCTGGCTTTCGTTTATGAGTGCGCGCCGCACAATCAGTCCGGACAGTATCCGCCGGATACGCCGCATTCGCTAAACCTTATTTTCCATTGCAGGTTAAAGGCTGGATCAGTACCCCGGATGCCGGATCATCCCGATCCCGAACAGTCGGCTGTGAAATGGATTCCCCTTTCCGGGCTTGATGATATTATATTGTTTCCGAATATCAAGGAGCATATCAAGCAATACGCGAAGCGGCCTCAATCGATTGACCTTATTGAAGACCACAGTCTGGATTGTTATATACATGCACGTTGAGAAGGAGTTAATAAAGTTAAACCGGGAGGGAGATATAACGATGATTCCGATCAAATTGCCTCGTGAAGAGAAGGAACGCATTATTGAAAGTCTTATCAGTTATTATCAATTGGAGCGGTCCGAGGAGCTTGGAAGTATTGGAGCCGAGCAGATTGTTGATTTCATGCTGCGCGAGATTGCGCCGTATGTATATAACCGGGCGATTCATGACGCGAGACAGGTCGTTCTCGAGAAGAGCGCTTCGCTTGAGGAAGAACTGTACGCGTTGGAACGCAAAGTTTAGGAGGACAACCATTGGTCTTGGAAATAGCCATTTTACATGTAAAGCCTGAGCTTGATTCCACCTTCGTTTCCAGCTTTAAACAAGCCTCAGCCATCATTTCCTCAATGAAAGGCTATGTGAAGCATGAGCTTCAGCGGTGCCTTGAGCGGGATAACCAGTATGCGCTGCTTGTATGGTGGGAGACGCTCGACGATCATGTCGTCGGTTTTCGCACTTCTGCGGAGTATCAAGAATGGAAGAAGCTGCTGCACCATTATTACGAACCTTTTCCAGTTGTCGAGCACTACGAGAATATTGATTTGATTTAGGGGGCAGCTTTCGCAAAATGAAACCATTATCGCATTATTCGACATGGCTGTTTGATCTGGACGGAACACTGACGGACCCTATGGTTGGAATTACCAAATCCATTCAATACGCCCTGCGGAGATTTGACATTGAGGTAGGGGATTTAAACGTATTGAAGCCTTTTATCGGACCTCCGCTTTTGGGGTCTTTTCAAGAGTTTTATCGTTTTACTGAAGGTCAAGCGCAGCAGGCTGTAGCGTATTACCGCGAGTATTTTGTAGAACATGGAATGTATGAGAACGAACTTTACGCGGGGATTACGGATTTGTTGACGTTGTTGAAAGGTCAAGGAAAGCGTCTGCTGGTGGCAACATCGAAACCGGAGGTTTTCGCCAAGAAAATCGTCGAGCATTTCAAAATCGATACTTATTTCGAATATATTGGCGGCAGTGAGCTGGACGGTGTACGTTCGGATAAGTCTGAACTTATCGCTTATCTTGTCAAAAATCATAACATTGACTGTTCGCAGGCGATAATGGTCGGCGACCGTAAGCACGATGTGATCGGGGCCGTGAACAATGGGATTCCGGCAATCGGTGTCGGCTATGGATATGGAGACGAACAGGAGCTAAGAGGCGCAGGAGCCGCTTACTACGTACCGACAGTATCAGCGCTGCATACGGCGTGTATCAATTAATAACGTTTGCAAAAAAGTGGCATTTATGAGAGCGGTCAATAGAATGAATAGTGATTCAGTTGCTGACCGCGATTTGAATCTTGAAGTAGAATCTCTTATTAACAGACGGTAGAAAGAGGAACTAACTGTGGAATCTTTGTTTCGGGAACTTATCTCCAAATATTTTGGCGATCTTGATTACAGTACTGAACCCGTGCCTTTTGGATTAACGAATTTCTCCCGAATCATCACGGTAAAAGACCGCAAATACATAGCGAGAATATATGACAGGCATACAAAAAACCTGGAAAATCTGCTTTTTGAGATCGAGCTTGTTACATTTCTGGAAAACTGTGATTTATCGTTTAAAGTACCGGGCTTTCTACCAACTCGAAGTGGACATAAATATGTGGAGTTGCAGGGTAACCGGTTAGGTTCGGTCGTTCCGTTCATTGAAGGGGTTATACCCGATATAAATTCTTCGAATGATGTCAAGGAAATGGGAAGGACAGTCGGTGAAATCTCCAAAGCGTTTGAGGAGTTTCAAACGGATTTGCACACACCGGCGATTCAGTTCAGCCGGTTCTATGATCTTCATCCGCTGAGCAGCGAGGAGACAGTTGCACAATTTCTTCTGAACCCGCCGTTTGTTGTTGATGACTCTCATATGGCACTATTCAGAAATCTCCTCGATCAATTCCAGCCTGAACATATTCTTCTGTCTCATCTACCTCATCAAATCGTTCATCATGACTTGCTGATTTTTAATTTACTCATCGGTAATAATGGTAAAATGAACGGAGTACTGGATTTTGATTTTGCTTCTATCGATATCCGGGCGTTCGAGCCTGCAATCTGTATCAATCATCTGCTGCAGTTTGAAGACCGTACGTTAGATTATCTGGAGATTTTTTTAAAAGCCTATTCTGCATATATGAAATTATCTATGGCGGAAATCGACATGATTCCGAATCTGATACGTTTATATTATCTTTCTTTGTTATGTATTTATATTGGACAGTATTACTCAGGAAAAGCCGTGAAGGATCATTTTACCTTTATTATCGCACAAATGTCAGCCAGAGATTATTGGCTGAAGGAGAACAAAGATAATCTTAAGCAAACTCTGATTCATCTGGTCTATTGACGAAAAGAAAAAATATACCATAAAAGGGCATGGTCATGGTACACTAAAAAAGGGTATGTATAAGCGTAGGCCAATGTCAGCGTGCCTTTATCTTCACCAATCCAAGTGGGAGGTAATTCGCGATGGACAATTGCACGGTAGTTACTAAACCAGCGTTAAACCTGGTCGGTATCAGTTATTGCGGTCCGTATTCGACGTTTCCGGATGAAGCGATCCTTTTGCATAGCGAGTTTCTCTCTAGAAAACACGAGTTAAACGGAGAAGTGAGATCTACCGCGCTGTACAGTCCTTACTTCGGTAACGAGGTTTTCGCTACCTATTGGGCCAGCTTTGAGATCGCCCGTATGGAGATTATTCCGAAGGGCATGGTTCAGTTTACAATTCCTGAACGGACATATGCCATGATTACATGCACCAATAAACGAATCGGCGAAGGCTACGAAACCTTGTCGGCCTGGATGCAGGAGCAGAAGCTGGTTAAACGGGACAACGCCGTTGCGATCGAAATATTTTATATTGACGAGCATTTGGAGGAGGAACCGGTCGATCTGCTCATTCCGATTGAAGAGCAGTAATGAGCGAGCGGCCTTCCGCGCTAACAGAAGGAGAAACAGACATCAATGACTGCAGCCCGGTTTTTTACGCATCCCCTTGGCATCATCGCGGCTTCCGTGAGCGCGACGCTGCTGTGGGGCAGCGCGTATCCTTTTCTTAAATTAAGCTATGCGGCACTCGATATTAAGGCCGGTGAAACGCTGAAGCTGTTAATGTTTGCGGGCTACAGGTTTACCTTGGCAGGCATTCTTATTTTTGTGTACATGTTCTTCAGGCGTGAAAGTCTGAGTTACCTGCCGGGGAGCTGGAAGATGCTTACTGCCATCGCACTGCTTCAAACGGTGCTGCAGTACACGTTTTTTTATACGGGCATGTCGATGAGCGCAGGTGTGGTGGGTGCAGTGATTGCGGGAACGATTTCGTTCTTTCAAATCGTGCTGGCCCATTTTTTTTATCGTGATGACCGGTTGAACGGATATAAAGGAGTTGGACTTCTTGTTGGTTTTGCAGGCCTGTCGGTGCTTGGCATCTCGAGGGAGGCCGGCAGCGGGTGGGCCTTCTCACCGGGAGAGCTGCTGCTTATGGGTTCGGCACTGTTCAATGCGTGTGCGAATTTGCTCTCGAGGCGGGGTGCGGCGACTTACAGCATCTCCTACCTGAACGGCTATCAAATGATCATAGGCGGAATAATATTGTGCGCGATTCCGGCATGGAAAACCGGACTCGCGCCGTTCGATTTCGATTGGCGCTCGTCTCTTATGCTCCTTCACTTATCCTTCGTATCCGCGGCGGGGTTCATGCTTTGGAATAATGTCATGAAGTATAACCGTGTAGGCAGCGTATCGATGTATCTCTTTCTTATCCCGGTTTTCGGCGTATTGGAATCGGCGATGCTGCTGTCGGAGCCGCTCCATGCGGTAGTGCTGGCAGCATTAACGCTCGTCAGTTTAGGCATTATCATCGTAAACCGAAAAATCGGAGGAAGCCGGTCGGCCGGCGCCCGTGAGTCAGGCGCAACAATTAAATCATAGCAATTCGGGCGCTTACGTCCATATCCCGGCTAATATAGGAGGTTTCAGCCAATGTCCATACCACTTGCCATTATCGATGCTTTTACGTCTGAGAAATTTAAAGGCAATCCGGCCGCGGTCTGTTTGCTTGAGAACGAGCCGGAGGACGGATGGATGCAGCAGGTTGCCGCGGAAATGAACCTTTCAGAAACGGCCTTTCTTGTTCTGAGCAAGAATGGAGGGTACGATCTTCGATGGTTTACGCCTATCTCCGAAGTCGATTTGTGCGGCCATGCGACGCTCGCCAGCGCGCATTATTTGTGGGAGAATGGTCATCTCAAGTACGATGAGCAAGCTGCCTTCCACACCAAGAGCGGGCTGCTGACCGCGGAGCGTTCGAATGATGGAATAACGATGAATTTCCCGTCTGAGCCGGTGGAACAGACGACAGCGCCGGAAGAGCTTGTGGAAGCGCTCGGTCTCATTCCGCGTTTCGTAGGACGGAACCGAATGGATTACCTGGTCGAAGTGGATAGCGAGAATACGGTAAGGACGCTTCGGCCTGATTATACGCTGCTCTCAAAGGTTGATTCGCGCGGCGTGATCGTAACAAGCCGGTCCGACGCCGGTTCGCGTGAGAGCTGCGACTTCGTCTCCCGCGCTTTTTTCCCTGCCGTTGGAATTAACGAAGATCCGGTGACGGGATCAGCCCACTGTGCTCTCGCCCCCTATTGGCAGCGCCGGCTGCACAAGGATGTGCTGAGAGCGTTTCAAGCCTCTGCAAGAGGAGGCACCCTCCTTATTCGCGCCTCTGCCGATCGCGTATACATTACCGGCCAAGCCGTGACAGTCTTAGACGGACGGCTTACGATCTAACGATTATTTTTTCAACGATTGAACTCAGGGCATAGTTGGTGGATCCGGTCACTGTCGTGAGTGAAAGGCGGAATTATTGATGAAACGGAAGCTGGTCATTAGCGATATACATGGATGCTTTAAGGAGTTTGTCAACCTGTTGGAGAAGGTGGAATATAATTCCCTGGAGGATCAACTCCTCATTATCGGCGATTACGTCGATCGCGGCCCTCACAGTAAGGAGGTTGTCGAGCGGCTTATTTCGCTTAGGGACGGGCATGGAGCGATTGTACTGAAAGGGAATCACGATCAGAGACTTGTCGACCTCGTGAGGGACGGAAGCTCGTCCATCACTGAGAAGTTTCTCGCCCATGGAGGAAAGGCGACGGTCTTAAGTTATTTGGACTGCGATTACGACGAGAATGAAGTGGATGCCGCAATGGTTAAGGAAGCGATTGCTGCTATTAACAAACATTATAGACACCATATCGAATTTTTGAACAGCCTTCCCTATTACGAAGAGGATTGCAATCATATTTACGTGCATGCCGGAATAAACCCCGAGTATCCCGACTGGAAGCGGCAGCCAACGCATGATTTTTTGTATTTGAAAGAGCCTTTCCTCAGCAAACCTACGGTAGTGGGTAAAACGGTTATATTCGGACATACGAGAACAAAAGACATTCACGGGGTACCGGATATTTGGTTCGGCAACGGTAAAATCGGGATCGACGGCGGATGCGCCTTTGGTATGCAGCTTAACGCTTTGGAAATCGGTATAGACGGACAATATCGGAGTTACAACATTGGAAAGTAATTTTTTTCTACTCATACATGCGGGCTTTCACGTCAAGTGGAGCCCGCTTTTTTCGTTCAAGCGGGAAAATACTCAAGTGGAATCAGACATAATGTAATGAAAATGTAAGATATTTAGGACTAAAATACCTATTATCATGTGAATTTTTGGTATGTAATGAGTAGTAGGCCATTTTCATGTGCAGTAGGAGGAACCGGATTGACGGCGTTTTTGCTCTCCATACCCGAAGTGTTTGTTTATTTGTTTTTGAGTTTTTCCTTATTTGGCATCGATTGGACCCGATTCAAGAAGCAGATCGTCTGGTTTATTTTTCTTGTCTCTCTATTCACGCATTCAATGCTCATCTTCAAAGTTCCAATTGAATTGTCAGTGATAGCCACCATCGTTTTCAATATGTTCTTATTCAAAAATCTTTTTCCCTTCTCTTGGAGTGTCGCTGCTCTTATGAGCCTCTCCCAGTCGGCCGTTCATACCATGATGGAGAGCATGATGATCCATTTCAGAGATATTACTTCGCCTCATTACCGAGAGGAGTTATTAGAATATTCGATACGAGAACTGTTAATCACGTTAGGCGCAGACTTTTTGCTGTTTGCAATCGGATTTTACTTCTATGTGAAAAAAATTACCTTTCTAAAATGGTTTACAGCCCGTCATACAGAGTACACGAATTACGTAGTCGCGCTCATGATTATGTTCGTCATACAAAATCTGATCAACCTGACCAGCATTCGAAATTCAAATTTAGAAGAACATTTTGACGATTATTTTCTTGTCGTGTCGCTCATTTCGATCGGAATTATGGCAATAACCATATATTTGCTTAATTCATTTGGAAAAAGACTTGAACTTCAAACCACCGAACAAACGGAAGGTGTTTATTTGAAGAATATAGAGGAATTAATTTCCTCGGTCCGTGCTCAGCGGCATGATCACCACAACCATCTGCAGGTTATCTCCGGATTAGTTCATCGGAAGGAATATGAGGAGGTATCCGGGTATCTGAAAGAATTGAATATCGAACTGCAATCCCAGCAGGCAATGCTGCATCTAAATCACGCTCCGGTTGCCGCGCTGTTGCAGGCAAAAAAAGAAATCGCACAGGTTCATCACGTCACGATAAATGTTCAGGCATTTACATCAATCCCCGCCATTGAGATGATCTCTTTCGAATTGGTTCAAATTTTGGGAAATCTGCTTGATAACGCGATCGAGGAGGAAATGAAAGCTCCACCCGGCAGGCGAATCATTCATGTCACGATAGACCGAATGCTTAACTCGTTCCTTGTGTTTCGTATACTTAACCCTAATTCCTGGATTGAGGAAAACAGCACCGATAAAGTGTTTCAGGAAGGCTATACAACTAAGGAAGGTCATCAAGGTCTTGGTCTGCTTACCGTTAAACGTATCGTTTCCAAATACCAGGGACATATCGAAATTGAAAGCGACCGGAGCTGTGGCACAACATTTTCCATTTTTATTCCTTTTTCGGAAAAGAAGAGATTTAAGGAGGAGAAGAAATGTCCTACAACGTAGTGATTGCCGAAGACAACGAGAAAATACGTAAACAATTGGCTGCTTTCCTGGATGAAAACGGATTTAATATCCTCGCCGAAACTGAGTCGGGAAAAGAAACGAAAACGCAGGTCCAAAGCCTGCGGCCCCAAGTTTTGTTTGCGGATATTGATATGCCGGGTGGAGACGGCTACACGGCTGCCAAGGAGCTGCGTTTGCAATTTCCTGAATTGCGTATCGTGTTTATTACAGGCACTTCTGATTTTGCGTCTCTTGCCTATGACATCGAAGCTGTTGATTATGTTGTAAAACCCTTTTCTGAAGAGCGGTTATACCAATGCCTAAAGCTTATTGACAAATCCTTTACTGCCGCGCAAACGCAGTCCCTTCCCCGGTTAAGCATACGAAACCGGAACATCGTGGAAGTCATAGACCAGGAAGAAATCATCTTCGTCAGTGCGCAGAATAAATCTACACAAATTATGTTAGGGAGAAAACCGACGGTAGAAATCAGGACGTTGGAGCCGCTTAAAACTCTCGAAGCAAGACTTGACCCGTCCATTTTTTTGCGTACCCACAAGAGCTACATTATCAATATCAAGCACATCAGCCGCATTGAGCCTTCGGGCCAAACCTATGTGGTGTTTTTTAAAAATACCTCGAAAATGGCCTTTGTAAGCCGGAATCATTTATCCAGCTTATATAAGAGGCTGCAGATCCACTAGGCGTCAGCGATCGATCCGCTCGTCCGCTCAATCCTTTTGTTTATCCGTTACAAGCAGCCAGTCGTCCTGAAACGATAGACAGTGGGTTCAGGGGTTGATAACGTATAAGCGAATAACTATGAATGGGAGGAATTAGGAGTGGATAGAAACAATAGGTTAGATGAAATATTGCAAGTAAATGGTAACTTCATTGACGCCAAAGAGTACGAAAAGTATCAAACTACCAAATTCCCCGACAAAAGGTTAGTCATCCTCTCTTGTATGGATACCCGGCTGGTCGGCCTTCTTGAGCAGGCGATGGGAATCGAACAGGGACAAGCCATTATGATCAAGGTAGCCGGCGGGCAAGTGCGTGATCCCTTCGGCTCCGTCATGCAATCCATTCTTGTCGCGGTTCATATGCTGCAGGCTGATGAAGTCGTAGTAGTCGCACACCATGACTGCGGAATGCAATGTCTGCATCAGGATGCGTTTATAGAAAAGCTTAAGGAGCGCGGGGTTTCCGAACACTCGATACAATTGGCCGAGAGAACCGGAATCAAATTTAACCGGTGGCTGGATAATTTCGATAATGTATATGACAACGTGGTGGCCTCTGCAAATACGATCGCCAATCACCCCCTTTTGGCAGAATGCGGCATTCCTGTGCACGGGCTGGTTATCAACCCCCATAACGGAAAATTGGAACAAGTCGTGAACGGATATCAATATAGGTTTAAGCTGGATGGGGTCTTATGATTAAGTTACTGCTGGGCGACAGGTTCAAAAACTACTCGTACGTTCATCTGCGGAAAGATCTCCTGGCCGGTTTGATTGTGGGAATCATTGCAATTCCGCTCGCTATGGCATTCGCCATCGCCAGCGGAGTGAAACCGGAATATGGCATCTATACGGCGATTATCGCCGGGTTTCTGACCTCATTACTGGGCGGTTCGAGGTTTTCCATCAGCGGGCCGACCGGTGCATTTGTTCCGGTATTATTTGGTATAGTAATGCAATACGGATATGTGAATTTGATCATAGCCGGTTTTATGGCAGGAGTTATGCTTGTCCTTATGGGGCTGCTCAGAATCGGAACGATCATTAAATTCTTTCCTAAACCGGTGACAGTCGGTTTTACGACCGGTATCGCCGTCATCATTTTTTCCGGGCAGATATCGGATTTTTTTGGTCTGGAAGGCGTAAAGAAGCATGAATATTTTCATCAGAATATAGTCGAGATCTTCAGGCATATCGGTACCGTTAACGGGTACAGTCTCCTGACTGCAGGGGTTTGTCTCGGGGTAATTCTTCTATCGATGCGGTTTCTGCCAAAGGTTCCGGGGGCGCTTCTCGGACTTCTCGTTTCCACACTGATCGCAGCATTCTTCTATCCGGAGCAAGTAGCGACTATCGGAAGCAAATTCGGCGGTATCCCGAGTTCATTGCCAACCCTTCAGATTCCGCATTTAACCTTGGACACGATCATTTATTTGATTCCTCCGGCTTTTGTTATTGCGATGCTCGGAGCGATTGAATCGCTGCTTTGCGCAGTGGTTGCAGATGGGATGACGGGAAAGAAGCATAACAGCAATCGCGAGCTGATCGGTCAAGGCATTGCCAATATGATTACACCGCTATTTGGCGGAATTGCAGCAACTGGAGCAATAGCCCGGACGGCCACCAATA
The DNA here is from genome assembly GCF_019550795.1 of Paenibacillus sp. sptzw28. Lineage (NCBI taxonomy): Bacteria > Bacillati > Bacillota > Bacilli > Caryophanales > Paenibacillaceae > Paenibacillus > Paenibacillus sp. sptzw28. The sequence goes on from NZ_CP080545.1 coordinate 2,638,953, forward strand.
TTAAGAACGGCGGTGTGTCTCCGGTAGCGGGAATGGTGCACAGCTTGGTCGTGCTGGCGGTGCTTCTGCTGTTCGCACCACTCGCATCAAGCATTCCTATGGCAAGCATGGCGCCGATCTTGATGGTTGTAGCATGGAATATGAGCGAGCGCAAGGAATTTGCGCACATTTTAAAAGTGAAATCTTACGATTCGATAGTATTGGTGCTGACGTTTGTATTGACGGTGCTCGTCGATTTGGTGACCGCAGTTGAATTCGGACTGGCCATTGCTATCATTCTGTTTATCAAGCAAATGATTTCGGTACATGCTGTTGTCAAAGTATCGCCGGATCCGGTAAAAGAGAAGGTTGTACCTGCACGGATTGCTAATGGCAGGGGATGCCCGCAAATCAGCATGCTCACGTTGGAAGGTCCCCTTTTCTTCGCCACGACTCAAGCGATCGAAGAATCGATCGATCACGAATTGAAATCCGGTTCCAAGACAGTGATCCTTCGCATGAGTAAGGTTCCTTACCTGGATACAAGCGGTAATGACATATTGGCCGGGATTACGGAACGGATTAAGAAGAATGGCGGTAAGCTACTGGTAACCGGTATCCGGCAGCAGCCGAAGGACATGATGATCAAATCCGGACTGTATGATAAAATCGGCGCAGGGAATTACTTTGAACATACCGGCCAAGGACTCAATTATGCGTTAAACCGGCTGGATAAGGATCTATGTAAGGGCTGCAGACATTTCGCATTTCGGGAATGCGCGGAGTTATGCCAGCCAATCAACAAAACGAATGCTGACGCACGGAAGAAAGAACCCGTACGCGCTTTAAGTCAAACCTGAATGCCCCTCTCATTGTCGCTGCTTATCTCCCATGCTATAATGGCCTTATTGCATAGGGTGAGGTGTGAAACGTGACGTACGATATTTCGAAACGCATACAACGGTTCGGCGAAGATATTGAAGAACATCAGCTCCGCTATCATAACAAGCGGGTCCTGGTTTCCAAGGAATTTACTTTTGACAGCGCGCACCACCTTCATTTATACGAGGGCAAATGCAAGAGCCTGCACGGACATACGTACAAGCTGCAGACGATTCTCTCCGGCAAAACGGATGCGCGGGGCATTACGATAGATTTTGCCGATATGAAGCGGATCGCCAAGGAGCGGATTCTTGATCAACTCGATCATCGTTATTTGAACGAAGCTTTGCCTCCGATGAACACTTCCGCCGAGAATATGGTCGTATGGATGTACGAACAGCTCGATGCGGCATTGCTTGAGGAGGGCCATTACCCGAATATTCGCATTGAAGAAATTCGTTTGTGGGAAACGCCGACCAGCTATGCGGCAGTCACAAGGTCGATGATGGAGGCGTATGACCATGAAGACTGACAATGAGCGGGAAAGCCGCGATCCGATGTCAATCCGGCTGCCAATGGTGGAGATATTCGAAACGGTCGAGGGCGAAGGCACGCGTGCCGGGTTTCCGACCGTTTTTGTACGTTTATTCGGCTGTAATCTGCGCTGTGTCTGGTGCGATACGAAGTACAGCTATCCGCCTGCGGAAGCGGAGTTTACGATGCAGATCGGAGATATCGTACGGCAGGTGGAAGAACAGTACCGTTCCGAGCATATTTGCCTGACAGGCGGGGAACCGCTTCTATACGGCGAGCGCTCGGCATCGCTTCTGAAGGCGCTCTGTGCGATCGACCGTGTGAAGGATGTGCATGTGGAGACGAACGGAGCGATTGATCTGAAGCCTTTTCTCTCTGAAGTAGAGTCTGAGAAGGCGAGATATATAATGGATTATAAGCTGCCGGATTCCGGTGAGAACGAAGCCATGCTGCATGGCAATTTCGCGCTGCTGCGAGCCCGGGACGAAGTTAAATTCGTCATTGCAAGCGATCGCGACTTCGATGCGGCGGTGGAAACGCTGCGCGCTTATCCGACCGCGGCACTGCCGCTTTTCAGTCCCGTGTGGGAGACGATGCCCCCGGCGCGGCTTGTCGAGAAGATGCTTGCCGGCGGTTTATCAGGAGTAAAGCTGAACATGCAGCTGCATAAAATCATTTGGGACCCGGCGAAGCGCGGTGTATAGGAAAGGAGTTTCATCAATGAACGGTACGACAAAGAAAGCGGTCATTATATTAAGCGGCGGATTAGACAGCACGACATGTATGGGTTATGCGAGGGAAGAAGGGTTCGAGCTGTACCCGATTACCTTCGACTATGGTCAGCGGCACCGGATTGAGCTGAATAACGCGAGAAGCGTAGCGGAGCATTATGGTGTCCTAGACCGGCTAAAGCTGATTGAGCTTGGCTTTTTACGCGACTTCGGAGGCAGCGCGCTTACCGATGATTCTATTGACGTTCCGCTGACTGGCGAATTGCCTGAGGTAGAGCAGGTAGGTGAAATTCCGGTTACTTACGTTCCTGGGAGGAATCTGCTCTTCCTCTCGATCGCTACTTCCTATGCGGAAGCGGTAGGAGCGGAAGCGATTTACATCGGTGTGAACGCACTTGATTACAGCGGATACCCGGACTGCCGTCCGGAGTTCATCGCCAAAGTCGAAGAGGTGATTGCGACCGCAACGAAGGTCGGGGTTGAAGGGAAGCCGATTACTATTGAGACTCCGCTCATAAGATTAACGAAGGCGGATATTATCCGCGAGGGGACGAGAATGAAAGTACCTTACCGCCTGACAACCTCTTGTTATAACGGCGAAGCTGAAGCCTGCGGAGAATGCGACAGCTGCCGCTTGCGGCTTAAAGGATTTGCCGAGGCGGGTCTGGAAGATCCGATTGCTTATAAGAGAAAATAATATAAAGCTGCTCTCCCGTATTTAGTTCCGGCGGTGAGCAGCTTTTTTTAATGGAAGGAACGATAATCGAATATCTAGGACTGTATATTCTTTTTAGAGGAGCCGTCGCCACCGCGTGAGCGGCTGCGCTGCATGGATTGATGCAGGGTCACTTTATTTTTTCCGGATATTTTGGATTGGTACATGGCTTCGTCAGCTTGTTTGACGACCTCCTCGACTCCCGACCCTTCTCTTGAAATGCTTACGCCGACGCTGATCGTTACAGGGCTCTCCTTCTCTACGCGGCTTCGTATCGTTTCGGCCACTTCCTCGGCCTTCACCCCGGGAGCGGCCACAAGCCCGAGAAGCTCTTCGCCTCCGTAACGTCCGGCACTGCCAATACCGGAGGTTTCTTCTCTAATGATATCGGCAATCTGCTTAAGCACGCCGTCAGCTTTATGGTGGCCCTGTGTATCGTTAAGCTTCTTGAAATTATCGATATCGCAGAAGATAATCGCAATTCGTTTCGTTTCCCGAAGCATTTGCTCGGCTTTCTTATTGAAATAACGGCGGTTATATAAGCTCGTCAGCCCGTCCGTGATAGACGATTGGAACGTCATCAGCAGCCGCTCCAGCACCCAGTCGAACAGGAGCAGGAATAACAGCGTATAATAGATGACAGGCAGCAGATTGCCCAAGATAACAAGCATCGGGACGCTGTTGTGAAAGACATAATTATCGGCAAGGTCGGAGAGCTGATATAAAAAATAAACGATCAGGCTCGCAGAGTAACTCAGGCGCTGCTGAATGCCGCGGGAATTAAGCAGGATAGCCAAATTCAGCACCAGCCCGTAGAAATCCAAAGCGAGAATCGGCAGCCCGTTCTCATCCACGGCATGGTTCATCATGTCCGGCGTCAGTGTAATCTGTCCCGCCGTAACGGCGATAAGTCCGGCAATCATGAACAGAAACGGCATGCCTTTGAGCCGGGATGACGGCTGAGTATACAATTTCATGAAAACAAAGTTTATAATAATAAATGAAAGAAGTCCCGTTACCGGATAAGTCAAATGCAAATATGGCGATCGCGATAATCCCGGGAAGGAGAGACTGACAAGCGCCGCTTGTTGTAAAATGACGATAGGGAGCGCGATTATAAGTAAGCGGTGCGTTTTGTTTCTTCGGTAGCTTTTATACAGCCGGATGGAAACAAACAGCATAAGGACGAGAATCGTCATCACGCAAGCGGAAGCGAAAGTTTGCCCGGTTGAGCCGGCGAGCCATTGGATTATCGTCATGTTTTAACCACCTGGATGAGAGTGTCATTTTACTTGGTAAGGTTTCAATGCCTCTAGAGAGCAGCTTTACAGAAACATACGTTCTAGTATATCATGTTTTTGGCAGGTCGAAAAGAAGAGTCAGAAGCGTGTTTGCCGAGGAGGGCAGGACATGAATATATTGCAAGCTTTGTTTTTTCCGCCGGAACAGCCGGGCGGGGTGTCCTCTATGATTCCTTATGTACAGGAGAGATTTAATAGAATCGGTTGGCACATGGAACTATTTTCCTTGCCCAAGCGTGTCCGGGGAAAAGGTCAGGAAGAGGTGACCTTTGACACATTTGACGTTCGGTTATATGAAGGAAACCCGGTTGTCGATAAATATTTGCAAACATATCGCGATTATGTGTGGTGGACAAAGCTGCGTATCAACAAAACGTACGATCTGATTCACGCGCACCACCCGATCGCAGCGCTTGTTATGAAGCGGCTTTATCCGGATACCCCGCTTATTATGACCATTCATTCAAGCTATGAGCGGGAGCTCATGCTGAATGGCAGAATTGCCGAAGACGGGCTCGAGCACCGCTTCCTTACGTCTGTATATGGCGAGCTGGAAGCCAAAGCGGACCGTCTCTTGACGGTCTCGGAGTCCTTTCGGCAGTATATGAGCCCTTATGTGAAGAAGGCAGACGCGATTCAGGTAATCCCGAACGGGTTCGATGAGAAACGCTTCAAGCCCATCTCGCATGAGAATGAAGTTGTACAGCTGATCACCGTTTGCCGCCTTGTCCCAGCGAAAGGGCTTGATATACTGCTGCATGCATGTGCGGAATTAAATGCGCGCGGCCATACGTTCGTGCTTCATATCATCGGAGACGGACCGATTCGTCAGGAGCTTGAGCAGCTTGCGCTTCAGTTGAACTTATATGATGATATCATTTTCTACGGTTACATGCTCCATCCCGAGGAATTTATGCCGTTCTTCGATGTATTCGTACTGCCGTCGCGTGCCGAGGCGTTCGGATCGGTGTTTGCCGAAGCGGCCTTATGCTGGCTTGCATTAGTCGGAACGAATGTCGGCGGTATCGCGGAGCAGATCGATGACGGAGTTAACGGTTTGTTGGTGCCTTCGGAGGATCCGGCGGCGCTATGCGACGCTTTGGAGAAAGTTGTAACGGATCCGAGCTTCCGGTACAATCTCGCACGGGCTGCATGGAATAAGGCAAAGAAAGTATATTCTCTGCAGCGGGTTATCGCTCAGCTGAAGCAGGTTTATACCGAAACTAATCCGGCAGCGCAGGAGTCGCCGTGAAGAATGCTTCAGAAATGCCGGTATTTTTCTTGCGAAAAATTATGGTTATGCTTCCGAGGTGAGTTATTCGTTAATTCGGAGAAGCTTACCGGAGAAGATCACGAATAACTCAGCATTGGCTTTCGAAGTATTTTTCTGGCGAAAAATTATGGTTATGCTTCCGAGGTGAGTTATTCGTTAATTCGGAGAAGCTTACCGGAGAAGATCACGAATAACTCAGCATTGGCTTTCGAAGTATTTTTCTGGCGAAAAATTTTAGGAGGAAAAAAATGAGCGTCCCGTTTCGCTTTATTCATGCAGCGGATCTGCATGTAGACAGTCCGTTCCGGGGGCTTACGGATACGCCTGCATATGTGCGAGATGCGCTTATGTCTTCGACCTTTGACGCGGTCAGCCGGCTGGTGGAAACCGCTATTAACATGAAAGTGGATTTTGTCGTTATTGCCGGAGATTTATATGATTCCTCCGACCGGTCGCTGCGCGCTCAGCTTGCGCTGCAGCGGGAATGGCAGCAGCTGCACGCCCATGGTGTGCAGTTGTTTGTTATTCACGGCAATCACGATCATTTATCAGGGAGCCGGGCGAATTTGTCGTGGCCGGAGTCCGTGGTTACTTTTGGCGCTGAGCAGGTAGAAAGTATGCCCGCTTACCGGAGAGACGGCGAGCTTGCGGCTTACGTTTACGGACTATCTTACGGCGCGCGTGCGATAACGGACAATATAGCGGCCAAATATAAACCGAAACCGGACGGGCCATACCATATTGCGCTGCTTCACGCAAATGTGGACGGAGACCCCTCATACGACCCGTACGCTCCATGCACGCTGACGGAGCTGGCCTCAGCAGGGTTTGATTATTGGGCGCTTGGACATATCCACAACCGGACTGTACTGCATACATATCCGCATGTGGTCTATCCGGGCAATACTCAGGGCAGACATTCACGCGAAACCGGCGCGAAGGGCTGCTATGTGGTTGACGTAAAACCGTCCAAGGCAACTGAGCTTACCTTTGTTCCCCTTGATACAGTAAGGTGGGAAGCAGCGGACGTCCCTATCGGAGGTCTTGAGTCCGAGCAGGAGCTGATCGATTCGATGGAAGCGGCGGCGCTGGCTGTACTCTCGGGCACCAGCGGCAGACCGGCGATGGTGAAAATACGGCTGGAAGGCAGAGGCCGGCTGCACGGCAAGCTTACGGATGCCGCAGTTGTCCGGGAGCTGCTGGAAGGCGTGCGGGAACGGCTCAATCACGTTTCTTGGCGCGCCGAGTCGGAAGGGCGTCAGTGGTGCTGGATTTATGCGGTTGAAACGATGACAGGCGCCGAGCTTGATCTGCGCATGATTGCCTCTGAGGACAGCTTCTCGGGCGAGCTTATCCGCGGCAGCGAAATTATGGAAAGCGACGAGTCGCTGCGGCTGCAATTGATGGAGGAAGCGATGGCGCCTCTTCTGACAAATCCGCGCATGCGGAGCATAATTAAATTACATATGGACCAGTACTCGCTGTCCTGGCTTGAGCAGGCGCGGGAGCTCGCCGCCGGTCTGCTGACGGAAGAGATGGAAATATCCGCCGGCAAACAGAATACCGGAGAGGGAGAGACATAACGTGAGATTGATTGGGCTGCATGTGGACGGCTTCGGCAAGCTGAGTGATTTTCGGTGCAGCTTTGATGCGCCGATTACTGTCATTTACGGTCGGAATGAGGCTGGAAAAAGCACGACTTTAAGCTTTATACGAACTATGCTGTACGGTTTTGCGACCCGGGCCAATCCTTCGGAGCGGCTGGAGCCTGCTGCAAGCGGACGACACGGCGGGCGGTTGTTCTTTCGCGGCTCTGAAGGCGAATCGTATGTACTGGAACGTTATGCAAACGCGCCGGGTAGGGTGATCGTGCGTCCATTTTTCGGAGCCCATGAGGCAGCTGGAACCGATAGCCGGCTTGAATACTCGTCCTCGACAGAGACGCTTCCACAGACGGCCTGGGAACAAAGATTTCTTGGAGGCGTGAGCGAGAGGGTGTTTCGGCAGCTTTTTGCAATTACGCTTACCGAGCTGCAGGCGATCGGAATGCTGGAAGGGGATGAGCTGGGTAAACAGCTTTACCACGCCGGATGGGGCGGAGGCGCGGCAATCGCCAGGACGGAGAAGCAGCTAGGGAGCAGCCTTGACGATCTGTTTCGGCCGAGGGGGAGCAACCAGCAAATTAACCGGCTGCTTAAATCTCTCGAGAAAACGGAGACGGAGCTGCGCGGACTGGAAGACGGAATCAGTAAATACAATGAACTGACTCAGGCGCTCTCAGCTACCGAATCTCAGCTGCAGGAGGCGGAAGGGCGGCTTCCCGGGCTTCGCGAGAGTGCGATGCTGCTTGCACGCGCCTGTGACAATTGGCCGCTTTGGGTTGAGCGGCTTGCTATGATGAAGGAGAAAGAAACCCTTGCAATGGCGGCACGGCTTCCGGCGGATATTCGTGTGAGATGGGACCTGCACACTGCTGATCGGGAGAGGCTGCAGGGAGAGCTTCAAGGCTTACGGCTGTCGATAGAAAGCATCGAACGGGAAATCGCCTTACTTTCTTATGATGATAAGGTTATAGCGCGTGCCGATGAAATTGAAACGCTTCTAATGTCCGTTGATCGGATAAGCTCTATTCGGCTTGAACGCAAGGAAATGGAGGCTGAGCTTCGCGAGCACAACGATGCCCTTGCACGTCTGACGATGCGCATTTCGCCGGATTGGACGGAAGAGCAGCTTCGCTCGCTGCGTGTAACCGTTGCCGATCGCGAAACGGTTCGAGAGACAAGGGCTGCAATGCTGGAGGCGGACAGAGGGCTTGAACGCGCTGAAGCGGAGCTTCGCAAGGTTCGCGAGCAGGCAAGCGAGACGGCGGCGCAGATTGCGGAGCTTGAGGCCGCAGCCGGAACGGTCGACAGCCGTTGGAATGGTGATGAGTCGGTGCGGCCGGCTAGCGCGCAAGAAGACGACCGCCGAGCGGCGGCGGAACGGCTGGAGCTGCTGCCGGAGACGCCTGAGGCGCTGCGGCTCGCCGCGCGGGCATTCGAGGACGCCTGGCGGGAGCTTGAGCTTGAGCGGCTGCGTACCGAGCGCGATACGCCGCCGCAGACGGCAGTTGTCGATAGCGGCTCAGAGTCGGCGAACCGACGAGGCCGCGCCGCGCTGTGGTTGGCCGCGGGAGCAATGGCCGCGGCAGCGGTATTGCTTGGCGCGGCCGGCTGGCGCACTGCAGCGGTCGCTGCCGGCGCAGCCGCAGCGGCGCTAGCCGCGCCGGCGCTGCTGTCGCGCCTGCGCCGGCGCGCAGCGCGACCGGCTGCGCCGGGGCCGGCGGCGCAATCGCCGGCCGGCGCGGCCAGCCGCCGCGCAGCGCAGCCGGCGCTGAAGCGGCCGCAGCCGCGGCAGCGCGGCTTGCCGCCGCCGAGCGCCGCGTCGCGGCTGCGCTTAGCGCGCTTGTGCGCGAGCCGGAGGCGGCGCTAGCCGCGCTGCTCGCGGCCAACCCTGCGGCGGGCCCAGGGCTGCTTGACGCGCCGGGCAGCCGCTCAGGCCGCCCGGCGGTATTCCACCCGGAGGGCGGGAGCAAAGCTCACGCCGCACAGCAGGCAGCCATGCAAGCATATATGCAAGAAGCGGCGGCCACCTCGTCGGCCGACAGAAAGCCGGCTTTCATCCACTGGCTTCGCGCTTTAATTGACGCACGTCTTGACGAGCTGCTTTTCAGCGAACACCGGCTGAATGCAAGACAGGAGCTTTCACGCAGGCTTATGCGATTTCGCTCATTGGAAGCCGAGCGGCAAGCAGCGGCAGCGGAAGCAGCCGGGCGGGCCGATGCTGTCGCGGTGAGGTGGCGCGGCTGGCTTGCCGACAGAGCTCTGCCGACCTCGCTATCGCCCGAGGCGGCGATGGAGACGTTCGATCTGGCCGAGCAAGGTATGATGCGACTGCAGGCTCGCGATCGCATAGCGGAGAAATCCGCAGTTCTCGGCAGCGAGGTAGGCTTGTTCGAAACTGCGGTCAAATCGCTTCATGCTTCTTTTCCGGCCGCTCACGGCGGCAGCGGCAGCGGCGATATGGCGGTTGCACTTAAGCTGTTTAAAGCCGAATTGCTAAAGCATACAGCGGCCCGCAGCCGATCGGAAGAGCTGAATGAAAAGCTTGCTCAATTAAACCTGCAGGCGCTGACGCAGGAAGCCGCGCTTGATCGTCTATACAGCCGTCAGCAGCAGTGGTTTGATATAGTGGAGGCGGAGGGCGAGACGCGATGGCTTGAAGCGATAGAACAGTCGGAGCGCCTCTGCCTCATCGATTCCAAATTGTATAAGCTTGATGCCCAGCTGACAGCCGGAGTATCCGCCCTGCAAAGAGAACGGATCACGCAGTGGTATGAAGAGTTCGACGCACATCAACTGGAGCTGATGAAGTCGGAAGCGGAAATAGCTTATTCGGCAGAGGAGGAACGAAGAAGCGTCCTCCTTGAGCAGAGCGGAAGACAGCGGCAAAGGCTTGAGCAGCTGATGCGCGATAACGACAGGCGGAGACTCATCGGCGAGCGGGAACAAACAACGGCGGCGCTTGAGCAGCTCATGCACCGATATGCGGTAATGTCGGTTGCAATGACTATGATCAAAAGAACGAAACGGATTATGGAAGAACAACGGCAGCCGGCGGTGCTGCGGGAAGCGTCGCGTTATTTGAATTCTATTTCCGGAGGTAAATACATCCGAATTTCCGTGCAGCATGGCGAACAACGGATTCGTCTTGAAACGGCGGACGGCCAGAGTGTCGACAGCATCTTTCTAAGCCGCGGAACGGCAGAGCAGCTGTACCTCTCCATGCGGTTCGCCTTGGCGGATGAAGCGGCGGCAACGGCGGATTTGCCGATGATTCTCGATGACCTGTTTGTCAACTTCGACCGCCCCCGCCTGGAAGGGGCCATTCATGTTCTGAAGGAGCTCTCGTCACGCAGACAGCTTGTACTGCTCACCTGCCACGATCATGTGTGCGACCTGCTGGCGGAGAAGCTGCCGGGTGCCGAGCTTGTCCGGCTGTCTTAAATGGTTTATTGCTGCCCGATCGGCGGCCTCTTTTGCATCAGAAGCACAAGCCAGCCGAGACTGAACAGTCCGAACAGGGGGTACAGCGTTGACAACAGCGGCCCAAACCCGATTTGGCTGGCAAGGTAACAAACCGCAAGCACGGCGAGCGTGATCAGCGTCCGCGACACTTTCAACCGTTCCTGAAGCTGCAGTGTCAAGCCGTAAATGTCGGCGACCAGCGTCGTGAAGATTTCGGAGAAAATTAGGAAAACGTAAATCAATTGAACTCCTTGGCCAAGCTCTCGGGCGATGCCGCCCATTGGAATCGCAAATTGCTGTATGCCCGGCATATAGAGCGACAATGCGATATGTCCGACAAGAAGCATAAATCCGATTCCGATGCCGCCAACCCAGGCTCCGGCGACAATTATTTTGCGGTCGCGGATTTCCGCTCCCAGAGGCACAAGCACGGCCTGCGACATGGACAGATTGAAGGCCGCGTACAGGAATGGCGATGCCCAGGCGGCGAAAGGGGAATATTCGCTTGTGAGCAGCATCCACCTGTTTGAGCCCGGCGTATTTATCGTATCCATAATAATAATGACCGTGAACAAAAGCATCACCGGCACGACAATCGAATTGATGGTCAATATCGCACTCATCCCTTTACGCACCAGGAAGAAGCAGCCGACCAGTGTAATCAATAGGCCCGACTGATACGATATGTTCCAGTTCTCGTTGAAAATCGATCCCGCGCCGGCAAGCATAACGGCATTCACGCCGAAGAGGACAATAATCATAAAATGGCTGACCCAGCGACCGAAGCGCTCACCGAACAGCGCTTTGTTTACATCTTCATACGATTTGGCGGAAATATCGCTTGCGATGAGCATCATTTTCGCACCGAGCCAAACAAACAGTACGGTTGACAGGACAATGGTGAGGGCCCCCCAGTATCCGAAACGGGTGAAAAACTGCAAAATCTCTTGTCCTGTCGCAAAACCGGCCCCGACGACGGTGCCCATATAAGTAAATGCGACTTGAAGAACTTTACCGAATCTTTTCATGAGGGCGTCAAACCTGCCTTTCGTTCGCACTTAATAGTACTAAGGTATGTGCGAAGATGGACAGGCATGACAACATAGACAGAAAGCGGTTGATTCGAACTCATGGCGATTTATATTACGCTTGGCGTTTTCTCGGTGTCGCTTGCTTTAATAGTATGGAAGCCCAAAGGCATTCACGAAGCGATTACCGCTCTGGCCGGTGCCTTACTGTTATTTGCCGCCCGGCTGCTCACACCTGAAGACGCGGCTTACATATGGGGTTTCGTTTGGAATGCCACCTTCTCGTTGATCGGCATTATGCTGTTTACCTCGCTGCTTGACCGTAACGGTTTTTTTCGCTGGGCGGCGCTGCATATAGTTAACCGGTTCCACCACAAGCAGGTGAGGCTTCTTATAGGACTTTTATTGTTAACGGCCTGTACCACCATTTTCTTTAACAACGATGGTACAATTCTTATTATGATTCCGATCGTGCTGGAAGTGACGGCGCTGCTCCAGCTTTCCCGTACAGCGAAAATCGCTTTTCTTCTGGGTATCGGGCTTATGGCGGACACGGCAAGCGCGCCGCTGATGATGAGCAATTTAACAAACATTATTACGGCGGAATTCTTTCATATTTCATTCGGAGAGTACGCGCGTCACATGCTCATACCCGGCATGACCGCCATTGCGGCGACCATAGCAGTGACGGTCATGTTTTTCGGAAGAAGAATTCGTGCGGAGGAGAGGCGGGATGCAGCGCCACAAACATTTCCGGATGGGGCGTCGGCAATCGTAGACCGCCGTTTGTTCAAGATTTCGTGGATGATTATCGGGATGATGATGGCGGGATATTTATTCTCGAGTAAAGTGCATATTCCGGTTTCCGCTATAGCGCTGGCATCGGCAGCCGTTCAGTGGGCGGCAAGCGCCTGGGCGGGACAGACGGATTTCCGCAAGACCGCTGCCAGGGCTCCTTGGCTGATTATCGTATTCGCGCTTTCGATGAAATTAATTGTTTACAGTATGTACATTCACGGTGCGGTCGACTGGTTTCCGCGCGTTCTGGAATCGGTGGTGTCGCATGGTCAGCTTGCCGGTATTCTCGGTTCAGGAATATTATTCTCGTTATTGGCTGCCGGAGTCAATAATTTACCTGCTGTGCTCGTCTCGTCTCTTGCGATTGAGCAGATTCACGGACAGGCGTATTTACCGTTTGCCAGTCTTCTAGGAACGTCCGTCGGAGCCAAACTGTCGCCGATCGGGTCGCTTGCTACGCTGCTATGGCTACAGCTTCTGTACAGGGGTGGAATAACAATGACATGGCGTGAATATATGAAGTACGGGCTGCTATTTACGTTTCCCATCTTGGCTTGCGCTCTTGTCGCTTTATGGCTGATCGGAATTCAAGAATAATTTTATCGAGACAATTGTATTATCATCGGGGTCCAGATCAAGCTTGAGAAGTGCTCCCGATGCATTGTATGCGAGCAGGCTGGCGGTATGGGTATCCGGCTTTCCGAGTAATTTGACGGCTGAGTTCACATCTTGCCCTACGCGCAATCCGTTCAAGCCGGTCATCGCGCCGCTATCGAAGACCTCGACGAACTTCACTTTCTTGTTTTGCCCAAGTCCCACGGAAAATCCGCTGTACTCATTCACGATCAGCGTTTCATCTTCATCCTCGAACGAGTAGCTGTCGATTGGTTTCCCAAGTTTCTCTGCAAGGCCCGATTGCGCGTCGCCGATGGATATGCCGTGAAGCTTTGGCGCCTCCGGGTTCCATTTCTTTTCTTCTTTCTGGGAAGCTTTACCCGGAGAAGACTCCATTTTGGCGTCTGCGATACCGGTTTTTTCTTCATTGGCAATTGCGTTGACGACGGGAATGTCACCTGTGTTCTTGTTGTTATTGAAGGTTTGCTGAGGACTTTCGGCTCGGTTGCCGGAATCGCTGTCTGCTTGTCCCGGCTGTGAATTGCCGCTGACGGTTACCGAAGACGGAGTATGGGCCTCAATCTGGCAACCGGCTATAATAACGGATAACAAAGCGATGGCAGCCCAGCGGGCAGCCAGACGGCTGTTGGAGTAAGATTGCGACATAAACACACCTCCTGCGGAGTGATGCCAAAGTGGCCCTTGGGCATCCAATATACAATTAGACGCAAAGGATGGTAAAAAGTTGCAGTTTAAGTTAAATTTCGTTTCATTTTTTGGGTCAGGTTGCGAAGCCTGCCCCGCTTATGGTACGTTAACGGAAAAGGGTACTCGGTGGAGGGAAAGCGATGGAACTGTTAAAAGAACGCATTTTACGCGAAGCTACCGTTATAAACAACGATGTGCTGAAGCTTGATGCTTTGTTGAATCATCAGGTTGATCCGATGCTGACGTCAGAGATGGGTAAGGAGTTTGCACGCCGGTTCGCCGAGCAGGCCATAACGAAGGTTATAACTGTAGAATCGTCCGGTATTCCGGTAGCATTCACAACCGCCTTGTCCATGGGGGTCCCGCTTCTCTTCGCGCGCCGCAAGAAAACGTTGATCGCCGACCCGGACGCGTTGACCGAGCGTGTACCGTCGTTTACGAAAGGGATTGTAACCGACATTATGGTATCCCGTCAATTCTTGACGCCGGATGATACCGTATTGTTTATTGACGATATCATTGCCAACGGCGACGCCGCCCGGGGTCTTATTAAGATCATTGAACGCTCAGGCGCGAAGCTTGCGGGGCTTGGCATCGTTGTGGAAAAATCGTTTCAAGCCGGTGCCAGGACTATACGCGAACAGGGAATCCGCGTCGAATCACTCGTACAAATCGCATCGCTAGAAGGCGGTCAGATTCGCTTTCTTTAACTTCGTCACTTGCGCAGTGTCAGTCGATATCTTCACAATCAACAAAATGTTCCACAATCAGCATCTTTTCGAGCACCTTGTTTTGACTTATAATGTTCATAGTGACCGAGAGGAGGCACAAGAGCATGGGGAATCTATCGGCAGATTTTTTACAAAGCAAATTGTCAGACGCTAAAACTCATTTTGAGCGCGCGCTCGATTGCAAGCATACGGAATTTGATGACTTATATCCTTATATGATCGAGCATCCGCAATTTTTCTGGTATAAACGGTATGTTGCCTGGTCAGAATTATTAACAATCGTCAAATTGTCCGAGGAGCTTGAAATGGACTGGAAGCCGCAATTTTCACAGAAACAGGCTGAGTACATTACAAGCCGTGTTATGTCTTCACGCGTACTCGACGAATGGTATGAAACAAATGATTCGAAAGAGCATGTAAGCTAATAAATATACCAGGCATAAAGACCTCAATGAATGTGCAGGCTGCAGCATTGAGGTCTTTTGTATATAGCTGTTGGAGCAGGAGGAAGAGACGAGCGTGATTTCTGAGCAGCAATTGGACGATTACCGCGTGGAAGGAATACAAGTGCGTGTTGTGCGCGACGCGATGGAAACGAACGATATCGTCGGTATCGTCGTTGCCTGGGATGAGGAAAGCGTAGTTATTCGCAGGCCTAACCGACGAGTCGTAAAGCTTAGCCGCAGGTATGTGTATGAGCCGGCTTCACAGCCCCGGACCAACATCCTGGAAGACGGCGGCAGCAATGGGCAGCCCGGTTAACCAAGGTTCCATGAAACCGGCCGTGCGATTATTCGTATAGCATAAGGTGCGGTTAAGCTGACGCCGTAACCCGAAAGGAGAATGATGACTTTGAAATGTCCGGTATGTGAAGACAGCCGTATGCGGGAAGTGGAGAAGGACGGCGTGCTCATTGATGTTTGCCCCTCTTGTAAAGGAGTGTGGTTGGACCGGGGAGAACTCGACAAGTTAATGCAGGGAATGCGCGAAATGCAGGCCCAATATGACCGTATGGAGCGGCATGTCAGCAGCGATGACACGTATAACCGAATGGAGCGGCATGTCGGCAGCGATGACAGATATGACCGTGTGGAGCGGCATGTCGGCAGCGACGACAGACAGTGGGAATATCGCGCCGGCGATTATTCTCACGGAAACAGCGGGTACGACAAACACGGCAGGCCGTATAAGAAGAAGAAAACGATGTTCGACGTGTTGGGCGATCTCTTTGAGTAACTTCATACTTCGGACATATTATTAGAAAATTAGAACTTTACCGGTCATTATTGACTACAAATTGACGCGATGCTAAGATAAGAAACGTGATTGCGGGAAGGAACCTTCTACAGCAATAGCATATGCGGTCGTGGCGGAATTGGCAGACGCGCTAGATTCAGGTTCTAGTGGTGTAACAGCCGTGGAGGTTCGAGTCCTCTCGACCGCACCATACTTATTAACGGATTCCAGCCTTCGGGCTGGATTTTTTATTTTTGCGGGCGCTTCTACATAAACCGGAACGCTATTACTCTGAGACTGACATTCTTTATCGGGGTGTAGGGTGTCCGCCGAAACACATCCTTCATGATATTAATATAAATCAAACTATATTGGGAATGGCCGCATTACAACGGGCAATGTAGTCCGCCGTTCTTATGGCAAGGGCAATCGTCGTTAATGTCTGATTTTCGGCGCCGGTGTCGGGCAGGGCGCTGTTATCGGCCACAAACAACCCGGAAATTCCATGGATTTGCCCATAAGGATCCGCGCCTGATACGGAAGGGTCGTTCCCGATTCTGCACGTGCCTGCGTCATGATGCAAATTGCCGAATGGAGTAAGGCATATTGCCGGCCTATTGTCCCGTGAAGCCAAACGAATACCTGCGTCCGCGGCTAAGCGACGGATCCCGTCCGCCATTTCCCGAACCACACTCCAGTCGTCCGGGCTTAATGAGAAATGCACCTTTATCTGGGGCACGCCATATTCGTCGATATTAGCATAATCAAGCTCGATCCGGTTCTCATAACGGGATTGAATTTTACCGTATCCATACATGTTGGCGTCCGTTTCCGTCTCGGGTGGCCTTTCCATGGCTACCGGGTACCAATAAAACGCTTCCGGTCCCGTAAGCAGGACGGAGTAGCGATTGACTGGCGTTTGCGGGATCATAATGTTCAATGGCCCGAGCGGGACAGGGAACTGATTCGTGTTTATTCGTCCCGTCGCCTGAATAAACGTCTGATTCGTCAGATAGTGCCCGATAGCCCCGGTTTGAATTCCGGAAGAGAGCAGAAGGCGGGGTGTTTCAAAAGTACTCGCACATACAACAACAGTTTTTGCCCGCAAATTGTAAGCCTGTTTATCCGGAGTCATCACTTTGACGCCGGCGACTCTCCCTTGGCTGTGCAGAATTTGAACGGCACGCGCGTTCACCGCCAAATCGAACGGCCGCTCATTCAGCGCTCTGGCCAATAAAGAGATGGAACTGGTAAACATGTCGGTATGAATCCGCCCGAACGAGTGGGGCTCAATATCGGCAGCGACCGGAAGCGGCGAGGCTTTGGAGTAGCCGCGCATCCAGAGTCTCTCCAGCAGAATCTCAGTAAACGAAGAGCCCTCGGCGAAAGAAGGGGTGACGTTCATAACCAGCTCCGCTACGCCGTAATAGCTTTCCAACTCCTGTAGAGGAATAGGCCATTTTGCCAAATCCCATTCATGCATCCGTGGTGAGAACGCATACCAGAACAGCGTTCTCCCGCCGAGCGCAAATACCTGTCTTGCGTCGGGATATTCCGGGATTGCTCCGGGTAACGGGCTGGAGATGTAATTGAAGTAGGCGGTAAGACGATCCTGATTCATGGTCGGCAGGTTCCGTGCATGCATTTGCAGGACCTGCCCTCCACGCTCGATGATTCCAATCCGTTTTCTCTCACGCTTCCATTGCTCGCACAATCTCCACAGCACCGCTCCCCCTCCTGCACCGGAGCCTACAATGAGTACGTCGTATTCGGTCCTCGCCATTTGTTCAATCGGCGTAAGCGGGATCCAGTTCGTTAGTATGGGGCTGGGCCCTGTCGGGCATATCGGGATCGTATTGTTCAATTGTACGAATGGATTGAATATCCTGTCGGATCCAACTGAATCCGGCAGAATGACTTGCGAACCTGCGATGACCTGATCGGGGTCTTCGATGTGTGGATTGAGCCTGACCAGGTTCTGAGGGGGTATGAGTAAATTGAGCGCGATGCTTCGGAGTGTCTCCTTCTCGTGAGCGATCCATATTCTCAAGGCATTCACTCCTCATCCGAATTGTGCTTGCCGCAGTTTGTTTGAACAATTATTTATATTTCAAACATTCCGCGTTAATGACAGCCGGATATGCGCTCCCGTTATGCGCCGCCTCCTTCAGGTATGTTCTTGGAAGCAACCGCTTCCTTATCGGGGTCGGTGAACATATCTTTGTAGAACGCGGCTGCTGCCACGATAAGAAGCGGGAGAACATAAACCCCGGCCACCCAGAGCGGATGGACGACGAGAACCATCTCCTCCCATTCCTGCAGCGAATCAGGTAAGGTTAGCGCCAGTAAAAAGGTAGTTACACAAAGCGGATTTGTAAGTAAACGATCGTTGCGAAGCTTGAACACTTCCGTAATGATCAGTTGAATAATGTAAACCGTAATCGTTGCTTTCATAAGAGAACCCGCAATCATGGCCATCCCGACAACGGCTTCGATCCTTTCAATAATATCGCCGACCTCGACCATTTGCGCGGTCACGAATATGGAGTACTTCTTTTCCGAGGCCATCGGACCCAGCTCCATAATCGTACACAGAGTCGAAATGATCAGAACGGCGCCGTTTGCCAGCATCGCCCAGATGAGAGCCTTTTTGAGCGGCTTTGACTGCTTGGCCCGGGCGAATGGCAGCAGCATCGTGAACAATACCACTTCTCCGTATGGAAAGCCGAACGTCAGATAACTTCCCAATAGAGCCGGCTTTAAGCCTTCTGGAAACACAGGACGCAGAAATTCAGGATGGTACTGAGGAAGCAATAGAAGCAATACCAACGCCCAAAAGATCATTACGACTATAACTAACATGCTGAACATGCGAGCCATGGACTCGATACCACCGCGAATCAGAAATGCGACAAGCAGGTAAAGCAGCCCCATGAACACGTAGTCGGGCGTTTCCGGCAGCATCATGCTGGTCATAAAAGCGGAAACGTCGATAATAATGCCCGAAGCCATATGAAACGCCATAGTTAAAATCAAGCAGGCAAGAATAACGGTAGGCCATCGCCCGATCGTCTTGTTGCTGTATCCGATAAAGGTTAATCCTGGATGGAGACGATGCAGGTAAAACATGATATTTAGCAGTAGAAGGCCGACGGAGAGCGAAATCAGAATCGACACCCATGCGGCGTTCAATGCCATGGTGACAAGCGGTCCGGGTATGATAATCAAGGCTGAACCGGTTACATAAGCAAAATACAGTGTGCCCATTTGGGTGATGCTGACCGTTTCCTGATCCTTCATGTCGGCTTCACAGTCAAATATTCGACGATCATCCTAGATGGTTTGGTGAAGACAATATCGATAATCGAATGTAAATCCGGCAGCTCGGCCTTCATGATATAATCGGCGCTCAGATACAGTGTAAAGAACATGATCCCGAAATAGAGCCTCTTTCCACGTACCATAGCATCCCTTAATATCTTAACATCCGTGGAAAAGGCAAGGGTGTACATGATTAGCAAAACAATTATTTTCTCCAGCATGTTTTTCCTCCTCACAGAACGGGGCTGCTTTATGGACTACTTGGCGGATACCGGTTTTCCAACAACGGTCAATGTATTGCCGATAATAATATCGACCTTGATCTCAAACTTGGCTTCCGAGTAGCGTTTGTCCCAATCTTTCTTCCAGACCTTCCATAACTTTGGATCATTTCGGTATATTTGATTTCCAAGTCCGATCAAATCAATTTTTTCTTTCTGGGTAAGTTTAATCGTCTCCTGAAGCTGTTTTTCCACCAGTTTTCTGACTTTCTTATCGAATTTCGCCAGATCCTCACGTTTCTCAAGCTTCGTGCATTTTAATTCCCCAATATTACCTCTAATCCTCACGAAAGCTTTCACTGTAAGAGGCGCTGATTTCAGCTCCGGTTTTAATTTGGTCGAGACCGATTGGATTTCGATGGATTCGTAGTTTTCGGCATCCTTGGCTCGTTTCGCGCAGGGGACTTGAAGGATCCCTGATTTGTACACGCCCGAGAGCATAAGCACATTTTCTGTTTGTTTACCCGATAACGTTCCAATCATTTTGCCTTTTTTGATCATCGCCATGCCGGGTAATATCACGATGTCCTTCTTTATGGATGCTAAAGGAAGGCCGATATTGGGAACCTGGCTTTTGAGGGCGTGAGCTAATTGAAGCAGGTTAATGCTGGGGACTTTTCCCGTTACATATTCTCCGCTTTCCTGCATTCTGTTTAGCTGGTGAGTGACCGTTTGTTCGATTAAAGGCTTAATGTTCAGGAATTTGCTTGCAGCACCTTCCGAGATCAGTATCTTTGTATTCAAGCGCGGTTCATGATCACGGTAAAAAAATTCGAGCAGGGAAATCAGGTTTTCCCTCTTTGCTGTTTTATCATCGATAATGATGACGCGCATATGACTCCATTGCGCCTTTCGTCCGAGATGCAGCGTTATATCGCGGACGGCATCAAATACCGATTGGCTTCTGGTATTTATGTTGACAAAGGATGTCCCTTGTTTACCGCCCTGACCGCCGGCCTTTTGTCCAGGCCTATACAATTGGACACTAAGCTTCAGTGTTCCGGGACTCTGTTGGTCAATCGCGACCCCCATAATGAACCCTTTGTCAGGTAATTCCACTCTGTTCCAGCAGCCGGTTTGCGTTATCGAGAGAATCAGAAGAATGAGAGACAGCTGAAGCCGTTTCATCAGGATATCATTCCTTCTTCATTCGGAATGTTGTGGCGTCGTTTTGGATTTATGTTCTCGGCGAAGTGTTCGATTTGTATATTTCAGCGGTATGCGAACGAAAACATCAAGAATCTGGAGAGGACGCAGCGGCTGGAGCGGAGCCAGATATGGCTGGCCAAGCGAGCGCATGTTCGACATATGCCATAATATCGCCAATAGTCCGAACATAAGTCCGAAACCTCCCAGTGCGGCCGATAACGCCATCAGCGGAAACCGCAGAATACGCAGGGCGATCGCCATGTTATATTGAGGGATTGCGAATGATGCAATTCCCGTCAATGACACGATAATAACCATAATCGGCGAAGTGAGTCCCGCATTGATCGCCGCTTCCCCTATAACGAGAGCACCTACGATGCTCACGGCTGAACCGATGGGGCGCGGGAGCCTGATCCCGGCTTCCCGAAGCAGCTCGAAGAAGAAATCCATAACCAGCGCTTCGACAAATGCCGGAAACGGTATACCTTCACGAGTATCCAGGATGGTGAGAAGTAATACCGTAGGGATCATTTCAGAATGAAACGTTGTCAGCGCTATGTAAATACTGGGGAGCGTCAAGGCAAGGAAAAAGGCTACGATTCGAAGCCAACGTATCATCGTGGAGTATACCGTGCGCTGATAATAATCTTCGCTCGACTGGAGAAGCTCTACGAACAAACCCGGACAAATGAGCATAGTTCCGGTTCCCTGCACCAATACAACGATTTTTCCATCCAGCAGCGCGGCGACCGCTACATCCGGACGCTCTGTAACACGAAACTGGGGAAACGGTGAGTATATCGAATCCTGAAGTATCTCTTCTACATAAGATGTCTCCAGCACTTCTATTTCTTTCACATTCGTAATGCGGCGTTTGAACTCCGCCAACAGCTCATCATCGACGATGCCTTCCAGATAACCGTAAACAACAGTCGTTTTGGTTTCGCCGCCGCCGTTTGTCTTTTCCAATTTAAACTTCGTGCTTTTCAGCCGATTGCGCAGAAGACCAATGTTTTTCTTTAAATTCTCTACTGTGCTCTCTCTTGGACCTTGCACCACTACTTCATTGGTCGGTTCACTAATCTGTCTCGTTTCCACTCCGGATGCTTCGAAAACAAGCGCTTTGTCCCAACCGTCGTAGAATATAGCCAAATATCCACTCAGTACCTTATCCACGACCGATTCGAAATCGTAGACCATTATTGCCGACTCTTCCGAAACCCCGCTCTCTTCGAAATACTGGATGAGGCTCTCCGTCGTTACTTCCGTCCCCGGTCCCACCTCATGCGTGACAAGGTCCTGGAGCACGGACTTCATATAATTGACTTTCTTTCTCTGAATGATCGTGTCGAAATAAATAGACATAGCCTGCCTCGACATGTCGGGACCAAATTTCCAGGGTAAAAAAGTCATGTCGGTACAGTTGCGGAAAATCTCTTCAAGACGCTGTTTATTATCTTCGAGCTTCGTCGATATGGGCGTTTTAGGAGGCGAATCCTCACCGGAATTCTGGTCAGTTCCTTCTGTACTTTGTGCGGTATTATTAGGTGCCGCTCCCATGCTGCCGCTGTCATTTGAGGATGTGGTATTATTAGGCAAGATTATCACCTCCTGTAAACTAGTATGCGGAAGCTTGGTAACATTTATGCGGAGTCCGCGCCTTCAGCCGAAGGGTGAAACGTTCATGTGCAAATGGAAATCGGGCGCGGCTCACGATGGTCGCCCTGGCCATTCGTACAGCTGACCATATTATTCGGCGAGTCAGAGGATCGCCCTTGTAATGTTTTTTAAGCTTCAGCTGGCGGCTGGGGCTTTTTTTTGTTGTCTGGAGCTTGAAGGAAAGCATGGCCATGAGCACTTTTCCCGCGGATTGCAACAAAGTGCAAATCCGGCAAAACATGCGGGCCACGCATTAAGGTGCATTCAAAAATGTCTGATTGATGGAAAATAGCGGTTCCTCCACAATTGGTTTATACCGCTTTGGGGGCGGTGTTATCCAAATCGGAGGTGAACGGGCTATGAGGTACCTGACAACGGGAAGTAAAACGCGGATTCCGAATGAGCAGCGGCAGGTGTTTCGGACGAGCGCGTTCGGGAGGCTGAAGCGGGATAAATGGATGTATCTGCTGCTCATGCCGGGGATTTTGTATTTTATCATATTCAAATATGTCCCGATGTGGGGCATTCTGCTTGCCTTCAAAAATTACCAGCCGTTTACTGGCTTCTGGAAGAGTGAATGGGTCGGATTGGAACACTTTCAGGTGTTCTTCCAGAATCCCGATTTCTACAATTTGCTCAGAAACACACTGGTGCTGTCCTTTTACAATCTGGTCTTTTTCTTTCCCACTCCGATCATACTGGCTCTGCTTTTGAATGAAATCCGGTTGGCTCTGTTTAAACGAACCGTCCAAACGCTAATTTATGTGCCGCATTTTATTTCGATGGTTATTGTGGCCAGTATCAGCTATGTGTTTCTGACAACGGAGGGCGGAGTGATTAACGAGCTGCTCTTCCAATATACCGGGCAGAAAATCAATTTCCTCGGCAGTCCGGAATGGTTCAGGCCGATGATTATTCTGCAGACTATATGGAAGGAGTCCGGCTGGGGCACGATCATTTTCCTGGCCGCATTGTCGGGTGTCGATGTTGAGCAGTATGAAGCGGCAACCGTCGACGGCGCCAGGCGGTGGAGGCAGTTATGGCATATCACGCTTCCGGCGGTTCGAAGCACGATCGTCATTCTGCTCATCCTGCGGATGGGGGATATTCTGGAGAACGGCTTTGAGCAAATTTATTTGATGCAAAACGCGCTGAACCGGGAAGTCTCCGAGGTCTTTGATACTTATGTCTATATAATGGGGATTACGCAGGGAGCGTTCAGCTACAGCACCGCCGTAGGACTGTTCAAAGCTATAGTGGGCGTCATTCTCGTACTCTCGGCAAACTATTTGGCCAAAAGGTTTGGTCAATCCGGCATTTATTGAAGAAGGGAGCAGATTATCGATGGGCAAACGATACCGAAGCGTCTCGGGAACGGTGTTCGACATGTTCAATTACGTCTTTCTTGCGGGGTTTGCCGTTTGCGCGATTATCCCGTTCGTGTACGTCATTTCCGGATCCTTCGCGACCGATGTGGAACTGACACAGCGCTCGTTCTTCCTCATTCCGAAGACATTCTCGATCAATGCGTACACATTCATATTCTCGACCGATACGATTATACGCAGCATTGGTGTCTCAATGTATGTAACGACCGTCGGTACGATCGTCAACCTGTTCTTCACAGTGACAATGGCTTACCCGCTTGCAAGGCGCAGCCTGATGGGCCGCAATACGATCCTCAATCTGGTCGTATTCTCGATGCTGTTCGGCGGGGGAATGATCCCAACCTATCTGGTGGTGAGGGAGCTCGGACTGCTCGATTCCTATTGGGCGCTCATCCTTCCCGGAGCGATCAGCGCCTTCAACTTGATCATCGTCAAAAATTTTTTCCAGGAACTGCCTCCGGGTCTGGAGGAAGCGGCCCGGATTGACGGCTGTACGGAGCTCGGGCTGCTCTGGCGAATCGTTCTGCCGCTGTCGAAGCCGGTGCTTGCGACATTCGCTTTATTCTATGCGGTAGGGCATTGGAACAATTTCTTCTCGGCTCTGCTATATATTAACGATCCGGCCAAATGGCCTTTGCAGGTGATGCTTCGGCAGATCGTCTTGCTCTCTCAAGCTGCGGCAGGTAACATGAACGAGATGGATCCGAACTTTGTGCAGCCGCCGGAGCAATCGATCAAGATGGCTGTTATCGTTGTGGGAACCGTGCCCATTCTGCTTGTCTACCCTTTCTTGCAGAAGCATTTTGCCAAGGGGGTCATGATCGGTTCGATCAAAGGGTAGGTTATTGTTCGCAGCGCCTGGAAGGAGGGATAAGAGAGCAGTCAAGAAGGCGGTGCGGTCGTATATTATACAAATTCCATCATTTTAAGGGAGGTTTTATTATGGTGCTCAGTACACAGAAACAGACGAAGCGGTGGACTTACATACTGTTGGCCGGTGCGCTCGCCTTAACGTCGGTCGCCGGATGCTCGCCGCAAAGCGGCGGCAATAATCAGGGAACGAAGCCCGCCGTATCCGAAACCGGAACGGATAAAGAAGGCAATGCGGGAGGGGCTGCTAAGGAAGGGCCGGTCAACATTGACATCATGCTCCCTATATTCAAAACAAATTATCCGAAGGACGACAGCCCCGTCGCAGCGGAAATCGAGAAGAAAACGAACTCGAACCTCCATTTGGAATGGGTTCCGAACTCCTCTTACGGAGATAAATTTAATATAACGCTCGCTTCGGGAAAGCTCCCTACGGTGATGTACGTGCCCGATGTCAAGTCGCCAAGCTTCGTCAATGCGGTGAAAGCGGGAGCATTCTGGGAGGTAGGTCCGTATTTGAAGGATTATCCGAATCTCAGCAAAGCGAATCCGATCATACTCAATAACACGACAATCGACGGCAAGGTGTACGGCATTTACCGGGGACGGGCGCTCGGCCGCAACGGCCTCGTTTACCGAAAGGATTGGCTTGAGAATTTGGGCCTTCAGGAGCCGAAGACGATCGACGATTTCTACAACATGCTGAAAGCGTTTACGAACGATGACCCTGACAAGGACGGAAAGAAGGATACGTATGGAATGACGCTCGTCAAATGGACGGGCGGCTGGGCAAGCGGCTTCGATATTATTTCCACTTGGTTCGGCGCGCCGACCGGGTGGGGCGAGGACGCGAGCGGCAAGCTGATGCCGGCCTTCCTGACACCGGAATATTTCGAAGCGCTTAAGTTTATGAAGAAGCTGTATGACGAGAAGCTGATCAACGCCGATTTTGCAGTCATGGATTCTGCGAAATGGACTGATCCGATCGTAAACGGCCAGTCTGGCGCAATCGTGGATGTGCTTGATAACGCGGCCCGGATTAATGACAAAATTCAAGCGGCGCTCAAGCAGACGGGTAATGATGAGCCGAATAAGATGTACACGGACGTCGTGAATTCGCTGGAAGGGCCCAAAGGCCTTCGTGCCCGGCCAACCAGCGGTTATGCCGGAATGCTTGCGATTTCCAAAACCTCCGTCAAGACGGAGGATGAGCTGCGCCGCATATTGACATTCATCGATCAGATGAGCGAACCGGAGCTGCAGACGCTGGCCGGCTATGGTATCGAAGGCAAGCATTATACGAAAGTGGAAGGAGGTATCGAGCCTGTCAAGAACCCTACGCTGCTCGAATCCGAAGTGGAAGGTCTGAACCAGATGCTCACGTTTATTCCGGAGGACCATGGACTCAAGGTCGTCCAGACGCCGATTCGCGTCAAGCAGACGGAAGCTATGAAGGCTAATGAGGCGATCGTAGTCGCCAATCCGGCTGAACCGCTCCTGTCAACCGTTTATTCGCAAAAAGGTGCGCAGCTTGATAATATAATCAACGATGCTAGAATTAAATATGTCGTCGGTCAAATCGACGAGGCAGCCTTCCGGTCGGCGATCGATGTTTGGCGAAAGACCGGCGGAGACGATCTGATCAAGGAAATGAATGAGTTGTACGCAGCTTCCAATAATAAATAATGAACAGCCGTTGACCGGAACACCCGCTGAGAGCAAGCGGGTGTTTTTTTGTGCTGTTTTCGCCCAATGAACGCAGGTAACCGCTCTTAACGTTCAGAATCCGGTGATTTAGCGGGCTGCAATCAAAAAAATACTAGGAACGTAAAAAAGTCCAACCGCATTAAGGTTCATAAAGCACTTGTTTTGCAGGGAACTGCTGGGTTAAGGTGAGTGTAGGCTGCTTAGTAACCACTTCTTATTTGTCCGAGTAAATCGACAAATGTAAGCCCGTATGGAGAGCAAGCCGTGAATTTAATTTTTTGATTCGGTTGGTGAGAAGATGATAAGCGAATTGAAATTCAAATGGGGCGGCCGCTTCCGGCCTGCATCGGGAAGCCGCGGCAAGCATTACCGGAAAAGCCTGATCTTGATTTTATTCGTCTCAGGCATTCCGGGTCTTATCATAGGCGCCATTGTATACTTTTGGGCGGGCGGCCGAATTGAAAGCGAGCTGCACCAGCTGCACAACCGGCAAATCGAGCAGCGGGCTCATGATTTCGATGTGCAGCTGACCAACCTGGAAATGACGGCTGCCCACTGGGCATTCGATCCGCAGTTCGATTACAGCCTCAGCGGGTTCGACTTTATCGCCGGTTACGAGAAATCGCGGGATTTAACGAAAACACTGCTTGTGATGCAGGGTTCTAACACGCTGACCAAACGTGTCGAGATGTATGTTCAGGATGGCCGTCATATTTTGTTTAATCCGGAGTACGGTGTGGTGGAGCAGCCTGGTGCGGTGAAGCGTTACGAGGAATTGCTGAATTCCGGCTCCTCGATGTATTGGCGCTTGTGGGCGTTCGATCCGAGCCGCCCCGAAAGTAAGGATTTAACGCTTGTACATAAGATTCCGGGCGGGAGCATGCCGGCGGCGGGGGCCATAATCATCCGGCTTGATCAGGCAAAGATGAGCGGACTTCTCAAATCGATGTCGCCTTACGATGACGGGAAAACGTTTCTTTTCCACGAGTCGGGAAGCCTGATTGCATCCGAGAACGGCAGCAGCGAGTTTATGCGAAGCCTTCAAGCACAAATTGCCTCATACGGAAAAGGCCAAGGATTGTTTTATTTCGATTGGAATCATGTGACCTACTCGGTCTCTTATGGTACGTTTACCAGAATCGGAAGCGACTGGATGTACGTCTCGGCTGCGCCGATAACGGCAATTACCGCACCGGTCCTCATTATATCCAAAGTGATTTTGTTCGTCAGCACGGCCGTTCTGCTGCTCGCGCTGGTCTTGGCGTGGCTCGCCTCGCGAAGCATATACTATCCGATCGAGCGGCTCGTAAGCAGACTGGGCGGCGGGCACCGCCATGAAGACGAATTTATGCTGATCGAGCGGGAATGGACGCATTTGAACCGGGAAAGCCTCGAGCTTCACAACCGTTTGGAGCATCAGCTTCCCCACGTCAAGGAGAGCTTTCTGCTGCAGCTCATTCAAGGCTATCTTTACGCCTATTCCGAGCAGGATTTAATCGACCGGATGAGGCTTTACAGGTGGGAAGTGGATGAGAGGCAGTTTGTTATTCTATATATCCGGTTTACGGGCTTTACCCTGCCTGACGGCCGGTTTTCGCAGGGAGACGAAGGGCTGGCAACCTTCGCAGCGGTTAATATTATCGAAGAGCTTGCAGCCGAGAGGTTCAATCAGTCCAATGTGCTCAATTTCCACGACTTGTCGGCAGGACTGCTGATAACCACGCGGAAAGACGATTCCTATTTGCAGCCACTTCGCGATTTATGCGATCGGATAACACAGGCGATCAATCATATCCTGCACATGCATGTGACGATAGCTGTCAGTAATCCCACGCCTTCAATCTCACGCATTCCGCTGCTGTTCGAGGAAGCGAAGCTGGCGGTCAGCTACCGCATTTTCGACAATGACAATCAGCTGATCGATATGGATCGGGTGAATTCCGCCGAGGATGCGCAGGAGCCCCGATATCCGTTTGCTCAGGAACGCGATATCATTCAATCGATGCGGGTGGGCAGAATGGCAGAGACCGAATCCCATCTTTGCGAATTTCTGAAAGCGCTGTCGGTAAACGGCGCGAAGGAGATCGACGTCCAGCAGGGGATGCTTCACCTGCTCGGGAGCATCCAGCATGCGATACTCATCTCCGGCATCAATCCGAACCGTTTGTTCAAAGGGGCGAATATGTATGAGCTTCTGTCCCAGATCAGGGAGCCCGAACGGATCCTCGCCTGGTTCAGGGATAAAGTTATCCGTCCCTTCATGCGCGAGCTTGATGAGCGCTCAGGCGCTCAGGTGAAGCGGATGGTCGAGGAGACGATGATCTATATACAGCAAAATTTCATGCGGGATATCTCTTTGGATAACTGCGCCGACCTTACCGGGACAAATCCGTATTTTCTCAGCAAGACGTTCAAGCAGGTAACCGGCAAAAATTTTATCGACTATTTGACCGAGCTTCGCATGGAGCGGGCGAAGGAGCTCCTTCGTGAATCGGAGCTGAAGATCAATGACGTTGCGGTAACGGTCGGCTACCAGCACAGCTATTTCAATCGGATATTCCGCAAGCAGGAGGGCATGACGCCAACCCAGTACCGTGAGCTCAGCCGGGCCAATTGAAGAAGCTCATGGCGCGGAGCAGCGTCGTGGTTTGACGTGTCCCGCCGGATTGATTCGGGAGCTGCAAAAAAGTGCGAACAAATCAAAAAATGACAATAGATGGATGCAGATGCGGCAAAAATGTGCAATTGCGGGCAAAAGGCCGCTCTTCTATCATGAGATTGATCAAGTCTCATTATAGGGGAGTGGGCTTTCAAATGACTGATTTTCCCGTCATCAGCCTGCGCGGACTTACGCTTGATAAGCCGCTTGCAGGCGGAATCACCTGGGGAGTGCCATGGGAGGAAGGCGTGCTGCAGCGGAGCGATTCGCTTACAATGATAAGCGGCTCGGGCGCCGCTGTTCCGCTGCAGAGCTGGCCCGCGGCTTATTGGCCTGACGGCAGCGTCAAATGGTCGGCCCATGCGGCGGTTTGTCCGGAAGCCGGTGCATCCGATTACCGCCTATCCAAGGGCGACCCTGCGCAGAGTGCTGCACCTGTTTCCGTCGTGGAGACCGCATATCAGATAGTCGTCGATACGGGACGTATTGTGTGCACGCTTAATAAGCAAGGCGCTGATCTCATTGCCGCTATAACCTGCGGCGGCACCGAGATCTGCAGCGGCGGCCGGCTCGTCGCCGTCAAGGAGGAGCAGTTCATAACCAGCGGAGGCAGGACGCTTAAGGAAACCTCTTTTCGGAGCAGGATTCACTCTGTCAAGGTCGAGCAGAGCGGTCCGGTGCGCAGTGTAATCAAATTCGACGGGAGACATGCTGCTTCGGAAGGCTCCGGGGCGGAATGGCTGCCTTTCTCGCTGCGTCTGTATTTCTATGCGGGAGAAGGGCGGATCAAGGCCGTTCACACGCTATTCTATGACGGCAATCCGCATGAGGATTTTATCAAGGGAGTCGGGATCGCCTTTACCGTTCCGATGAGGGGGAGCTTGTACAACCGTCACGTACGGTTTGCCGGGGACGATGGTTTTTTCACGGAATCACCCAAATCGCTGCAAACGCGGAGAACTAAGGGCCGGTATTCCGATCTCCATACCCGGCAGGCAGACGGCGGGAAGGTGGCCTTTAACCGGGATGAGGACTCTTCGTTTCTCAGTCTGCTGGAGGAATCGGCAGTATGGGACGATTTCAAGCTCGTACAGGAATCATCGGGGCAGTTCCGGGTCTCCAAGCGTACGAAGCAGGAATGCTGCTGGCTGAAGGCCGCTTCGGGACGCAGAGCGGGCGGCCTCGGTTATGTGGGCGGCGAAGGAGGAGGTCTTGCCGCCGGTCTAAGGAATTTCTGGCAGAAGCATCCCGCATCCATTAATATCACAGGTGCGGCACAGAATCAGGCGGATCTGACAGTGTGGTTCTGGTCGCCGGACTGCCAGGCGATGGACATGCGCCATTACGATACGTTGACGCATGTGGAATCGGCCTATGAAGGCGCGGTGGAAATGCGTGCGACACCTTATGGCGTCGCTAACACCAGCGAGATCAGTATTTGGTGCGAGCCCCGAACGCCGGATTTAGACGCACTGAACGAAATGGTGCGGCGGACGCAGGAGCCGGCCCTCCTTGTTTGCGAACCGGAGCATTATTATAAGACGCGGGCATTCGGATACTGGAGCCTGCCCGAGAGGAACACACCGGTAAAAGCCTATTTGGAAGATAGGCTGGAAGGCATTATCGCCTTTTACCAAAGCGAGGTAGAGCAGAGGGACTGGTACGGCTTCTGGGATTACGGCGACTTTATGCACAGTTACGACCCGGTCCGACACGTATGGAACTACGATTTGGGCGGCTGTGCATGGCAAAATACGGAGCTTGCACCGAATATGTGGCTGTGGTACATGTTCCTGCGTTCCGGCCGAGCGGATATCTTCCGTTTGGCTGAAGCGATGACCCGGCACACGAGCGAGGTGGACGTCTATCATTTCGGCGAATATGCGGGACTGGGCTCCCGGCATAACGTGGTCCATTGGGGCTGCGGCTGCAAGGAGGCGCGCATCGGAATGGCGGGGCTTCACCGGTACTATTATTATTTGACGGCCGACGAGAGAATCGGCGATATCATGGATGAGGTCAAGGACTCGGACTTCACAACGGTAAATATCGATCCGATGCGGGCTTATTTTCCCAAAGACGAGCACCCGACTCATATTCGTGTAGGTCCCGATTGGGCGGCTTTCAGCTCGAACTGGATGACGCGTTGGGAGCGCTTCGAAGACAAGGTTTACCGCGACAAAATACTGGTTGGCCTGGACTGCATCAAGAGGGCGCGGTTCAGGCTATTATCGGGGCCAACTTATGGTTACGACCCAACAAGCGGCAAGCTCTCACCGATGGGAGATGACAATTGGGGACGGCATTTGGCAATCTGCATGGGCGGTCCACAGGTGTGGTTTGAGCTTGCAATGATGCTGAGGGACCCGGAGTGGGAGGATATGCTGGCCGAATTCGGCGTGTTCTATAATTTGCCCCGGGAAGAGAAGGAGAAGGCGACCGGCGGAGCGATCAGCCACGACAGCTTCCACCACCCCGTTCTTTCAACTGGAATTGCCGCATTTGGAGCTTATTACAAGAACGATAAGCGGACGGCCGAGCTGGTATGGTCGATTCTGCTGGAAAACGCATATGCCCGGATCAATTTACAGGAAGAGGCTGCAGATCGGCGCTATATGGCTCCCCTTAAGGAGATACCTTGGATAAATACAAATGAGGCGGCGCAGTGGTCGCTAAATACGATTATAAGCCTTGAATTGATAGGGGGCTTCATCCCCGAACGGCTGGAGCAGGATGACCTTGCTGCGATACCCGCGGCGGCGGAAAGGCAGGGCTAACCTAAGGGGAAATCCGTTGTGCAATTATTCATTATCATTACAGGCGAAGTGGAGGAAAACGGATGAGCCTAGAAGGGGAAGGGTGGACGCTCATTTATAATAACCCGCTCGCATGTCCCGAGGATGTTAGTTCGTTCCGAATGGAAGGAGATGCAGCGGTTTCGTTTCCGCTTGGCCGAATGCGGCTTGAGAGCAAACTTCGGCCGGGAGAAGAAGGCATGTCCAATTTCGTATTCTGGTGTTCCGAGACCTTCCCTTCAGATCTGGCGATCGAGTGGGAGTTCAGGGCTCTCCAGGAACCCGGTCTGGCCATGTTGTTCTTCGCTGCGGCGGGGATAGGCGGGCAGGATTTGTTTGACTCGGGGCTGTCTCTGAGAACCGGTGAGTACGGGCAGTATCATTCGGGCGATATGAATGCGTTTCATATGTCGTATTTTCGCAGGCGGTGGACAGAGGAACGGCAGTTTCACACCTGCAATTTGCGCAAAAGTCATGGGTTTCATCTTGTGGCGCAGGGCGGCGATCCGATCCCGGACGTATCCGATTCGGCTGAATCATACAAGCTCCTCATCGTAAAGCTCGGACGGCGGATCGGCCTCCAGATAAACGACCTGCCGATATTCTCATGGGAGGACAACGACAGATCGTTCGGTCCGCCTCTGGCCGAAGGGAAGCTCGGCTTCCGCCAAATGTCGCCGCTCATCGCCGAATACGCTAACCTGAAGGTATATGGACGATAATTCTGTAGAAATTTTAATTAACGCGCGAGTTCGCTTTGCTTACTGGGCTCCCGGCTTAGATGCCGGGGCCTCTTTGTCGTTCAGCGAGCGCCAGGCATTGCAATTAAGCTTTTACATGATTATAATTTCCAATAGTTGCGGCTTTTTATTGAATTCACAGGACGCAGGACGTACGGAACCTCAAACCCGTTTACAAGGAGGATGTATGAGTTATATAGCAGCGTTTATCTCCGCAATTGTTATTGTCATAGTACTTATTCCGCCGCTTCGGACGCTGGCGCTTAAAATAGGTTTTGTAGACAAGCCCCAGTCCAGCAATGAACGAAAGATTCATCGGGAGCCGATCCCATTGACGGCAGGTATTGCGATCTTTGCGGCATTTGTCGTCTTGTACTTGATTTTTGTGCACGATAACTGGGCGAAATCGGGTGCAATCCTTGGAGGAGGCTTATTGATTCTTGTAATCGGCCTCGTCGACGATTGGTACAAAACGCACGGCAAGGAGTTTCCTGCGCTGCCGAAGTTTGTTGTGCAGATGGGCGCCGCCGTACTTGTTTATGCTTCGGGCATTGTGTTCAGCGGGTTCGAGAATCCGATAACAGGCAGTTATTACGCGCTTCCCGAAGCGCTGCAGTTTCTCTTCACGGTGCTCTGGATATTCGGCGTAACTACCGTCATTAATTTCACAGACGGCATAGACGGCCTTGCAAGCGGCCTCTCTGCGATATCGGGCGGAACGCTGCTCGTCGTCGCACTTGTTATGGGCCAGACCGAATCCGCGATGATGGCGACAATACTGGTTGGCGCAGCGCTCGGGTATCTGAAGTTCAACAAACCGCCCGCCAAGGTGTTTATGGGTGATGCGGGGGCGACCTTCCTTGGCTTTATCCTGGCGGTCATCGCACTTGACGGGGCCTTCAAACAGGCGACGGTTATTTCGTTATTTATCCCGGTCTTAGCGCTAAGCGTGCCGATCCTTGACAATGTCCGCGTCGTTATAAGCCGTCTTATAAAGGGTGTTCCGGTGTACAAGGCCGATGCTTCCCAGGCGCACTACGTGCTGCTGAAAACCGGCATGAAGCCTGTTCAGGTCGTTTCATTTCTATATCTTATCAATATTTGCACAGGTCTTTTCTCGATTATTTTGTTATTGATTAGTAATGGATAAATTTAATATTGACTTATAGCGATCAAAACGGTATAGTATTGGATATTGAGCACAAAATCACTTTCTAAATGATTTTGACGCTAAATGTGCGGTCGTGGCGGAATTGGCAGACGCGCTAGATTCAGGTTCTAGTGGTGTAACAGCCGTGGAGGTTCGAGTCCTCTCGACCGCACCAACCATACACATGACAGAGGAAAGCCGAACCGGCTTTCCTTTTTTGTTGTAGTATTTCGGCCGCGGCTTCAACGGAGCAGAATGTAATTTCTCACCCCGGAAGCGATGGCGTCGGCAATTTCAAGCTGTTTACGGGGATCGGTCATCATCTGCCTGTCCCCTTCATTACTTATAAAACCTATCTCGACAATGACTGACGGCTGTTTCACGACATTGAGCAAGTAATACGGTTTTCCTACTTTCGGCAAACGAAATATATGCTGCTGACGGTTCAGTGCATCTTGGATCAGGAAGGCAAGCAGCGCGCTTTCCCCTTCCTGCTGATGAAGGACGAGCGGACCGCGGTGCTTCTCGTCCTTCGCCCAGTTGACATGAAGGCTAACCAGAACCTGGGTCTGAATTTCGTCAGGCAACCCGCCGCGCTGCGACAAGTCGCGTTGATGTCTTGAACGGGTCCGGGCCCAGCGGTTGTCATCGCTCAGTGCATAATCGCTGT
The DNA here is from genome assembly GCF_019550795.1 of Paenibacillus sp. sptzw28. Lineage (NCBI taxonomy): Bacteria > Bacillati > Bacillota > Bacilli > Caryophanales > Paenibacillaceae > Paenibacillus > Paenibacillus sp. sptzw28. Next base: position 2,672,939 of record NZ_CP080545.1, read on the forward strand.
TACGGTTAAGAATCGAGCTGATTCCTTTGCTGTTAAGCAGAAGATACAGTTTCTTGCCAATCGCAAGATTGATATCCTTCTCAAGAAGCTCGTTATGATGGGAACCGCCGTCTATGCCCCCGTGTCCTACATCTATGATGACATCAGACGCAGGCAGCGACCTCTTGTAATCAAGGGGAGCCGTTGTTGCGTTCAGCTTATGAAAAGACGAAACCGATACGTCATTTGGGGAAGCATGTATGGGAGAACTGCCGGCCCCGCTGATTGCAATACAAGCGAATATTAGCAGAGCTGAACAATAATAACGATTCCCTGCGGGTAAACGATAGAACATCTGCAATATCCCTCCGTCTGAACATTCTTCTCTTTATCGTTGCTTGCACCAAGGAAACTCATTCATGTTTGAACAAAAATAATTCCGGGGACACTGATTAAGAGCGGGTTACAGGCAATGGAGAAAGGGGGAAGCTTCGGATGGCTGAGAAGGGCGATGAATGGGTTAAATACATGACGGAGCGGTTTGTCAATTTCATGGAGATGCCTCAGGAGGTCAGAAAGCAAAAACGCGAAACAGCCAAGGCGGCTAAAGAGCCCTGGCTGACGAGATGGTTCGGTATTGCGCCTTTCGGGGTTGCTTTATGGTGGCGAACCCGGGGACGGAGACAACGATAATCGGATCTGCGCTTAGCGGTAGAAGCGTCCGCCCCCGGAGATCGTATTGAACGGCACGAAACGGGTACCGCCTTGGTCTTGCTCGAACGCAACATAGTCGGTTTGATTATTCCACCGGTGATAGCCGATTGTCGGCCAAACGAACAGCACGGTCCCATCGTAGAGCTCGGCCGTAAACCGAATTTCCGCTTTGCTGTCAAGAAGCTCGGGGAGACGGCTCAGCTGTGTATGAGTGAGCGGGGACTTAGTCAACCATGGCATCCTTTCATACGGGTCGAAAGCTTTATTGAGATGGGATGAGGAAAGCTTTGTTTCCTCTTCACCGCTTGTAGACTGTGTCGGCCCAAAGGATTGCTTAGTCAGCTGGCGCTCCCATAACTCATTGTTAATTGGCAGCGCTTCACCAGACCACGCGTCCAAATAACGGATCTGCCCGTCAGGCGCCGACCATTTCCATACCGCCAGCAAAGGGTGAACATATAACCGCTCCAGCTTGAGCGGTTTCTTCAGCGCGTCTGAATAAGTATCGAATAAGCCCTGCCGTACCAGCGACTGGTACAGAGTATTCGGATCAAAGGCCGGGTGACTTCCTACCCCATATTCCCCGAGTGAGAAGCCTCCATTCTCCAATGCGTTAACAATCATATAGCCGACCGGCTTACGGTCAACCGACAATGAAACCAACCAACCATGCTGACCGGGACCGATCGGCACAATAACCGGCGCTGCTTTCTTCCACGTCTGGAACTGAGGCTGTGCGGACAGCATCTCGATCCAAGACTGAACGTGTATCTCAAGTTTCGATTTCAATTCCTGAGGGATTGCCGGGCTTGTCCCGGCTGCGGCTGAAACCTGACTGCCGGCGAGCAATAACAGCACAGCCGCATATAGCGGAACCCATTTGCGCATAAGGCTTCTCACCTTCTTCTTCTTATTGTTGTCGTAACGCCATTGTAACGAAGATGCTCCGAAAAGGGTGTAAGAACCTGTCGCGATTAAGCGGACAAGTCCGTTCTAATTTTGCCGTATCGATGCGAACCAACGTGCGAAATTATTGTTCGTGTCGCTTTATCGCTATCCGATACCTTCCAAATAAAAGATACCGCAGTTTATGGCGGAAGCCGTCACGCGCGGTTCATACTGCCAGCGTATTTCCTCCTGCCGGCGCTCGAATTGCTCGATGATCAGAGTGCGGTTCTCATCTTCCAGCGATGAAATCAGCGGTTCATAGTAATGCCGGATGGTCGCCAGCTCATCCGCGAGGCGTGCTGCTGCCGCTTGCGCCCATGAATAATCGTATGTCCTAAGCTTCCTCTCAAGCGTTTGCTCGGCGATTGTTGCCGCTTTATTGAGCGAGAGGGCGTTTTTTGCGGTATGGATGTTGGGCGGCAATTTCGGCGTCATACGGCACTGAGTTAACGAGTCGTAGAATCGTTCGACGCATTGGCCGGTCGCCAGCGACACGCCGAAGGAATGGATTTCCTCGCGCTTCATATCGCAAACGAATTCAACTTTCATATTCACTCCAAGCCAAGCTGTATATGCCGTGGACTGAAGCGGATGAGCGCTGCGCTTCTCCGGTTCCTGAAAGAGGCAGACATAGCTTCCGCCCAGCTTGGAAGACTCGAACAGCTGCTCAAGTCTGCGTGAGCCGAAGTAGAGGTCTTCCCGGGGGACGCGGCCGACGGCGTTCAATTTGCCATGAACGAAACCGAACGAACGACCCAGCGCGGCATCGGCAGCGGCGGCGACGCCCCCGGCAGCTCCGAGCGCCGCTGGAGCTATGCTTCCGGGATTGCCCCCGCCTGCTGAAGCCTGGGTGCCGTCCGTTTCACCTGCCGCCAACCGTTCATCGTATTTCAGCTTGTCCGTTACGAGCAGCATGGACATCGTTTCCGGTTCCGCTCCAGTGCGGTCTACAAAGCTCCAGTAATAGGGTCGATTGGTCAGGTCGCGGTCAGCCCTAGGGGACAACTTCACGAGAAAATGCGCAGGCGATTTCTCGATGATATGGCAGTTCGTGGTTTCCAGATACCGCTGCACAAATTTATGCACTTGTCGTTCGTTCAAGGTCTCACCTCCACGGTTTGCCCTACGGCGTTTATAATCGCCCCGATAGCCTTCATGCCTTCAGGTTCCTCCGATTCAACTTCGCTTCGGATACGGCTGAGCGAATTGCCCAGATCATCAATTTGCTTGCGCAGCTCAGTAGAGTTACCTGCTTCAAGCATCACGCGCGCAAGCTTCTGCTCGAGCGATTCCTTCTTGTCGAATCGTTCGAGAATATGGTCAAGCTCGCCGATTACCAGCTCAAAGAGGTTGATTTTCTCATGAAGCAGGCTCACAATGTGCTCTTCAATCGTGCCGAGCGTACAAAGGTTAAAGATCTTCACATCGCTTGTCTGTCCGAGCCGGTGCACCCGGCCGATTCTTTGTTCAACCCGCATCGGATTCCAAGGCAGATCGAAGTTGATAATGTTGTGGCAGAACTGAAGGTTGATGCCTTCACCGCCCGCTTCAGTCGCTATAAGGACCTGAGCGCGGCCGCGGAACAAATCCATCATCCAATCTTTCTTACCCCGATTCATGCCTCCGCGATACGGGACGGCGACCAAATTGTGCGAACGGAAGTATTGAAGCAAATATTCCTGAGTGGCCCGGTACTCTGTGAAGACGATTACTTTATCATTCATCTCGCGTATCAGCTCTATTGCTTTCTCTGCTTTCGTATTCGCTTGTATGCCGCGGATCACCTCGACGAGGCCCCATATTTTCGCGCGGAGGGGCGAGTCCTCGGATGTCTTCTTAAACATATTAACAAGCGTCAGAAACACGGCGTCGCGGCTGCTGCACACCTCGCGCTGGAGGGTAACCAGAGAGAGCATGCTTGTCAAATCGCCGCCGCTCTCGTCATAACGCTCACGTACGAAGCTTGTAACTCCGTCGTAAAGCGCCTGCTCCTCGGGCGAAAGAGCCAGCGGTATGTTTTTCACGATGCGTTTGGTAAATTGTATCCCTCCGTCTCCCCGGCGGTTGCGGATCATCACGGTAGAGAGTGTCTCCTGGAGCTGGCCCTCATTCTTGGGAATCCGTTTATCGACAACAAAGTTGGAAGCGAAATCGCCCTGACCGCCGAGCTGTCCGGGCTTCAGGAGCGTTATCAGGTTGTAGAGCTCGTCCATATCGTTTTGAACCGGCGTGGCGGTTAGGAGCAGGCAATATTTTTTGCGCAGCAGATTCACGAATTGGTAGTTGCTCGTCTTTTTGTTTTTCAGCTTGTGCGCCTCGTCGATAATGAGCATATCGTAGTCGTAGCTTAGCAAAATATCCTTGTGCGGGTCGCGCTTGGCCGTATCGATCGATGCGACGACGACGTCGTACTGCCAGGTATGCTCCCTTTTCTGGGCGATGGCCGGAATGCCGAACTTCTGGTTCAGCTCGCGCACCCACTGCAGAACAAGCGATGCGGGAACGAGAATAAGCGCACGGCGGACAAGACCCCTAACCAGATATTCTTTGAGAACGAGACCCGCTTCAATCGTCTTGCCAAGCCCAACTTCATCGGCAAGAATGGCGCGCCCGCTCATCTCGTGAAGCACTTTGCGCGCGGTGCTAATCTGGTGCGGCATCGGCTCCAGCGCCGGCAGGCTGCGCATGCACTGAAGATCGTCGAAGCTGCCGATAAGCTTGGTCTGCTCGGCTTCTACCGCGAGCTGGTACATCGTCCAGTCGTCCCACGGACCGTTGCGGTCTATGCGCTCCTGCAGGTTATGGAACCATGTACGGTCAAACTGCAGGTGGGCGTTGGGGTGAAGCTTCCGGTTGGCCGAGGCGGAGCCGCTGCCGGGCGGGTGTTCTCCTTTCATCGGATAGTTCGTCGGTTGCGTCATGGAGGAACTCCTTCCAAGGCAGGGAATGGATTTATTGTCCATAGTATGGCCTTGGTCGCCGTAATTCATAAGAGAACCGATGCGAAAAAAACTCTCTTTGGTCTTTTTTTCTGAAATGTTGGTAAAAAATGCGCAGGAAGCAGAAAATAGAAGATCGGAGCGGGAATAGGGACATGGCTTCAGTTTTTGGCGTAATAGCATCATTGAATCAATATCTAGTGTGCTGTATTGTATTTATTACACAATATATAGTGTTTACATCTTCTGTGACAGTGGTAATCAGAATTAGTGAGCGGATTGGAGGTTGGCTTAAGAATGGGGACGAAGCAAGCGGGAACTCTGGAAGGGCTTAGCGAGAAAATATTTTTGGACCGGTATGCGTGGAAGAATGCAGAGACGAGCAGCACGAAAGTCGGAGATATTGTACTTGTGCTGACGAAGGACGATCCGAAATTTCCGACTAAGGCAGTCGGTGAGGTGACCGCGCGGGAAGGCGATGAAGTGACGGTTCGGCTTCGAAGCGGTGAAATTGTCCAGTCTTCTATCGAGAAGCTGACGCTCACCGTGGAGAAGACACCGGCCGAGATGTGGGAGAGGCTCGCCTCAGCCATTGCAACAGTAGAAGAAACCGATGAGCTGCGGAAAATATGGCAGGAGCGGTTTCGATATGTGCTGGATGATTGGAAGCTGGTTCCGGGCGGGCGTATTGCGGCGGGCGCAGGGGCAAGCGATGAGCTGACGCTGTTCAACTGCTATGTGATCCCTTCTCCGCAGGACAGCAGAGGCGGGATTATGAAGACATTGACGGAGATGACCGAAATTATGGCGCGAGGCGGCGGGGTCGGCATCAATCTCTCTTCGCTTCGTCCGCGCCGGGCTATAGTTGCCGGGGTGAACGGCTCCTCCAGCGGGGCGGTATCATGGGGCGGGTTGTTCAGCTACACGACCGGCCTGATTGAGCAGGGCGGCTCCAGAAGAGGCGCGCTCATGCTGATGATTAACGACTGGCACCCGGATGTGCTTGACTTTATTACGGTGAAGCAGACAATGGGACAAGTCACCAACGCGAACCTCTCCGTATGCGTAAGCAATGATTTCATGCAAGCTGTGAAGGAAGATCTGGATTGGGAGCTTGTGTTTCCGGACACGAAGGACCCCGAATATAATGAGCTTTGGAACGGAGATATCGAGCAGTGGCGTCGTTTAGGCAAGAGAGTGATCTTGTACAAAACCGTCCCTGCGCGGGAAATCTGGCACACAATCATCGAGTCTGCGTGGAAGTCCGCCGAGCCGGGCGTCGTATTCATGGAGCGCTACAATGAGATGTCCAACAGCTGGTATTTTAACCCAGTCATCAGTACTAATCCTTGCGGTGAACAGGGCCTGCCCGCATGGGGCGTCTGCAACCTGTCGGCGGTAAATTTATCGAAGTTTTACGATGAAGCAAGCCATGATGTGGACTGGGATGAGCTGTCGAAGGTGACGCGGTGGTCGGTCCGTTTTCTCGATAACGTTATTGACGCGACGCCGTATCATTTTGCGGAAAATGAGCGGAATCAGAAGAAGGAGCGGCGCGTCGGGCTCGGAACGATGGGGCTTGCCGAGCTGATGATCAAGCTGGGCATCCGTTACGGAAGCCCGGAATCACTCAAGTTTCTCGATAAGCTGTACGGCTTTATGGCGAGGGAATCTTATCTGGCGTCCACGGAAATTGCTGCTGAGAAGGGCTCGTTCCCGGCCTTCGAGGCGGTCAAATACTTGGAGAGCGGATTCATGCGCAGCATGATCGCGGCGTTTCCGGAGGTGGGCGAAGCCATTATGAATCGAGGAATGCGCAACGTCACGGTCATCACGCAGGCGCCGACAGGGAGCACGGGGACGATGGTCGGGACGTCGACGGGTATAGAGCCGTACTTTGCCTTTGAATATTTCCGGCAGAGCCGTCTCGGGTACGACAAGCAGTATGTGCCGATTGCTCAAGCTTGGAAAGATGCGCACCCCGGCGAGGAGCTGCCGGATTATTTCGTAACCTCGATGAGCCTGTCGGCCGAGGATCACATCCGTGTACAGGCGGCTATCCAACGATGGGTGGACAGCTCAATCTCGAAGACGGCAAACTGCCCGAACGACTTCACCGTGGAGGCCACCAAACGACTTTATGAGCTGGCCTTTGAGCTTGGCTGTAAAGGCGTGACGATTTACCGCGACGGCAGCCGGGATGTTCAGGTTCTGAACGCGGATAAAGGGGAAGCAAAAGCGGATGCAGCGGTGAAGACGGAGAAGGTTGAAAAGGCAGACAAGGCGGATGAAACCGCCAACGCCGCGAAAGTAGATATAGAAATAAACGTCAATCCCGGCGATGGACATGTGGTCGGCTTGACCGGCGCCGCCACTCAGCCGGAGCCGGTTGTCGACAAGGCCTATAAGAGCCGCCCGCAGGTGCTGCGCGGCGCGACCTATAAGATCAATTCGCCGTTTGGCATGGCATATATTACGATCAACGATTTGAACGGCTCGCCGGGCGAAATCTTTCTCAATGTCGGCAAGGCCGGATCGGATGTATTCGCAATGGCGGAAGCGCTGGGCCGGGTCTGTTCTTTATTTCTTCGTTACGGCGACCACGGTAACAAGGTAAAGCTTCTGATCAAGCATTTGAAAGGAATCGGCGGCTCCGGGGCAATCGGGTTCGGTGTTAATCGCGTTGAATCCATAGCGGATGCCGTGGCAAAAGCGCTTGATATGCATACACAGGGCGACGTAAAATCAGAAGGACAGTCGGATACAGTTGGAACTTCTATATACCTTCAAGGATCTGTCAGCCCTGAGGTTTCATCGTCCTCTGAGCATGCGGCGGCAAGTGAAAACCCGTATGAAGCGGCGGCTGCATCCCGGGATTTATGCCCATCGTGCGGCTCAGCTTCGCTGCTTAATCTAGAAGGCTGCAAAACATGCAGCAGCTGCGGATACAGCAAGTGCTCCTAGGACGTTGAAGCTCATCAATTAGATTAGAATATAATAAAAAAACCACGATTTGGTATCGTGGTTTTTTTTATTCACAAAAATTCTGTGGTAAAGCAATGTATCTAAGGCACCGTGATACAGGTTGCTTTGGCATTGCTTTCTCTTTCATTTTATTCTCTATAAACGTAATCTTCCTCATGATCTTACCTACCTGTTTAGGTAAGACGCAAGCTGCAGGAAACGCGATGAGTATGATATCGTGTGGTGTCGGAATTTTTGAAAAGTGATAACGTGAAAGCTCCCGTCGCACGACGGGTGAAACTTTGGCAGCCAACAATTCGATTGCCTTCGCAACCTTAGTATATGGCATCCCTCCGATATCTAACTGGACCATGAACCGGTTGTGCTCGAATAGCTTATGTTGATGCAAGCGGAGAGCATGCTGCCTCCCGTCTCATCTGGCGTCAACTCGATGCCTTTCGATTCCTTATACAGACCAGTCAGCACCAAGTTTCATAATAGGGAGAATGAAGCCCCGCTTGCGTTCGCGGGGCACTGATTAGAGAAGAGGCCAGAGCCGGCCGCAGGCTTAAATATCATCAGCCTGCTTGCCGACTCTGGCCTGACGGTCCCAGGCTCATCAAGCGAATTTGAAAAAGTCCTTGCCCGATAATTAAAAAATGTTAAAAAATAGTCGGTACCATTCCCCCATCCATACGGATTGGAGAACCTTTAAATGCGGATGCATAAGGACTACATACAAATGCAGTTAGTCTACCTATTTCAATAGGCTTGATAAATCGCTGTATTTCAGATTGAGGTAGGTTTGTAGTCATAAATTCTTTCTCTTTTTCTGAAAAAGTCATACCTTCATTAGGGTACATACCCTCAATTATTTGATGAACATTTTCAGAGAGTGTTGGTCCTGGCATGATCGTATTGACTGTAACTTCTGTTCCTTTTGTTAATTTAGATAAGCTTTTTGACAATGATAATAGCATTGATTTTGTCATACTATACTGAGGCATTAGTCCTGAAGGCATAATTGCTTCTTCACTCGCAATAAAGATAATGCGGCCATAATTATTTTTTAACATTTTGGGTAAATAAAATTTAGATAATCCATTTGCAGCAAGAACATTAGTATGGAAGTATTTTTCCCATACTTCATCGTCAACGTCCTCATATTGCATAATTTCATAAATACCCATGTTATTAATTAAAATATCAATATTGGGGTATTTTTCAAATAAAGCTTCTCTTTGCCCAATATCCACAATATCGGCTGTAGCATTTTGAGGAGAGGTAGCCGGGAAATTTAACTTAATTTCATTTACAGTTCGTTCTACCTCTTCATCATTTCGTCCATTAATCAGTACATTAACACCTTCTTTGGCAAGTTCAATGGCAATTGCTTTACCTATACCTTTCGTTGATCCTGTAACTAAAGCTGTTTTATTGTTTAATCCCATATCCAAAATACATTTCTCCTTAAATTAGTAGTCATTTTTAAAACAGTCTTGTGCTCCGGATAGTGATTATATTACCTTGTCTGGATTGTTCAGTAACTAGCATATTGCGCCAAAGTTCTTGTTTAACACGCCAAATAATAAAGCTCAGCAAATACTAGCTCTTTGTACGCCAATTTGAAGGAGTATCACCTTCCCAAAGGCGGAAGGCGCGGTAGAACGAGTTCTGGTCTTTATATCCAATCAAGAAAGCCACTTCTTTAATATCGAGCGAGGGGTCTGCCAAGTACTCTCGTGCCTGCTCATGTCTAGCTTGTGTCAACAGATGCTTGAAGCTCGTGTTTTCGTCAGTAAGCCGGCGCTGCAAGGTACGAGCGCTCATACCCAACTCCTTCGAGACAGCCTGAATGTCGGGACGCCCTCCTGTGAGGCTACGTTTCATGGTCCATTTGACCATCTCGGTTATTGAGGGGCTGCGCTGTTGTTCATCCAACGATCGGTCTAGAACGAGAGTAAGGATCTCCAGCAACTCTTCGTTGTACGAGACAAAGGGGCGGTCCAGATCTCTTCGATGTAGCGTCAACCGGTTATATTTTGCACCAATCCGGATACAGCAGCCGAAGTAAGCTTCAAGGGCCTGTACATCGCCCATTGAATGCGAAAATTCGACGAACCGCGCCGTCAAAGGTTGACCTGTGCCCCGGCGCCCAAGCTCCAGAAGATATGCCAGCGTGATACCAACCAGCATCGGCGGACCGGGTTGCTCGGTATACAGCCATTCCAGTTCGATTGTACAGTGCTCGCCCTCCTCGGTGATACGTAAGCTTTCAGGGGGGCACAGTTGTTTGTACCGAGCCATTCGGTTTAGAGCGTCGCGGTAGTCACGAGCGTGGTAAGTCGCTAAGACGGTTGCTGGGTACTTCGCTGTTTCAAAGACGGTCGCAAGCTTGATGATTCCTTTGGCGGTGTCACCAATGAGATCGGAATAAGCCTGCCAGATCGCGAAATATTGGGCGGTGGTGACTACTGGTTCAGTAATAATGGTGAGCGGCAGTCGTGCTTTGCGAGCTACGTCGTTGGCGGAAATCCCTAATTGACGTAATCCTGCCCAAAATCCTGAGGGGATTTTAATACGGTCAGAGGTATAAGACTTCACACATTGGACCTCCTTTAGCTACTTACACATTTATTGAGGTTTCTACATTAACGGAACGAAGTTACTACCGGCAGCGTCATTAAAAAAGTCATAACTAAAACTAAGATTTGTCGATCGTACATTTAGCGTAATCTCCCTCATACGTTGATGATGAATAGAAGAGCAGCTCAGTAAAAGTTAAAGTAACCGGAATCAAATAGGTTCATTCTGATTCCGGTTTTTCTATTCCGGAACTACCCTTAGTAGTCCTCGACCTCAACATATAGAACAAACAGTATTCCACCGATTAATCCGATAGGTTGGGGAATAATGGCATTGCTTTCTCTTTCATTTATTCTCTATAAACGTAATCTTCCTCATGATCTTACCTATCTGTTTAGGTAAGACGCAAGCTGCAGGAAACGCGATGAGTAAGGCCATTCCCCAAGTCGTAAGCCATGTTCCAAGGAATGCGAATCGGAATCCCTCATTGACCAATACCATGAAAAAAGAAATAATCGCAGACATGCACAATGCCATGATAAAAGAGAAGGTGATACGCTCGTACTTTTTATTAATTTTCAATGGAATTACTCCTCTCCAAAATGATCTGATCCATATCGAGCAGTTCTTCGTGGTGAATGGCCGCATGCGGACTCATTACAATACCGTTCCCCGCAGGATCTCGCACAAAACGAAAGTCGCTCGGAGATTCCAGTAAAGCTTCGTCATTAGGTGCGGTTATTGAAAAATAACGAAGTCCAATTGCGGAAATATCCGGCCGCTGGCCGCCGCGACTTTCCCAAACATGAAATCCAAGATGATGATGATAATCACCGAAAGAGACGAATACGGCGCCAGGGATTCGCATCGATACTTGAAAACCGAGATCTCGGACATAAAATTGCTCGGCTTGGCTTAGGTCTGAAACCTTAAGAAGAACATGGCCGATTTTCCTATTCGTTGCGATTTCGGGAGAGTTAGACTGTAGTTGATGGCTTAAGTCCAAAAGCTTTTGTGCCAGCTCCTGGGAACTAAGCGGTCTGTGCAGAACAAGCTCCTCCGATGTGAAATCGCGCGTAATTTCAATAAGAATGCCATCAGGATCGTTTAAATATATCGATTCATTAACTCCATGATTCGTAATCATTCGAATGGGATAATTTCTTTCCAATATTCGACCCAAATGCCGAGCAAGCTCAATCCGATTCGGAGCTAGTATAGCCAGATGATCGATTCCGGTTGCATTGGATTTTCTTTGAATCGCTTTTTCTTCTCGCGCCAAAATGATTAACGGCTCTGTAATAGTGCCTAGTACAGCGAACCGCTCGGATTTCAATAGTACATGGAGTCCGATAATAGAATGATAAAAATCAATCGATTTTTCCATATTCGTGATGTTTAAAGACACATAACCGATAGGAAATGTAGAAGCCAGTCTATTTTGGTCGAATATTTGTTCCATTTATGCGTACCACCCTTCATTTGAGATAGATGCATCAACTTCCGCGCTGGATCATGTAGTGTAAAGGTTTCTGTGAAGCTTCAGTATCGCCTTGAATGAGTTCGGACATAAAACCTCCAAGATCCTCTGGATCGTACCAGTTCGCTCGCGCTACTCCTCTTGCAACACGTTCGCGCGTTCGTATTGGACCTATAATTAATTCATATATTCTAGGACCAATAGACTCTTGTTCAGCAGCCATTGTCAGCACAAGCGACTTTTTAGCGGCATTGGTTAATCCGATGAGACCTGCTCCCGGATAAGGACTATCGGCGCTTAGACCGCTTAAATGAATCAGGGCTCCGTCCGTCTTAAGCAACGGAACAAGCGTGCGCAAAGTGCGGAAGTGGCTTGTTAGATTATCCTGAATGGCCTGCTCCCAAAGTTCATCGCTCACGTCAATCAGCCTTCTGTTTGCTTCCCCCCAGGTGCCAATGGCGACGACTGCTCCGTCTAAGTAGCCAAATCGCTCTTTCAATTTGTCGTAAACCTCGCGACTTCCCTCCCGATCCTGATCAAGATTGACTTGCAGGGTGATTAAATTACTGGTATCAACGCTGGAGGAAAGATATACTCGTAATTGTTCAAGCTTATCCTCATTACGGCCAAGCGCGACCACTTTCGCTCCATGCTGGAGGAGAAGCTTGGTTACGCCCTCTCCAATACCTCCTGTTGCTCCTGCTACTACAATCGTTTTCCCAAAAAGCCTGTTCATACGTATTCTCCTTTCAAATTTGGATTGTTGATGATGCCCTCTGAATGCTATTATAAATACAAACATCCAAAATAATAAGTAAGCACTTTAACGTGCCATACTATCTTTAATGATACTATTGTAGAATGGAGCGGTTTGCATGGAAAATAAAAAGCCTGATACTTGCCGGAATGGCGTGGAGGCTTCTTTGGAGATTATAGTGGGGAAATGGAAGCCGATCATTTTGCTACATCTGCTGCACGGAGGAACCAAACGATTCGGGGAATTGAAACGACTGCTCCCTGATATCACGCAAAAGATGCTTACCGCGCAGCTTCGGGAGCTTGAGGAACAAGATATAATCGCGCGAAAAGTTTACCCCGAGGTGCCGCCGAGGGTTGAATATTCGGTTACGGAATATGGGCGTGGCCTTTACGACATATTGCAGCAAATGCATGAATGGGGCTTGGCCCATCTGGAACACATGGCCAAAAAAAATTCTCGGGCAGGGGCTAGGCAAGACTAAGGACGCCATCCCGCCTTTAAAGATTTGTGGGTGAGATGCCGCGAGGAATCCTTTTTTATATTTCCAGAGCAAAATACAGCATGTTGAGTCATCAATCATTTCGTATATAAATAGAGGGATTAGGGTAATCGGGACGAAAACGACAGATCATCAGAATTTTCATTAGCAATCGACCCGAAAATTTTCGGACTACACTTGACCTAGAGTGAACTCTAGATTTTATACTGAATCCATCTTGATTTAGAAAGGGTGGATAAAAATGTTGAACGTAGAAGACAAAGTTGTGATTATTACCGGGGCATCGAGCGGAATCGGTGAGGCAACTGCAAAATTACTCTCCCAAAACGGAGCGAAGGTCGTACTGGCAGCAAGGCGTGAAGAACGACTACGTTTACTAAAATCCACAATTGAAGAACAAGGTGGTGTTGCTGTGTACAAAGCGACCGATATCTCTTCCCATGTGGAGGTAGAAGAACTCTCGCGGTTTGCCGTTAACGCCTTCGGTCAGATCGATGTCTTGGTTAATAACGCTGGTATAATGCCTTTATCTTATTTACATGAGAAGAAGGTTAAGGAATGGGATCAAATGATCGATGTCAATATTAAAGGAGTGTTGTACGGTATCGGCGCGGTTCTTCCGTATATGCGGGAACGAAAACGGGGACACATCATTAATGTATCATCAGTAACGGGACATATCGTTAGAAAATCCTGGGCTGTTTATTCAGGAACTAAATTTGCCGTACGGGCAATAACCGAAGCCCTCAGACAAGAGGAGGCTGAGAATAACATTCGGACTACGATTATTTGCCCGGGAGGTGTAGTAACCGAACTGGTCCAAACGATATCGAACGAGGAGATTAAGAAAAACATTGAGGAGTCCCTGCAAGCGGCATTGCCTGCAGAGGCTGTTGCGAAATCCATTTTATACGCTATTTCCCAACCTGAGTATACGGCAGTTAACGAAATCATTGTAAGGCCTACAATTCAAGAATTATAATAAGGTCAGTTCTGGAGGAAGTAGCGTGAGTATCTTTACGTGTATTAAACTGCTCTGACAAAGCAGACTATGATAAAACCAAGTCTTCCGACACTAAAAACAGCTATATTGACAGAGCCGGTGTTTGGGGGTAACATCATGTTTGTAAGCGTTTTATAAATTAATTAATAATCGGTCAAATTGGTAAGAAATATACGCCGCCCATATTTTTTGATCAGTTATGAAACCCATTACATAAGTTTTGTTTTACAATGACTACGGTCCTGACCAGCCCTTGTATTCCATCTATTTCGTGATTTTAACTTCACTTCTGTCCTGAAACGCTTCACCCCCTCTTCGTAGCAGATAAAGAACCTTCACCGACCGCTTTATGTTCGTCATCGACCAACTGCCCAGACTGCCAAGCAAATCCTTCAGCATTTGACATTGAAATGGTATGTAGAAAACGAGAGGGGGTGTTTTATGCCGGTATATAACGCCGCTTCAGATACTTCGAATCCGTGTAAAGAGCATCGATTAACGGATATCCCTGTGCATGATCCTTTTGTTCTCACTGACGGGAAGAATGAAGTCTATTACATGTATACCAGCGGAATCCCCGGGTTAACCGATTTGGATCGGCATGGCGTATTGGTGTATAAGAGTACGGATCTGCTTGAATGGGAAGGGCCGTATGTCGTATTCACCGTTCCGGACGATGTGTGGGCACATCCAGGGCACGGAAAATGGGCCCCGGAGGTTCATGAGTATAAAGGCCGGTTCTATTTGTTTGTGACACTCCATAACAATGACAGCATTATTGCAGAGCCTCCCGAAGTCTGGAAAATCAATCACATGAGAGGCACCAGCATTGCCGTCAGCGATTCTCCGGAAGGGCCGTTCGAGCTGCTCAAAACGGATGCCCCGGTTCCACCGGCCGATTTCATGACCCTCGATGGTACTCTGTATGTGGACGAAGACGGTCAGCCATGGATGGTATACGCCCATGAGTGGATCCAGCTCATTGACGGTACATTCGAAGCGGTCCGCTTGAATAACGATTTGTCGGCAGGCGTCGGTGAACCGATTCACCTGTTTAAGGCATCCGATGCTCCGTGGATAAACGCGGAAGCAACGCCAAACACCAAACATAGCGTCTATGTAACGGACGGATGCCAGCTGTACAAGGGAAAAGGCGGACAGCTCCTCATGCTTTGGTCCAGCTACAACAAGGGTGGCTATGTCCAGACGATTGCAAGGTCTCGGTCAGGCAAGCTTAAAGGTCCGTGGGAGCAGCTTGAACCGCTCGTATACGGAGACAGTGGACACGGGATGCTGTTTCAAACATTCACGGGAGAGCGGATGCTGATCCTGCATCAGCCCTTCAAGCTGCCGGATTCCAGGGCGAAAATATATGAAATGGAAGAGACTGAAGACGGCTTTAAGGTGATACGAGCGCGCGAAGATCTTCATGGAACTTGAGGGGGGAGGGATATTTCCCTTTCGCCTGCAGATAACGTTACAGCGGCTTGACCCTTGTATAATCATTATTGCGACATAATTAACGTTCGCTAAACGGTAATGTAATTGTTGGGTTTTATGAAACCGGTTACACTAACCTGGTTTCGTTAACTATAACTATAAAACATAAAGTCAGGAGGATTAAACAGCACATACGGAAGATGAATTCTCGATCGTTTAACATTGAACTCAACGCTCGTTTCACTCTAGCAAAAAAAAGGAGAGGAATAACGATGAAGAAAAGGTACAAGCCGCTAGTTCTGCTTCTGTTGTTATCATTAATAATGCCTCTTAATCTCGCACATTTAAAAACAGTTTCTGCCGCGCCTGCAGCACCCGTGAGTTATTTCACGGATGATTTCTCGGATGGAGATTATACGGCTAATCCGGCTTGGACAGTAACCTCCGGAACATGGAACGTCGCTGCGTCTCCTACTGATACCGGCAACAGAGTGCTCAATCAGACGGACACCGGCGAAGGTATTATCACCGGAGGAGATTCCGCATGGACGGATGTAGCGGTTACAATGCGTTTCTACACCGGGGGCGGCGGAGCCTTTCCGGGAATTCTGGCACGTGTCCAGGACTCTCGGAATTTCTACTATTTTCAAATGCAAGCAACGGGTGCTTTGGTTCTTTCCAAAAGGATCAACGGTTCTGATACCACTTTAAAAAGTCTCTCTTATACATTAAGCAAAAACACATGGTATCAGTTAAAGATGGTGTTGGTTGGAAATTCCATCAAATGCTATATCGTTAACAACGGAACGGACAAGCTTGTTTTCGATGTGATTGATACTACCTACAAAAGCGGTAAAATCGGAATCCGGAACAAATGGCAGGCGGTTTATTTGGATGATGTTAAGGTAACGGATGCGCCGGCTGTAAACACTTCAGTCCTTCAGTCAAGTTCACAAACCGGCACTTCTGTTTCACTTGGCTGGGATCCGGTTGACGGAGCATCCAGCTACAATATTTACCGTTCAACGACACCCGGAAGCGGTTATGCCTTTGTTGGGAACAGCACAACAAACAGCTTTGTGGATACCGGGTTAAGCTCTGACACGGCTTACTATTATAAATCAGCGTTCGTATATGGCGGACCGACAGAATCCCAGTGGTCATCCGAGCTAAGTGTACGGACGAATCCAACGCCTCCTGGTGCACCGACGGGACAATCGGCGGCTGCAGTGAATTCATCAACCATCAATTTGAACTGGGCAGCAGCGGCCAAAGCAACCGGCTACAGGGTATACCGCTCATCGGATGCAGGCAGTACCTTCACCAAGGTGTATGACGGAGCGGCCATAAGCTACCAGGATACCGGGTTAACTCCAAATACGGTATACAATTATAAAATAACCGCTTATAACGCTTATGGAGAATCAGCGGCGGCTTCCGTGCAGGCTGCGACCTACCAATATGATGCCCCGGCAAACTTTGCAGCAGCCTCAGTTACCGACACATCCGTAACACTAAGCTGGGACAAAGCGCAGGGGACGGCTGTGACCTACAAGATAAGCAGGTCCTCAAGTCCTGTCGGAACCTTCACCCAGGTTTACAGCGGTACAGAGAACGTATTTACCGATACCGGCTTAACGCAGGGCACCGGATATTTTTACAAACTCAGTGCGGCTATTGACGGGACATCCTCGGCAGCTTCGGATCCGCTTGGCGTAAGTGCGGTGAGAACTGCTATTACTCCCGGTACATTGTGGGCGGATACGAACGGCAGTCCTATTGATGCCCATGGCGCAGGGATCATGTATGACCAGGCAACGCAAAAATACTATTGGTACGGCGAATATCATAAAGGTGCATGGCCGGCGGCGGGAGTGAGAGTGTACTCTTCGAGGGATTTGTTAAATTGGAAAGATGAAGGTATGGCATTAACGATGGTGCAATCGATGGACGATTTTACGAACGATCCGCTCATTTCCAAGCTATATGCCGGCAGAACCGATACCGTAAACATCTGGGCGGATATAAGAAAGGGCAGAATCATCGAAAGACCGAAAGTTATTTATAACGATAAAACGAAGAAGTATGTCATGTGGGCTCATATTGACGGAGATAAAGATCCTTATAATAACAATGCAAACTATGGTAAAGCTCAAGCCGGATACGCGATAAGCGATTCCCCGACCGGTCCGTTCATCTACCAGAAGAGCTACCGCATGGATCAGTGTCCACCGGATCAGACCGATTATCAGCCGGGCAACCCCGGGATGGCGCGTGATATGAATTTGTTTAAGGATGATGACGGCACGGCTTATCTTATCTATTCCAGCGAAGAAAACAGGACTCTCTATATTTCCAAGCTGCTGGATGACTACTCGGACGTGGTAGGCTGGCATAAGGACGGCAATGTGGATGCAAACGGCAAGCCTGTCCGCGATACAACCTACAAGGGCGTGTATGGCGTCGATTATATAAGACTTTTCCCCGGCGGCTTGCGTGAAGCTCCGGCCGTATTCAAGTATAACGGAAAATATTATCTGGTGACCTCAGGTGCAACCGGATGGGCTCCGAATCAAAATATGTACAGTGTGGCCGATCAAATGCTGGGTAAATGGTCGTCTCTGGCGGATCCGTTCATAAGGACATCGCCTTCCGATCCTAACCCGATGATAGCCTTTAATTCTCAAACGGCATCCGTTATCCCTGTCGACCCTGCAAGAGGAAAATTCATTTATGTCGGTGATGATTGGAATGGCGGTAATTTCAGTGCGAACGGCGGTGCCAAATATGTATGGCTGCCTATCGAATTTGGCCAAGGTACGGATATGTCCATTAAATGGTACAGCAGCTGGACCACCGATATATTGAACAGTATGGGAAGTGTGCAAACAAACATTAAATTACCCGAGGTTGTGGCAACCGGAGCCGAGCTGGCTTTACCAGACCAAATCGAAGTGACGCCAAGCGGCGCTGAAGCTCCAATAACAACAGCCGTAACGTGGTCGGTAAATTCACAGCCGGTAACGGCGAGTACGTTCGCACTTCCGGGTACCTATACCTTAAAGGCCGTGCTGCCGCAGTTTAACAACAAAACCTTGCAGTTTAAAATTTACGCGGTTGCGCGTAACACCATTTATTTTGTTAACAGCAGCGGTTATGCGACAAATGATTACAGCCTGATGACCTCATACCTTCAGGATACCCTGGTGAATAAGAACGTTGTGGAGCAGACGTACAATACAGGCGATTCCGATCCTTGGGGCTATGTCGGAACGAATTCCAATCCGGCAGGCTCGGCCGGTGGAGACATTTTCTCCACACTCCGGTATTTGAATGGCGGGAATGTCAGCAATTCTCCTGCGGGTACCGATCTAACTTATAAGTTTACGGTGAAGAATGGTTCTTACACTGTTTATACAGGGTTCAATGATATATGGAATAACTCCACCAGAAAAGCGGACTTGTACATCAATGGAGTCAAAAAGAATGCAATCACGTATATATCCAACAAGGTTTACGGCAATACGGTTGACGTAACGGACGGCACGATCAATGTCACGGTGAGAAATACGGCCGCGGAGGACCCTTTGATCAACTGGATAATGATTGCTGACAATACACTGACTCATGATCCTTTGATGGGGCTTCAGATCGCTGCGACAACATCAAATTCAGCTTCGCTTTCCTGGAACAAGGCTCTGGGAGCGACATCGTATACCCTTTACAGATCAACGAGCGCTGACGGGACGTATACGCCTATTTATAAAGGGAGTGCAACAGCCTATACCGACAATGGGATCGACTCTGCTCTAACCTATTATTATAAAGTCAGCAATTCCAGCCTATCAGTGGAATCGCCTATGTCAGATTCAGTATCTGTACGATTGGATCAGACAAAGCCGGTAACCGGGCTTGCTTTAACAGGCGATGTTAACAATGACTGGTACACATCCGATGTAAATGTAACTCTGAATGCAGCGGATGATTTGTCCGGCGTAGACAAGACGGAGTATAAATTAGGGGACGGTGAGGAATGGAAAGTATACTCGGGACCTTTCTCCCTTACCCAAGACGGATTTTACACCATTGAGTACCGCTCAACGGACAGGGCTGGAAATGTTGAGGATGCAAGCCGGCAGACGTTTAAACTCGATCAAACACTTCCCGGCTTTAAGCTCATTGTAAATGGTGTTGAATTGCAGGAGGGAGACTCTTTCGATGACAACCTGCCGTTAACCTTTCAGGCGGCCGATAATCTATCAGGTTTGGTTTCTGCACAGATTACCGTAAGTGATTCCGTATACACACTAGACCTGTCTACAGGACCGAGCATCGTTATCGATTTAGCCGGAAAGACCGGCAGCCAAATTGCTGTTATTACCGCTGTAGATGCAGCTGGAAACAAGCTTCAAAAGAATTTCCCAATCAATGTGACAACGAGCATAGATGCCATGAATCTGCTGCTTGACCGTTACAAATCCCAGCTAAGCAGACCATTGTCCGTTCAGCTCGGCAACAGCCTCGAACAAGCACAGCACCAACTGGATATAAACCGGCCGGAACAGGCCGCCAAGCACATGCAAGATTTTGTGAAACACCTTAATAACAGCGCTTTGGGAAGGGATGGGGATGAAAGGGTTAAAGCGATTCTGAATTCAGATGCAAATGCATTGATAAAGCAATGGACAGGTGTGTAGCATCATGAGTGTAAGCATGAATGCAAACGAATAGGTCCGAAAGCAAAGAGGGGGTATGCACATGCATATCCCTGTTTTGAATCTAAAAATTGCAGGATTAAGAAGGTTTTGCACAAAGGGTGAAGAATACATACCTGACACCATTAGACAATCCTGGCGAATCTGTAACACTTATACAAAATAGCCGCTATGAATAACAGAAAGTATCGGGAGGAATTTTTTATGAAAGTCCTCGAAATGCCGTATCCGCCGATTACCTCTTTTCCGAGAAATGCAAATATCATTGCTATTCTTGCAACCCATCATGCATATAAGGACTGGTTATATTCTAATCACATTCAGCTGCATATCAGTAAAGAAAAGGATGAGGATTATTACTGGTTAATGTTTTACCAGCCCTTGGCCAGAATCATATATCCCTTGATTAATCGTCAATACATTTCGCGCGAGCTTATTAGAAAAAACAATATCAACATTATTGAGTTTATAAAAAACGCAATAGACACTTCAAGCTACGTTTATTTATGCGTTGATACCTTTTTTGTACCCGCTTACGAGCATTATGGGCGGCTTCATTTGTATCATGATCTGTTCATTTACGGGTATGATCCGGTTGAAGATGTCTTTTTCGCTGCAGATTTCTTCCAAAACGGCAAGTATTCCTTTGAAAAAGTTTCGTTTGTCCAATTGCTTAATGCCTACGAAAGCAGCTATGCAGACAGAAATTCAGAAAATTTTGACGTGCAGGCACTGCAAGTCAACCATCAAAGCTCATTCCGGCTGGACATCCCTTTCATTATTGAAAGTCTTGAAGATTATATCAACTCAACCAACACGTCGGTTAAATACAAAATGGTCAGCGAACCGCTTGATGGCGAATTTATTTTTGGAATGAACATCTATCCTGTACTCTATGTCTGTATTGAAACTCATGAATATGAGGCCTGGATACTAAAAGCGCTTCATGTGTTATGTGATCATAAGAAATTAATGGCGGAAAGAGTCAAATACTTATTGACCGAAAAGATAGTTGTAAAAGAATCCGAGGCTCTTATAGCTTCATTTGACGAAATCAACAGGCAGATGTTCAGTATAAGGAACATTTACATTAAATATTTTGTTACGAAAGAAATTGGCATAAGAAATATTGTCGTTAAAAATCTTAAGCAATTGAGTATGCGAGAGGAAATAAATATACGTCAGCTCGTTGCGGAGATAGGAGGAGCTCTGGGGGGCCCGGTTCTTCCTTAGGACACACGAAGACCCTGCGATGATTGTACGCAGGGTCTTCAAAAGTGGGAAGCCGCAATCCTTCATAATAAATCATTGACTCCAAATCATTTTCTTATGCCACTATTTTTTTGTGTGACAAGAGTTGCCGGAGAAACTTAAACCTTTTTCTTCTCTTCAGGGAGAACATGGTAGAACCAACCTTTCGGATTACTCAATCCCTTCGAGGGATCATGTCTATTCCGTTGTTTGATGCTTCCCACTACCTAATATTTAAACTTCCTTTGGGGAAATGAATCATTAATCAGTTGGTTTTCAGCTGCTGCCTGTTAGCCGCCATGAGGATACCCACAATAGCAACTACGATAAAAAGTGCGAGAACGACAACACCTATGGCCAGTATATTCATCGAAATGTGCTTCTAGATCACCATTTTTATGCCAATGTTCATATTTAGAAAATGTATTTTCATGTTATATAGTTCCCCTTATAATAAGGGACAATTCTATTATGGAGGTGACGCACGGTATGAAGAGTATTATCCCTTTATTGATTGCTTTTAGTTTGTTGCTCATCCCCTCTCAAGCGTTTGCGAAAACGACGGATCCGAGACCGATTGCCATTCAAGGCGCCATGCCGGAAGAAGTACAGTATTTTCTTGAAGTTATGAATGAATATGACACGGAAACTTTTGACTCATACACTTACTACATAGGCAAAATCGATTCTATCCCCGTTGTCGTATCAAGAACGGAAGTGGGGATGGTCAACGCCGCGGCATCAACTACGCTTCTGATTGAGAAATATAATCCGAGAGCGATCA